>NZ_JBYSYN010000003.1:0-1013245 GCF_058783475.1 Achromobacter sp. FW305-C-13 | reverse complement strand
CAGTGCCCAGGTGGCGGAATTGGTAGACGCGCACGGTTCAGGTCCGTGTGCCGCAAGGTGTGGAGGTTCGAGTCCTCTCCTGGGCACCACCCGCATATAGGTCGAATCAGCAGCATGCTGGTTTTGATAGCAAGGCTGAAAGCCCCGAAAATCGAAAGATGTTCGGGGCTTTTGCTTTTTCCGCACGTATTCTTGCCCCGATCTTTATCCCCCGCCCTTTAAACGCATCTTCCTCCCGCGTTCATCGTTGAGCGCCCTGCCATTATTTTCCAGGCCAGGCGCGCCCCACCGCTGGCATCAGCGCCACGGCACCTTGCGCTGCAGATGATGGCGCGCATACAGGTCTTCGCCCATGCCCTCGATCTGGCCATCGATCAAGGCTTCGAAAGGCCGCAATAACGCATCGGCGTTCATCGGCGCCTCCAGCGCATTCAAGGCATGCGTCACGGCTTCGATCGTGGACAAGGCGCCCGGGATGTCCGCATGGCGCACGCGATAACGCGTCGTCAGCCCCGCCGGCAGCATCACGCGCGGCAGCGCCGCCAACTCAGGATTGATGTGCAGCAGCTTGCGCGCGTGCCCCCAGGTGCCGTCCGGCACGATCAATTGGATCGGCAGGTCCTGGTCCTGCCCATATCCGGGATGCAAAATGTCGGCCGCTGGACCGGGAAACAGCAGACGGGGCGCGTAACCGGGCTCCGCCCAATCGGCCGGCGAGAAATATTCGCCCACGACGCGCCGCGCGCCCGCCAACCCCAGGACGGCCAACCTGGCCGTGTTCAGCGCATGGCGCGCTTCGCTGGGATGCTGCAAGACCACGACGCGCGTGCGGCATGACAAGGAAGGAATGAGCGCGCACAGGCAGTGCGATTCGGGACGCAGGCAACGCGTGCAAAGGGTACGGGACATGGGGCGACACTATAGCGAAAGCCCGCCGCTCGAAAAAATGCAAAAAAGATGAAAAATGGTCGCCATTACTTGCACACCTTAAAAAAAGTATGCATAATCTCGTTCCTCTGCTGCTGAACAAGAAACGAAGCGAAAGCGACGCAACAAGTGAAGCACCAGCGCCCAGGTGGCGGAATTGGTAGACGCGCACGGTTCAGGTCCGTGTGCCGCAAGGTGTGGAGGTTCGAGTCCTCTCCTGGGCACCAATTATTACATCACGAGGTACCTGTCGTGATGCGCCAAGAAGAACCCCGTTCGTGAAAACGACCGGGGTTTTTTCTTTTCCGTCCCGGTCTTTTCAGCCCCGGCCGCACCGGGGCCATGGGCACCCTACTTCAGCACGCGGGTCATCACCACGTGCGGAATCCCGGCTTCGACGAATTCCTCGCCTTCCACGGTAAAGCCGTGCGCCTCGTAGAACCCCGCGGCATGGGTCTGCGCGTGCAGCACCAACATGCGGTGGCCGTCGCCGTGGCCTTGCCCGATCAGCGCATCCAGCAGTTGGCCGCCCACCCCCATGCCGCGCGCCTTCTTATGCACGGCCATGCGGCCGATATGGCCGTCGGGCAGCAATCGGCCCGTGCCCATCGGTGTGCCGTCAGGCCCATAGGCCACGGCATGCACCGACACCGCATCGTCGTCATCCAGCTCGACCTCAGGGGGCACTCGCTGTTCGACGACGAACACCTCGTAGCGAACCGAGTAGGCATCTTCGCGCAGCCGGTCCCACGTACCCAACGCGATACGCACCGATGATTGCTTGTTGGTCGACATCTCCATTCCCTCGCGTGCAGCTTGTCAATAATAAATATCCTACGCCGCATTCTCGCAGGGATGACATCCAGGCGAAAAGGGGTACGATCGCGGCTTGCCCACGTTGCCTAGGCACGACATGACGCCCTCCGCCCCACCGGCTTGGCTGAAAGCCGCCCCCGCGCTTTTCCTGGTGTTGTGGTCCAGCGGCTTCGTCGTGCTCAAGATCGGGCTGGCCTATGCAGACCCGATGACGTTCCTGGCCGTGCGATACGCCTGCGTCGTCCTCATCCTGCTGCCTTTCATGCTGGTCCTGCGTCCGCCGCTGCCGCCGGGCGCCAGCGCCTGGGGCCATCTGGCGATGGTCGGGCTGCTATTGCAGGCCGGCTACTTCTGTTGCACCTATCTCTCGCTGAAGCTGGGCATGTCGGCGGGCGGCATGGCGCTGATCGCCTCGCTGCAGCCGATCCTGATCGGGCTGTTGGCGCCCCTGATCGCGCATGAACGCGTGGATGCCCGGCGTTGGGCCGGCCTGGGCCTGGGGGTCGCGGGCGCCGCGCTCGTCATCGTCGCCAAGGCGTCCATCGACGTGCTGGCGCCGCTGGGACTGCTGTTCGCCGTGGGCGCGCTGCTTTGCATCACGGGCGGCACCCTCTATGAAAAGCGCTATGGCGCGCAGACGCACCCCGTCACGTCCAACCTGGTGCAGTACGCCGTCGGACTGGCCGTATCGGCGCCGCTGGCCTTCTGGCTGGAACCGATGCGCATCGAATGGACCGGCCCGTTGCTGGCGTCGCTGGCCTATCTGGTCGTGGGCAATTCGCTGGTTGCCATCACCTTGCTGCTGACGATGATCCGGCACGGCGAGGCCTCGCGCGTGTCGGCGCTGTTCTTCCTGGTGCCGCCCTGCACGGCGGTCTTCGCGCTGATGGCGCTGGGTGAGCCCATTCCGCTGCTGGCTTGGCCTGGCATGGCGCTGGCAGCCGTCGGCATCTTGCTGGTCACCCGCAGCGCGCGGGCGCCGCAAGTAGAATAGGCGCCTTCCCGCGCCCCTGGCCCGCCACACCGTCGACCATGAATGCCGTCGTTACCGCCGCCCTGCCCGTCTTTGCGCTGATCCTGACTGGCTGGCTGGCCGCCCGGCTCCAATTGCTGGGCCCCGGCGCAACCGACGCGCTGAACCGCTACGTGGTCTACCTATCCTTGCCCGCGCTGCTGTTTCGCGCGATGACGCAGGTGGATCTTGCGCACATGGCGCACTGGGGTTTTGTCGGCGCGTTCGCAGGCGGCATCGCGGTCACGTTCCTGGTGTCATTCCTGCCGGGACGCGGCGGCCGGCGCGCGCTGACCGACCGCAGCATCGAAGGCCTGGCAGCGTCCTACGCCAATGCCGGCTATATGGGGATCCCCCTGTGCCTGGCGCTGTTTGGTGCCGAAAGCCTGGCGCCCGCCGCCTTCACCACGCTTCTGACCGCCAGCGTCCTGTTCGGCTTCGCCATCGCGATGATCGAGTTCGACCGCCAGCAGACGCCCAACGTGGCCGCCACGCTCGTCAAGGTCGGGCGCGCACTGATGCGCAACCCGCTGCTGGCCGCGCCAGTGCTGGGCCTGGCTTGGGCATCGACCGGCGTGGCGCTGCCGGAAGGCGTCGACCGCTACGTGTCGCTGCTGGGCGCATCGGCCAGCCCATGCGCGCTGGTCACGATCGGCCTGTTCCTGGCGCAGACGGAAACCGCTACCGCGGGCCCCGGCGTCCTGCGTCTGGTGACGGGCAAGCTGCTGCTGCAACCCGCCGTCACGGCGGTGCTGGCCTTCTACGTTTTTTCCATGCCCCCGCTCTGGGCCTGGACCGCCGTGCTGATGAGCGCGCTGCCGATCGGCACGGGTCCCTTCATGCTGGCCAAGATGTATGGCCGCGACGCACGGGTAACGTCGCGCGCCATCCTCGTCTCGACCGTGGCGTCAGTGTTGACCGTCAGCCTGCTGGTCGCCTGGATCAACGCGCACCCCATTTCCTGATCGCTCTTCATCGGCCCTCGCAGGGCGGCATCTTCTATATAACTATTAGTTATTATTGAAGCAGTAATCAATAGTTTGAAGGCGTTAAGGCGCGGCCTTACACTTTCGACATTCCGACGGGCGCCCTTTACGCGCCCGTTTGCATTGACGATCCAGATCCCACCGGGACACCCCATGAGCTCCAACGCCTCTACCCTGCCCTTGCCCTCGGCCCTGCCGCCCATCCAGATCAACCGCGCGCCGCTCTGGATTGCGCTGCTGCTGGTGCTGGCCGGCGCGCTGTATTTGAACCAGACCGTCAGTTGGCGCCAAGGCGCGCTGTGGGTGGTTGGCGCGCTGCTAGGCGTCACGCTCTATCACGCCTCGTTCGGCTTTACGCAAGCCTGGCGCGTCTTCGTGTCCGACCGCCGCGGCGCCGGCCTGCGCGCACAGATGTTCATGCTGGGCGTCGGGGTGCTGCTGTTCTTCCCCTTCCTCGCCTCGGGTTCGCTCTTCGGCCAGCCCGTCACGGGGCTGGTTTCGCCGCCGGGGGTGTCGGTCGTACTGGGCGCGTTCCTGTTCGGCATCGGCATGCAACTGGGCGGCGGCTGCGCGTCGGGCACGCTATTCGCAGTCGGCGGCGGCAACACCCGCATGCTGGTCACGCTGCTGTTCTTCATCGTAGGGTCGGTGATCGCCACCGCCAATTTCGGCTGGTGGTCCACGCTGCCGGCGCTGGCGCCTACCTCGCTCATCAAGACCTGGGGCCTGGCGCCCGCGCTCATCGCCAACCTGGCGGTGTTCGCGCTGATCGCCTGGGGCGCCACCGCGCTTGAGAAGCGCCGCCACGGCCACGTGATCTCGTTCGCGTCGCGTACCGCGCGGCCGGTCTCGCTGCTGCAAGGCCCCTGGCCGCTGATCTGGGGTGGCGTGGCGCTGGTGGTGTTGAACTTCGCGACGCTGGCGTTGGCTGGCCGCCCCTGGGGCATCACCTCGGCGTTTGCGCTGTGGGGCGCCAAGGCCTGGAACGCCGTTGCCGGCGACGTGGCGACCTGGACCTACTGGAGCAAACAGCCCGCGTTGGCGGCGCCCCTGCGCCAGGACGTCACGACCGTCATGGACATCGGCCTGATGCTGGGCGCGCTGGCCGCCGCCAGCGCCGCCGGCAAGTTCGCCCCCGTCTGGAAGGTGCCGGCCCGTTCGCTGGCCGGCGCGGTCATCGGCGGCCTGCTGCTGGGTTACGGCGCCCGTCTGGCCTTCGGCTGCAACATCGGCGCCTACTTCAGCGGCATTCTTTCGGGCAGCCTGCACGCCTGGCTGTGGCTGCCGGCCGCATTCGCCGGCAGCGCGTTGGGTGTGCGCCTGCGCCCCGCCTTCGGACTGGCGGTGGAAAAGACACCGCCGCCCTCCAGCTGCTGATATCCCCCTGCCGGAAAACAGTGTTCCAGAACAGCCCCCTATTTCAGGGGGCTTTCTTTTTTTTCGGTGGTTCAGCTGGTGTATGGTTGCTGCATTCCGCAATACGGAGAGGACTATGAGCTGGATCGTCGGCCGCTACACGGCCTTTATCTTGACCCTGGCGGGCGCAGCCGTCACCGCCGTGCTGGCGTTCACGAGTTCGCTCTGGTGGCTGTGGGCCGCCGTTCCGCTGGCGATGCTGGGCGCGCTTGGCGTCTATGACCTGATCCAGACCCGCCATGCCATCCGGCGCAACTACCCGGTCCTGGGCAACCTGCGTTTCCTGTTCGAATTCATCCGCCCCGAGATCCGCCAGTACTTCCTGGAAGACGACACGCAGGCCGCGCCGTTCTCGCGCGCGCAGCGCTCCATCGTGTACCAGCGCGCCAAGCGCGAAATCGACAAACGCCCCTTCGGCACGCAAGAAGACGTCTACGGCGACCGCTACGAATGGATCAACCATTCCATGTCGCCCTCGCACATCAACGACACGGACTTCCGCGTCACCGTGGGGGGGCCCGACTGCAAGCAGCCCTACTCGATGTCGGCGTTCAACGTGTCGGCCATGAGCTTCGGCGCGCTGTCGGCCAACGCCATCCTGGCGCTGAATGAAGGCGCACGCCAGGGCAATTTCGCGCACGACACGGGCGAAGGCGGCATCAGCCGTTACCACCGCCAGCCCGGCGGCAGCCTGGTATGGAACATCGGTTCGGGCTACTTCGGTTGCCGCGACGAGCACGGCGCGTTCTCGGAGGAAGCCTTCGTCAAGAACGCCTGTACGCCGCAGGTGAAGATGATAGAAATCAAGCTGTCCCAAGGCGCCAAGCCGGGGCACGGCGGCATCCTGCCCGCGGGCAAGGTCACCCCCGAAATCGCGGAAGCGCGCGGCGTGGCCGCCTGGCAGGATTGCAATTCGCCGGCCAGCCATTCGGCCTTCGACACGCCCATCGGGCTGATGAAATTCGTTGCACGCTTGCGCGAGTTGTCCGGCGGCAAGCCGGTGGGCTTCAAGTTCTGCGTAGGCCACCCGTGGGAATGGTTCGCCATCGTCAAGGCCATGCTGGAGACCGGCATCACGCCGGACTTCATCGTGGTGGATGGCGCGGAAGGCGGCACTGGTGCCGCGCCCGTGGAGTTCGTTGACCACGTCGGCACGCCGCTGCGCGAAGCGCTGCGCCTGGTGCACAACACGCTGATCGGCGTGAACCTGCGCGACCGCATCAAGCTGGGCGCGTCAGGCAAGATCATCACCGCGTTCGACATGGCGCGCGTCATGGCAATGGGCGCCGACTGGTGCAACGCCGCGCGCGGCTTCATGTTTGCCATCGGCTGCATCCAGGCGCAGGCGTGCCATACCGGCAAATGCCCCACGGGCGTCACCACTCAGGACCCCATGCGCCAACGCGCACTCGTCGTGCCCGACAAGGCGCAGCGCGTGGCTTACTTCCACAGCAACACGCTGCACGCCCTGGCGGAACTGCTGGCCGCCGCGGGCCTGACACACCCCAATCAGCTGCGTCCGCACCACATCGCGCGCCGCATCTCTTCCAGTGAAATCCGGCTGCTGTCGGCGCTGTTCCCGGAATTGGCGCCCGGCGAACTGCTGCGCGGCGAATTCCGCCACCAGGTGTTCCGCGTGGGCTGGGCGATGGCGCAGGCGCAGTCGTTCCAACCGACGCGCGACATCACCACAGCGCTGGCCGAACAGCACGTCTAGCCACAAGCGAAAGCGGATGTCCGGACGCTACAGCCAGCGTTCGAACATCCGCGAAAAGAACTCCATGAAGCGATCGTCGGCGCCACGATTGCGCCAATCTTCGGGCGTGATCTGCACCGAGTCGGCCACATCGCGCTGGAACAGGGCCTCCATTTCGCCTGCAAACTCGGGGCCCAGCACCACCGCATTGATTTCGTAATTCAGCGCAAAACTGCGCCAGTCCATATTGCTGGAGCCCACGGTGGACCACACGCCGTCCACGACCGCCGTCTTGGCGTGCAGTAAGGCATCGCGCCGCTCGTAGAGCTTCACGCCCGCTTTCAGCAATTCCGTGTAGTGCGAACGCCCCGCGTTGAACACCAGCGACGAATCGGAAAAGCCCGGCAACACCAGCACCACATCCACACCGCGGCGCGCGGCGCCAGACAGCACGTCGATAAATGCCGGATCGGGCACGAAATACGCCATCGTGATGTGGATGGACTTCTGCGCGCTTTCAAACGCGGACATCAGCGTCAGGTAGACCGTATAGCCATCGCTGCGATCGGGCTGATTGGCCAGGATGCGCACGCGTGTGTCGCCCACGGCCGACGCGATCGGTGCGCCGCCCGCGGCAAGCGGCTCGTCGGACTGCGATGCCCAGCCGGCCTGGATGACCTGCTCAAGTTGCGCGACCGCGGGCCCTTCGATACGCAGGTGGGTATCGCGCCACGGCGCCGTTTTCGCATCGCCTCCGCCCTTGCCGTCGCCCTTGTCCGCGCCGCGCCCTGGACTGGACCCCGCGCCCGATCCTGACCCGCCCCCGGGCGAAGACTCGTACACGCTGCTGACGTTGATGCCGCCCAGATAGCCGACCTTGCCGTCCACCACCAGCACCTTGCGGTGGTTGCGCTGGTTCGGCGACCAGCCTGCCCGCGCACTGGCCGGATTGACGGGATTGAACACCGCCACCTGCACGCCCGCGTCCCGCAGGCGCTGGAACAGCGCATCCGGGGTCTTGAGCGTGCCCACCGCGTCCACCATCAAGGCCACAGCGGCCCCGCGGTTGCGCGCCGCGATCAAGGCCTCGGCAAAGCGCGCGCCTTCCGCGTCGTCGTCGAAGATATAAGTTTCCATGTGCACGTACCGGCGTGCCTGCCCGATGGACTGCAGCATGGCCTGGTAGGTGCTGGGGCCGTCGGCCAGGAGCCGGACACGGTTGCCCGCCGACAGCGGCGTGCCGCTGACGGCCTGTTCGACGGCCAGATGGCGCGCCAGGAAATCATCTTTGGGAGTTTTTGGATCCGCCGCAATGCCTTGCCCGCGACGGTAGCTGTCGCGGGCCGCCTCGGCAGACAGGCCGGCTTGCGCCTTGCGCGCATCCCGCTCCTGCGCGCTGGGCACACTGGCACAAGCAGCCAGCATGGCGACAGCGCATGCCACGAACAGCGTTTCTGCCCAGCGGCGCGCTCCGGGCAGCCATGAGGCTATCCTCGAGCGCCCTCCGCGCCGGCGCGCGGCCGGCGGCGGAGGCAGCACTGGCGGCCTCATGGCGAGACCGGCTTAGCGCCTGCCGCTTGCCACCAGGCAGCCCAGCAGCGCGCCGACCAAGGCGGCCACGCCGACGGACTTCCAGGCATGTTCATGCACGTACTCGTCGGCGTACGCCGTGGCGCGGCGGGCGCGTTCGCGCGCGGCGCCTTCCCAGTCACCCGCCTGGTCGCGGGCGTCGGCCAACTGCTGCTTCAGGCGAGCGCGGGCCGATTCGATTTCGGAGCCGGTATAGGAAGCCGTCGAACGCAAGAGGTCTTCCGTGCCGGCAAGCAGCTCATGGAAGCTGTCGTTGACCCGGTCGCGATGCAAAGCCATCTCGGCGCGTTGGTGCTTTCGATTCATAGTCGCTCCTTGTGAAGGTATTGGGCCTGCCGTTGTGCCGCGGTTCCGACGCGATTGCGCGTCCACGGGGTCATCCGGTTGACCATGTCCCCATTGTGCCGATCATTCGGCACCGCCGCCCGAGCTTTGGCAACCAGCCGTAATCCGATATTTCAGCGGAGCGAAACTTGCTGGGCGATTGCCTGGGCCTGCCGCGCCGTCCTTGCGCCCCGACGGACCCGATTTCGTAAAAGTCCATTGCATTCAGCGGCTTAGCGCTTGACAGCGGAACCCCACCCGCCGCGACAATAGCCCTTTGCAATGCGCTTACCCCACCTCAAAAAAGGAAGTGAACGCATGGTTTCCCCTTCAGCAGTGCTGGCCCACACCGCGCAGGAATATCAGGCGCGCCCTTCCCAGGCTTTGAGCGCCGAGCAGGTCGAACTGCGCGACGGCTTGCTGGATCACCCCGCCCACATCGATCCCAAATTCCTGTACGACGCGCTGGGTTCATCGCTGTTCACCGCCATCACCCAGTTGCCCGAGTACTACCCCACCCGCTGCGAAGCCGAGATCTTCGAGCGACACGGCCAGGACATCGCGCGCCATATCGGCCCGGTGCAGTCCATGATCGATCTGGGCGCAGGCGATTGCGTCAAAGCGGAGCGGCTGTTCGCCAGCCTGCGTCCGCGCCACTACGTGCCCATCGATATCTCCGCCGACTATCTAGAGACCGCCGTGCGGCGCCTGCGGCTCTCTTATCCCGACCTGCGCGTGACCGCCATCGGGCAAGACTTTTCGCAAGCGCTGGCCTTGCCCGCCGAGATTCCCGCGGAACAACGGCTGTTCTTCTACCCGGGATCCAGCATCGGCAACCTCAGCCCCGACGACGCGCACGCCATGCTGCAGCGCATCCGCGCGCAATGCGATGGCGGCGGCCTGCTGGTGGGCGTGGACCGCGTCAAGCCCAGGCAGGTGCTGGAACCCGCTTACGACGACGCGCTGCACCTGACTGCCGCCTTCAACCTGAACCTGCTGCGCCATGTGAACCAGGTGCTGGACGCCGACTTCAACGTCGACGACTGGCGCCACGTCGCGTTGTTCAACGCCGCGCGCTCGCGCATCGAAATGCATCTGGAAGCCCAACGCGCGCTGCGCGTGGCCTGGCCCGGCGGCACACGGGACTTCAGCGCCGGCGAACGCATCCACACCGAGAATTCCTACAAGTTCACCCCGCAGGCCTTTTCCGACCTGCTGCAAAGCGCCGGGTATCGCGACGTTGGCCACTGGTCGGATTCGCGCGGCTGGTTTTCGGTTTTCAGCGCCCGCGCCTGACGCGGACACCCCATCAACGCCCACTGGAGGATCGCCATGGAACCTGCCTGCCTGCTGACTCACCCCGCCACCGGACCGTATGCCAGCGGACAGGCCGGCCAGCACGACCGCTTCGACGCGGTGCGAACCACCAGCACGGCGCTTGCCGCGCCGCTCAGCCCCGAAGACTGCCAGGTGCAATCGATGCCTGATTGCAGCCCCGTCAAATGGCATCTTGCGCACACCACCTGGTTCTTCGAGACCTTCCTGCTGACGCAATTCCATCCGCCGTACACGATGTTCCACCCGCAGTACCGGATGCTGTTCAATTCCTACTACAACGCGATCGGCGCCAAGCATCCGCGTCCGCAACGCGGCCTGCTCTCGCGCCCCTCGCTGGGCGACGTGCTGCAGTATCGCCAGCACGTGGACCGCGCCATGCACGATTTGATCTCGCGACTGGGCGGCAATGACCCGGACTTCGACGCGCTGCTGGAATTGGGCCTGAACCACGAGCAGCAGCATCAGGAACTGATCCTGACCGACGTGAAGCACATGCTGTCGGCCAACCCGCTGAAACCGGCGTATGTGGCCACCGGATCGCCCGCCCTTCCCCCCGGTACCCCGGCGGGCTGGACGCGCTACGGCGGCGGCATCAGCCGTATCGGCCACGATGGCCGCGGTTTCGGCTTCGACAACGAGGGCCCCGCTCACGAGGTGCTGCTTGCCCCCTTCCATCTGGCAGACCGCCTCGTCACGCAGCACGAATTCCTGGCCTTCATCCGCGACGGCGGCTACAAGCGCCCCGAGCTGTGGCTGTCGGCCGGCTGGGACCGTGTCTGCGCGGAAGGCTGGCGCGCCCCGCTGTACTGGGAGGGCCAGCGCGACGAGTGGCGCGTGTTCACGCTGCGTGGCATGCAGGACCTGGAATTGCAGGCGCCCATCACCCACGTAAGCTACTTCGAGGCTGACGCGTATGCGCGCTGGGCCCGCGTGCGCCTGCCGCGCGAGGCGGAATGGGAACACGCCGCCCGGCAACAGGCCGACCCCGCGTTCCCCGGCCGCGCGAACATGCTGGAAAACGGCCATCTGGACCCGCGCCCCGCGCCGGCCCGCAACGGCTTGGGTGGCCCCGTGCAGTTGTTCGGCGACGCCTGGGAATGGACGGCCAGCGCCTATGACGGCTATCCCGGCTACAAACCCGACGCGGGCGCAGTCGGCGAATACAACGGCAAATTCATGTGCAACCAATACGTGTTGCGTGGCGGCTCCTGCGCCACGCCGCGCGATCACATCCGCGCCAGCTACCGCAATTTTTTCCCGCCTGAAGCGCGCTGGCAATTCTCGGGCATCCGGCTTGCCCGGGACGCCTGAAACACCCCTTTAAATTTTTGCCTTCCCCCCGCTTGCATGGCAAAAAAGTTTCGTGCTAGAATTTCGTTCTTCGTTGCTCAGCGCTACAAAACAAGCACTGATTGACGGGAAAGCAAGAGTAAAGCAAGACCCAGATGGCGCATTAGCTCAGCCGGTTAGAGCGACGGAATCATAATCCGCAGGTCCCCTGTTCGAATCAGGGATGCGCCACCAAGAATTCAAAAAGGCCCTCACTTCGGTGAGGGCCTTTTGCTTTGCGGCGACTGTGATCGGTTCAACCTCGGCCGATCGTCATCGACCACTGCAAACCACAGTGGCCGATGACAGCAGACATCACACGCAACATCGCACGCAACATCGCACGCAACATCGCACGCAACGCAGCGCGAGCATCAAATGCGACGCAATGCGTCGCGGCGCTTGCCGCCCCAGGTTGCCGCCAGACTCGCCACAAAGGCGCCGATCAACATGGAGGCAAAGCCCCACAGCGCAAATGCGGCTGCAGCCTTGCGCGCCTTGTCGGCGGCTTCCTTGGCCTTTTGCTTGGCGTCTTCCGCCGCCTTCTTGGCATTGGCGATCGCCTGCTCGACACGGCGCTGCGCCACGGCGGGTTCGACGCCGGTTTGTGCGGCCACCACCTTCACCACATAGTCACGGTCTTCGGGAGCGATATCGCCACGCGCCAGGCTCATTGCCACGATGCGGCCCACTTCGGCCCTCGCGGTATTGCGGTCGCCGCCCGCATCGGGGCGATCAGAACGCAGCAGCGTGTCCGTGAAGTAGTCGGTCGCACGGTCCATGCCGCCACCGCTTGCGCCGGCCGCCGCGGTCGCCGTGACTGCTGCGCCCGCCCCTGCCGCCACGGTCGCACCCGTCTTGGCGGCACCGGAGGCTACGGTAGCGATCGCCGAACCCAGCAGCGCGGCGCTGACCACTGCACTCAGCGCCCATACCAGGAAGCCATGCGCCGTATCGCGGAAATAGACCTCGTCCGAATGCACATCCACCCACTTCGTGCGCAGGCGGCCGGCCACATACCCACCGATGCCGTAGGCCACGATCTGCGTGAACAGCATCCACGCAATGATGCTGATGCCGACCGCGGGGGCCGACATGCCCTCATCCGCCCACGGCGACACGGACAGAAAGCCCAGGCCGGTGCCGCCGGCGAACAGCGCCAGCGACAGCGCGGCGGCGATCACCGCGCCCGCGATCACTGCGGCCCAGGACACCGCCGAGACGGCCGATTCGTGCGGAGGCACGCCGCCGCCGTAGGGCTGGCTCAATGAAGATGCGTTTTCCATGGTGATTCCTTGTTGATTGTTTTGTCGCGACGCAAGCGGGCCCTGATCGGGCCGGCTGCGGCACGGGAAACGGATGGCACGTCAGTGCCAGAAAAGCGCCAGCAGGATGATGATGGGAATAGGCACGCCTATCAGCCACAGCAAGATGGAACGCATAACGGACTCCTCATGGTTGTCATTGCATTGCGACGCCGGCGCTCAGGCCAGGTCAATTGCACCCGGCAGGCGCGGGTCTGGAGCGGGGGGGGTGGGATCGTGAGCCGGCGGATCATCGGGCGGCTGATTCGGATCCGGCAACGGATCGTCAGGCGGCAGGTTGCCGGGTAGCGAGGGATCGTCCGGCGGCAGGTCGTCGGGCAGGCCGGGTTCTCGATGCGGGGATGGGGTCATGGTGTAGCTCCTCCGGCGTCAAACGCGCCGCCCGCTTTACAGCAATTAGCGTTCCCGGACCCGCTGATCAAAAAAGCCCTCTTTCGAGGGCTTTCCGGTGGTGCCGAGCAAGACGGCATCAAGGCTTGGCCTTGTCGTCCCTTTGCAGATCCAGGCCATTTATGCCATCGCTGCCCAGAAATGCCATCACGGCCGCCTTGCCGGCGGCAGAGGCTTCGTCCTGGCTTGCATAGCGCCGTTCCGAATAATTGGTGCTGTGCACATTACCGGATTCGGGATCGAGCAAGGTGATGATCCACGCGAACTCGCCGGGCATCAATTGCCTGACCTGTAGCGTGGCACGCGTGCCGGGGCGCAATCTGTGCGGCATCTGGCAGCCTTTTCAGTGATGGGATGCCCCCATCGTAGCGCAAACCCGCCCAGCCACCGCACTGCGCCGAACGCCGTTCGAAATGCTGCGCAAGCACATGAATCCATGCTGCAGACCCCGAGGCAAAAACGCCACACCACACGGTTTCCGCCAGGAAAACCCTAGGGTCCACGCCGCGAATACAGGCGCACAATCAGTACAAATACAGAGACCGCACAAGCGGCGCCGCATCCCTTTAATCAGGCGAGGACGGAGACAACATGACTTACGTAGCAGTGGTTATCAGCTGTTTTATGGTTATGGGTATCGTCGCGTTGGTGATTCAAACGATTCAAAGCGCGGGGCCCGAGCCCTGGCTGAAGATTTCGGCGGCGATTGTCAGTTCTACCTTTGCTTCGCTCTTGTTGATCCCGCTGGGCTACGCGGTCGCCCAGACCATGCTGATCGACTGACGCTTCCTTCCTCTCGGCAACCTGCCAGGGCTATCCGCCCCGGGCGGGCTTGCCACGCGTCGCCGCCCAGCACAACAACGAACCGGCGGTGACCATCGCCACGCCTTGCCAGAACGGCGGAGTAAGGCGGGTCGACAGCCATACGGCTGCGAAGAAGGTGGAAAGCACGGGTGTGAAGTAGGACGCCGTGGCCAGCAAGGTCAAGTTGCCCTTGAGTATTCCCACGTTCCACAGCGCATAACCGGCCGCCATCGCGCCGCCGGTCACGCACAGCTCGAGCGTGGCAGGTCCGGTAAACGCCAGCGCCGGCTCGGCGCTGAATCCATACTTGATCCACAACGCCGCCGCAGTCAGCATGAAGAACAGCGCGACGCCATTCTTGCCATCGGCAAAGCGCGTCGTCACGTTGCAGTAGACGGCCCAGATAATGGCGCCACTGAATGCCAATCCATAACTGAGGGGGTTGCTCGATACATTGGCCAAGGTGCGTTCCCACGACAGTCCGCCCGATCCGCCTACGACCCAGACGATGCCGCATACCGACAGCACGATCCCGGGCACCACCCATGCGTTGGCCCGCTGGCCGTTGATGACCATCGCCAGCACCACCGTCAAGCAAGGCCAGAGATAGTTGACGATGCCAAGCTCGATGGCCTGCCCGCGGTCAAGCGCGAAACCCAAGGACAACGACAGGCAGATCTCGTAGGCAACGAACAGCAGACTGCCGACGATGAGATAGCGCCGGGGAAAACTGCGTAACGTCGGAAAGCCCAGCAAGCACACCAGAAAAGCCGACCCCACGGTGTAGATGAGTGCGGCGCCCCCGATGGCGCCGAAGCTTTCGCTGACGCTTCGAATAAGGCCGACGACCGTGCCCCACAGCACGATCGCCAGCAAACCTAGGAAGGTGGCCGTATTCCGGCCAGGAGAAATTTGCATTACCGTTCCGCTAGCTCATTGCTGCACGCCGCGTTGCCTGCGGGCCAGGCGCGGCGCCAGGCGGGCAGTGTAACGAATACCAGGCGTTAAAGTCGTGACCTGCCGGCATGGGCAAACCCATGCCGATAAGCGCTATACCCACTGCAACAACGATGAAGAGGGAGAAGCATCCGCATGGCCATTTCCATACGCAGATTGAGCGATGTACTCGCCAGCACGGAGTCGGGCAGGCTTTATCGGATAGAGGTTTTCTTACAGGCGGACGATCCGGGGACCGTGGACCCGCCGCCGCCGGCCACGCGCTATATCCTCAGGACATCGGAAGGCGAACGCGTCATCGCCCTGGGCGACAAGCGGTATCGCCTGAAATCAGGTGAAGTGCTGACCGCCTTGGCGCCGCAGCAAGCCTCTCCCCCCGGATGATGGGGAGGCACCCGGCATCACAGATCCGACGCAACCCGCCGCTTGCCCTGCCCCTTGGCCTTGTACAGCGCCACATCGGCACGCTCCAGCAATTGCAGCATCGTGATGCCGGAATGCGGGTAGACGGCGATGCCCACGCTGGCCGATACCGCGACTCGGATACCCGGATAGGGCAGCGACAAGCCCTCGACCAGTGCCTCGGCGACGATCTGGGCGTTTTCCTGCGCGACGCCCATCAGCAGAACCGCGAATTCGTCGCCACCCAGGCGGGCCGCCACGTCGGACACCCGAATCGCGCGCGCCATGCGGTCCGCGGCTTCCTTCAACACCGTATCGCCAGCGGCGTGGCCGTGCAGGTCGTTGACGGCCTTGAAACCGTCCAGGTCGATCGCAAGGATCGCGAAGGATTCGCCGCTGCGCTGCGCCACCGCCAATTCACGCAGGATCAATTCACCGAACAGCACCCGGTTGCACAACCCCGTCAGCGGATCGTAGTGCGCCAGATGCTGCGCATGCGCCAACATGCGCGAGGCCTGCAATAGCGCCGTGCCGACCTCCTGAGCCTCTTTCACCGGGGTGGTCGGCAACTCGACCGTGCGGCCTTCGCCCAACGCCAGCGCCGGGCCGACCAGCCCCTGCACCGCAGAAGTCAGACGGTTTGCCAGGCGCAAGGCCAACCACAGCCCCAAGCCGAACGCGAACAACGTGCCCAGGGCCAGCCACGCAATCGAGCGGTATAGATCCGTCGTCAACAGGGTCATGGGCGCGCCGGCCGCGACGGTCCACCCCGAAAGCGCCGACCGGCTGAACGCGGTGTAGACCGGGGTCCCTTCCTTGGTGGTGGTCTCAAGCGCCCCCTCACTTTCCTGCTGCACGGCCTGGGCCAAGGTGGGAACCGCTTTCTGCCCGACGAACCGCGCGGCGTCTCGCGTGCGGGCGACGATGGTCCCGGAGCTGTCCAGCACCGCCGCCACCCACCCGTCCGGAAGCGCCCGGCGGCCCAATGCGTTGCCGATGCGGCTGGGCGACAAGCCCACATTCAGGCTGTAGACGACCGCATCGCCGCGCACCACCGGTACGCCCAGCGCAATCGTCGGCTGTTTGCTGACTCCACCCGTGAACAGGCGGCTGAGTACCGGCGCGCGCGTCTCGAACACTCGGCTCAAGTCCTGCGGTGCGCCACTCATGGGCAAAGGGGTGCCATACGGCACCAGCGTGTTGAGGATCTGCCTGCCGTCGCGGTCGGTCAGGACGTAGCTGTCCACGATCTGGAACCGTACCGATTCCCGTGCACGCTGATGGAAGCTTGCGAGGTCCCCGCCAATCAGATCGGGCGAAGTCGCCAGCATTTGCACGCCGGCTTCGACGCCGGTCAACTCGCGGTCGAGAATGGCGGTGAGGTTGCGGGCCAGGAAGATGGTGTCGCGAAAGATGCGCTCTTTCTGAATGACATAGCTTTCGTACACAGCCACCGACGCCACCACCAGCGCCGGGGAAATACAGGTGAAAACGAGTGCCAGCAGACCAGTCCGCATGGAATACCGGTGCAGCGGGCGCCCCTTCGCGCCAGCCAGGCTTTCGCCATCAGCCATCGCCTATCCCCCTTGGTCGCATGCGCCTCCCGCTTTGTATTCCGGAGCGAGGTTCACCTGATGGCGCCTCGCTCCGCGTCCCCAATTTACTCCGAAATTTTCGGCGATGCGACGACTTCCTGACAGACGGATACGCTTGGTCATCTCCATTGGCGACAGGTTGCTACTATCGCCGCCATGACCAATATGTCCCCTGAATCATCCGCCTCCGGCAAGCTTGCCGCATCCGACAAGACCGTGCTGATCTACGGCGCCATCGCCGCCCTGTCCGGCCTGGTCCTGCACCAACTCATGACGCTGCGCGCCTGGCCCTGGAACCACCCGTTTGCCCTGGCCTTTCTGCTGCAATGGATCGCCCTGGCACCGCTGGCGGGCGCCTTGCTGGCCGGGATGCGCAGCGGCCGGCGCTGGCTGGCGGCGCTGGCCGCATACGGGGTGATCCTGCCCACCCTGACGGCCTACGGCCTGACGTCCGCGAACGGTTCACTGCCTCACGACCTGGGTGGATGGCCACAGGGTAATGACCTGGCGCTGGCGCTGCTGCTGACCGGCCTCGCGGGCTTTATCCTGCTGCCGCTGATCCAGGCGCTGGACGCCGGCAAGCCGCACTGGAACTACCCCGCCGTCTTCCGCGCCGCCTGGCGCATGGCGGTGCATCTGACGCTGGCCGCTTGCCTGGCCATGGCGGTATGCCTGCTGCTGACCGCGGCGGGCGCCATGTTCACCATGATCGGCATCCAGGCCGTCCGCGCCATCGTGGACGATGCCCACTTCCGGCTCGCCGCCTGGCCGATGATCCTGGCCGCCTGCCTGGTGGGCGTACGCCGCCGCCCGTCGTTGACCGAAACGCTGCAACGTTCCTGGCTGACGCTGAATGCGTGGCTGCTGCCGCTGGTCACCGTCGTGGGGCTGGCGTTCACGCTGGCGCTGGCTGCCCGGATGGCGCTGGGCCTGGAGGCCGTCCAGCTTTCCGCCGGCGCGCTGATCGCGTTTTCGCTGGCCTGGATCAAGCTCATCAACGCCGCCTGGCAGGACAGCCCCGAGGCCGCACCCTTTGGGCCGCGCCTGCGGGGGCTGCTACGTGCGGCGATGGTGTGCCTGCTGCCGCTGGCCGCGGTAGCCCTCTACGGCGCCGTCGTCCGCGTGGAGCAATACGGCTGGACCGTCCTGCGCGTGTGGGGACTCGCCGGCGGCGCGATGCTGGTCCTGTATGGCGCGGGCTACACCTGGGCAGCGCTGCGGCCCACGCGCTACTACGCCGTCCTGGGCACCACCAACCTGATCGCGGCCTTCGCCACCCTGGGGCTGCTGCTGGCCATCAACACGCCGCTCGCCAATCCCCTGCGCCTGACCGCGGAAAGCCAGCTGCGGCGGATCGTCGACGGACGCCTGGATCCGGAGCGGTTCAGTTTTCACGCGATGGGCAAGGACTACGGCCATTGGGGCCGCGATGCCTTGCAGCAGTTGGCCGACGGCGCAGCCAATGCGCGGGACCCGCAGATTGCGCTGGCGGCCGCGCAGGCCCTGAAAGGCAGCTACTACAGCTGGGACGACGTGAAACGGGCTAACGGCCAGCCACCGGCGGCCGATCCCGCGCCGGCCCCCGTACCGGCGTTCGCCACCACGCCGGCAGGCCGCGCGATACCCGACGCATGGTGGAACGCACTGCGCGACGACTCACCCGGCCGGGCGAAACTGTGCTCGCCCCCGGACACGCAGAACACGGCGGCAACGCAGCCTTGCCGGCTGATCTTCGCCGACCTGACGGGCGACGGCGTGGACGAGATCATCCTGTACATCCCGCCACGCGACGCCGAGCCCGGCACCGGGGAACAGTTCATCGCCTACGTGTCGGATGCGCCGCAATCCTGGCACCAATTGGGCTGGCTGCGGGCAGAGAGCTTTGAGCAAGCCATGGATGACGCGACCGGCGTGCAAGACATCGGCCAGGCGCTGGAACAAGGGCTGGTGCGTACCCAGCCGCGGCCGGACCGCGACCTGATGATCGGCGACAACCTGCTGCGGCTGCGCTGAGCTACTGCTCTTCCAGGTCGGGGGTGCCCGTGAACTGGCTTTTCAGCAAGGTCAGCGCCCCCTTCTCCGCCAAGGCCTCGTTGGGGTAGACGTGCTTGGTGTCTTCAAGCACCGGGAATCCGAAGATGCGGACGCGGGTGTGAAAGCCTTCGGGGGTTTCGGCGAATTCGATATCGAAATTGCGCTCTTCGATCCAGCCCGATCGATGCAGTTTCCATTCCATATGCAACACGCTCCTGAGTGGCGACGTCGACACGAAAGGCCGGCCGGATAAGGCCGACGCTGCTACACCATACACCCGGCGCGGTGCCTGCGGATGACTCGCCGCCACCGCAGGCGCCACGCCACGTGTCTTACTCTGCGGGCGGCGGCGCCGTTTCCGCCTTGCCCAGCAACTCTTCCGAAGCCGGCGAGAACAGATCCCAGCAGGCCATGAACAACGCGGCGATCAACGGGCCGATCACAAAGCCGTTCAGGCCGAACAAAGCCATGCCGCCCAGCGTGGAGATCAACACCACGTAGTCCGGCATCTTGGTGTCCTTGCCCACCAGAATCGGACGCAGCACGTTGTCCACCATGCCGATGACCAGCACGCCGAACGCGATCAGCACCGCGCCCTTGACCATAGCGCCCGTCAACAGGAAGTAAATCGCGACAGGCGCCCAGATCAGGCCCGCGCCGATCGCGGGCAAGAGCGACAGGAAGCCCATGATCACGCCCCACAGCAGCGCGCCCTGGATCGACAGGATCCAGAAGATGATCCCGCCCAGCGCGCCCTGCGCCGCGGCCACTGCGATGTTGCCTTTGACGGTGGCGCGCACGACGGTGGTGAACTTGCGGAACAGGTGCTGCTTGTGCGCGTCGCTCAGCGGCATGGCGCGCTTCAGGCGCGCCGTCAGCTGCGGACCGTCGCGCAACAGGAAAAACAGCAGATACAGCATGATGCCGAAACTGATCACGAACTGGAACGTGTCCTGCCCGATGTTCAGCGCCTGGGTCGCCAGGAATTGGCTGGCCTGCATCGCGCCTGCGCTGAGTTTTTCCTGCAGGCTGGGAATGTCGGCCAGATCGAAGCGCGCCAGCAGGTCATGCACCGACGGCGGCAACGCAGCCATCGCCTGCTGGAAATAGGCGCCGAAGTTCAACTCGCCCGACTTGATGCTCTGGTACAGGTTCGCGCCTTCGCTCACCAGCGAACCGCTGATCGCGACCAGCGGCAGGATGACCAGCAGCAGGACCAGCAGCAAGGTGATCAATGCGCCAAGATTGCGGCGCCCGCCGATACGCGCAACCAGCCGGCGCTGAAGGGGCGCAAAGATGATGGCAAGGATGGCGCCCCAGAAAACGGCGCCGTAGAAAGGCCACAGTAGCCAGCCGAACGCGATGGTGACCACCACGAGCAGGAGCAGAAAGGTTCTGTAGTGCAAGCTGGATGATTGGCTCATATTCCGTTCCAGGCACGGCGAACGCCGCGAGACCCGCATTGTACAAAGCGTCCGCCTTGCGGCGGGTTCAGGCCCCCAGCGCCACGGCGAGCAAGACGGTTTCACGCGCTTGCGCCAAACCGTCAGACTGCGCGTTCAGCCCCTGCAGGCGCAGGTTCAGTTCCTGCTGGAGCGTCAGCGTGGCTACGCGGGCCTGACCATCCACCAACTGAATGTCCGCGGCATGGGCGGCCACGAAATCCGCCACGCCCACGGCGTTGCGCGCCACGGAGTCCATCCGGGTGGCGGCTTGCATCAGATCTGCGGCGGGCGCGGTCACGGCTTCGTCATACGCGCCGCCATAGACGGGCGCCAAATCGGGCGGCAGCGTCATCGCGGCGCGCGCGCGATCAGCCTTTGCGCGGGCATCCTGCAGCTTGCCCGCGCTATCGGCCAGGGTCTTGCGGGCGGCCTCGAAGCCGGCCTTGCGCTCGACGATGTCGCCCACCGACCGGATCGTCTCCACCGCCAACACTTCTCGCAACGGAGCGGCGGCCTCGGCCATCGCCTTCTGGAAATCGGTAATGACCTCATACGCGTCGGCGTAGTCGCCTATCGCGTCCTTCTCCGCTTTGGTCAGCGCACCGATGGGCAACAACGCGTCGCTGCTTACCCGTGCTTGCAGCAACTGGATGAACGCGACCCGCTCCTGGGGCTCTTTATTGACGCAGGCCGTCATGAACAGCATTGAAGCCATTGCCAGGCCCGTCAGGCAGGCTCGCCATGGTGACATGCGTGTCCTCCTTGCATGAGGGGGGGGTTGAGTTGGTGGGATTGACGCCCCGGGGGCCGCAGCCGCCCCGCGGCGACGGCCAACACCCGTGGGCAGATTATCCCGAAGCGCTCTACGGCAGCCATGGGTGGGCGGATTTTGTTGCGATCGAAGCGAGTTGACACAGGACGCGCCGGGTCGGGATCTGTCCGAGCCATCATGCGTTCAACGGGTAAGCCATCGCGCATCGCCGCGCAGCATCGAAGCCCGCGTCCGACTCCGCTTGCAGCCGGGCCTGCAACAGCGGCGCAAGCGGCGCCGAAAGCTCGGCAAACCCCTGCCGCCGGTAGAACGGCGCATTCCAGGCCAGCTCCCGGTCCGTGGTCAGCACCACCGACCCGTAGAGACCCGTCGCCCGGGCATGCGCCAGTACCGCCTGCAACAGCGCCCGGCCCAGGCCATGCCCCTGCCAAGGCAAGGCCACCGACATCTCGGCCAGGAACAAGTCGCCGCCCATCGGCCGCGCCAATGCGAATCCGCGCACCTCATCATCGGGCTGCGCAACCCACAGCAGGCCGGCGGCCTGGGCCGCGGCCAATTCTTCTGACGGCAGCGTGTCGCCATCGGCGGCCCAGGCCAGAGCGGTGCCGCGGAAGCGCTCGGCGGCGGAGCGCTCGATATCGGCCAGGCAGGCCAGGTCGGAGGGTCGGGCGGATCGGATCATGAGGGGTGGAAGTATGCACCATGCAGACGCACGGCCGCCTCTCCTTGCCCGATCCCTTAAAATGCCCGATCCGGCCGTGCTATCGGCCGCCTGCAACACTGGCTTTGCTTCAACGATGACCCAAAACGCTACTTCCGCCTCCTGGGGGTTCACCCAGCCCGATTGCCGCGGCGCAGCCGCCCTGCTCTTCTTCATGGACGACTTGGCGCGCGTCGTGAATCAGTACCTGGGGCATGGCCAATTGTCGGACGAAGCCCTGGCGGACGCCCAGAAGGCCGTCGACGCGCTGCTTGCCCGTTATGTCGAGATCGAGGCGGCCCCTGACGCGTTCAACGACGAACGCATCGGCCTGGCACTGGAAACCGAGCGCCAGCCGGACGGCACGATGGGCGCGCAGGTGGCACTGCGGATGTCGCCGCGTCTGGAAGGCCTGATCATCGAGGCCCAGCGCCAGGCTCGCCCCGCCGCGCACTGACGGCCATGGGGGCTATGCGCCCCCTTTCAAAAAAGACTTGCAAAACCCATCGGTCTGCGATAATATCGATGGTTGAGGTCTTTCTACACGAACCCAGTAGAAACACTCAAGAAACACGACACACAAGAACTACCCGGCTTGATTCACCGCCAATGACTGAACGTCATTGACTGCCGATGAGCCACTCGGATTCCGATCCGATTTGCGAAAACCCACAACGCCAAAACGCAAATCCCGGTTCCGACACGAAAGTCGCGCACTACCCCGCGCAACTTCCACAATCAAAGCAGCTCCGAATGCAGCGACGGCCATGCTGGCCAGCGTGCTGAATCGATCAACGCCCAGGCACTGAACCTGAACGGCGGGATCCGACGCAAGCAGCCTCGAAGCCGCCCACAGCACCTTCGCCAAACCGCCAGTCCGGCTTGGCCAGAAGCAACAGGATTACGCTGCGGCCCTAGTCGACCCAACGACGACAGCCGCACAGCAACCGCCAGAGCCAACCCACTCTGTGCGGCCCCTCAGGCCTAAAGAGCGCATGCACCGAACATGCCCGCCACCTGGCCCGAACCGATGCCGTCTTGGACTGACGGTCGGCATCAAACAGCGGCATTGAACCGTTACCCGCGCACGCAAAAATATGAGAATGCGCAAAGGGACGGCAACACTTATGCGTTAGTGTCATGCATGCCTGTCCGAATCAACCCGGCCGGACATGGCGAACGACCAGATGCGAGGCGCTTTTGTTACGTCCACATCTTGCGCGGCATGCACACCACGCAGCTTTCTAATAACTAGAACCTAAGAGAACAAACACCATGAATACTCGTTTCACTACCTCGGACCTGATCCGACGCCCGGCCCATACGACGCTGGACAACACCCCGATCCATATCGGCGACATCGTCTACCTGCAGCCGACCAACGGCCCCGCCATCCGTGCGACGGTCATTTTCAACGCGCCGATCGACGGCACGACGACCTACACCACTGAAGTCGTGCCTTGCGGCTCGTCCACGCAGAAGGTGCCTGGCCAGCGCATCCGCTTCCGCCACGAGCACGTGCACCGCATCGAACCCGTGCGCCGCACCACGCATTGATCCATGCCAAAATCGCCGCGCTTCATGCGCGGCGATTGCATTTTGCCCGTGATAAATTCGCAGGCAATCCGTCCAGGCAGCTCAACCATGCAGAACAATCGACTCGCGATCCGCATCTGGGACCTTCCCACCCGTCTCTTTCACTGGGCGCTCGTCGCCTGCATCGTCGGCGCGTTCGTCAGCGTAAAGCTGGGCGGCCTGTACATGGACTGGCACGTGCGCTTTGGCTGTACGGCGCTGGGCCTGATCATCTTCCGCTTGCTTTGGGGCATTGTCGGCCCGCGCTACGCCCGTTTCAGCCAGTTCGTGCGCGGCCCCGCCGCGGTGGCCCGGTACCTGAAGGGCGCCGCCGCGCCGGCCGGCCATAACCCGCTGGGTGCGCTATCAGTGCTGGCCCTGCTGCTGGTCATCGGCTTCCAGGCCGCAAGCGGCCTGTTCACCACCGACGACATCATGACGCAAGGGCCGCTGTTCGGACACGTCAGCGAAGCCACCTCGGGGCTGCTGACGTCCTGGCACAAGCTCAACGAGTGGGTCATCATCGGCCTGATCGCGCTGCACCTGCTGGCCGTCGCCTGGTATGCCGTGGTGCGCCGCAAGCGCCTGGTGCGCGCCATCATCACCGGCGACGTCGATGCCAAGGACTTGCCGGCCGGCACGCCGCCCGCCCAGGACGGCATCGCAGTCTGGGTGCGCGCGCTGCTGCTGGGCGCCTGCGTGACGGGCCTGGTGCTGTGGATACGGTCGCTGGAAGTGGTCGCGGACATGTCCTTTTCCTGAACCGCCTGCGAACTCACAACAAAAAGCCCCTCGAAAAATCGAGGGGCTTTTTTCGTTCAGCACTGACAGGCCACCCGAAGGCTGCCCGCGCGCGGCTTACTTCTTCTTGCGGTAGGCGTCGTGGCAGGCTTTGCAGCTTGCACCCACGTCGCCGAAGGCCGCGCGCAGCTTGTCCAGATCGCCCGCGTCGGCCGCGGCCGACAGCTTCACGATATTGTCCTGGAATGCTTGCTGCTTCTGCTTGAAGCCGGCCGCGTCGCTCCAGATCTCGGGGCGGGCGTCGCCGCCTTCCGTACCCGGACCGAAAGCCGCCCACGGCAATGCGGCCAACGTCTTCAGCACTTCAACGTTGGCTTTGATCTGCGCGGCGTCATAGGGCGCCTGCCCCTTGACCACCGGCGTCATGCGGCCGAAGTGCGAAGCCATCAGCGTCAATGCCGACTGGCGGTACTTGACCGCGTCTTCCGGCTTGGCGAACTGCGCCGAGGCGCTGGTCGCCAACAACGGCCCCACCGTCATACAGGCCAACGCGACAAGCGTGGACAACTTCTTCATTGCAATCTCCCGTAAGGACAACAACAATGCCGCGCGCCTTGCGCGCGCGGCATGGCGACTATACCGCCCGGGCCAGCTCTGCAGCCAGTCCGATGTACGAACGCGGGGTCATCGCCAGCAAACGGGCCTTCGGCTCGTCCGGCAGCGCCAGGCCCTGGATGAATTCTCGCAGAGCTTCCTCGGTAATGCCCTTGCCCCGCGTCAAGGCCTTGAGCTGTTCGTACGGCTGCGGCAGGCCATAGCGGCGCATGACGGTCTGCACCGGCTCGGCCAGCACTTCCCAGCACGCGTCGATGTCCGCATCGATGGCGGCCGTGTTGACTTCCAGCTTGCCCAGGCCGCGCATGCACGCGTCCCACGCCACCAGGCAATAGCCCAGGCCCACGCCCAGGTTGCGCAGGACGGTGGAGTCGGTCAGGTCGCGCTGCCAACGGGAGATCGGCAGCTTATCGGCCAGATGGCGCAGCACGGCGTTGGCCAGGCCCAGGTTGCCTTCGGAGTTTTCGAAGTCGATCGGGTTGACCTTGTGCGGCATGGTCGACGAACCGACCTCGCCGTCCTTCAGGCGCTGCTTGAAATAGCCCAGCGCCACGTAGCCCCAGACGTCGCGGTCCAGGTCCAGCACGATGATGTTGGCGCGCGTGATGGCGTCGAACAGGGCCGACATCCAGTCATGCGGTTCGATCTGGATGGTGTGGCGGTTCTGGGTCAGGCCCAGGCCGGCCAGGACGCGCTGGCTGAACGCGGGCCAGTCGATTTCCGGATAGGCCGACAGGTGGGCGTTGTAGTTGCCGGTGGCGCCGTTGAGCTTGGCCAGGGGCTCGACCGCTTCGATGGCGGCGATGGCGCGATTCAGGCGCGCCGCCACGTTGGCGAATTCCTTGCCGAGCGTCGTCGGGCTGGCCGGCTGGCCGTGGGTGCGCGACAGCATCGGCTGGTCGGCCTGGGCCACGGCCATGTCGTTCAACTTGGCGGCCAGCTCGCGCAGGCGCGGCACCACGACCTGGTCACGCGCACGCGACAGCATCAGCGCGTGCGAGGTGTTGTTGATGTCTTCGGACGTGCAGGCAAAGTGGATGAACTCGGCGGCACGGGCCAGCTCGGCGTCATCGGCCACTTTTTCCTTCAGCCAGTACTCGACGGCCTTCACGTCATGGTTGGTGACGCGCTCGATGTCCTTGATGCGGGCGGCGTCGGATTCCGAGAAATCCTGCACCAGCTGCTGCAGGCGCTGACGGCCGGCCGCAGAGAAAGCGGGCAGTTCGGGCAGGCCGGCGTCGGACAGGGCGACCAGCCACGCCACCTCGACTTCGACGCGGTGCGCCATGAAGCCGGCCTCGGACAGCAGACCGCGCAGCGCGTCGCCCCGGGAAGCGTAACGGCCATCCAATGGCGAAAGGGCATTAAGTTGGCTCAATTGATCGGCGATTTGCATGGTCTGAAGAAGAAATGGCTACGGATGGGAAAACCCGACGATTTTATCATCCGGGGGAATGCAACATTGTGGCAAACTGGCGAAGATTCCGGCCAGCGGACGGTTCGACGTTCAGCCGGCCTGCTATACTTCGGCCGCTTTTCGACTCCGCTTGTGACTCCATGAAACTGATCGGCTCGCTTACCAGTCCATACGTACGCAAGGTGCGTATCGTCATGGCCGAGAAAAAGCTGGACTACCGGCTTGAACTCGAAAACGTCTGGTCCGCCGACACGCAGATCCAAACGTACAACCCCCTGGGCAAAGTGCCCTGCCTCGTCATGGAAGACGGCGGCGCGCTGTTCGATTCGCGCGTCATCGTCGAATACGTGGACACCCTGTCCCCCGTCGCCCGCCTGATTCCGCAGCCGGGCCGCGACCGTGCCGCCGTGAAATGCTGGGAAGCCATCGCCGATGGCCTCCTGGACGCTTGCGTGGCCATCGTGAAGGAAAACCAGCGTCCCGAGGCGCAACGCAGCCCCGAATGGATCGAGCGCCAGTACAGCAAGATCCACGCCAGCCTGGATGCCATGAACAAGAGCCTGGGCGACAACGCCCACTGTATGGGCATCAACTACAGCCTGGCGGACATCGCCGTGGGCTGCGCGCTGGGCTACCTGGACCTGCGCTTCGCCTCACTCGACTGGCGCGTCAACCATTCGAACCTTGCCCGCCTGTACGACAAGCTGTCGCAGCGGCAATCGTTCATCGACACCATCCCCAAGACCGCCTGAGGGCGGTCCCGGACAGCCCACTCCGCACGGGCACCTGACTACCGGCCGCGCAATGCGGCCGGTTTGCATTTCTGCGCCCCGAAATTCCGACCTATTGCGCCGCGAAGGTCTGCCAGGCCTTGAACAGCATGTAGGCGGCCAGCGCGAACAGCAGGCAGGCAAACACCCGCTTCAAGGTCTGCACCGGCAGGCGGTGCGCCATGCGCGCGCCCAGCGGCGCCGTCAGCACGCTGGTGCACACCAGCGCCACCAGGGCCGGCCAATAGATGTAGCCCAGCATGCCCGGACGCGAGGTCCCTTCGTTCAGGCCCGACACCACATAACCCACGCTGTTGGCCAGCGCGATGGGAAAACCCAGCGCGGCCGACGTGGACACTGCGTTGTGCAAGGCCACGTTGCACCAGACCATGAAAGGCACGGACAGGAACCCGCCGCCCGCGCCGACCAGCCCCGACAGGAAGCCGATACCGGCGCCCGCCGCGCTGGTGCCGACCACGCCAGGCATCTGGCGCGCCGGCTTGGGCTTCTTGTTGCGCAGCATGCTCCAGCCGGAATAGCCCACGAACAGCGCGAAGAACAGCGACAGCCACAGCGTGCTGAGCGCGGCGAAGACCGCCCCGCCCGACAGCAGCCCGCCCACGATGATGCCTGGCGCCATTGCCCACACGATCGGCCACTTGATCGTGCCCTTCTGTTGATGCGCCCTGACGCTGGATACCGAGGTAAAGAGAATGGACGTCATGGACGTCGCGATCGCCGCGTGCACGACCAGTTCAGGCGGCATGCCTTGCCACGCGAACAGCATCGTCAGGAAAGGCACCAGCACCATCCCGCCGCCAATGCCCAGCAGACCCGCCGCAAAACCCACCACCGCCCCCAGCACCAGCAGGCAAATCAACATCGTCACATCCACAACCGTCTCCTCTTTTATTGTTCGGTTTCTTGCTTGTCATGAGCGAAGGCCCCGCCGGCATCGCGCCTGCGGGGCCTTGTCAGGGTCCGATCAGGACGGACCCGCGTGCATTACAGGATGATCCCGCCGCCCAGGCAAACCTCGCCATCGTAAAGCACGGCCGACTGGCCGGGCGTGACAGCCCATTGCGGCTCGGCGAAATCTAGCGCGAAGGTGGCGCCTTCGGCCTGGTCCAAACGGCAGGCCGCATCGGCCTGGCGATAGCGCGTCTTGGCGCCGTAACCGGCGATGGCCGGCGGATGCCCCGCCACCCAGCTGGCGTCCTGCGCCTGCAACTGGCCAGACAGCAGCCAGGGATGGTCGTGCCCCTGCACCACGTACAGGATGTTGCGTTCGAGGTCCTTGCGCGCCACGTACCAGGCTTCGGCCGTGCCGTCTTCGCGCTGGCGTCCCTTCACGCCACCCACGCCCAGGCCCTTGCGCTGGCCCAGCGTGTAAAAGGACAAGCCTTCGTGGCGCCCGACCTTCTGCCCTTCGGGCGTCAGGATAGGCCCCGGTTCGGTCGGCAGGTAGCGGTTCAGGAATTCGCGGAACGGCCGTTCGCCGATGAAGCAGATCCCCGTGGAATCCTTCTTGGCCGCGTTGTGCAGGCCGATCTCGTGCGCGATACGCCGCACTTCGGTCTTGTGGATCTCGCCCAGCGGGAACAGGGTGCGCGACAGTTGCGCCTGGTTCAGCCGGTGCAGGAAGTAGCTCTGGTCCTTGGACGCATCCAGCGCCTTGAGCAACTGGAACTGCGTGCCGCCGCCCTCGGCCGGCACCTCGCGCACCCGCGCGTAGTGGCCGGTGGCGATATGTTCGGCGCCGAGCGCCATTGCGTGGTCCAGGAAGGCCTTGAACTTGATCTCGGCATTGCACAGGACGTCGGGATTGGGCGTACGGCCGGCAGAATACTCGCGCAGGAACTCCGCGAACACGCGGTCCTTGTATTCGGCGGCGAAGTTGACGAACTCGAAGTCCACGCCCACCAGGTCGGCCACGCTGGCCGCGTCCAGCAGATCCTGGCGGGTCGAACAGTATTCGGAATCGTCGTCGTCTTCCCAGTTCTTCATGAACAGGCCGACGACGTCATAGCCTTGCTGCTTCAACAGCCAGGCCGTGACCGACGAATCGACCCCGCCCGACATGCCGACGACAACGCGGCCTTTCTTGCTAGATATTTGACTCATGATGCGATCATTTTAGTTCGGACAGCGCGTCTTCCCGCGGTTGCGGCTCCGCCGCCCGCGACACTTCCATCAGCCAGGCCCGGAAAGCCTGCAAGGTGGGCAGATTGGCCTTCTGCTCGGGATAGCACAGGTAATAGCCCATGCGCGCGCGGATGGGCAGCTGGATGGCAACGGCCAGCTTGCCGTCGCGCAATTCGTCTTCGATCAGGCAACGCGGGATCAGCGCCACGCCGAAGCCGGCGGCCGCCGCCTGGGACAGCAGCGCGTATTGATCAAAGCGCGCCCCTTCCAGGCTGCGCCGCGTGTCGCAGCCGGCCTGCTCGAACCAGTCGCGCCAGCCTTCCAGCGCCGACGTGTGGTGCAGCAGCGGATACGCCAGCAAGGCCTCGGGCGACGGACAGCCGCCCGGGATCAGGCGCGGGCTGCAGACGGGCACGATTTCGCGGCCGACGATGTAGTCCGAGCCGCTGCCGGGCCACAGGCCTTCGCCGAAGCGCACGGCAGCATCCAGTTCAGGCGTTGAAAAGTCATAGCCCTGACGGTGCGGCAGGAACTCCACGTGGATGTCCGGGCGCAGGCGCATGAACGCCGTCAGGCGCGGGATCAGCCAGCGCGCGCCGAAGGTCGGCATACAGGTCAGGTTGAGCGTGCCGCCCTGCCCCTGGTGCGCGATCAGCTCCACCGTGGCGGCCTCGATCTGGCCCAGGCCCGCCTGGATCTTGGTCAGATAACTGCGGCCGGCCTCGGTCAGGACCAGGCCTTGCCTGATCCGCAGGAATAGTTCGACGCCGACGAACTCTTCCAGATGTTTCACCTGTTTACTGACGGCGCCCTGCGTCACGCACAATTCCTGCGCCGCGCGCGTGAAGCTGCTATGGCGTGCCGCGACCTCGAATGCCTGAAGATCCGTTAATGAGGGACAGAAACGTCGCATGTGTAGCCCCCACGAAGCGTGGGGCTCCTGCCCCAGCGGGGCTTGACCGGGGGATGATCCCCGCTGCCTCCGGCCCATTGAAAAGCAACAAGAAAGTTACACAAAAGTAACGTCCCAACGATGCTGGCCCAAGAGAGGCATGAAAAAAAGTCATAGCTTACGGAGAAACTTTCGTTTGCGCAAACCGCCTCGCCAGGAAAGAATCGTTGCGTTTGCGTCTGCCTTTGCGCATCCGCTTTCCATTTATTAGGGGAATTCATGCAACGCCGTAACGTAGTACTGGGCCTGTGTGTCGCCGCCGCGACCCTGGCCATGCCGCTGACCTCGGGTATCGCACACGCGGAAGACGCGTATCCGAGCAAGCCCATCCGCCTGATCGTCCCCTTCCCGCCCGGCGGCACCACCGACATCGTCGGCCGCCTGTTCGCGGACAAGCTGGGCAAGGAACTGGGCCAGACCGTCGTGGTGGAAAACCGCGGCGGCGCCGGTGGCTCGATCGGCAGCGCCTTCGTCGCCAGCAGCGCGCCGGACGGCTATGTCCTGGGCATCGCCACCGTCAGCACGCACGGCATCAACCCGGCCATCTACCCGAACCTGCCGTTTGATGGCGAGAAGGACTTCACCCCCATCTCGAACCTGGCCGCCGTGCCGAACATCATGACGATCAACCCGAAGGTCCAGGCCAAGAACATGGCCGACTTCATCAAGCTGGCCAAGAGCCAGCCGGGCAAGCTGACGTACGCGTCCGCCGGCAACGGTTCGGTCTCGCACATGATGGGCGAACTGTTCAAGATGGCCTCGGGCACCGACCTGATGCACGTGCCTTACCGTGGCGTGGGCCCGGCGCTGAACGACGCGCTGGCCGGCCAGGTCGACGTCATGTATGACAACCTGCCCTCGACCCTGCCGCACGTGCAATCCGGCCGCCTGATCGCCATGGCGGTTGCCGCGCCCAAGCGGGTCGCAAGCCTGCCCGACGTGCCCACGTTCGCCGAAGTCGGCCTGCCGGCCGTGAACGACGCGTCCTGGTTCGGCCTGGTCGCCCCGGCCAAGCTGCCGGAACCCATCCTGGCCAAGCTGAACGCAGCGGTGCAGAAGGTCAGCGCAGAAGCTGACGTCAAGACGCGCCTGGAAGCGCTGGGCGCCGAACCGGCCGCCAACAGCTCGGCCGACTTTGGCAAGCAGATCGCAGCGGAAATCGCCAAGAACAAGCGCATCGCCAAAGAAGCCAACGTGAAGATCGACTAAGCGGTCTTCGGCCCCGCCCGCGCAGGCTTGCGCGGGCGGGCGCCTCCGATTCACGAACGCAAGACCCCAATATGCGAATTACCCAACCCCTGTCTTACCGGCTCGACCTTCCGCAGCAATATCCGGATTCGGAAACCTCGGCCCCGCTTGTGCTGGACTCCCCGCACAGTGGCACCGCCTACCCTCCCGATTTCGCGGCCGCGGTGGACTTTGGCGCACTGCGCACTGCCGAGGACACCTGGGTTGACGACCTGTGGGGCGACGCCATGGAAATGGGCGTGCCGATGATCGCCGCCGGTTTTCCGCGCGCCTACATCGACGCCAACCGCGCGCCCGACGAGATCGATGAACTGCTGCTGGACGCGGCCTGGCCCGACGCCATCAACGCCTCGCCCAAGGTCAAGCTGGGCAAGGGCCTGATCTGGCGCATGCTGGACGACGGCACCCCGCTCTATAACCGCAAGCTGACGGTCGAAGAAGTCCGCCACCGCATCGACGCCTGCTGGAAGCCCTACCACGCCGCGCTGGGCAAGGTCCTGGACGCCGCCCACCAGAAGTTCGGCAAGGTCTGGCACATCAACTGCCACTCCATGCCCAGCGTCGCCGGCGCCTTCGCCACCGACCGCCCCGGCCTGGTCCACCCCGACTTCGTGCTGGGCGACCGCGACGGCAGCACCAGCGACCCGGCCTTCCGCGAATTCATCGCGGCGTGGCTGCGCGAGCGCGGCTACAACGTCACGGTGAACGATCCCTACAAGGGCGTGGAACTGGTGCGCGCCTTCGGCCGCCCCGAAGAAGGCCGCCACAGCCTGCAGATCGAAATCAACCGCAAGCTGTATATGGATGAGGTCACGCTGCGTCCGACCGAAAACTACGGCCGCTTGAAGGCCGATCTGCGCGACCTGACCGCCGCGCTGATCAACTGGACTCGCGCGCAGACGGCCTGACGCCGGACGCCTGCACGCAAGTAGCCGGCCAGCGGCGTGGTAAGACTGGCCGGAGCAAGTGGGTTGAAAGACCCGAAGCCCCATGGTTCGCCATGGGGCTTTTTTTTGCGCGGAAGATTGCGTAAGCCAAAAGAAGCAATGTCCGCCCCTGCCAGTCTGCAGCAGAATTGGCGGCCCGCCGCCGGGCCGCCCCAAGGCGGGCCAGCCCCCTCGGGGGGCAGCAAACGAGTGAAACGAGAGCGGCGTGGGGGCATATACTACGGCGAACCTTCTAGGAGAGGCGTCGATGCACATCGGGATACCAAAAGAAACCCGAGACGGGGAAACCCGTGTCGCAGCAACACCGGAAACCGTCAAGAAGTACGTAGGCGGCAAACACACCGTTGTCGTGGAGCGTGGCGCAGGCACTGCGGCCCGCTATCTGGACGACGCCTACGAGGCCGCGGGCGCCACGCTCGGTTCCGCCCAGGATGCCCTGGGCGCCGAACTGGTCATGAAGGTTCGTGCGCCCTCCGCCGCGGAATTACCGCACATGAAGCCCGGCACGGTCGTGGTCGGCATGCTCGATCCGTTTGATGCCGAAGGCCTGGAGCAGATGGCCGGTGCAGGACTGGTCGGATTCGCGCTCGAGGCCGCCCCCCGCATCACGCGCGCCCAAAGCCTGGACGTGCTGTCCTCGCAAGCCAACCTGGCCGGCTACAAGGCCGTGCTGCTGGCGGCGCACCATTACGGCCGGCTGATCCCGATGATGATGACCGCCGCCGGCACCCTGAAAGCCGCGCGCGCGGTGGTCCTAGGCACCGGCGTGGCCGGTCTGCAGGCCATCGCCACGGCCAAGCGCCTGGGCGCGGTGGTCGAAGCGTCCGACGTGCGTCCCGCCGCGCGCGAACAGGTGGAATCGCTGGGCGCCAAGTTCATCGACGTGCCTTTCGAGACCGAAGAGGAACGCGAGATCGCCCAAGGCACAGGCGGCTACGCGCGCGCCATGCCGCCCAGCTGGATGGCGCGGCAGGCGGCGCTGGTGTCCGAACGCTGCAAGCAGGCGGACCTCGTCATCACCACGGCCCTGATCCCGGGCCGTCCCGCACCAACGCTGGTGTCCGCGGAAACCGTCGCGGCCATGAAGCCCGGCTCGGTGCTGGTCGACCTGGCCGTCGAACGCGGCGGCAACTGCCCCTTGTCCGAGAAAGGCCAGGTCGTGGAGAAGCACGGCGTGACGATCATCGGGCTGACCAACCTGCCCGGCCTGGTGGCCACCGATGCGTCCGCGCTGTACGCGCGCAACATCCTGGACTTCCTGAAGCTCATCATCAATGCGGACGGCGCGCTGGCAATCCAGCGCGACGATGAAATCGTGGCGGCCTGCCTGGTGTGCGAAGGCGGCAATGTGACGCGGAGGACCTGAACATGGAAGCGATCAACCCCACCCTGATGAACCTCATCATCTTCGTGCTGGCCATCTATGTCGGCTACCACGTCGTGTGGAACGTCACCCCCGCCCTGCACACGCCGCTGATGGCAGTCACCAACGCCATCTCGGCCATCATCATCGTGGGCGCCATGCTGGCGGCCGCGTTGACCGAAGGCGGACTGGCCCGCGGCATGGGCGTGTTCGCCGTGGCGCTGGCCGCGGTGAACGTCTTCGGCGGCTTCCTGGTGACCCGGCGCATGCTGGAGATGTTCAAGAAAAAGGATCGCAAGCCGGGCAAGGAGGAAGCGAAATGATCTCGCTTAACCTCGTCACCCTGCTGTACCTGATCGCCTCGGTCTGCTTCATCCAGGCGCTCAAGGGTCTGTCGCATCCCACCACCTCGCGGCTGGGCAACGCCTTCGGCATGGCCGGCATGGCAATCGCCGTGCTGACGACCGCGGCGCTCATTGTCGGCCTGGCCCGCGAAGGCACCGCCACGGTCGGCCTGGGCTGGGTCCTGCTGGGCCTGCTGGTGGGCGGCACCGTCGGCACGCTGATGGCGCGCCGCGTCGAAATGACGAAGATGCCGGAACTGGTTGCCTTCATGCACAGCATGATCGGCCTGGCGGCCGTCGCCATTGCCGTCGCGGTCGTGGCCGAACCGCATGCCTTCGGCATCGTCGCGGCAGGGTCGATGATCCCCACCGGCAACCGCTTCGAGCTGTTCATCGGCACGTTCGTGGGCGCCATCACGTTCTCGGGTTCGGTCATCGCCTTCGGCAAGCTGTCGGGCAAGTACAAGTTCCGGCTGTTCCAGGGCGCGCCCGTCGTGTTCCCGGGCCAGCACATGCTGAACCTGGCGCTGGCGCTCGTGATGCTGGGCTGCGGCGTGTGGTTCATGCTGACGCAGGACTGGACGCCCTTCGTCATCATGACGCTGGTGGCCTTCGTGCTGGGCGTGCTGATCATCATTCCGATCGGCGGTGCGGACATGCCGGTGGTGGTGTCCATGCTGAACAGCTACTCGGGCTGGGCGGCGGCCGGCATCGGCTTTTCGCTGAACAACCCGATGCTGATCATCGCCGGCTCGCTGGTGGGGTCGTCTGGCGCAATCCTGTCCTACATCATGTGCAAGGCGATGAACCGGTCGTTCTTCAACGTGATCCTGGGCGGCTTCGGCGGCCAGGCGGGCGGCGGCGCGGATGCCGGCGCGGGCCAGCAGCGCAGCGTCAAATCGGGCAGCGCGGACGACGCCGCCTTCCTGATGACCAACGCCGAAAGCGTGACCATCGTGCCGGGCTACGGCCTGGCGGTGGCGCGCGCGCAGCATGCGCTGAAGGAACTGGCAACCAAGCTCACCGAACGCGGCGTGACGGTCAAGTACGCCATCCACCCGGTCGCCGGACGCATGCCCGGCCACATGAACGTGCTGCTGGCCGAGGCCGAAGTGCCCTACGACCAGGTCTTCGAAATGGAAGACATCAACAGCGAGTTCGCGCAGACCGACGTGGTGCTGGTGTTGGGCGCCAACGACGTGGTCAACCCGGCCGCCAAGAACGATCCGAAGTCTCCGATCGCCGGCATGCCCATCCTGGAAGCCTACAAGGCGCGCACCGTGATCGTGAACAAGCGCTCGATGGCCTCGGGCTATGCGGGCCTGGACAACGAGCTGTTCTACATGGATCGCACGATGATGGTGTTCGGCGACGCGAAAAAAGTGCTGGAAGACATGGTGAAAGCGGTGGAGTAACCGCCGCCTGCCCACGAATGCCCCGAACGGGGCGTTCGTGGGAACCTCCTGCCCTTATGCGGCAACCGCCTTCTGCAACTGTTCGTCCACGACTTCCACCCAATGCCGCACGGGCGTATCGGTGCCGCTTTGCAGATGCCCGATGCAGCCGATGTTGGCCGACAGGATCACGTCCGGCCCGCCTGCCGCGATGGCGCCCAGCTTGCGGTCGCGCAGTTCCAGCGCGATCTCCGGGTTCAGCACCGAATAGGCCCCCGCCGAACCGCAACACAAGTGCTTGTCGGCGAACGGCAGCAGTTCAAACCCCAGGTCTGCCAGCAGTTGCTCCGACAGCGGCCGCAGCCCCTGCCAGTGCTGCAAGGTGCAGGGCGGATGGAATGCGGCCCGCGTGCCGGCCGGCAACCGTGCGCGCAGCTGTTCGGCATGCGGCGCCACGATCTCGGCCACGTCCTTCACCAGCGCGACGATATCCGCGGCCTTCTGGGCGTACGCGGGATCGTGTTTGAGGTGGTGCGCGTAATCCTTCACCATCGCACCGCAGCCCGACGCGTTCATGACGATGGCTTCGACGCCCCCGTCCTGGACCAGCGGCCACCAGGCGTCGACATTGGCACGCATCTGCGCCAGCGCCGCGTCCTGCGCGTCCAGGTGGAAGCTGACTGCGCCGCAGCACCCGGCGCCCGGCGCGATGCGTGCACCGATGCCCACGGCATCTAGCACGCGGATCGTGGCCGCGTCGATCGTGGGCATCATGGCCGGCTGCACGCAACCGGCCAGCATCAGCACTTGCCGCGCATGCCCGGCCACGGCGGGCAACGGGCCTGCGTCGCGGCGTTCCGGCACCTTGCGCTTGAGCGCTTCAGGCAAGAAACCGCGCACGGCCTGTCCCATCCGCATCGCCGGTGCGAACATCGGCGACAGCATGGCGCGACGCAGAAAATTGCGCTTGGCCTTTTCGGCCCAGGAACGCGGAACGCGCTCGTCCACGATCTTGCGCCCGATATCGATCAGATGGCCGTATTCAACGCCGGACGGACATGTGGTTTCGCAATTGCGGCACGTCAGGCAGCGGTCCAGGTGCTGTTGCGTGGACTGCGTGGGCTCGGCGCCCTCCAGCACCTGCTTGATCAGGTAGATGCGGCCGCGCGGACTGTCCAGCTCGTCGCCCAATACCTGATACGTCGGACAGGTGGCCGTGCAAAACCCGCAATGCACGCAACGCCGCAGGATGGCGTCGGCCTCTTTGCCCAGGTCGGTATCGCGTGCCCAGGATGCCAGGTTGGTTTGCATGATGCGCTATAGCTCCAGGACCAGGCGGCCGGGGTTGAACAGGCCGGCCGGGTCAAGCTCTTGCTTGAGGCGGCGCGTGATTGACGCGATGCCGGGCGCCAGCGGATGGAACACACCGTCGGCCGGCGGCTTGCTGTGGCCCGCGCGGAACAGGGTGGCGTGCCCGCCCAGCCGCGCCGCGGTGTCGCGCAGTTGCGCGGCATCACGCGGGCCGGATAGCCAGCGCTGCCCGCCGCCCCATTCGATCAGGGTCGGGCCCATCGCCAGCGCGGCGGCCGTGGGCGGCAAGGCCAGGCGCCACAGGGGCTGACCCGGCGCGAAGAAGGCGTGAGTCTGCTCGCGCAGCGCCAGCCACCAGGCCTGCGCCGCATCGGGATCCAAGGGGTCGCCGCCGATGACCTGGCGCGCGCTGGCGATGGCCGGCGGCGCGCCCGACAGGCGCACGTGCATCACCCCCTCGGCATGCTCATCGCCCCCCGTCCAACTGGTGGCCGAGATCGGCAAGGGCTTGCCGCGCCACAGCGCGAAGCTGGCCAGCGCCTGGGCCTGGGTGGCGGGCATGACGAGCGTCACCTCTTCCATCGGGCGCGGCACGACCTTCAGCGAGACGTCCAGCAGCGCGCCGAAGATGCCGTGCGAACCGGCCAGCAGTCGCGAAACGTCATACCCCGCCACGTTCTTCATGACCTCTCCACCAAACGACAGGATGCGTCCTTCCGAATCCAGCAGCCGCGTCCCCAGCACGAAGTCGCGCAAGGCGCCCGCGCTCATGCGGCGCGGGCCGGACAGCCCCGCCGCCACGCAGCCGCCCACCGTGGCAGCAGCCCCGAAATGCGGCGGTTCGAACGCCAGCATCTGGCCGTTTTCAGCCAACGCCGCTTCCAGTTCGGCCAGCGGCGTACCCGCGCGCACCGTCACCACCAGTTCGGACGGGTGGTAGCTGACGATGCCGCGATACGGCGTCATGTCCAGCAGGCAGTGGCCGTCTTGCGGCCTTACCGGACGGTAATTGCCGTAGAACGCCTTGCTGCCTCCGCCCATCACAAACAGCGGTTTATGGCCGGCACGGGCCGTCATGACCTGGTCGCACAATTCCGACAGGACAAAATCCATGGGGGATACGTCCTAGAAGCGGGCGAGATCGGGGAAGCGCAGCTCGCCCGCATGGACATGCATCTTGCCGTATTCGGCACAGCGAGCCAGCGTGGGAATGACCTTTTCAGGATTCAGCAGGCACGGCGGGTCGAATGCCCGCTTGACCGCCAGGAACGCGTCGAGTTCTTCGCGAGAGAATTGCACGCACATTTGATTTATTTTCTCCATACCCACACCGTGCTCTCCGGTCACGGTCCCTCCTACCTGCACGCACAGCTCAAGAATGGCCGCACCGAATTTCTCGGCCCGTTCCACCTCGTCCGGCTTATTCGAATCGAACAGGATCAGCGGATGCAGATTGCCATCGCCCGCGTGGAACACGTTGGCGCAACGCAAGCCGAATTCGTCTTCCATCTGTTCGATGGCGCCCAGCACGCGCGCCAGATGGCGGCGCGGAATCGTGCCGTCCATGCAGTAGTAATCCGGCGACACGCGGCCCGCAGCCGGAAATGCGTTCTTGCGGCCGGCCCAGAATTTCAGCCGTTCGGCCTCAGAGGTCGATACCTGGCAGCGCGTGGCGCCGGCGGCGCGGAACACCGCTTCCATCCGGTCGATCTCGTGCGCCACCTCTTCGGGCGTGCCATCGGATTCGCACAGCAGGATCGCCTGTGCGTCCATGTCGTAGCCGGCGCGCACGAACGGTTCGACCATATGCGTGGCGCGTCGGTCCATCATTTCAAGCCCTGCGGGGATCATGCCCGCCGCGATCACCTGCGTGACCGCGTTGCCGGCTGCCTCGACGCTGGAAAAACTGGCCATCACGACCTGCGCGCAAGCCGGCTTGGGAATCAGCTTGACCGTAACCTCGGTGACTACGCCCAACATGCCTTCGGATCCGATGAAGACGGACAGCAGGTCCAGGCCCGGCGCGTCCGGCGCTTCGGAACCCAGCTCGACCACGTCGCCGTCGATCGTGACCACACGCACGCGCAGCACGTTGTGCACGGTCAAACCGTATTTCAGGCAATGCACGCCGCCGGAATTCTCGGCCACATTGCCGCCGATGGAACAGGCAATCTGGCTGGAGGGATCGGGCGCGTAGTACAGCCCGTAAGGCGAGGCCGCTTCCGAAATCGCCAGATTGCGCACGCCAGGCTGAACGATCGCCGTGGCGCTGGCCAGATCGATATGCTTGATGCGGTTGAACTTCGACAGGCCCAGCAGCACGCCCTGGCTGTGCGGCATGGCGCCGCCGGACAGGCCGGTGCCCGCGCCGCGCGCGACGATCGGCGCGTTCAGCCGCTTGCAGATGCGCATGACGGCTTGGACTTGTTCTTCGGTTTCCGGCAACGCTACGACGGCAGGCAGCGCGCGATACAGCGACAGGCCGTCGCACTCGTAGGGGCGCGTGTCCTCTTCGCGGAACAATACGCAGTGCGCGGGCAACGCGGCCGACAACGCCTCGATCAGCTGCTGCAACGAATAAGGCGCCTGCACTTGTGCCAGGCCGGTTTCGACCAGTGAATTCATGAGCGCAACAATAGCGCGACCAGTCCCTTAAAACAGGCCGGGATTTACCCGCATCCAGTCGTCTACCCTGCGGCGCACACGTAACCAGCGGTAATTCCAGACGGTGTTTGTCGTGGAAAAGCCGCAGCCGATCAGCCTGAAAAATCCACCATCGCCAGCTTTCTGGAAATTGCCGCGCACGTGTCGACCAGCGGCTTGATATAGCTGACCTCGCGATTGGCGCTCATGCGGAACGCGGGAATGCTCAAACTCACGCACGCGACCGGCATGCCCTGCTTGTCGGTGATCGCGCAACCGAAGCAGAAGATGTCCTTCTCGTTCTCTTCACGGTCTTCCGCGTAGCCCTGCCGGCGGATCTGCTCCAGCTCTTTGCGCAACGCCTGCGGCGTGCGCAGCGTGGCCTCGGTGAACGCTTTGAAATCCAGTGTCTGGATGAGGGCGTCGCGCGTCGCCGGAAGCAACTGCGCCAGATAGGCCTTGCCCACCGAACTGGAGTACATCGTGACGCGGCTGCCCAGGCGCGAGTTCATGCGCACCGCCTTCGGGCTTTCCAGCTTGTCGATGTAGGTCATTTCGGACCGGTCCGGCACCGCAAGATGCACGGTTTCCTGCGTGACCTCTTTCAGGTCGAACAGGTGGTCCTTGCACAACTGCCGGATGTCGGAGCTTTCCAGCGCGCGGCTGGCCAGGCTGACAAGCCGAGGGCCCAGTCCGAAGGACTGGCCATTGCGTTTGGGCACGATCAATTGTTCGGCGATCAGCGCCTCGACGATGCGGTAGATCGTCGGGCGCGGATAGCCCAGCCGGGCACTCAGCTCGTTGACCGTCCAGGCCGTATCACCCCCCAACGCGATGGCGTCGAGCACGCGCATGAACTTGGAGAAAGAGGCGGTGCCGGCGACGGCCGGCGCCGCAACCGATGCAGTCGACGCGGCCTCTGTGGCGGCGGCGCGGGGAGGCTTCACGCGGGGGACTCTCATTGACGGTTTCCGTGGCAAAGCGCCCCGGCGGGCCGGAGCGCCGGTCAGGTTACCATGTAGCCGCCATCCACCGGCATCACCACGCCCGTCATGAACGCCGACGCCGGCGAACACAGGAACATGACCGCCTGCGCCACATCGTCCGGCGTGCCCCAGCGCTTGAGCGGCGTGCGTTCCAGGATGCGCGAGGCGCGCGCGGGATCTTTCTGCAAGGCCTCCGTCAGCGGCGTGGCGATCCACCCCGGCGCCACCGCATTGACCCGGATGTCCGCCTCGGCATAAGCGATGGCAAGCGACTTCGTCAGTTGCGCCACCCCGCCCTTGCTCGCGCTATAAGCCGGCACCAGGCCGCCGCCAAAGAAACTCAGCATCGACGCCGTATTGACGATGCATCCCTTGGCGCGCGCCAGCTGCGGCCGCAACGCTTCGCACACGCGCATGGTGCCGGTAAGGTTGATGTCCAGCACGCGCTCGAACACGGGCAGCTTGAACTCCTCTTGCCGGAAGATCACGCCGGCGCAGTTGATGAGGATGTCCACGCGTTCCAGCGTGGCGGCAAACGCCGCAACGTCTTCCGCTTGCGTGACGTCCAGCGTCGCCACCTCCACGCCGGCCGGCGGCGCTTCGGCCGATGGCAGCCCCACCGCGATCACGCGCGCGCCAAGCCGCGCCAGCGCTTCGGCTACGCCCCGGCCCAGCCCTTGAGTACCGCCCGTGACCACCGCGGTCTTTTCCTTGAACAGCCCTGCCTGAAAGCTCATGGCGTGTTCCTCAACGGACGAACTGATCGACATAGTCCGCCCCCAGCCCCACGCTTTCGTAGTGCTTGCGGCACATGTCCAGCTTGGTGAACACGTCTTCGTAGCCCGTGTGCCGGCCCTCGCTGTCGCAGTAGTACATGACGCCGTTGACCTGAAACATCGTGATCATTTCCTCCACGTCTTCCGGGACGTACAAGGTGTGCGTTTCGCCCGGGGGCTCGAAAACGTAGCTGCCTTCGCGGGCGATCCAGTCGTGCTCCAGATAACGCCACGACCCCTTGATGACATAGCCATGCACCGCCTGCGGATGACGGTGGCAGCTCAGCACGCCCGACTTGCGCACGCGCAGCAGGTTCATCCAGTAGCCCTGCGACACGTTCAGACAGAGCGGCCGGAACCAGACGTTTTCGGCCTGGGGCACCCAGACGCGCTCGTCGTCGGGAATCACCTGCGGCACCACGATGTCGGGCAGCGCTTCCTTGGGATTGGGATAACGGTAGGGAGTGGGCACAGCAGTCGTTTGGCTCATGGCTTATTTGATGCTCAGGGTCTTCAGGACTTGCGCGTAATCGGCGGTCTCGGCCGCCATCTTCTTTTCGAAAGCGTCGCCGTCGGCATAGACGTAACCCAGGTTCTGGGCCTTGATCGCCGCGATCAGCTGCGGGTCCTGCGCGACTTTTTCGAAGACTTCCTTCAGCTTGGCCACGGTGGCGGGCGGCATGCCTTTCGGCCCGGCGATGCCGCGCCAGGTGCCGTACGCCACGTCCAGGCCCTTCTCCTTGGCCGTCGGCACGTCGGGGAATTCCGGCACGCGCTTGTCACTCATCAGCACCAGCAGGCGCAGCTTGCCGGCACGCACGTATTCGGACGCCTCGGCAGGGCTCGTCGCCACCGCGTCCAGCTGCCCCCCCAGCAGGTTCAGCAAGGCCGGGCCGGAACCCGGAAACGGAATGTGTGTGAAGCGAGTGTCGGACTTGACCTCGAAGGCGCTCAGCGCCACGTCATAGATGGACCCGGTGCCCGAGGTGCCGACGTTCATCGTGGCCGGCGCCTTCTTGGCTGCGGCCATGAATTCCTCAAGCGTCTTGTAGGGCGAATTGACCGGCACCACGATCGCGGCGGGGTCGGCGTTCAGCTGCACCAACGGCGTGTAGTCCTTGTAGGTGTGGTCGAAGAGACCCAGCAACGGCAGGATCACGAACTCCGCCGTCACGACGGTCAGCGTGTGGCCGTCGTTCTTGCTGTTCAACACGTACTTCCAGCCCACCGCGCCGCCCGCGCCGGACTTGTTCAGCACCACCATGCCCTTGGGGAAATACTGCGCCGACACCTTGGCAAAGGTGCGGGCCACGGCATCCGTGCCGCCGCCCGGCTGGAACGGCACCACCAGCGTGACCGGTTGGTTCGGATACGCGTCCGCCTGCGCGTGCGCCGGCAGCGCCGCCGCCAGGCCAGCCACGCTCAGGGCGGCCGCCATCAAGCCTTGTCTCATCAACATCCTTGTCTCCTTGGTTTCGGGGCGCGCCTTCTGCCGAGGCGTCGCCCGCTTTGATTTTTCCGCAGACCCTTATTGGAATATCCACAATGTGGACATTTGTCTACGAAAAAATAGAGTAAAGGATTTGATGAAAGGTGTCACTGGAAATTCACGGCCCCCCCGGGCCCAAACAAAAAAAAGCCGACGGGCAGTGCCGTCGGCTTCGGGTCTTGCGGGCTGCGCGGTCGCCGCGCGGCGTTTACCAGGACACGATCTTGCCCGGGTTCAGGATGTTGTGCGGATCAAACGCATGCTTCAGGCTGCGCATCAGGTCCAGCGCGTCTTCGCCGTGCTCTTCCGCCATGAACTGCATCTTGTGCAGGCCCACGCCATGTTCGCCGGTGCAGGTGCCGTCCGCGGCGATCGCGCGGCGCACCAGGTTGTGGTTGATCGTTTCGGACTCTTCCCATTCCTTCGGATTCTCGGCATCCAGCAGCATCAGCACGTGGAAGTTGCCGTCGCCGACGTGGCCGACGATGGTGTACGGGAAGCTTGCGCGGTCCAGTTCCTCGACGGTGTCGCGCACGCAGTCGGCCAGCCGCGAGATCGGCACGCAAACGTCCGTGGTGCTGGCGCGGCAGCCGGGCCGCAATTGCAGGCCGGCAAAGTAGGCATTGTGGCGGGCGGTCCAGAGGCGGCTGCGGTCTTCGGGGCGTTCGGCCCACTCGAAGTCCATGCCGCCGTGTTCGGCGGTGATCGCCTGCACCGTTTCGGCCTGCTCCTGCACGCCTGCCGGGCTGCCATGGAACTCGAACACCAGCAGCGGCGTTTCACGCAAGGTGAGCTTGCTGTACTGGTTGACCGAGCGCACGCTGGCCGCGTCCATGAATTCGACGCGCGCGATCGGCACGCCCATCTGGATGATCTCGATCACGCTCTGGACGGCATCGTCCAGCGTGGGGAAATTGCAGACCGCGGCCGACACGGCTTCGGGTTGCGGATACAGGCGCACCGTCACTTCGGTAATGATGCCCAGCGTGCCTTCGCTGCCGATGAAAATGCGCGTGAGGTCATAGCCCGCCGATGATTTGCGCGCACGCCCCGCCGTGCGGACGATGCGGCCGTCGGCGGTCACCACCGTCAACGACATGACGTTTTCGCGCATCGTGCCATAGCGCACGGCATTGGTGCCCGAGGCACGCGTGGCGGCCATGCCGCCCAGGCTGGCGTCGGCGCCCGGGTCGATCGGGAAGAACAGGCCGGTGTTGCGGATCTCTTCGTTCAACTGCTTGCGCAGCACACCCGCCTGCACGGTAGCGGTCAGGTCTTCGGCGTTGATCGCCAACACCTTGTTCATCTGCGACAGGTCCAGGCTGATGCCGCCCTGGATCGCCAGCACGTGGCCTTCCAGCGAAGAACCTGCGCCATAGGGAATCAGCGGAACACGATGCTCGTTGCACAGCTTGGCGACCTCGGCCACTTCCTCGGTGGTGTGCGCGAAGACGACGGCGTCCGGCAGCATCGGCGGATACGGCGACTCGTCGCGGCCGTGGTGTTCACGCACGGCGGAGGACTCGGACAGGCGGTCGCCAAAGCGCGCGCGCAAGGCATCCAGACAGGCGGCCGGCACCGGGCGGCGCAACGTTTCAGCGTGCAAGGGAGCGTTCATGATCAGCGTGTTCTCGGGTTCGGTAATCAGAATATTCTACGCCGCTGCGCATGCTGCGCCGCACACCGCCCCAGGCAGGCGGCACACGGCGCTCGCACGGCATTACTTGCCGGAGGTCAGCGCGACCCGGCGGCGCTCGCGCACCGCGTGCGCCAGGCGTTCCAGCACGGCCACCGACGCGTCCCAATCGATGCAGCCGTCGGTGATGCTTTGGCCATAGACCAGCGGCTTGCCCGGCACCATGTCCTGGCGTCCGCCCAGCAGGTGGCTTTCCACCATCACGCCGACCAGGCGCGCGTCGCCCGCTTCCATCTGGCGCGCCACGTCATCGATCACCCTCGGCTGATTCTCGGGATCTTTGCTGCTGTTGGCATGGCTGGCGTCCACCATGATGCGTTGCGCCAGGCCGGCCTTGGACACGTCCTGGCAGGCCGCGTCCACGCTGGCGGCATCGTAATTCGGCGTCTTGCCGCCGCGCAGGATGACGTGGCAGTCCTCATTGCCGGCCGTCGACACGATCGCCGAATGCCCGCCCTTGGTCACCGACAGGAAATGGTGCGGCTGCGATGCGGCCTTGATGGCGTCCACCGCGATCTTCACATTGCCGTCCGTGCCGTTCTTGAATCCCACCGGACACGACAGGCCCGAGGCCAGTTCGCGATGCACCTGGCTTTCCGTCGTCCGTGCCCCGATCGCCCCCCAGGAGACCAGATCCGCGATGTATTGCGGCGTAATCATGTCCAGGAACTCACAACCCGCCGGCAGCCCCAGGCTGTTGATGTCCAGCAGCAGTTCGCGGGCCACGCGCACGCCCTTGTTGATGTCGAAGCTGCCGTCCAGGTCCGGATCGTTGATCAAGCCCTTCCAGCCCACCGTGGTGCGCGGCTTTTCGAAGTACACGCGCATCACGATTTCCAGATCGGCGCTCAGGCGGTCGCGCACCGGCTTCAAGCGCTTCGCATATTCGATGGCGGCACGCGTGTCATGGATCGAACACGGCCCGATCACGACAATCATGCGGTCATCCATGCCGTGCAGGATGCGGTGCATGCCCTGGCGGGCGGCGAATACGGTATCGGACGCCTCCTTCGTACACGCGAACTCGCGCATCACATGCGCGGGCGGATTCAGTTCCTTGATTTCTCGAATACGAAGGTCGTCGGTATTGTGTGACACGGTACTGCTCCTGGGTTGCCCGCCAACGGGATCCATTCCGATCGGTCTTTCCGATTCCGGCGGCACAAAAAAAGCCGCCAGTTCGCTGGCGGCTTTTTTGGGGGGATTCTTTCCAAACTTCAGATTGAGCGCGTCCCTTCCTCCGCCAGCGGCTTCAGAAAACCATAAAAATAAAAGTAAAAGGCGGGGGACGCGAATTTCATGGGGATTGACTCTAGCATAGTTTTTTCGGGCCGTCACATCGTTTTTAGGGGACGCGACGGCCCGGCATGACGCTTACGCCGTGCCGCCGACCGTCAGGCCTTCCATGCGCACGGTCGGCATGCCCACGCCCACCGGCACGCTCTGGCCGTCCTTGCCGCAAGTGCCCACGCCCGAATCCAGCTGCAGGTCGTTGCCGATCATCGTGACGCGCGTCATGGCGTCGGGGCCATTGCCGATCAGGGTGGCACCCTTGACCGGGTAGGTCACCTTGCCGTCTTCGATCATGTAGGCCTCGGAGGCCGAGAACACGAACTTGCCGCTGGTGATGTCGACCTGGCCGCCGCCGAAATTAACCGCGTACAGCCCGCGCTTGACGGACGACACGATTTCCTCGGCGGGCTTGTCGCCGGCCAGCATGTAGGTATTGGTCATACGCGGCATGGGCAGATGCGCGAAGGACTCGCGGCGGCCGTTGCCGGTCGCAGCCGTCTTCATCAGGCGGGCGTTCAGCGTGTCTTGCATGTAGCCGCGCAGGATGCCGTCTTCGATCAGCACGTTGCGCTGGGTGGCGTTGCCTTCATCGTCGATGTTCAACGAGCCGCGGCGGTCCGGCAGCGTGCCGTCGTCCACCACCGTCACGCCCTTGGAGGCGACGCGTTCGCCGATGCGGCCCGAGAACACGCTGGAACCCTTGCGGTTGAAGTCGCCTTCCAGACCGTGGCCCACGGCTTCGTGCAGCAGGATGCCCGGCCAGCCCGAACCCAGCACCACCGTCATCTCGCCCGCCGGCGCAGGACGCGCTTCCAGATTCACCATCGCTTCGTGCACGGCGCGCTCGACGTAGCTTTGCAGCATTTCGTCGGTGAAATACGCCAGGCCCAGGCGTCCGCCGCCACCCGCATGGCCCATTTCGCGGCGGCCGTTGCGTTCAGCGATCACGGTGAGCGACAGGCGCACCAGCGGACGCACGTCGGCGGCCAGGCGGCCATCGCTGCCCGCGACCAGCACCACGTCGTATTCGGCGCCCAGCCCTGCCATCACCTGGATGACGTGGGGATCTCGCGCACGCGCCATGCGTTCGATGCGTTCAAGCAACGCGACCTTTTCCGGAGCGCTCAACGTTGCGACGGGGTCGATGTCCGCGTACAGGCTGCGGCCCATCTCGGCCTCGACCTGCGCGGCCACCTTGACCTTGCCGGCACCGCGGCGCGCAATGCCGCGCACGGCATGCGCCGACGACAGCAAGGCGTCCGCCGACAGAGAATCGGAATAGGCGAAAGCGGTCTTCTCGCCGCTGACGGCGCGCACGCCCACGCCCTGGCTGATCGAGAAGCTGCCGGTCTTGACGATGCCCTCTTCCAGGCTCCACCCCTCGCTGCGCGTGTACTGGAAGTACAGGTCGGCGTAATCGACCTTGTGGGTGAAGATTTCACCCAGCGCGCGCGCCATGTCCGCTTCAGTCAGGCCCCAGGGGTCCAGCAGCAGCGATTTGGCGGTGGCAAGGGATGCAATAGCGGGATCAATGATTTTCATAGGCTCTATTCAGGGGGCGCCGGCGCGGCACGGTCGCGCGCGCTTGCGTTGACGCTCAAGACCGTATCGTAACGCCGACCAGGGGCCGGCGTCCCGCCCCACGCCAAAAGAGCCCGTGGGAGCCCGGTCCGGCAGCGGGCGGAAAATGGCGGACATTATCCGCATCTGAATCAGATGGGGGCGCAATATTGAGTATCAAGTTAAGCAATTGCGACCAGGCATTGTTCCGTCACATAACAGTTTTGTCAGCTTCCCGTGCCCAGGCATACGTGTGCAAGGCGCCTTGGCGTACAAGGACGGCAAATGCGCAGAACTCGTCATACAAGCATGAACAAAATGTCACCCGAGCACGCGCTCGGTTCGTTTCAGGCCCATATCATTCTCACCAAGCGGGAAAGCCAAAATGCATGGCAGCGTGTCAAAACCGCTGCCAAGGGATGAATTTGGCATCAGATCAAGGGTTTGAATGCCGGTGACAAACTCCCGGCGTTAAATGAGCGGCATTGCCTTCAATCTGCTCCCATGCTGTCCGGACCTCGCCCCCATCTGCCCGCTACACGAAACAAAGGCCGTTCAAGTTGCGGCTAACGCCGCCCATTCGTCCGCCTAGCGTACCAAAGCGGCATTTGTTTCAAGTTGTCCCAAATTTGAGAATATCCTTCCCAATACTTGTCTCCTGCGGACAACCGCAAGCCTAAAGGCTCTCCGGCCCTTTTGATACAAAGTAATTAGTCCGAAAATAGAGAAGTCAAGCCGCAACTTCTGTATTATGCGAAGCACAACAAATAAACATAACTTCGCCGGCGATTAAAGCAGTTCCATAATCAGGAATAAACCATGGCCCGAGAAACATACGCAGCACTGCAAGCAAAGATCGAAAAGGAAATCAACAAGCTTCAAAAGAAGGCGGAAGTCCTACAAACGAAGCGACGCAAGCCCGTGATCACGTCCATCATCACGTCCATGCGTGAATACGACATCACGCCGGAAGAGATCGTCGCCGCCTATGGCGCCGGCAAGCCCGTGCGTGCAGCCGCAGGCGGCCGACGCAAGACTGGCGCGGCTGGACGCCCCGCCACCGCCGCCAAGCGCGCCGTTGCGCCGAAGTATCGTCACCCCCAAACCGGTGAAACCTGGAGCGGCCGCGGCAAAGCCCCGCGTTGGCTCGCCGCAGAAGAAGCCGCTGGCGCTACACGCGACAGTTTTCTTATCAAAGAATAAAACCTATTCGGCAGTAAGAAATAAATCGGCGCACCAATATGGTGCGCCGATTTTATTTAAGCGACCTGCCAGAAAGGCGGTCCGGACTTAGCGTAACGGGAATTCGATTTCGCGTTCCGCCCCATTATTTCCGGGAAAATTGTCAAATATTGCACGGACCAGATAGGGCATGGTGCGCATGAAATCATCGCCCTGGCTCAGTATGAAGGCGGTGGACCGATATACCTCAGCGCCATTGCGCTGCGTATCGCGGATCTTCAAGCTGAGCGTATTGCGCTGAACGGCCATGGGCACATCGACCCAGTCGGGGCCCCAGTAACCGTAGCCAGGCCCCCACGGGCGCGGGCCGTAGTAGCCCCCGTAACCATAGCCGCCATAGAAGTACGGGTCGTACGGGCGCCGCACCATGATCTGCGTCTGGCTCGTGCCATAGGTGAACGAAACATCGAATCGGGCTTTGGTTCCCGGTTGGGCCTCGACCAGCCCGGTCGCACCGATCCCTGCGCGCACCATGTCCTGATAGGACTGGTATTCCAGATTATTAGCCTGGTTGGGATCCGCCACGACAAACTGATAACTTTGCCCTTCAACACCGGTCGGCCACTGCTGGAATGATGTCACCCGGGCCGACACGGAAGGCGCCGCACATCCCGTCAATGCCAGCACCCCCGCAACGGCCAATAACCCGGCCCAACGGCCTACACTGAACATGGACAATCTGGACATTTTGCGACTCCTCTAGCGCGCGACGGCGCCATCATACTGAGCTTTGACAGGGCCGGCGGCAAAAAGTTTGCCCTAGCCCGCAAGCGCCAGACTGCCTTCGCCGCCAGCTACTACAATAGAACCCTCGTTCAACCAGGACTGCAACTCCATGCGCACCGACACGCCCATTACCGTTTATCGCAAGGACTACCAGCCCTACCCGTACGACATTCCTGAAGTCGCCCTGGCCTTCGATCTGGCGCCCGACGCCACCGAAGTGCGTTGCACCATGCAGGTGCAGCGCAAGCCCGGCGCCAGCGCCGACGCGGCCTTGATCCTGGATGGAGAGGACCTGGAACTCGTATCGGTAGGCGTCAACGGAGCGCCGCTGGCCGCCGACGGTTATCACCTGTCGGAACACAGCCTGGCGATCTACGGCCTGCCGGCCGACGCCACGGTCGAGGTCGTCAGCCGCTGCAAGCCGTCTGCCAATTCCACGCTGATGGGCCTGTACGTATCGGGCGGGAATTTCTTCACGCAGTGCGAAGCCGAGGGCTTTCGCCGCATTACTTGGTTCGCCGACCGCCCCGACGTCATGTCCCGCTATCGCGTGACGCTGCGCGCGGCGCCGCAGTACCCGGTGCTGCTGTCCAACGGCAACCTGATGGCGTCGCGCCAGCTGCCGGACGGCCGCAACGAGGTCGAATGGGAAGACCCGTTCCCCAAGCCCTGCTACCTGTTCGCACTGGTGGCCGGCAACCTGACGCACCGCGAGACCACGGTCAAGACAGCCAGCGGCCGCGACGTGCTGCTGCAGGTCTACAGCGATCCGGGGTCGGAAACCAAGACGGAGTGGGCGCTGGATTCGCTGGTGCGCGCGCTGCGCTGGGACGAAACCCGCTTCGGCCTGGAATTGGATCTGGACCGCTTCATGATCGTCGCCGTCCACGACTTCAATATGGGCGCGATGGAGAACAAGGGCCTGAACATCTTCAACGCCGCCTATGTGCTGGCCGACGCCGACACCGCCACGGACGCCAACTATGAAGGCATCGAGTCCGTCATCGGGCACGAATACTTCCACAACTGGACCGGTAACCGCGTGACGTGCCGCGACTGGTTCCAGCTGAGCCTGAAAGAAGGCCTGACGGTCTTCCGCGACCAGGAATTCAGCGCCGATATGATGGCGCACGGCATGGACGCGACGGCGGCCGCCAGCGCGCGCGCGGTCAAGCGCATCGACGACGTGGTGGCGCTGCGCGCCGCCCAGTTCCCGGAAGACGCCGGCCCGATGGCCCACCCCATCCGCCCCGAGAGCTACCAGGAGATCGGCAACTTCTACACGGCCACCGTGTACGAGAAAGGCGCCGAAGTCATCCGCATGCAGCACACCTTGCTGGGCGAGGAAGGTTTCCGCGCCGGCATGGACGAATACTTCCGCCGCCACGACGGCCAGGCCGTGACCTGCGATGACTTCGTCGCCGCCATGGAATCGGTCTACGTGCGCCAGCATCCTGGCCGCGACCTGTCGGTGTTCCGCCGCTGGTATCGCCAGGCGGGAACGCCGCGCGTGACCGTCAAGCTGGAACACGACGCTGCCACTCGCCGCTGCACGGTCACGCTGACCCAGGACTGCCAGCCGGTGGGCGTCGAAAAGAAGGCCGGCGCCGACTACGTCAAGGCGCCCTACCATATTCCGTTCGCGATTGGCCTGCTGAGCCGCGACGGCAGCCCCCTGCCCTTGCGCCACGCCGGCGCTACCCGTGACACGGCCTTGCTGGAACTGACCACGCAAACTCAGCAATGGGTGTTCGACGACATCGCCGAACGGCCCGTGCCCTCGCTCCTGCGCGATTTCTCGGCCCCTGTCATCGTGGACTACGACTGGACCGACGAAGAGCTGGCCCTGCTGTCCGCGCACGACAGCAATCCGTTCGCCCGCTGGGAAGCCGGCCAGGAACTAGCCACGCGCCAGATCCTGGCGCTGGCCGAAGCCCGCCAGGCGGGCCGCACGCTGCACGCCGACGCCGCCTTCATCGAGGCATGGCGCGCCCAGCTGACGGACCCGGCGATCGACGCCGCCTACCGCGCCCGCGCGCTGGCGCTGCCCTCGGAAAAGACCTTGGCCGAGCGCATGCAGGCCGTGGATCCGCCCGCGCTGGCCGTGGCGCGCGACTTCCTGCGCGCCGAACTCGGCCGCCAGCTTGCCGCCGAATTCCGTCAGGCCTTCGAGCAGAACCAGACGCCAGGCGAGTACAGCCCGGCCCCGGTTCCTGCCGGCATGCGCGCGCTGAAGAACCTGGCCCTGAGCCATCTGCTGGCCGCGGGTGAGCATGACGCCCAGCGCCTGGCGGAACAGCAATACGACCGCGCAGGCAACATGACCGACAGCATGGCCGCGCTGTCCGCCCTGATCAATTACGGCCAGGGCGATTTCCCGCAGGAAGCGCTGGCCGCGTTCTACGACAAGTGGCGTGACAACCCGCTGGTGGTGGACAAGTGGTTCGCATTGCAGGCCGCCGCCCGCTCCACGACGGTGCAGACCGCGCGCGAGCTGATGACGCATCCGGCGTTCACCTTACGCACCCCGAACCGGGCGCGCGCGCTGATTTTCCAGTTCTGCCTGAACAACGCGCGCGGCATGCACCATCCGGACGGCACGGGCTACGCCTTCTGGGCCGAGCAGGTGCTGGCGCTTGACGCGCTGAATCCGGAAATCGCGGCACGCCTGGCACGCGCGCTGGACAACTGGTCGCGCTTCGTGCCGGCCCTGCGCACGCCTATGCAGGCCGCCCTGCAACGCGTGCGCGCGCATGAAGGCCTGTCGCGCAACGTGCAGGAAATCGTATCCAAGGCTTTAGAATTCGCAGCATAGGGAGACCTTTTTGAAACGTAAAACTCTGACTCAGTACCTGGTGGAGCAACAACGCTCCGCCCAAGCCCTTGCGCCGGAAGTGCGACTGCTCATCGAAGTGGTCGCGCGCGCCTGCAAGGCCATCAGCCATGCCGTCAGCAAGGGCGCCTTGGGCGGCGTCCTGGGCAGCCTGGAAAGCGAGAACGTCCAGGGCGAAGTGCAGAAGAAGCTGGACGTGTTGTCCAACGAGATCCTGCTCGAAGCCAACGAATGGGGCGGCCACTTGGCAGCCATGGCCTCGGAAGAGATGGAAACCATCCACCTGATTCCGAACCGCTACCCGAAGGGCGAATACCTGCTGCTGTTCGATCCCCTGGACGGCTCGTCGAACATCGACGTGAACGTGTCCATCGGCACGATCTTCTCGGTGCTGCACGCCCCCCACAACGTGTCGGGCGCCCCCGTCTGCGAGCAGGACTTCCTGCAACCGGGCGACAAGCAGGTCGTGGCCGGCTACGCCGTCTACGGACCGCAGACCATGCTGGTGCTGACCATCGGCAAGGGCGTGGTGGGCTTTACGCTTGACCGTGAGATGGGTTCGTGGGTGCTGACGCACGACAACATCCAGGTGCCCGAAGACACCAAGGAATTCGCGATCAACATGTCGAACATGCGCCACTGGGCTCCCCCGGTCAAGCGCTACGTCGACGACTGCCTGGCCGGTTCCACCGGTCCGCTGGGCAAGGACTACAACATGCGCTGGATCGCCTCGATGGTGGCCGACGTGCATCGCATCCTGACCCGCGGCGGCATCTTCATGTACCCCTGGGATGCCCGCGAACCGGGCAAGGCCGGCAAGCTGCGTCTGATGTATGAAGCCAACCCCATGAGTTTCCTGATCGAACAGGCCGGCGGCGCGTCGATCAACGGCGCGCAGCGCATCATGGAAATCCAGCCCGACACGCTGCACCAGCGCGTCAGCGTGATCCTGGGATCGAAGAACGAAGTCGACCGCGTGGGCCGTTACCACGCGGAAGAATCGGCGAAGTAAATCTTTCCCGCAAAGCAAAAGCCCCTCGATTTCTCAAGGGGCTTTTTTCATTGCGCGAGACGCGCAGTGGGGGTCACTTGACCTCTTCGATGGACTTCACGTCGTCCTTGTTGACCTGGACCTTCTTGCCGTCCTTGTCGTATTCATACATGCCGGACTTCTTGTCGTAAGTCGGCGCGTCGGGCGTCACGGTCGAGCTTCCGTCCCGATTCTGAATGACCGAGGGCGACGAGCATCCGGCCAGCACCCCAACTCCGGTCACCACCAGGGCCAACGTCATGGTCTTCAGGTTCATGGGCGTGTTCTCCAAGTGTGATTAGGTGGATTCACTGTATCGGTAACCTGGCCCCAAATCCGTGTCGGGTTGTGGTCAAAATGCATAAGAACGTAATACACAGATCCCACATCGTAAAAAAACCCCTCGAGGCCAAGCCTGCGAGGGGTTTTGCGCTTACAGAAACCGCAAGCAGTTACACCTTGGCGTTCGCCTCGATGAAACGGCGGACGGCGGATTCACTGCAATCCATGACTTCCACGCGCTGCGGCAGCGATTCCAGATTGGCGAGGTTGCCCGGAGGCGTGGCGGGACGGCCCAGCGCCTCTTCGATGGTTTCGGAGAACTTCGCCGGCAAGGCGGTTTCCAGAACCAGCATCGGCACGCCCGGTTCGATGAATTCGCGCGCAACCTTCACGCCATCGGCGGTATGCGGGTCGACCAGCACGCCGGTCCCTTCGTAGACCGAACGGATGGTGGCCAGGCGGTCTTCATGCGAGCTGGCGCCCGACACGAAGCCATAGCGCGATTCGAACTGCGGCTTCAGGTCGGACAGGTCGAACGAGCCGTCCTTGGCCAACGACGTCCACAAGGCCTTCACGCGGGCCGGATCGCGGCCCACCAGCTCGAACACGAAGCGTTCGAAGTTGGATGCGCGCGAAATGTCCATCGACGGGCTGGACGTGGCGTAGGTCTGTTCGGCCGGACGCGGACGGTAGATGCCCGTGCGGAAGAATTCTTCCAGCACGTTGTTCTCGTTCGTGGCCAGGACCAGGCGGCGCACCGGCAAGCCCATACTGCGCGCGATATGGCCCGACAGGATGTTGCCGAAGTTGCCCGAGGGCACGGCGAACGACACCTGCTGGCCCGGCTTGTCGGTTGCGCGCAACCAGCCATGGAAGTAGTACACCACCTGGGCGGCGATGCGCGCCCAGTTGATGGAGTTCACGGCGCCCAGGCGGTACTTCGTCTTGAACGCCAGATCGCCGGCCAGGGCCTTGACGATGTCCTGGGCTTCATCGAACACGCCGCGCACGGCGATGTTGTGGATGTTCTCGTCTTGCAGAGAATACATCTGCGCGCGCTGGAAAGCGCTCATGCGGCCATGCGGCGACAGCATGAAGACGGCCACGCCCTGCTTGCCGCGCAGCGCGTACTCGGCCGCCGAGCCCGTGTCGCCGGACGTGGCGCCCACGATGTTCAGCGTGGTGCCGCGCTTGGCCAGCACATATTCGAAGACCTGGCCCAGGAACTGCATGGCCATGTCCTTGAAGGCCAGCGTCGGCCCTTCGGACAGGCCCAGCAGCGACAGGCCGCCGTCCAGCGGACGCAGCGGGACGATGTCTTCGCTGTTGAAGATCTCTTGCGTGTAGGCCGCGCGAGTCAGGCGCCGCAGGTCGTCCGCCGGGATGTCGGTGGCGAACAGCGACAGCACTTCGAAGGCGAGGTCCGCGTAGGACAGGCCGCGCCAGGATTCGAGCGTCTGCTCGGACACCTGGGGCAATTGCTCCGGCATGGCCAGCCCGCCGTCGGGCGCCAGGCCTTCCAGCAGGATGTCGGAGAACCCCTGGGGGTTCATGCCGCCGCGAGTAGAGATGTATTTCATGTCAAGTTCTCCACGCGCAATCGCGTGACCTTGGACCGGACGAACGGCAAGGACTCGATGCGCTCGATGGCTTGGTTGACGTTGCCTTCCACGGCTTCGTGCGTGAGGAAGATGATGTCGGCGCCGCCGATGTGCGACGGCTGCTGGATCATCGACCCGATCGAGATGGAGCGGTCGGCCAGGATGCGGGCGATGTCCGCCAGCACGCCGGGCTGGTCGTCCACCCGCAAGCGCAGGTAGTACGACGTGCTGACGAGTTCGATCGGCAGGATCGGCGTGTCGGACATGGCATCCGGCTGGAAGGCCAGGTGCGGAACGCGGTTGCCCGGGTCGGCGGTGTGCAGGCGGGTGACGTCCACCAGATCGGCCACGACGGCCGACGCGGTGGGTTCTTCGCCCGCGCCCTGGCCGTAGTACAGCGTGGGGCCGACGGCGTCGCCCTTGACCAGCACGGCGTTCATCGCGCCTTCGACATTGGCCAGGAGGCGCTCGGACGGCACCAGCGCCGGATGCACGCGCAGTTCGATGCCGTCGGGACGGCGCTTGGTGATGCCCAACAGCTTGATGCGGTAGCCCAGGCGTTCGGCGTGCTCGATGTCTTCAGCGGCCAGCTGCGAAATGCCTTCGATGTAGGCACGGTCGAACTGCACCGGCACGCCGAAGGCCAGCGAGGCCAGCAAGGTCAGCTTGTGCGCGGCGTCCACGCCTTCCACGTCGAACGTGGGGTCGGCTTCGGCGTAGCCCAGGCGCTGGGCCTCGGCCAGCACATCGGCGAACGGCAGGCCGCGCGAACGCATTTCCGACAGGATGAAGTTGGTGGTGCCGTTGATGATGCCGGCCACCCACTGGATGCGGTTGGCGGTCAGGCCTTCGCGGATCGCCTTGATGATGGGGATGCCGCCGGCGACTGCCGCTTCGAAGGTGACCATCACGCCGCGCTCGTAGGCGGCGGCGAAGATCTCGTTGCCGTGCTTGGCCAGCAGCGCCTTGTTCGCGGTGACGACGTGCTTGCCGTTGGCGATGGCTTCCATCACCAGTTCCAGCGCCAGCGTGTCGCCGCCGATCAGTTCGACGACGATGTCGATTTCGGGATCGCGCACCAGCGCGTGCACATCGGTATCGACCTTGATCGAATCGCCCACGCGGGCGCGGGCCTTGACCACATCGCGCACAGCGGCGCGCGTGACTTCAATGCGGCGGCCGGCGCGGCGCGCGATTTCCTCGGCGTTGCGAGACAGCACGGTCCACGTGCCGCCACCGACTACGCCCAGACCGAGCAGGCCCACCTTCATGGGATTCATCGCGCCGCCATCTGCGGGCGGGCGTTGAGGGGAATTCATTTCAGTTCTCCAAATTGCTGTGCGATGCTGTACAGCACCGGTGACGCAAAAACAGTTGCTGCCCTATCGGGATGCCGCGGATCCGGCTCCGCCGGTCCGCAGGCATGCCCCCTTGAGGGGGAAGCGCGCAGCGCCGCGGGGGTGGGCTCCCATCATTTCAGCAAGCCGTCCTTGCGGAACATCTCTTTGATGCCTCGCACCGCCTGCCGGGTGCGCTGCTCGTTTTCGATAAGAGCGAAGCGGACATAGTCGTCGCCATACTCGCCGAAGCCGATCCCGGGGGACACGGCCACTTTCGCATCCGACAGGACACGCTTGGCAAATTCCAAAGAGCCCATCGCCCTGTAGGGCTCGGGGATCTGCGCCCAGATATACATGGACGCCTTGGGAATCTCCACATTCCAACCTGCTTCATGCAGACCGCGCACGAGCACGTCGCGGCGGCTTTGGTACTGGGCCACGATCTCGTTCACGCAGTCCTGCGGGCCATCCAGGGCGGCGATGGACGCCACCTGGATCGGCGTGAACGTACCGTAGTCGTGATAGCTCTTGATGCGCGCAAGCGCGTTGACCAGCTCGCGGTTGCCGACCATGTAGCCGATGCGCCAGCCGGCCATGTTGTAGCTTTTGCTCATCGTGAAGAACTCGACGGCGACATCGCGCGCGCCGGGCACCTGCATGATGGAAGGCGCCACGTAGCCGTCGAAGGTGATGTCGGCGTAGGCCAGGTCATGCACGACGAGGATGTCGTGTTCCTTGGCCAGCGTCACCACGCGTTCGAAGAACGACAGGTCCACGCACTGGGCGGTCGGGTTGCTGGGAAAGCCCAGCACCATCATTTTAGGCTTCGGGATCGACTCGCGCACCGCGCGTTCCAGTTCCTCGAAGAAATCCACGCCCGGCGTCATGCGCACGGACCGGATGTTGGCGCCGGCAATGACGGCGCCATAGATGTGGATCGGGTAGCTGGGGTTGGGCACCAGCACCGTGTCGCCGCGGTCCAGCGTGGCCAGCATCAGGTGGGCCAGGCCTTCCTTGGACCCGATGGTGACGATGGCTTCGGAATCCGGGTCGAACTCGACCGCGTAGCGACGCTGGTACCAGTCGCAGATGGCCTTGCGCAGGCGCGGGATGCCCTTGGACACCGAGTAGCCGTGGGTGGTCGGGCGCGAGGTGGCTTCCACCATCTTTTCGACGATGTGCTGGGGGGTCGCGCCGTCCGGATTGCCCATCGACATGTCGATGATGTCTTCGCCCCGCCGACGCGCCGCCATCTTGAGTTCGCCGGTGATGTTGAAAACATACGGGGGCAAACGCTCGATGCGGGAGAATTTCCTCATGATGGGAATCCTTAAGGGACGAAAGGCAAAAACCGGGGCGCGGCCGCGCGTGGGGGATGGGGCTCAAAGCCGCGCCAGCACACGTTTGCAGCGCAACAAAACCCTGTAATCTAGCGCAAGCGCGCCTAGGCGGCAAATGGGGCGGAAAAACCCCCATTTCCCGAGTGGATACAGAGCAACATCTGTACATCCTGATGCGCTATTATCAAGCCACAAAGCCGGAGTTTTTATTGAAGCTGCATACCGATCCTGCGACGGCCGCTCTGAACACCGTCACCGCTTACGGTGAGGGTTATATCGAGGTCAACCAGGTACGTTTTTCCTCCTCGGTGGCCTTTGGCCCCGAAGGCGAAGTGACCGAATGGCCCGTTGAGTCGCCGGCCGACATTACCTCCCCCCTGTTGCACCAGGCGGCCGGCTTGACCGAGCCCGTCCGCGATCCCATGGCATTCCTGGACGAACCGGAAGCCGCCCCCAGCCGCCCGGCCAATGCGCCCGAGGTGCTGCTGGTCGGCACAGGCGCCCGCCAGCAATTCCTGCGCCCCGAAGTGTTGCGTCCCCTGTTGGCCATGGGCATCGGCGTCGAGATCATGGACACGCACGCCGCCTCCCGCACCTACAACATCCTGATGGCTGAGGGCCGCCGCGTCGTGGTCGCCCTCATCCCTCCCAATGGAGAATCCCAGAAATGACGCCCAGTATCGGCAAGCCCGCCCCGCAGTTCACCGCTGAAAGCACCATTGGTCCGATCAGCCTTGAACAATGCCAGGGCCGTGCCGTCATCCTGTACTTCTACCCCAAGGACAACACCCCTGGCTGCACGACCGAAAGCCAGGACTTCCGCGACCTGAACGCCGAATTCCTGGCAGCCAGCGCGGTGGTCATCGGCATCTCGCGCGATTCGCTGAAATCGCATGAGAACTTCAAGGCCAAGTACGAACTTCCTTTCCCCCTCATCTCCGACGCCGACGAAACCGTGTGCAACCTGTTCGGCGTCATCAAGCAGAAGAATATGTATGGCAAGCAGGTGCGAGGCATTGAGCGCAGCACCTTTTTGATCGATGCCTATGGCGTGCTGGTGCAGGAGTGGCGCGGGGTGAAGGTCCCGGGCCACGCCAAGGAAGTCCTGCAGGCCGCAAAAAGTATCGGTTAGCCGTACAGGAACACCCGTCAGGCGCTATAGCCGGCCCACACTGGAGAGTGACGCATATGCCGCTTCCGAAGTTGCCTACCCGCCCCGCAGCCATCCTGACCTTCCCCTCGGGCGAAACCGCCCGGGCGCAGGCCCGCACCACCAAGACTGCCGCTGCGCGGTCCAACACCCAAGCCGTACTTGCCGACGAAGACGAGGACGAGCTGCTCGTCCAGCCTGAACTCGACGGCATGGCGTCTCCGGCACGCAAGGCGCAGATTCCCGCGCCGACCCGCCAGGTGCCGCCGCCACCTCCTGCCGCCACCCCCGCCCGCACGGAAGCGCGTGCGGCCAAACCCGCCCAGACGGCCTCCAAGCGCGCCAAGCCGCGCGCCCAGAACGAGCCGCGCAAGCTGTTCGTGCTGGACACCAACGTGCTGCTGCACGATCCCAGCTCGCTGTTCCGGTTCGAAGAGCACGACATCTTCCTGCCGATGATGACGCTGGAAGAACTGGACCACCAGAAAAAGGGCATGTCGGAAGTGGCCCGCAACGCGCGCCAGGTCAGCCGCTCGCTGGATGCGCTGGTGCAGGACACCACCCAGCTGGACGAAGGGCTGGAGCTGGCCAAGCTGGGCAACAAGGATGCCACCGGTCGCCTGTTGTTCCAGACGACCGCCATCCACAGCACCCTGCCCTCCGACCTGCCGATGGGCAAGGCCGACAACCAGATCCTGGGCGTCGTCCGGGCCCTGCAGGAAAAGTACCCGCAGCGCGAAGTCGTGCTGGTGTCCAAAGACATCAACATGCGCTTGAAGGCGCGCGCGCTGGGCATGGCCGCCGAAGACTACTTCAACGACCACGTCCTCGAAGACTCGGACCTGATGTATTCGGGCGTGATGCAGTTGCCCGAAGATTTCTGGAACAAGCACGGCAAGGACGTCGAGTCCTGGCAGCAAGGCGGCACCACCTTCTACCGTATCCACGGCCCGCTGTGTTCGCAGTTCGTCGTCAACCAGTTCGTCTACTTCGAAGGCCAGATGCCGCTGTACGCGCAAGTGCGCGAAGTCAGCGGCAAGATGGCGGTGCTGGCCACCCTGCGCGACTACACCCACGGCAAGAACAACGTCTGGGGCATCACGGCGCGCAACCGCGAACAGAACTTCGCCATGAACCTGCTGATGAACCCGGAATGCGACTTCGTGTCGCTGCTGGGCCAGGCGGGTACCGGCAAGACGCTGCTGGCGTTGGCGGCAGGCATCACGCAGGTGCTGGAGACCAAGCGCTACACCGAAATCATCATGACCCGCGTCACGGTGCCCGTCGGTGAAGACATCGGTTTCCTGCCCGGCACGGAAGAAGAGAAGATGCTGCCGTGGATGGGCGCGCTGGAAGACAACCTGGATGTGCTCAACATGGGCGATGGCGAGGGCAACGGGGACTGGGGGCGCGCCGCCACCATGGACCTGATCCGTTCTCGCATCAAGGTCAAGTCGCTGAACTTCATGCGCGGCCGCACGTTCCTGAACAAGTACCTGATCATCGACGAAGCGCAGAACCTGACGCCCAAGCAGATGAAAACGCTGGTGACCCGCGCGGGCCCTGGCACCAAGGTGATCTGCCTGGGCAACGTCGCCCAGATCGATACGCCGTATCTGACCGAAGGCAGTTCGGGCCTGACGTTCGTCGTCGACCGCTTCAAGGGCTGGCCACATTCGGGGCACGTCACGCTGCAGCGCGGCGAACGTTCCCGCCTGGCCGACTACGCGGGGGATGTGCTGTAGGGCATCCGCGCTACCGGCATGAAAAAAGCCCCTTGAGTCATCAAGGGGCTTTTTTTTGCCGTGGCAACGACGCCGACGATTACTTGTCGGCGGCGTTGGTGATGGCGTTGCCGGCCCGGGACATGTCACGACCCATGCCCGCGACGGTATTGCAACCGGCGAGCACGAATCCGAACACGACAAAGGCGGTCAGCACGATCTTGCCGCGCATGCTGGAACTCCTGAACAATAGAAAGAGGCGGTGCCGGAATCAGGCGATCTGCACGCGCAGTTCGCCCAGGCCTTCCACGCCGCCGGTGATCACATCGCCTTGCACGACCGCGCCCACGCCTTCCGGGGTGCCGGTGAAGATGATGTCGCCCGGCTGCAGTTCGAACAGGCCCGACAGGTACGAAATGCTTTCGGGGATGTTCCACAGCATCTGCGAAATGTCGCTGGACTGCTTGCGCTGGCCGTTCACGTCCAGCCAGATCGCGCCCTTGTCCAGCGTGCCCACGACGCTGCGCGGGTGGATCGGGCCCATCGGGGCGGACTCGTCGAAGGCCTTGCCGATTTCCCAGGGGCGGCCCTGCTTCTTCATTTCGCCTTGCAGGTCGCGGCGGGTCATGTCCAGGCCCAACGCATAGCCCCACACGCATTCATTGGCTTCTTCGACCGGAATATTGCGGCCGCCCTTGCCCAGCACCACGACCAGTTCCATCTCGTAGTGCAGGTTGGAGGTCTTGGGCGGATAGGCCATCTTGCCGGTTTCGCCGTCGGCCACGCTCAGCACGGCATCAGCAGGCTTGCAGAAGAAGAACGGGTCTTCGCGGCCGGTGAAACCCATTTCCTTGGCGTGCTCGGCGTAATTGCGGCCAACGCAATACACGCGGCGGACCGGGAACAGCGCGGCGCTGCCGGCAACGGGAACCGCGACGGGCGGCTGGGGAGGTAGTACGTAGTCCATGAGCGATCAACCTATGACAAATACGTGAGGCGGGCAGTTTTATCTTGGGGCGGCCCGGATATCGAAAATCATCCGCGAGTTTATCGCTTTCCCGGGCGCAAGGCGCGAGCCTTGCGCGTTCAGGAAAACGTAGGGATATCCCCGTCGAAAACGACCAGGCGCTCGATGAAATCCGCCATGTAGGCCTTCATCTCCTGGTGCGCCGGGGACACCTGGTAGCGGTCATGCGCGGCGCCATCCGCAAAGGCGGCCACGACCGCATGGGTCAGGCCGTCAGAGCGCCCGGCCTCGTTGGGCCGGAAGGCGTATCCGGCCACCCCGTCGCATTCCGCCAGGACCCGGTCGCAGTACGCCTGGACCCGCCCGTGGAATTCCGCATCGGCCGCCGCCGACAGTTGCAACATCACGACATGCAGGAACATCAGGACTCCTTTTTCACGCGGGTCGCGGCCAGCCAGGCGCGCGACACCAATCCCATGATGCCGTCTCGCAACAGCAGCACGCACAAGACAAAGATCGCGCCCTGGACGATCAGCACCCAGGACCCCAGCGGCGCCAGGTAGTTCTGCAGCGACACGAAAGTCAGCGCCCCCGCAAGCGGCCCGAATACCGTGCCGATGCCGCCCAGCAGCGCCATCAGCACGACTTCGCCGTTGGCATGCCAGTGCACGTCGGTCAGCGAGGCCACGCCGAACACCAGCACCTTCAGCCCGCCCGCCAACCCCGCCACGGAGGCCGACAGCGTGAACGCGATCAGCTTGTAGCGCGACGTGGAATACCCCAGCGACCGGGCGCGTTGTTCGTTGTCGCGCACCGAGCGGATGACTTCGCCGAACGGGGAATTCAGCACGCGCAGGACGAAGGCGTAGCCCAGCGCGAACACGGCCAGCGTAAAGTAGTACATCGGCATCACGCTGTTCAGGTCGAAGACGCCGAAGAGCTTGCCGCGCGGAACGCTTTGCAGCCCGTCCTCGCCGCCGGTGAATCCTGCTTGCACCGCGATGAAGTAGACCAGTTGCGACAGCGCCAGCGTGATCATCGCGAAGTAGATGCCCTGCCGCCGGATCGCGATGGCACCGAACAGCAGGCCCAGCAGGCCGCCCGTCACCACGCCGGCCAGCAAGCCCAGTTCCGGCGTGGCGCCGAACAGCTTCATGACGATGCCGGTGGCATAGGCTGCCGCGCCGAAGAACGCCGCATGGCCGAAGGACAGCAGGCCCACATAGCCCACCAGCAGGTTGAAGGCTGCCGCGAACAGGGCGAAGCACAGCACCTTCATCAGGAACGTGGGATACACGAACCAGGGCGCGATCAACGCCACCACCGCCAGCACCGCCATCGACACGCGCATCGCGCGCCGACTCAGCTGCACGGGTTGCCGCGTCGCTTCCGCGGCCAGCACGTTCTGCACCTGCAGGGGCTTGCCGAACAGCCCCGCCGGCTTGCACAGCAGCACCAGCACCATGATGATGAAGATCGCCAGGTTGGCGGCCTCGGGGTAGAAGACCTTGGTCAGGCCTTCGATAATGCCAAGCCCAAAGCCGCTGACGATGGCGCCCATGATGGAGCCCATGCCGCCGATCACCACCACCGCAAACACGACCACCACCAGATTCGATCCCATCATCGGGCTGACCTGGTAGATGGGCGCCGCGATCACGCCCGCCACCGACGCCAGCGCGACGCCCAGCGCATAGGTCAGTGTGATCAGCAGCGGCACGTTGATGCCGAACGAACGCACGATCGTCGGGTTTTCCGTCGCCGCGCGCAGCATCGCGCCCACCCGCGTCTTCTCGATCAGCACCCACACGGCCAGGCACAGCACCAGCGACACCGCCACGGCCCAGCCGCGGTACCAGGGCAGGAACATGAAGCCCAGGTTGACGCCCCCGGTCAGCGCCTTGGGGATGGTGTAGGGCAGCCCCGACACGCCATAGGCCTGGCGCAGGCCGCCTTCGATCAGCAACGCAATGCCGAAGGTGAGCAGCAGCCCGTACAGATGGTCCATGCGATAGGTGCGCGAGATCAGCAAGCGCTCCGTCACGATGGCAAACACCGCCATGATCAGCGGCACCAGCACAAGCGCCGCCCAGTAGTTCACGCCCAGGTAGTTCAACAGCATCCAGGCCAGGAACGCGCCCGCCGTGTACTGCGCGCCATGGGCGAAGTTGATGATGTTCAACAGGCCGAAAATCACCGCCAGGCCGATCGAGAGCAAGGCGTAGAAAGAACCGTTGATCAGGCCAAGCAGCAGCTGGCCGAACAGCGCCGTGGACGGCACTCCGAAAATTTCGAACACAGGCATTCTCCTCTCAGACGCCCAGGCGGCGCGCGATCCGGGCAGGATCGCGGCGCGCTTCATCCGCCGACAGCCGGTCGACCACGCAGCCATGCTCCATGACGTAGTGGCGGTCGGCCACCTTGGTCGCGAAGCGGAAGTTCTGCTCGACCAGCACGATGGTGAAGCCCCGCTCCTTCAAGGTGCGGATGGCTTGCCCGATCTGCTGCACGATGACGGGCGCCAGCCCTTCGGTGGGTTCGTCCAGCAGGATCAGCTGAGCGCCCGTGCGCAGGATGCGCGCGATGGCCAGCATCTGCTGTTCTCCGCCCGACAGGTTGCCGCCCGAGCTGGCACTGCGTTCGCGCAGGTTGGGGAACAGCGTGTAGATCTCGTCCAGCGACATGCCGCCCGCGGCCAGGCGCGGCGGCAGCATCAGGTTTTCGGTCACGTTCAGGCTGCGGAACACCGCGCGCTCCTCGGGGCAATACACCACGCCCAGGCGCGGAATGCGGTGCGGCGCCATGCCCACCGTTTCCTGCCCGTTCAGGCGGATGGAGCCGCGCCGCTTGTCCAGGATGCCCATGATGGCGCGCAGGGTCGTCGTCTTGCCCGCGCCGTTGCGGCCCAGGATGGTGACGAGTTCGCCCCGGTTCACGTCGATGTCCACGCCATGCAGCACGTGCGATTCGCCGTACCAGGCATTGAGGTCTTTGATCGCCAGCATCTCAGTGCGTCTCCTCGTCAGAGCCCATATAGGCGGTGATGACGCGCTCGTCGCGGGAGACGGCTGCGTAGTCGCCCTGCGCCAGCACCGCGCCGCGCGCGAGCACGGTGATGGTGTCGGACAGGTCGGCCACCACCGACAGGTTGTGCTCGACCATGAGGATGCTCCGGTTCACCGACACGCGCCGGATCAGCGCGGCGATGCGGGCGACGTCTTCCTGGCCCAGCCCCGCCATGGGCTCGTCCAGCAGCATGATCTCGGGTTCCAGCGCCAAGGTCATGGCGATTTCCAGCGCACGCTTGCGGCCGTAAGGCAGCAGCGCAGCCGTGGTCTCCGCCAGCGGCGCCAGGCCCACCGCGTCCAGCAGCTCCATCGCGCGGCCATTCAGGCGGTCAACGCTGCGCCGGCTGCGCCAGAAGCGCAGGCCGTCGCCATGCTGGCGCATCAGCGCCACGCGCATGTTCTGCAGCACGGTCAAGCCCAGGAACACGGCGGATATCTGGAATGAGCGGACGATGCCCAGGCGAGCGATCTGCTCCGGCGCAAGAGAGGTGATGTCGCGGCCGCGGTAATGGATGACGCCCGCATCCGGCGTCAGGAATTTGGTCAGCAGGTTGAAGCAGGTGGTTTTGCCAGCGCCGTTGGGGCCGATCAGCGCGTGGATGGAGCCTTCTTGCAGGGCGAGGGTCACGCCATCGACGGCATTGAAGCCGCCGAACCGCTTGACCAGCCCCTGGGCGGACAGAACCGCTTGGGTGCTCATGGGGGCGCTCCTACATGCGGGCCAACAGGCCGCCGTCAATCGCCAGGACGTGCCCGTTGACGAACGACGCGCCCGGCGACGCCAGGTAGACCACGGCAGGCGCAATGTCTTCCGGCGCGGCCCAGCGCCCGGTCGGCACGGCAGACGACAGGAACGACTGGAATTGCGGATTGTCCTGCAGCCCTTGCGTGAAATCCGTGCGGACGAAACCCGGCGCAAGCGCGTTGCAGGTCACGCCGCTGGCGCCGTATTCCACGGCCAGCGCCCGCGTGAACGCCGCGATGGCGCCCTTGGCGGTCGCGTACGCAGCGATGTTCGGCATGGTCGCCTGCCCTGCCACCGACGACATCAGGATGATGCGGCCGAAGCTGCGCTTGCCCATCCCGGGCAACACGGCGCGGGCGCAATGGAACGCGCCGTTGACGTGCACGTTCTGCAGCGCCTGCCACTCGGCCGGCGTCATCTCCACCACGGGTTTGCGGTTCTGGTTGCCGGCATTGCTGACCAGCACGTCGATGGCCAATCCGGCGGCCTCCAATTGGGCGACAGCTGCGGCCACCGCCTCGCCATCCGCCACGTCAAACGGTGCGCTGCGCGCCTTGATGCCATCCGCGGCCAGCTGCGCGCAAGCGGCATCGCAGGCCTCGATCGACAGGTCGTTGATGACGACCTCCGCGCCGGCCATCCCCAGGCCCCGCGCGATGGCGAAGCCCAACCCCCTGCCTGCCCCCGTCACCAGCGCGACGCGCCCCGCCAGACCGAACGTCTGGTCCAGATAGTCGTGTTTCAAGCTTGTCTCCTTGTTTTATATGCACCGGATCTCTGGGTCCGGCCTGTGTCGCCTTTGCTTCGTCGATGCAAAAACAAAGTTGACATCAATCTCAATATACGCGACTATTTTTAAACACTCAATAACAAGATTTTTACTTTATCTTCAATAACGAGTTACGGCTAGGAGACAACCATGGCCCTCGAAACCCCCGGCTGCCCTGCGGCCAATGCGCTGCCGCCGCTGGCCTCGCGCTTCCTGAAAGTCGCCGATCTGCCCTGGAAACCCACCCAGGTGGAAGGCATCGAAATGAAGGTGCTGATGCAGGACAAGGAGTCCGGCCTGCTCACCGCCCTCTTCCGCTGGCAGCCCGGCACCGAACTGCCGCTGCACGAGCACGTGGAAGTCGAGCAGACCTATGTGCTGGAGGGATCCATCGTGGATGCGGAAGGCGAAGTGTGCGCAGGCGACTACGTCTGGCGCCCGCGTGGCAACCAGCACGTGGCGCGCGCGCCCAACGGCGCGCTAGTGCTGAGCTTTTTCCTGAAACCCAATCTGTTCATCGACGCCTACGCCGGCCAGACGCTGGAGTAGGCCGACCCGCCGTGCAAGACCCCGCATGACCGCCCGGCACAGGGCGGCGCGCAAAGAACCAAGCCCCCGAGGAGACACCCCATGAAGACCCGTATCAAGAACAGCCTTGCCGCCTGCGTGCTGGGCACCCTGTCCCTGTCCGCCCAGGCGCAGGTGTCGGACGATGTCGTGAAGATCGGCGTGCTGGGCGACCAGTCCGGCATGATGGCCGACCTGTCCGGCAAATTCGGCGTGGAAGCCGTGAAGATGGCCGTCGAAGATTTCGGAGGCACCGTGCTGGGCAGGCCCATCGAAGTGATTTCCGCCGACCACCAGAACAAGGTGGACATCGGCGTGTCGATCGCCCGCCGCTGGTATGAAAACGACAAGGTCGACCTGATCCTGGACGTACCCAACTCGGCCATCGCGCTGGCAGTGCAGGACCTGACCCGTCAGATGAAACGCGTCGTGATCTTCACCAGCGCGGGGTCGGCCGATCTGACGGGCAAGGCCTGCTCGCCAAACGGCATGCACTGGACGTACGACACCTACGCCTACGCCACGGGCGTAGCCAACGGCGTGATGGAGGACGGCGGCAAGAGCTGGTACTTCATCACGTCCGATTACGCGTTCGGCCATTCGCTTGAGCGCGACGCAATGGCGGTAGTGAAGGCCAAGGGAGGCCAGGTCGTCGGCAGCGTACGCCACCCCATCGCCAGTTCGGACTTCTCGTCGTTCCTGTTGCAGGCGCAGGCCTCCAAGGCGCAGGTGATCGGCCTGGCCAACGGCAGCGGCGACACCATCAACAGCATCAAGCAGGCGTTCGAGTTCGGCATCATGGGCAGCAAGCAGCGCGTGGCCGCCCTCTTCATGAGCATCGTAGACGTGCGCAGCGTGGGCCTGGAATATGCCCAGGGCCTGAACCTGGTCGAACCCTTCTACTGGGATCAGGACGACAAGGCGCGCCAATGGTCCGAACGCTATTTCAAGCGCACCGGCCGCATGCCTTCGATGGTGCAGGCCAGCAACTACAGCGCCACGATGCATTACCTGAACGCCGTCAAGGCCGCCGGCACCGACGGGTCCGAACCCGTGCTCAAGAAAATGCACGACACGCCCATCAATGACTTCATGACCGAAAACGGCCGCATCCGCGAAGACGGCCGGGTCATGCGCGACCTGTACCTGTTCCAGGTGAAGAAGCCGTCCGAGTCCAAGCGCGACTGGGACTACTACAACCTGGTGCGCAAGATCCCCGCCGAGCAGGCCTTCCGCCCGCTGAAGGACGGCGGCTGCGCATTGGTGAAGTCGTGATGGCCGGCGCGCTTGGGCTTCTGGCCGGCAAGCGCGCCGTGGTCACGGGGGGCGCCAACCCCCGTGGCATCGGCGCGGCCGTCGTCGAACTTTTTCTTGCGCAAGGCGCGACCGTGGCCGTGCTGGACCAGGCCTATCCCGAAAGCGCCGGCCCCGCGCTGGCGCAGGGCCGCGTGGACCTGCATTGCGACGTGTCGCAGGCCGCGTCCTGCGAAGCGGCCCTGGCCCATGCGGCGCAAGTGCTGGGGGGCGTGGATATCCTGGTCAACAATGCGGGCATCGTCGCCGCCACCCGCATCTGGGATCTGGAAGAGGACGAATTCCGCCGCATGATCGACGTGAACCTGACCGGGACCTACAACGTCACGCATGCAGCGTTGCCGGCCTTGCTGGAAAGCACCCGGCGCCCCGCCATCGTGAACCTGGGCTCCACCGCCGCCTTGCGCGGCGGCGGGCTGCTGGGCGGATCGCACTACGCGGCCTCCAAGGGCGGCGTCATCAGTTTCACCAAGGCGCTGGCCCGCGAGCTGGGGCCGCGCGGCGTGCGCGCCAACTGCGTGGCGCCGGGCATTATCGAAACCGACATGACGCTCGGCAAATTCGGCGAAAATTGGGAACAAGAACTCAAACAGGGCATTCCGTTGCAACGTTTCGGCCTACCCGCCGACGTCGCCCAAGCCATCCTTTTCCTGGCCTCGGACCTGTCCTCCTACTCAACCGGCATCGTGGTCGACGTCAACGGCGGCTTCCACATTCACTAGGCATTCCCAGAAGCAATGAGCACTCCCGACCGCATGCTGTCCATCCTCGACCTCTTTCGCGACGGCACCACCGCCGCGTTCCAGGAAGACGTCATGGCGCATCTGGAGTGCTCGCGCGCCACCGCCTACCGGTATCTGAAATCGCTGACCGAAAGCGGCCTGTTGGCCCCAACCGCCGGCGGCGCCTACGTGCTGGGGTCGCGCATCATCGAACTGGACCGGCACCTGCGCCAACACGATCCGCTGATGCGCGCCGCCCGCGACGTGATGCGCGCCACCGGCGACGAGCTTCACGCCAACCTGATGCTGTGCAGCTACTACGGCGACAAGGTGCTGTGCGTGGACCGCTACTGGACGGACAACTCCATCGAATCCAGCTATGCGCGCGGCCGTCCGTTCCCGATGTTCCGCGGCGCCACCGCCAAGCCCATCCTGGCCAATCTGCCGCCCTACCAGTTGCGCAACCTGATGCTGTGGCATGCGGCCGAAATCCGCGAAGCGGGGCTGGGGGACGACTGGGATGCGTTCCGCGCAAACCTGAAACGGCTGCGCACCGCGGGCGTGTGCGTCTCGCATGGCGAGGTCGACCGCGGCCTGATGGGGATCGGCGCGGCAATCTTCAGCGGGGAACAGAAAGTGGTCGGCAGCCTGGTGTTCATCGCCTCGCAAGCGCATACCTCGGCGGCGCGCCTGGACATCCTGCAGGCGCGGATCCAGGTGGCGGCAGCCGAGGTTTCGCAGAACCTGCAGGCCCCGCAAAGCAACGGCGCGGCGGCGATCGGCATCATGCCGTCGCGGCCGCGCCGCATCAGAGCGCCGGCCGGTGCAGCACCGGCGCGGCCCAAAGCCTGATCAGGCCTTGTTGTAGCGTTCCACGCTGTTCACGATTTCTTCGTGGGCAGCGTCGACGCCCTTCCAGCCCTTGACCTTGACCCACTTGCCCTTCTCGAGATCCTTGTAGTGCTCGAAGAAGTGCTGGATGCGCGCGACGTCTTCGGTCGGCAGATCCTCGTAGGACTTGATGTTGCGGTACGGGGGGTACAGCTTTTCGATCGGCACGGCCAACAGCTTGGCGTCGCCGCCCGACTCGTCGTCCATTTCCAGCACGCCGATGGCGCGGCAGCGCACGACGGCGCCGATCTGGATCGGGAACGGGGTCAGCACCAGCACGTCGGCGGGGTCACCGTCGTCGGACAGGGTCTGCGGGATGTAGCCGTAGTTGCACGGATAGTGCATGGCCGTCAGCATGAAGCGGTCAACGAAAATCGCACCCGTTTCTTTGTCGACCTCGTACTTGACCGGGTCGGCGTTCATGGGGATTTCGATGATGACGTTGAAGTCTTCCGGCAGCTTCTTGCCAGGGGAGACGCGATCAAGACTCATGATTCAACCTTGTTGTTTGTCTGAAGAAATGTTCAAAGCGAGCCGCCGTCCTTGAACGGCGGCTTGGTGGCCGGCACCGGCACCGCGGCAGGCGCGGGCTTCGGGCTGGCGGGAGGCGCCGGCGAGTACGTCGGCACGGGCTCGTCGAAAGCCGCCGCCGGAATCGGGGCGCTGTCGAAGTACTCGTCGATGTCGGACGTGCCGCCAGCCAGCGGCGCGTCTTCGGGCGCCAGTGCGCGGTCGCGCTGGTCCTTCTTCACGCGCGCATCCGGATCCAGCACGTAGTCGGAGGCCGACGCGGCGACCGAAGGCGGCAGCGCCGGGTAGTCGCCGCCGATATCGGCGTCGCCGTCCGCGTCCGACAGGCCCACCGCATAGCCGCCTTCAGCGTCCACACGGTAAGGGTCCGAACCGGTATCCGCGGCCGGCAATGCCGCATCCGCCGCCAACACCGGCAACGCCATGCTGGCCGCCGTGGCCAGCCGCCAGTGGCGCACGGCATCGGCCGGGCGGTCCAGGCGGTCGTACAGGCTGCCCAGCAACGCATGCGTCTGCGCATCGCTGCGGCGGCTGAGGCTGCGCAGCAGATAGCGTTCCGCCTGGCCCCACAGCTGGCCGTTCAGGCACAGCATGCCCAGCGCGGTCAGCAGGTCGGGATCCGTGGGACGCTGTTGCAGCCAGGTTTCAGCCTTGGCCAAGCGACGCGACACCTGCTCGGCTTCGCACCGGGCATAGGCCGCCACCAGCGTCGGATTGAACTTCACGGCGACCGCTGCTTCCAGCACGCGGGCGGCTTCGTTGGCTTCGCCGGCCGCGTCGAACGCAGCGGCGCCAGCCAGCGCGATGTCGGGCAGCAGGCGCTCTTCGGCCTTCAGGTCTTTCCAGATGGCGCGCCAGGCTTCGCTGTTGGCCGCGGCACGCAAGCGCGCCGCGCCGGAAGCGTCGATCAGGGCATCGGCCTCGTTGCGGGCCAGCGCGTTGCGGCGCACCAGGCCGCGGGCCAGCGTGAAGACCTGCTCATCGTGATGCAGCGCGGTGTGTGCGCGCAGCAGCAGGCGCATGGTGTGCAGGTGGCGCGCGCCGCCATCGGCCAGCGGCGCCAGCACTGCCAGCGCACGTTCGGCGCGGCCTTGGTCCAGCAGCATATCGGCCGAGACCGTGGCCGTGGCTTCCACCAGGCCCGGCTCGGCGCCGGCATGTTCTTGCGCGGTGGCCAGCAGGCGGTCGCGGCGGTCGAATTCGCCCAGGCCATGCGCGGCGCGCGCGGCGGACAGGGCCGCCAGCACGCGGCGGGTCTGCACCTTGGTCTGCTCAAGCAGCTTGGTCAGATCCTTTTCGGCATGGGTATAGCGGCCTTCCAGCAGGCCGATCCAGCCGCGCTCCAGCAATTCGTGGTCGCGCGCCTGGGCGCGTTTGCCGCGCCAGACGCGGACGCGGTCGGGGATGGCCAGCAGCCACGCCAGCAGGCGCAGGCCGATGTACAGCACGATGAAGGCCGCGACGATCAGCAGGACCGCCAGCGTCAGCGACATCCCGATGCGCCAGGGCCAGACCAGCAACAGCACGTTGCCGGAATGGGAGCGCAGCACCACCGCCAGAGCGACGGCGATGACGGCAAGCAGCAGAGTCCAGAACCAGGTACGCATAAGGCTCAGTCCTGCCCGCTAGTCTTGAAACCCGCGGCGCGCAAGGCAGCCACGGCGTTCAGGCTGTCGGCCACTTCCGGCATGCGCACGGCGATGTCGGTCTGCGCCAGTTCGCGCGCCAGCGTCTGGGCGGCGACGGTGTCGGGGGAGCGGTTGTCGAAATACTTGGACAGCGTGACGCCGATGTTGTCGAGCTCGCTCTTCCAGACGGCGGGCTGGCGCATCAGCATGGCCAACTGGACGGTCAGCAGGCGTTGGCGCAGCGTGCCGCGCACCTGGTCGGCCTGTTCGGGCGACAGCAGCAAGGCGGCCGGCTCGTCCACGCGCTGGATGGTGATCAGGCCGCCCAGTTCCTGCGCCAGCGCGGAACCCGCGCGGCCGGGCCACGACACCACTTCGGCACGCCAGCGCTGCCACCACGGGGCATCGGCGGGCAAACCCGCCTGGGGGTCAACCACGGGCGCAGGGGCCACGGCCGGGCGGCTTTCGCCAGCGGCAGCCACACCCGGGGCGGCGGCATCCGGCACCAGCAAGGGGGCCTTCCCGACCAACGACACCAGGCGTTCGATGCGGGCCGACTGGGCGGGGATGTCTACGGTGGACACGGCACGCAGGCGGTCCAGGTCGCCGTTGATGGCCTGCTGCAGACTGGAGAAGCGCGGACGGTCGGCGCGGGCCAGCCGGGACTGCGCGGTTTCCAGCGCCACGATGGCGTTGGAAACGTTGCCGGCCAGGCGCAATTGCTGGTTGGCGATGGTCAGCAGGCGTTCGACGTCATTGGCCAGCAGTTCGTCGCTGGCGCTGTCGTTGAAGTTCTGCCAGGCCTGCTGCAGCGCGTTGTATTGGCTTTGCGTTTCGCGCACGGTGTCTTCAAGCTCGCCCACGCGGCCGGCCTGGGCTTGCGCCAGGGCCAGGGCTTCGCGCGTGTCCTTGCGGGCTTGGGCCACATCGGCCGTCAGCGTGTCGATGCGCGACGCGACCTCGCGCCCGGCGGACACGAACTGCGTGCGCTGCTTCCACAGCGCGTATCCCAGGCCAACGGCCAGCAGGATGACGATTATCAGGGCGGTGACCAGCGGGCCACTGCCGCGCTTGGCCGGACGGGCCTTGACGGAATCGGCCGGGGCCGATGCGGGCGCGCTTGCGCCCGGGGCGGCCGTGTTAACGACCGGATCGGTAGCGGGAGTCTTGTCTGTCATGACGCGATTGTATTCGGTGTCTGTCCGATGCAACGAATCAAGCAGCAACAAAAGCCTGGAATATCGACTCGTCGTTGGGCAAGCAGATTTTTACCATTGCTGATGGCTCGGCGCCATGACAGGCCGGTGGCACGCGGCGCGCCAGCGAGGGATGCGTCAGCACGAAACGGCATGCGTCCCACCAGCCAAGCAGCCCTGCGGCATCCAGGCAGGCGCGCACGGCGTCCGCCCCTTCGCCGCTGGTGATGAGCCAGGTGCCGCTGACACCGGCATCTGCCCAGCCCCGCAGCGTCGCCAGTTGCGCGGCGTCCCAGTTTGCCGGACGGCGCAGATAGGCCGCATGGCGCGTCACGGCCACGCCGTGCGCTTCCAGCCGGTCTCCCAGCCAGTCCCGGCCCTGGGTGCCGCGCACCAGCAGCACGCGGGCCGGCAGCTGCGGCAGACCGCAAAGCACGTCCCACAGGGCCTCGGAGTCGTGGCTGGGCGCGTCTGCGCCGGGATGCAGGACTGTTGTATTCGCGCCAAAACCGGGCGATTCACGCAGCCCCTGGGCACTGGCGGGCCCGACGGTGGCGGCAATAGTGGCCGCCGGCCAGACGGACGAACCATCGGCGCGGGCCAACTGGTCCAGGTATTGCTTGCCCGCATTGCCGCTAACGAACACGACCATGTCGAAGTCGGCCGGCCGCGGCAGGTCCGCGGCGGCGACATCCAAGGCGTGGATTTCAAGGGCAGGCAGGATGCAGGCAGACCAGCCGGCGTCGGTCAGACGGCCGGCCAGCGCCTCGTTGCGGCCCGCGGGCCGTGTCAGGACAGCGACTCGCGGTGGCGTGGACATCAGTCCGGCCGGGCGTCGTCTTGCAGGAGTTCCTGGAGGATGGCGGCAGCGCCAGCATCCAGCAGCTCCTGCGCGGCGGCTTCGCCCAGCGCCTCGGCGTTGACCGCCGGACCGCTGCGGGTCGTGTGGACCATGCGCGTGCCGTCGGGTGATGCCACCAGCGCACGCAGCGACAGGGTGTCGCCCGAGATCTCGGCAAATGCCGCCAACGGCACCTGACAGGAGCCACCCAGCTTGCGCGACACCGCCCGTTCGGCCAGCACGCAGGACGTGGTGGCCGAGCTGATCAGCGGCGCGAGCCACGCGCGCATATCGTCGCGATCGTCGCGGATCTCGATGCCCAACGCGCCCTGCCCGGCTGCCGGCAGGCTGTCGGTCGGGTCCAGCAGGCTGCTGATGCGCCCGCCCAGCCCCAGGCGTTCCAGTCCGGCGGCAGCCAGGACGATGGCGTCGTATTCGCCCTTGTCGAGCTTGCCCAGACGCGTATCCAGGTTGCCGCGCAGCGGCTTGACCACCAAGGCCGGGTAACGCGCGCGGATCTGCGATTCGCGACGCAGGCTGGACGTGCCCACGACGGCACCCGCCGGCAGGTCTGCCAGCGTCGCATAGCGGTTGGACACGAAGGCATCGCGCGGGTCCGCGCGATCAAGGACGGCGCAAAGCTCGAACGGGGCTTGCAGATCGACCGGCACATCCTTCAAGGAGTGCACGGCCAGATCGGCGCGCCCGTCGAGCAGCGCGTTTTCGAGTTCCTTGACGAACAATCCTTTGCCGCCCACTTTGGACAGGGTGCGGTCAAGGATCTGGTCGCCGCGGGTCGTCAGGGTAAGGAGCTCAACCGCGCACGCCGGGTACAGCGTGCGCAGCCGGTCGCGCACATGCTCGGCTTGCCACAGGGCAAGCCGGCTGGCGCGGGTCGCGATGACCAGGCGTTGCGGAAGAGACACGTGACGTCATCAAACGAAATTGGAGACGATGACCGTCGCGACTACCCCGAGGATGGCCAGCACGAAAAGGCCCTGAAGGAGGCTCAGGCCCGATTCGGATTGCTGGGGATCAACGGATCTACGCAGACTCATGGGATTCCTTGGAAGCGGTTTTGCGGCTTGCCAGCCACCGTCCAAGGACAACAACGAGCAAGGCGCCAATAATTTCAGCGGCGATTTTAACCGTAGTGGGCTGAACGCCGAATTGACGTTCGACAATAACGTCGGTAATCAGCATGCCGCCGGCGATCCAGCCCAGCAAGGCGGCGCCAAACGTAACAACCAACGGGTACTTGTCGATCAGCTTGAGCACCAGGGTGCTGCCCCAGATGATGATCGGCACGCTGACGATCAGGCCGAAGGCAACCAGGCCGATCTGGTGGTCGGCGTGGGCGTTCTGGGCCGCGCCGGCGATGGCGATCACATTGTCCAGGCTCATCACGAAGTCGGCGATGATGATGGTCTTGATCGCGGCGGCGATGGATGTCCCGCCCTTCACGTTGCCATGCGCATCGTCTTCAGGAACCAGGAGCTTGACGCCGATCCAGACGAGCAGCAGGCCGCCCACGACTTTCAGGAACGGGATCGACAGGAGCGTCAGTGCGAAAGCGATCAGCACGACACGCAGGATGATGGCGCCCGCGGTGCCCCACAGGATGCCCTGCATGCGCTGCTTGGGGGCCAAATTGCGACAAGCCAGCGCGATCACGACGGCGTTGTCGCCGCCCAGCAGGATGTCGATGAGGATGATCTGGAATACCGCTGCCCAACTCAGCGTCTGGAAAAACTCAAGCACTATGAACCCCCGAAGGCATTTATGAAAAGAAAGGCCGGTCCCGAGCCGGCCATCCTGCCGCGCGCAGCGCAGCAGGATCATTCAAACAACTAATTATTGTAATTCAGCTTTCAGTCAGCTTTCTGGCGCATCAGCAAAACTTTACCAATTGCCAGCACCAGCACCGCGCCGAGCGCACCCGTCATCAGTTCGAAGCTGTGATGCGATACGCCCAATGCCGCGTCAATACGCGCCACCGGTTCCTGCAAGGCGGGATCACCCACCAGCAATTCACCTGCAATAAAGCCCAACAACGCAGCACCCACCCAGACGATGATCGGGAAGCGCTCGATGACCTTCAACAGCAGCGTGCTGCCGAAGATGACCAAGGGGATGCTGATGGCCAGGCCCAAAACCAGCAAGGTCGTGTCGCCCATCGCCGCAGCAGCAACCGCCACCACGTTGTCCAGGCTCATGACCAGATCGGCAATCATGATAGTGCGGATTGCGGTCAGCAGATTACCTTGCGTCTTGCCCGCGCCGTCGTCTTCGCCTTCCGGCAACAGCAGCGTCACGCCGATGTAGACCAGGAGCAGCGCGCCGATCAGCTTCAGATACGGCAGCAGCAGCAACTTGGCCGCCACCAGGGTCAGCACAATACGCATGATGATCGCGGCGGCCGAGCCGATCGTGATCGCTTTCTTCTGTTGCGCCGGCGGCAACGAACGCGCTGCCAGCGCAATAACCACGGCGTTGTCGCCTGATAGCAGGATGTTGACCCAAATGATCTGGAGCAACGCTATCCAGAATGCCGCTGAACTAAGTTCCATGCCTCTCTTTCCCAGGTGATGATCCCCCTAGGACAAACCAAATGAATGGATGATGAAAACGAAAATCGTACTGACCGTCTTGGTGCGAGCCCGACGGCATTCTTGCTGGGTACGTGCGAAATTTCTTTCATTATAGTTTCGTTCAGCTTTCCGTATGTTTTGGCGACCGCGATATGGACACGGGATTTCCCTAAGAACACGCCGAAGATCCGGGCCGCGAAGGCGCCAGATGAACGAAAAAAAGCCCGCCGAAGCGGGCTTTTTTGGCGCAATGCTGAAGACTTACAGCACCGACTTGAGCAGCTTGCCCATTTCGGAGGGGTTGCGCGTGGTGCGGATGCCGCAAGCTTCCATGACTTCCAGCTTGGCGTCGGCCGTGTCGGCGCCACCGGAGATCAGGGCGCCAGCGTGGCCCATGCGCTTGCCGGCGGGAGCCGTGACACCAGCGATGAAGCCGACGACCGGCTTCTTCATGTTGTCCTTGGCCCACTCGGCGGCGTTGACTTCGTCCGGACCGCCGATTTCGCCGATCATGATGACGGCGTCGGTGTCGGGATCGTCATTGAACAGCTTCAGCACGTCAACGTGCTTCAGGCCGTTGATGGGGTCGCCACCAATACCGACGGCGCTGGATTGGCCCAGGCCCAGTTCGGTGACTTGCGCCACGGCTTCGTACGTCAGGGTGCCCGAACGGCTGACGATGCCGATGCGGCCCTTGCGGTGGATGTGACCCGGCATGATGCCGATCTTGATTTCGTCCGGCGTGATCAGACCCGGGCAGTTCGGGCCCAGCAGCAGCGTCTTGCTGCCCTTGGCCTTCATGCGGTTCTTGACTTCCAGCATGTCGCGGACCGGGATGCCTTCGGTGATGCAGATCACCAGATCCAGTTCAGCTTCGACAGCTTCCCAGATGGCAGCGGCGGCGCCGGCCGGCGGCACGTAGATGACGGACACGGTTGCGCCCGTATCGGCCTTGGCGTCCTTCACCGAAGCGAAAATCGGCACGCCTTCAAAGTCTTCACCCGCCTTCTTGGGGTTCACGCCGGCCACGAAGGCGGCTTTACCATTGGCGTACTCACGGCACATGCGGGTGTGGAACTGGCCCGTCTTGCCCGTGATGCCCTGGGTGATGACTTTGGTGTCCTTGTTGATCAGAATCGACATTTGTGAATCCTTGGCAATTTTTTTACTTGACGGCGGCTACGACGCGGGTGGCGGCTTCGGCCATCGTGTCGGCGCTGATGATCGGCAGACCCGAGTCGGCCAGCATCTTCTTGCCGAGTTCTTCGTTGGTGCCCTTCATGCGGACGACCAGCGGCACGTTCAGGTTGACGGCCTTGCAAGCAGCGATCACGCCTTCGGCGATGACGTCGCAGCGCATGATGCCGCCGAAGATGTTGACCAGAATGGCCTTCACGCTCTTGTTGGCGAGCATGATCTTGAACGCTTCAGTGACCTTCTCGGCCGTGGCGCCGCCGCCGACGTCCAGGAAGTTGGCCGGCTCGCCGCCGAACAGCTTGATGGTGTCCATCGTGGCCATGGCCAGACCGGCGCCGTTCACCAGGCAGCCGATGTTGCCGTCGAGCTGGATGTAGGCCAGGTCGAACTTGCTGGCTTCGATTTCAGCGGGATCTTCTTCGTCCAGGTCGCGGTAGGCGACGATTTCCGGGTGACGGAACAGGGCGTTCGGGTCGAAGTTGAACTTGGCGTCCAGGGCGATGATGTTGCCCTTGCTGTCGCGGTTCAGCGGGTTGATTTCGACCAGCGAGGCGTCGGTGTCCATGTAGCACGTGTAGAGCTTCTGGAACACGTCCACGGCTTGGGCGGTCGAGTCGGCGGGCAGGCCGATCGCATTGGCGATCTTGGTGGCTTGCTCGGCGGACAGGCCGGTCAGCGGGTCGATGTATTCGGTGATGATCTTTTCGGGGGTGGAGTGGGCCACTTCCTCGATGTCCATGCCGCCTTCGCTGGAGGCGATGAAGGCGACCTTCTGCGTAGCGCGGTCAGTGACCAGCGACACGTAGTATTCCTTCTGGATGTCGGCGCCGTCTTCGATGTACAGGCGACGAACCTTCTGGCCTTCCGGGCCAGTCTGGTGCGTGATCAGCTGCATGCCCAGGATTTCCGAGGCCAGCTTGCGGACGTCGTCCAGCGAGCGCGCCAGCTTCACGCCGCCGCCCTTGCCGCGGCCACCCGCGTGGATTTGTGCCTTGACGACCCAAACCGGTCCACCCAGCTTTTCAGCGGCAGCCACGGCCTCGTCGACGGAAAGAGCGGGGATCCCGCGCGGCACCGGGATGCCAAATTGCTTCAGCAGTTCCTTGCCTTGATACTCGTGGATTTTCATGTGTTACCTGTCAGGACGTATGAGAAAGAGAAGGTGAATCGGAGGACGAATCGGCCGATGCCTCAGCGCTACCCCCGGTGTACCACTTGGGATAGTGCTCAGCCACCACCGGGCCGCCAGTGCTGAGCGCATGACAGCCATCCAATTGGAATGGACGCCGGTTCGGGTTGGTTTCCTGCCGCCGGCGGTTGGCCATGGTCTGGACCGCCGCGGTGGGAAGCACCTGCGACAGCTCGGTCATGTGCGTACAGCCCTCCACATGCCCGAACCGCTCTTTGACCTGGCGACGGAATCCCTTAAGCAGATTCATGCCGACCAGATCAGTGTAAGCGGGCTCGATGGCCATGCAATGACCGCCGTAAGGGGCGGCGTCATAGACGGCCTGCGCCGCCACGATCGAGAAATTCTCGTCGATGGTGATGCGCAGATGCATATGGTGGATGGGCTGCCCGGCCTTGAACATCTTGCCGTCGCTCTTGGGGAAATCGTACGCCTTCACGTCGATCAGCTCGGCTTCCAGATCCCAGTTGCCGTCTTCGCGCGCATACGACTGCACGCGTATGGAACGCGTGTGCAGAGGTTGGCGAGGGTAATCCGGCGGTGGCAAGGGCATGCTGGGGGCCTGCGGGGCGAAGATGGCCTGCGCATGGTGCGCGGCAACAAAACCTTGAAAGTATAGCGCAGGCAGCCGGCGATCAACCGTCTTGCTGCGGCCGGCCTGCTAGGGGACAGAGTGCGGCCGAGGCCCAGAGGCCGTCGTGGCGGACCTGGCAGGTCAGACGCGCGGCAGCCAGATGGCGTTCCCGCACTGGGGTGTATTCCTCCAGCCCGCGGCGGCAGGCTTTCAACCGGGCCTCCAGCGCGCTCCAGGCGCGGGCGAAGGCATCCGCGCGGCCGGCCGGCGCGCAGGCAGCCAACCTGGCCGCGACCTCCGGACCGCAATAAAGCCGGGCGACGTCGATATCGCCTTCGCCGCCCCCTGCCCCGCCGTCTGCTGCCGCCAGATCCACGCCCGGCGCGCCCAGACGGGACAAACCGCACAAAATATAGGGGCCACAATAAGAGAAGGAGCTGTGCCAGGGGGAACCCGGTTCCATGGCCGGCCCCTTGGGCGTTTCCGTCCAGCGCGCCGCCTCGCCCGCCCTGCGCGGCAGTTCGGCCGCCAGCCACGCGCGCGCCGCCTGGCGCTGGCCATCCCGGCCCGTCGCCAGCCGCAGCAGCCACATCTCGACCGGCGCGCCCTCTCCGGTCAACCGCAACGCGGGTGGGAGGGTCGGCGGCGCCGCGAACAAGGTCTCAGGTGCGTTCAAGCGCGCGGCCCCGGCGTCCACGGGGTGGCCGGACTGCCCATCCAGGCCTGCCCGGCCGGGATGGTTTCGCCCTTGAGTACCAGGGTCAGCGGCCCCAACACGGCGCGTTCCTCGACGTGGGTGTCGTACAGGATCGTGGTGCGCGGACCGACATTGACGCCGCGGCCGATGTGCACGGGCCCGATCTTCATGACGCGATCCTCGAACAGATGGGTCTGCGGCCCGGACCAGGCGTGCAGCACCGCGTCGTCGCCAATCAGGACGCAGTCGTACTCGGTGACGTCGGTGGTGTCCATGAATACGCGCTTGCCGATGCGGGCGCCCATGCAGCGCAACGCCAGGGGCAGCCAGGGCGTTGCGCGCAAAAAGTTGAAGAAGTTGGGCACGGCGATCGACTCATACAGGCTGGTCACCGCCTCGCTCTTCCAGACGAAGGGCGTCCACATGGGTTCAGCGCGTGGCCGGTACCGGCCCACCAGCGTCCACTTCAGCAGCACCACGAACAGGAACGTGCCCAAACCATACAGAACACCGGCCAGCATCAGTTCGTCGAAGGCGGCCAAAAAGCCTTGGGCAGCCGCGATCGGGATGATTTTCATGACCGTCAGATAGCCCACCGCAATCACGACCGCCAGCGGCAGGATCATGCGCATGCCCTCGACGGCGCCGCGTGCGACTTTGCGGCCCAGGCTCGGCCGGAAGGTCAGGTGCTCGGGGAAGCCCGCAGTCTGCTCGCGGGCGGGCAAGGCCAGCGGCGGGTTGCCCAGCCAGGTCTGGCCGCTGGCCATGCGGCCGTTGGCCGGCGCCCGGCTCTGCACGCCGATCAGCACGTCGTCGGGCAGCACCGACCCATCGGGCACGTACGCGCCGTTGCCGACAAAGCTGCGGTTGCCGATGATGGTCGGGCGCATCGTCATCCAGCCGCGGTCGATTTCCTCGTCGCCCAGCATGACGCCATCGGCGATGAAGCTGTCGCGCCCCAGCGTCAGCATGTCGGGCACGATGCCCATGGCGGTGGAGATCTCGGTGCCGGGGCCAACCTTCGCGCCCAGCAGCCGGTACCAGGTGCCGGCGTAGATCGAGGCATACAGGCCGTGCAGCACGCTCAGGCTGGACTCCTGGATCTGGTTGGTCAGCCACCGGCGCAGATAGATCTGGCCATAGACCGGCCACCGCCCGCCCGACAAGCGGGGCAACAGCAACCAGCGCAACAGGGCAGATACCAACACCGTCAGGAACAGCAGCAAGGCGCTGGCCGGCAACGCCAGCAGCAGGTAGCAAAGGAAGGCATAGGGCCAGGACACGCGGTCGCCCATCAAGTCCAGCCAGCGCGCGTCGATCCAATCGATCAGCACGAAACTGGGGAAGACCGGCATGAAGAACAGCGCCGCGATCAACGTGCCGCCCAGGGCATAGGCCACCACATCCAGTTGGCGCAAGCGCCCTGCCCGAACGGGTCGGGGCGGCAATTCAGGGGCATGCGCCTGGGGGTCGTGCCGCGCAGGCGCGCCCGTCCAGACCTGCCCCGCCGGGACGCGTGCGCCCGAAGCCAGCGACGACAAGCCGTCCAGCCGCGCGCCCTCGCCCATCGACACATCGCCTTGCAGCACCGCGTACGACCCGACGTAGGCATTGTCGGCCAAGGTGATCGGCGCCACTTCCCAGACGCCCCCGCGCACCGCGAAATTCTCCAGGTTGACGGCCGCGCCAATGCTGACGCCGTCGCCAATCGTCAGCAGGTCGGGCGCGCGGACCGAAATACGGCTGATGGCCGCGTCGCGGCCAATGCGCGCGCCCAGCGCCCGCAAATACCAGACCTGCAAGGGAGAGCCGGCCAGCAAATGCGCCGGCGGGATGTCCAGCACCCGGTCCACCAGCCACCAGCGGTAAAAACGCCACCCATACAGCGGATAGCGGCCCGGCTTGAGCCGGCCCAGGATGCCCCACTTGCACGCCACGGCCACGCCGAAGCTCAGCAGGTTGCAAAGCAGATAGCTGGCGATGGACAGCGCTACCGCACGCCAGACCGAGTCGCCCTCGTCGCCCGTCCAGTAGTGATACGTGAAGAACGGCGTCAGCCAGATTAGCATGCGCACACCGATCAGCAACGGCAGCGCGGCAAGCTGGGCCAGGCCACAGGTCCAGCGCCGCCACTCCGGCGCCTGGCCCGCGGGGTCGCGGGATGGCGCAGCGGTGTCGCCGTCTTTCACCGCGACCGGCACGGCCGCCGCCAACGCATCCAAGCGCGCGGACAGCGCCCCCAGGCCCGGGTGCTGATAGAGCTCGTGCATCGTCAGCGCGGAAAACTGTGGATGCTTGCGCAGCGACGACACCAGGCGCGCGGCCAGCAGCGAATGGCCGCCCAGGTCGCGGAAGAAGTCGCTGGCCAGGCGCAGCGGCTGGCCCGGGAACAAGGGGCGCAGCGCGTCGAACAGCGCCTGTTCGCCGGGCGTGACCGCTACGTCGTCTTCGCCGCTGGGCTCGGACACGGTTTCCAGTTCACGCGCCTTGAGCGTCTTGCGGTCGATCTTTCCCGACGTCAGGCGCGGCACCTCGGCCACGCGTTCAAAGCGGGCGGGGATCATATAGGCAGGCAGGTCTTGCGCCAGCGCGGCGCGCAAGGCGTGCAGGTCCAAACGCGCCTCGCCCTCGGGTTTCAAGAAGGCCACCAGTTGATCGATGCCGCCCAGGTCGCGCAGCACCACCGCCGCCGCGCCCACACCGGGTTGCCGATACAGCGCCGCTTCGATTTCGCCCAGCTCGACGCGAAAGCCCCGCACCTTGACCTGGTCGTCGCTACGGCCCAGGCACTGGATCTGCCCATGCTCGTCGATGCGGGCCAGATCGCCACTGCGGTACATGCGCGTGTCGTGATCGCCGCTGGGGCGGGGGTTGGCCAGGAATTTTTCGGCCGTCAGTTCGGGGCGCCCGAGGTAGCCGCCCGCCACGCCGGGCCCGGTGATGCAAAGCTCACCCACCTGCCCTTGCGGCAACACCGCGCCGTCGTCGCCGCGGATGAGCATGCCGTAATTGGGCAGCGGCGTGCCGATGGTCACCGGTTGGCCGGGCAGCAATTCGGCCAGGCTGGCCGATACCGTGGTCTCGGTGGGGCCATAGGTATTGAACAGGCGCCGGCCCGGCGTGGCCCAGCGCGGCACGAGGAAGTCCGGGCACACTTCGCCGCCCAGGTTCACGATGCGCAAGCCCGGCACATCGTGCGCGAACAAGGCAAGCAGCGTCGGCACCGCATGCAGCACGGTCACGCCTTCGCGCACCAGCGCGTCGGGCAGGCCTTCGGGGTCGGTGGTCAGCATCTTGGGCGCCACCCACAGGCTGGCGCCAACCAGATAACTGATCCAGATCTCTTCGAACGACATGTCGAAGGCCACCGAAAAGCCCTGGTAGACCTTGTCGCCATGCCGCACGCCCAGCACCTCGTTTTCGCTGCGCAGGAAATGGCAGATGCTGGCTTGGCTGATCGGCACGCCTTTCGGCTTGCCGGTGGACCCGGACGTATAGATCACGTAGGCGGGGTGCTCGGGCAGCAATCCTTCCCGCGTGCGCAAGGTGCCGTCGACAGGCATCGACAGGGTCCAGGTGGTCCACGTCGTCATGCCGTCCAGGCGCACATCGGCGCTGGCGATCAACCCCTGGGCGCCCGCATCCTGCAGACAGACCAGCATGCGGTCGGGCGGCGTGTCGGATTCGAACGGCAGCCAGGCCGCGCCGGCTTTGGCGATGGCCGCCTGCATCACCAGCAGGTCCGCGCCGCGCGGCAGACACAGGCCCACGATCTGCCCGGGCCGCACGCCGGCCTCGATCAAATGGTGCGCAGCCAGGTCGGCGCGCCGGCCCAGCATGTCGTAGGTAAGGGTCTGATCCAGCCAGTGGATGGCGATGGCGGCGGGATGCCGCAGGATCGTGGCTTCCAGAATATCGGGCAGCGTTTCCGCGGCAAGCAGATCCGGCCGATAGGGGCCTTGGAGAATCATAGGAACGGCAACAATCCAGCTGTTGGGATTTTTGCTTATTGACCCGTGCCGCAGGAATTCGTTCCGCTTCCCATCACTAAAAAAAGCCCCCGGCCGGTGCGTAATCGCACACGTACCAGGGGCTTAACCCGCAACGCCCGCCTTGGGGCCGGCGTTGGGGTGGCCGGTCTTCAGGCCGATTGGCGCAGCGTGCGCGCCGCTTGCACCATGCCGATCAGCGCCGCTTCGGTTTCGGGCCAGGCGCGCGTCTTCAGGCCGCAGTCAGGGTTCACCCAGAGGCGTTCCTTGGGCAGGCGGGCAGCCGCCTTTTCCATCAGGCCGACCATCCAGTCCACTTCCGGCACGTTCGGCGAGTGAATGTCGTACACGCCGGGACCGATATCGTTCGGGTAATCGAAGTCTTCAAACGCCTTGAGCAGTTCCATGTTGGAGCGCGACGTTTCAATCGTGATCACGTCCGCGTCCATCGCGGCGATCGATTCGATGATGTCGTTGAACTCCGAATAGCACATGTGGGTATGGATCTGCGTTTCATCGCGCACGCCGGCGGTCGACAGGCGGAAGCAATCCACGGCCCAGTCCAGGTACGCCTTCCAGTCCGAGCGGCGCAGCGGCAGGCCTTCGCGGATGGCGGGCTCGTCGATCTGGATGACGCTGATGCCGGCGGTTTCCAGGTCCACCACTTCGTCGCGCAGCGCCAGCGCCAGTTGGCGGCAGGTCTGTTCGCGCGGCTGGTCGTCACGCACGAACGACCATTGCAGGATGGTGACGGGACCGGTCAGCATGCCCTTCACGGGCTTGTCCGTCAGCGACTGCGCGTAGGACGACCAGCCTACCGTCATCGGTGCGGGACGGGCGACGTCGCCGAAAATGATCGGCGGCTTGACGCAGCGCGAACCGTAGCTTTGCACCCAGCCGTTCTTGGTGAACGCGAAGCCGGCCAGCAGTTCGCCGAAGTACTCCACCATGTCGTTGCGCTCGGGTTCACCGTGCACCAGCACGTCCAAGCCCACCTTTTCCTGGAAGCGAATGACTTCCTCGATCTCCTTGCGGATGGCGGCCTCGTAGCCCGAATCGGTCAGCGCGCCGGCCTTCCAGTCGCGGCGCAGCGCACGGATTTCAGCGGTCTGCGGGAACGAACCGATCGTGGTCGTCGGGTAGGCGGGCAGACCCAGTTGTTCTTGCTGGCGGGCGATGCGGCCGGCGAACGGCGCGCGGTCACGCGACACGCTGGCGGCGCCGGACATGCGCTGGCCCACGACCGGGTTGTGGATGCGAGCCGACGAACGGCGCGCGGCCAGTGCCTCGCGTTGCTGTACCAGGCCTGATTGCACTGAAGGGTCCGTCGCGCTATCCAGCGCACGGCCCAAGAGGCTCAGCTCTTGCAGCTTCTGAGTGGCGAACGACAGCCAGCTCTTTAACTCGGCGTCCAGTTCGGTTTCGTTGGCCAGGTCCACCGGCACGTGCAGCAGCGAGCACGACGGGGCCAGCCACAGGCGGTCGCCCAGTTGTTGCTTGATGGGGGCCAGCGTGGCGATGGCGGCGTCCAGATCGGTGCGCCAGATGTTGCGGCCGTTGATGACGCCAGCGGACAGCACCTGGTCGGCGCGCAGGCCAGCAACGACCTCAGCCAGTTGCTCGGGCGCGCGGACCAGATCCACGTGCAGGCCGGCCACGGGCAGCGCCTGGGCGGTGGACAGGTTGTCCTTCAAGCCGTCGAAATAGGTCGCAATCAGCAGCTTGACAGGGCTGGCGGCCAGCACGCCGTACACCTGTTTGAACGCATCGCGCCAGGCTTGCGGCAAGTCCAGTACCAGGATGGGTTCGTCGATCTGCACCCATTGCACGCCCAGCTTGGCAAAGCGAGCCAGGACTTCTTTGTACACCGGCAGCAGCGCAGCCAGCAGTTGCAACTTGCCTTCGTCGGCAGCGCCGCCCGCGAACGCGTCGCCCTTGCCCTGGTACAGCCAGGTCAGCGGGCCCGGGATCACCGGCTTGACGGCATGGCCCAGCGCTTGCGCTTCCTGGATCTGTTCGAACAGCGATTCCCGCGCAATGCGGAACGTCTGGCCCGGCACCAGTTCGGGCACGATGTAGTGGTAGTTGGTATCGAACCACTTGGTCATTTCGCAGGCGGCGGCAGGCTTGCCCGTCGGTGCGCGGCCACGGCCCATGCGGAATAGCGTGTCCAGCGAAACGGCTTCGCTATCGCTCTGGCCGAAACGGGCCGGCACGGCGCCCAGCAGCGTGCTCCATTCCAGAATCTGGTCGTACCAGGCGAAGTCGCCCACGGGCACGAACTTCAGGCCAGCTGCTGCTTGCAGCTTCCAGTGCTTGGCGCGCAGTTCGCGGCCGGTTTCTTCCAGCGCTTCGGCGGTTTGCTTGCCGGCCCAATAGGCCTCCACCGCACGCTTCAATTCGCGCTGGGCACCAATGCGGGGGAATCCCAGATTATGAATAGTAGTCATATCATCGCCGCCATTAGACAAAATTTGTTCAAGTGAAGACCATTGTGCCGGCAAATCTACATGAATCAAAATCAATGTTTACATTCATAGGATGAGGAAATCTCATACAATATAAGTTCATTCCACCCTGATGGGGTTGGTGCCTGCAGCGGGTGTCCGCCAGGCGGCGCCGCTGCCCCGCGTCCTCGACTACGCCCATGCTAGAAATCCGCCATCTTGAGACGCTGACCGCCATCCGTGAAGGCGGCAGCCTGCAAGAAGCCGCCGAACGCCTGCACCTGACCCAATCCGCCCTGTCGCACCAACTGCGCGACCTGGAAACCCGCTTGGGTACGCCGCTGCTCAACCGGCGCACCCGCCCGGCGCGGCTGACCACGGCGGGCCTGCGCGTGCTGGCGCTGGCGGACGAAGTGCTGCCCCGCATCCGCGCCACCGAGCGCGAGTTGCAACGGCTGGCCGCCGGCCGCACGGGCCGCCTGCACCTGGCGATTGATTGCCACTCGTGCTTCCAATGGCTGATGCCGGCGCTGGACGCCTTCAGGGTGCAATGGCCGGACGTGGCGCTGGACCTGTCGGCCGCCTTTTCGTTCGCCCCCCTGCCCGCCCTGGTGCGCGGCGACCTGGACCTGGTCATCACCTCGGACCCGCAGCCGCTGGACGCGGTGGAATACCTGCCATTGTTCAAGTACGAACTGGTGCTGGCCGTGTCCGAGGCCAATCCGCTGGCCGGCAGCAAATTCATCATGCCCGACCAGTTGGCCGATCAGACGCTCATCACGTACCCGGTGGACAAGCAGCGCCTGGACGTCTTCACCGCCTTCCTGGATCCGGCCGACGTGGAACCCGCCGCCATCCGCAAGGCGGAGCTCACCCCCATCATTGCGCAACTGGTGGCCAGCAACCGCGGCGTGGCCGCGCTGCCGAACTGGGCATTGACCGAATACATGAATCAGGGTTGGCTGCGGCAGTGCCGCCTGGGCCCGCAGGGGGTATGGCGCACGCTGTACGCCACGGTGCGAAGCGAAGATACCGACGCGTCGTACATCGACGAATTCCTGACCATCACACGCGACGTCTGCTTCAAGACGCTGTCGGGAATCAAATCGGCAAAGTAAAGAGGGAGGGAGCCCCCACGCTGCACGTGCTTCGCACGCTTGCTGCCCCCCGAGGGGGCTTTTTCCCCTTGGGGCGGCCCGGCGGGGAAAAGGGCCCCGCGCTGCGCGCGCGCTCAATCTTCGTCGCTGTCGCCCACGATGCGGCGGATGACGTCGTGGGCGAATCCGCGGCTGGCCAGGAAGCGGGCTTGTTTGGCGTAGGCCGCGCGGTCGGCGGGCTTGGCGTCGAAACGCTTCTTCCAGACTTCCAGCGCGCGGTCGTATTCGGTGGCGCGCAACTGGTCGCGCAATTCAGCCACCTGGTTGGCGTCTACGCCATGCTGGCGCAGTTCCTGCACGATGCGGGCCGCGCCCTGACGTGACGCGCGCCGGTGCACCAGGCTTTGCGCAAAACGCTCGGTGGACAGCCAGCCTTCTTTTTCCAGCGCATCCAGCACCGCTTCAACCTCAGCCGCGTCTTCGGCGTAAGCCGACAGCTTGCGGGCCAGTTCTTCGCGCGCATGCTCGCGCCGCGACAAATACCCCACCGCACGCATCTTCAGCGATGGCCCTTTGCGTTCGGTCTTGCCGTCATCTGCGTCGGCCAGGTCCTCGGCGCGGGCTGCGCGGCGGCCGCGGGGGGCCGGTCGCTGCTCGGAACTGCGCTGCCATTCACCCGGATCGGCGGCGGGCGCCGCAGATTCCTGTTCACGGCGCGCATCGGAACTCCGCCGCAAGCCCTGGGGCTTGGCGACGGTTTCAAACTCGTCATCCAGCTTGGCGCGAAGACGGTCGGCTGACGCGGGGGTCGATTTCCAGCTCATGCGCTTCCTGCTTGCTATGCAAAAACGGCAGGCCCGTCATGGCGCCTGCCGCATATCGCCGGGCCCGGGGCAACGGCGCAAACAATGTGCAACGCGCCTGCGGTGATCCGCAGGCCCGTGCAAGATTGCTTATTCGGCGGTGTCTTCCGCCGTGGGGACGAACTCGGCCGCACGGCTGACGATGCCCTGGTTCTCACGAACGCGGTTCTCGATCTCGATGGCGATTTCCTTGTGCTCTTTCAGGTATTCGCGGACATTGTCCTTGCCCTGGCCGATGCGATTGCCGTTGTAGCTGTACCACGCACCGGACTTGTCCACCACGCTGGCGGCCACGCCCAAGTCGATGATTTCGCCTTCGCGCGAGATGCCGGCGCCGTACATGATGTCGAATTCGGCCTGCTTGAACGGCGGCGCCACCTTGTTCTTCACCACCTTGACGCGGGTTTCGTTGCCGACGACTTCGTCGCCCTTCTTGATGGAACCGATGCGGCGGATGTCCAGACGCACGGAGGCGTAGAACTTCAGCGCATTGCCGCCGGTGGTGGTTTCGGGGTTGCCGAACATCACGCCGATCTTCATGCGGATCTGGTTGATGAAGATGACCATGCAGTTGGTGCGCTTGATCGTGGCGGTCAGCTTGCGCAGCGCCTGGCTCATCAAACGGGCTTGCAGGCCGGGCAGCGAATCGCCCATTTCACCTTCGATTTCAGCCTTGGGCACCAGGGCAGCCACCGAGTCGATGACGATCAGGTCGACCGAGCCCGAACGCACCAGCGCGTCGGTGATTTCCAACGCCTGTTCGCCCGTGTCCGGCTGCGAGATCAGCAGATCGGTCAGGTTCACGCCCAGCTTGTTGGCGTACTGCACGTCCAGCGCGTGTTCCGCGTCGACGAAGGCGCAGGTGCCGCCGATCTTCTGCATTTCAGCGATGACCTGCAGCGTAAGCGTGGTCTTGCCCGACGATTCCGGACCGTAGATTTCGACCACACGGCCACGCGGCAAGCCACCGACGCCCAGCGCGATGTCCAGCCCCAGGGAACCCGTGGAGACGACCTGGATATCGTGCGAGACCTCGTTGTCGCCGTAGCGCATGATCGAGCCCTTGCCGAACTGCTTTTCGATCTGCGAGAGCGCGGCGGCAAGCGCCTTGGCCTTTTCCGATGCGGCGGCCTTGGTGGTTTTGTCGTCCATGTAGAGTCCTGTCTGTAACGTATCTGGTGTCGAAGGGTGCCGGAGAAGTCGCCGGTCAGGCTGGGGTCTGGCTATAGATATGGCTAATGCGTCAGCTTATGCGTCAGTTGCGCTCAAGGTTGCTTCGCGCTTTTGATTCATGTGCAGATTATGGCATCGGATTGTACTGTACAAAAAACCAGTGTGCCAGAGTTTTGCACGTATACCCTGAGTGGGCAAGCCCCCCGCCATATGACAGAATCGAAGGAGAACCCGGTGTTTCGTCCCTTTTCCGCCGCCGGGCCGCCCACAAGGCGGATAGCCTCCCATAGAGGGGCAGCAAGCGCGCAAAGCGCTGGCGGCACAGGGACCCCTTCATTAGCAGCCCATGCGTATCCTGATCGCCGAAGACGACAGCATTCTGGCCGACGGCCTGTCCCGGTCCTTGCGCCACAACGGCTATGCCGTGGACGCCGTGCGCGACGGGCTGGCCGCCGATTCGGCGCTGGCGGCCCAGGCCTTCGACCTGCTCATCCTTGACCTGGGCCTGCCGCAACTGGCCGGCCTGGAGGTGCTGCGCCGCCTGCGCGCCCGCAATTCCGCCCTGCCCGTCCTGATCCTGACCGCCGCCGACAGCATCGAGCAGCGCGTCAAGGGCCTGGACCTGGGCGCCGACGACTACATGGCCAAACCCTTTGCGCTGTCCGAACTGGAAGCGCGCGTGCGGGCATTGACCCGCCGCGGCGCCGGCGGCGGCGCCACGATGATCAAGCACGGCCGGCTGTTGTTCGACCAGACCGGCCGCGTCGCCATCGTGGACGACCAGACGCTGGACTTGTCCGCGCGCGAAGTCAGCCTTCTGGAGATCCTGCTGACCCGCAGCGGCCGCATGGTCAGCAAGACGCAACTGGTGGACCACCTGTGTGAATGGGGCGAAGAAGTCAGCACCAACGCCATCGAAGTCTATGTGCACCGGCTGCGCAAGAAGCTCGAACCCAGCGGCGTGAAGATCGTGACGGTGCGCGGCCTGGGCTACTGTCTGGAGCGGGACCAGGGTGCCGCGTATCTCGCCAGCTGAGCCTGCGCGGCCAGAACCGCTGAATCAGGAAGCGCTGGATATCATGCAAGCCGGGTCCAAGGGCCCGAGCTTCGCACCGCCCCAGCGCTCGCTGCTGGGCGAGATCCTGGACTGGATGCTCGCGCCGCTGTTCCTGCTGTGGCCCATGAGCGTGGCGATCACCTACGTCGTCGCGCAGAACATCGCCAACGTGCCGTACGACCGGGCGCTGGCCAATAACCTCCACGTGCTGACGCGCCAGGTCCACGCGCAGGACGGCCGCGCCGTGCTGAAAATGACCGACCCGGCGCGCGACGTGCTGCGCGCCGACGAGACCGACAGCGTGTTCTGGCTGGCGCTGGGCAGCCGCGGCGAATACCTGGGGGGCGACCGCGCCCTGCCGCTGCCGGCCTCCGTGGGCCAGCCGCGTCCCGGCGAGGTCCAGTACGAAGACGACACGATGCGCGGCTTCGGCATCCGGTTGGCGTTCACGTGGGTCGACCTGAACCTGCCCAACACCCAGCCTGCGCTACTGATCGTGGCCGAAACCGTGGAAAAGCGCACGCAACTGGCCAACGACATCATCAAGGGCGTGATCATTCCCCAGTTCGTGGTGCTGCCGATCGCCGTGCTGCTGGTCTGGTTCGGGCTGTCGCGCGGCGTGGCGCCGTTGAACGCCTTGCAGCAACGCCTGCGTGCCCGGCGTCCCGACGACCTCTCCCCCATCGATGAACGTGCGGCGCCGTCCGAGATCGCCCCGCTGGTGGCGGCCATGAACGACCTGCTAGACCGCCTGTCGGCCAACGTCCAGGCGCAACGCCGCTTCGTAGCCGATGCCGCCCATCAGCTGAAGACGCCGCTGGCGGGCCTGCGCACGCAGGCCGAGCTGGCATTGCGCGACGCCAGCCCAGAGGAAATGCAGTCCAGCCTGCGCCAGTTGGTGACCGGGTCGGAGCGCGCCACCCGGCTGGTCAATCAGTTACTGCTGCTGGCGCGCGCCGAAAACCCCAGCGCCATCGGCCTGGCGCGCACCGACTTGAACGCCATCGCTTACGAGCAGGCCATGCATTGGGTGCCTCAGGCCCTGTCGCTCAGCACCGACCTGGGCTTCGAGGGGTCGGACGATCCCGTCGAAATCAGCGGTAATCCCTTGCTGCTGGCGGAACTGCTGAACAACCTGGTCGACAACGCGCTGCGCTACACGCCCCGCGGCGGCCACATCACGGTGCGCGTGCAGCGCGTGGGCGACGAAGCGGTGCTGGAAGTCGAGGATTCCGGCCCGGGAATCCCGCCCGAAGAGCGCGAACGCGTGTTCGACCGCTTCTACCGGGTGCTGGGCACGGCGTCGGACGGCAGCGGGCTGGGCCTGGCGATCGTGCGTGAAATCGCCCAGAAGCATCAAGCCACCGTGGTGGTGAGCGACCACCCCAACACGCACTCGAACCTGCCTGGCACCCGCATTCGCGTCGGGTTCCCGATGTACGCCGAGCACCCCGACCTGCCGGAAAGTTGAGGGGTGCGACGCCCCCGGCGCTGCTAAGGACTATCCCTAGCTCCGCGCGCAATGATTACACAATGTTTCAATTTTAAGATTCGGGTAAGGGTTACGTCAGAACCTCGTCAGCCTCGCGCCTCAATGTTGCGTATAGCTCGATGTCGGCTCGCCGGCGGAGGGTCAAGCACGGCGGAAAACCGCCGGCCTAAAACGAGGAGACATCATGAGCACAACAACCATGGCAGGCCGCGGTCCCTCCGCGGAACCGCGCCCGATGACCAAGGATGAACGCCGCGTCATCTTCGCGTCGTCCCTGGGCACGGTTTTCGAGTGGTACGACTTTTATCTCTACGGCTCGCTTGCAGCCATCATCGCGCAGCACTTTTTCTCGGGCGTGAACCCCACTGCGGGCTTCATCTTCGCGCTGCTGGCGTTTGCCGCGGGCTTTGCCGTGCGGCCGTTCGGCGCGCTGGTGTTCGGCCGCCTGGGTGATCTGGTCGGACGCAAATACACCTTCCTGGTCACGATCGTGATCATGGGCCTGTCGACATTCCTCGTGGGCGTGCTGCCCAGCTATGCCAGCATCGGCATGGCGGCGCCGGCGATCCTGATCATCCTGCGCTTGCTGCAAGGCTTGGCGCTGGGCGGCGAGTACGGCGGTGCAGCGACTTATGTGGCCGAACACGCGCCCCATGGCCGCCGCGGCTTCTACACGTCGTGGATCCAGACCACCGCGACGTTGGGCCTGTTCCTGTCGCTGCTGATCATCCTGGGCATCCGCACCTACCTCGGCGAAGACGAATTCAAAGCCTGGGGCTGGCGCATTCCCTTCCTGATCTCGGTCATCCTGCTGGGCATCTCGGTGTGGATCCGCCTGCAACTGAGCGAATCGCCCACCTTCAAGCGCATGAAGGAAGAAGGCAAGGGTTCCAAGGCGCCGATCGCTGAATCGTTCGGCCAGTGGAAGAACCTGAAGGTCGTGATCCTGGCGCTGCTGGGGCTGACCGCTGGCCAGGCCGTGGTCTGGTACACGGGCCAGTTCTATTCGCTGTTCTTCCTGACGCAAACGCTGAAGGTCGATGCGAATACCGCCAACATCATGATCGCGATCGCGCTCTTGCTGGGTACCCCGTTCTTCGTGGTGTTCGGCGCGCTGTCCGACAAGATCGGCCGCAAGCCCATCATCATGGCGGGCTGCCTGATCGCTGCCGCGACCTACTTCCCGATCTTCCAAGGCATTACGCACTTCGCCAACCCGGCGCTGGAAAAGGCGCAAGCCACGGCCCCGGTCACGGTGATTGCAGACGCCAGCACGTGCTCGTTCCAGTTCAACCCGGTGGGCACCGCGGCATTCACCAGCTCTTGCGATGTGGTCAAGTCGTTCATGGCCCGCAATTCGGTGAATTACAAGAACGAGGCGGCTCCGGCGGGCTCGATCGCCAAGGTCAAGATCGGCAACGACGAGTTCGCCTCGTTCGACGGCAAGGCCATGGCCCCGGCTGACTTCAAGGCCAAGGCCGCTGAACTGGACAAGGCGCTGACCACCGCGATCCGCAGCCACGGCTACCCCGCCAAGGCCGATCCGGCGCAAAGCAACAATGTCATGGTCGTGGTGCTGCTGACGATCCTGGTGCTGTACGTGACCATGGTCTACGGCCCCATCGCCGCGATGCTGGTGGAAATGTTCCCGACGCGCATCCGCTACACCTCGATGAGCTTGCCGTACCACATCGGCAACGGCTGGTTCGGCGGCTTCCTGCCCCCGGTCGCCTTCGCGGTGGTGGCTGCCACCGGCAACATCTACGACGGCCTGTGGTACCCGATCATCATCGCAGTCATGACCCTGGTCATCGGCACGCTGTTCGTGCGCGAATCCAAGGACAACGACATCAACGCATAAACGACCATCCCCCGCCGGGCGGGACTGCTGCGCCTGCCCGGCCTTTAAAAGCTCCTTATGGAGCTTTTTTTTTATGTAGCCCCCACGCTGCGCGCTTCGCGCTTGCTGCCCCCCGAGGGGGCTTTTTCCCTTGGGGCGGCCCGGCGAAGAATAGGCCCCCACGCTGCGCGCTTCGCGCTTGCTGCCCCCCGAGGGGGCTTTTTCCCTTGGGGCGGCCCGGCGGGAAAAGGCTATTTTTGCGAAGGTCATAAGGCTAGGGAGGGTCATCGTCCTGAAACGGTGACTTTGCGGGTATCGCCCAAAATCTCTTGCCCACTTTCAGGACGCTGTCAGACCCTCCCGCTTAGACTGGCGCCTCAGATTACGGCCTTGCGCCAGATCGGCTGACGATTGATCCCCCTGTCAGACGATTGCAGGGCTAGTGTTCTGACACCGATACCGCGTTCCCCGCGAGCCTTTTATGACGCGGTATTGTGTGCTCCCGTACCGGCCCGGCCTTTATTGAGCCGGGCCGCTTTTTTTTTGCGCCGGACAAATAAAAAACGGCGGCCGCTAAGCGGCCGCCATGATCACGCTGGGGACCGGCCAGGCCGGCCACCTGTCAACGGCGCATGCCGACGCCGATCGCCAATACACCAGCCACGATGGCCGCGATGCCGGCCCAGGTCGGGATGGGAACCGACTTCTCGGTTTCGGCCGTAGCCTTCACCGAGCCGATCTGCAATACGGTTTCTTCGGACTTGTAGTTGAAGCCCTTGTAGGCCAGGGCCGCGATGCCCAGGACGATCAGGATGGCGCCAATGATTTTCATGTATTCCTCTCCGATTCATGTTCGGTGCGCGGAAGTTAACGCATAGGCCCGCGTGTGTCAGTGACAGAACGTGTCGCCTGTCGCAACCGTATTGCAGCACTTCGGCAAACCGGCCGCGTCGTATAGAATCAACCCTTTTGGCCGACGCTCATGTGGTTCAAAAACCTCAAGATTTACCGCCTCTCCTCGCCGTGGACTCTCGTTGGCGATCAGCTTGAAGAAACGCTTGCGCGCCACGCCTACCAAGCGGGCAACAACCTCGAAATGCAAAGCCTGGGCTGGGTCCCGCCGCGCGAAAACGGCGGGCTTGCCCACGTCGTGAACGGCCAGATCCTGCTGTCGCTGCGCGCCGAGAAGAAGCTTCTGCCCGGCACCGTCGTGAACCAGGTCGCCAAAGCGCGCGCGCAGGAGATCGAAGAGCAGCAAGGCTACAAGCCGGGCCGCAAGCAGATGAAGGAAATCAAGGAACGCGTCACGGACGAGCTCCTGCCGCGCGCCTTCAGCGTGTACCGCGACACCCGCGTCTGGATCGACCCGCAGAACCATTGGCTGGTCATCGACGCCGCCGCGTCCGCGAAGGCCGACGAAGTCATCGGCCTGCTGGCCAAGTGCGTCGACCCGTTCCCGCTGGAAAACCTGTACGTGGCGCAATCGCCCGCCTCCGCGATGACGGGCTGGCTGGCGAAAGACGAGGCCCCCTCCAACTTCACCATCGACCAGGATACCGAACTGCGTTCGTCGGGTGAAAGCGGCGCGGCCATCCGCTACGTGAAGCACTCCATCGACGCCGACGACGTGCGCCGCCACATCCAGTCGGGCAAGCAGTGCACGCGCCTGGCCATGACGTGGGCCGACCGCATTTCCTTCGTCCTGACCGAAGGCCTGGACGTCAAGCGCGTGTCGCCGCTGGACGTGCTGAAGGAAGGCAACGAAGGCGTCGCCACAAACGACGACGAGAAGTTCGATTCCGACATGATGCTGATGACGGGCGAACTGGCCAAGATGATGGCCGAGCTGGTCGAGGCGCTGGGCGGCGAAAAGAAGATCTAAGCCGTACGCGCGAAAAAATCCGCGCATCGCGAAAGGCCGCTCTTAACCAGAGCGGCCTTTTTATTTCCGGGCTGCGCCCGCGACTGCCCGCACGCCGTGTTCAGGCCGCCACGCTACGGTCGCGCCCCTCTTGCTTGGCGCGGTACAAGGCTTTATCGGCGCGGTCGATCAGATAGGCGTAGTCCGGGTGGCCGTCGAACGTAGCCACGCCGATGCTTGCCGTGATGCGCAAGGCGCCCGCTTCGGGAATCGCGAACTTGTGCCGGCGGATTTCGGCGCCCAGCTTCTCGGCCGCCGCCAGCGCGGCTTCTTGCCCCGTATCCACCAGCACCACCAGGAACTCTTCGCCGCCGTAACGGAACACGAAGTCGCTGGACCGGCACGCCTGATGCACCACTTCGGCAAACTGCCGCAACACGTGGTCGCCGCCGGAATGCCCATGCGCGTCGTTGATCGCCTTGAAGTGGTCGATGTCCAGCAGCAGCACCGAAAAGCGGCTGCCCTGACGCGTGGAAATGGCGATTTCGCGCCCCACCACCGACGGCAGAAAGCGCCGGTTCAGCACGTTGGTGAGCGGGTCGCTGCCGCTCTCGATCTCGGCCACCATGTCGAACAGGCCATTGAGCAGATGCTTGATGCGCGCCACCAACTCCTGCAGCTCGCGCACCTGATCGGGCATCGACACCTGCTGCTGCGCGTCCGCCAGCATCAATCGCGGCAGCACCACGTCGTCCAGCCGCGTCACAGCTTCGGTGATCTGACGCAACGCTGGCGCACTTTCGAACAGCACGCCGCCCTTGTGCTGCAGCCACAACCCGAACTCCGAGGCCGCCAGCCGCGGCAACGCCTGCTCCGGCGCGCGGTAATGCAGGCCGATCAGCACGGCCTGGCTCCATTCCAGCAGCGCGGCGCGCTGGCGCTCGCGTTCGGTCGAGATGTTCTGCCCCAGCGCAAACAAGCGGTACGCTTCGTCGTTGCGCGCGCCGCGGTTGATATCGCGCATGAAGGCGCGGCTCATCTGCTCGATCGCCAGATCGAACAGATTACAGACGTACTGCGTGGCAATGGAGGCCGCCGTCCCATCCAGGTCGCTTGCGCGCAGGCGTTCGGCGATTTCGTTCTTCAGGATGCGGGCGCCGGCCATCACCAGATGGATCGGGATATGGACGCGGGCATGCACTTCGCCCACCTTCTTCTGGGTCGCCATCAACGCGGCGATATCACCCTGGTCGCGCACACAGAGCAGGCCTTTCAGCCAGTGCTTCATGCCGCTGTGCAGGCGGGTCGCGACGATCTCGTGGGACAGGCGGGGCCCCGCCTCGGCATCCGCCAGCAAGGTGGAATAAAAGGCGTCCACCAGTTCTTTGGCGCTATCGCCCACCACCGCCGCGACCTGGCCGCGCGTATAGGCGTCGACCGATTGATAGACCGCTTCCCAGGCTTGCGCGTTGGACGCACTCAGGTAGCACGCCTGGCCCGCGCCGCCCGTCCACACCGGAACCGCGCTATTGCTCGAAGACATAAGATCATCCGCCCCAAAATTTTCCACGCGTGTCGAGGAGCGACACGCGACAGAAAGACAGCGCGGATTATCCTTCAAATCTCAATGACTGCCCCGCCGTGGCGCAGCCAGGCGGCGGGGGCTGGACGCCGGCGCGCTTATTCCAGGCCGTGGAAGACGGAGTCGTCGGGGCCAACGTGCGACGGGTGCTGCCAGGTCACATCGCGCAGCGAGTGCTGCACCAGGCCTTCCACGCCCAGCAGCACCGCGAAGATCGCCATGCGGATGGGGATGCCGTTGTCGGTCTGGCGGAAGATGGCCAGGCGCGGATCGTGGTTCAGATCCACGCTCAGGTCGTTGGCGCCCGGACGGCTGTCGCGCGGCAGCGGGTGCATCACGATGGTCTCGGGGCTGCAATACGCGTCGATGATGGCGCGGTTGATCTGGAAGTCCGGCGTGTAGCCTTCGTTTTCTTCGTTGGCGAAGCGCTCTTTCTGCACACGCGTCGCGTAGATCACGTCGGCGCCGGACAGGCCTTCGGCCAGCGACGTCTTCTGTTCGATCACGTTGCCGTTGCGGCTGGCCTGCTCGATGATGTAGCTGGGCATTTCCAGGCCTTTCGGCGACACCAGCGAGAACTTCACGTTCTTGTACAGCGCCATCAGCTTGATCAGCGAATGCACGGTGCGGCCGTACTTCAAGTCGCCAACCATGGCGATGTGGGCGCCGTCCAGCAACTTGCCCAGGCGCGAGAACTCGGTCAGGATCGTGTACAGGTCCAGCAGGGCCTGACTGGGGTGTTCACCCGGGCCGTCACCGCCGTTGACCACCGGGATGTTGGTGGCGCGCGCGAATTCCGCGACCGAACCCTGGTCCGGATGGCGGATCACCATGGCGTCCACGTAGCCGCTCATGACGCGGCTGGTGTCATAGATGGATTCGCCCTTGGCCATCGACGAAAACGTGAAGCCCGTCGTGTCGCAGACCGAGCCGCCCAGGCGGCAGAACGCCGAACCGAAGCTGACGCGGGTACGCGTGCTGGCTTCGAAGAACAGGTTGCCCAGCACGGCGCCTTCCAGCACGCGCGACACTTTCTGGCGGCGCGCGATGGGCTGCATCATGTCAGCCACGCGGAACAAGTCTTCGACCGATTCGCGGGTGAATTGGTCCACCGACAACAGCTGATGCTTGCCTTCGACGGCGATGCGCTCGCGCAAGGGGCCGTCTTGTACGCTTTGCGTATACTTTTCCAGCAAGACGCCGTTTTGCACGATTTCGCTGACGAAGCGCTGCACCACTTCCGGCATGGCGCGGAATTCCTGCGAGCCTTCGGGCAGCAACCAAGTATCCAACGCCCGGCGTTTCACGCCGATCCGGGTGGCGAACACGTCGCGCGTGAGGTTCAGGCGGCGCATGGCGTCGCGCAGGAAGGCTTGCTGGGAGATGGTCATGACGGGCCCCAAGAAAGAGGATTTATATACGCACCGCGCATATTATTCTCAACGTAAGTGCAAGTCCAACACTTTTGCGTACACGGGTTTACCCTTGAATTCTAACGGCTGGCGTAGGACGTCATTTGTTGGGCGTCCGCCACCCCCTGCCCCAGAGAGAACCAGCACGCCGCGCAGAACGCCAGGGCGCCGAGCAGATAGCAAATCATCGCCAACAACTGGGCCGGCCAATGGCCGCGCGTCAGGTGCCCCGTGTAGCCCTGACGCAACAGGCTGACCTGCGCCAGGTAGGCGAACAGCAGCCCCAGGCACGACACGAGCAATCCGGCCAGAAACAGGGCCAGCGGCAACTGGAGGTCCGGCGCGGCGATGTCGCCGCCCACGATCCCCAGTGAAAAGGCCACCAGGGCCAATGCTGCGCCCCCGTTCAACCACCCTAGGAAGCGGAACGCCCCCGCCAGCAGCGAGAACGCGATGCCTGTCGACCGGATCTGCTGCGCGCGGGGATCCATGCGTCAGCCGCCGTTGCCTGTGCGGCAAACGGGCGTCGCGCTCTGAATCGAGGCGCGGGCAGCTGCGATTTCGGCCGCATCCCAACGCCCTTTGCCCAGCACGGTCACCGTCACCTTGGATTTGGCGGGACCATCGGCTTCCGCCGAAATCAGTTCCAGCACGGTGGCGGGTTCGCCCACCTTGTACAGCTGGATCTCATCGGGCGCGCCCTTTTCGCCCAGTGAATGGCGCCAGGCATAGGCGACGCCATAGGCATGCTGCACGTTCACATGGCAGGAGCGGACATATTCACCGCCACGGCGGAAGGCGGCCTGGTAATTGGTGTCGACGCTGAAGGTCTCTTTCTTCACGGTGTCGGCCTCGTAGACGCCCTTGCTTGCGCAACCGGCCAACAATGCCGCCAACGTTACACCTACCCATACTGACTTGCGCATGATTCTTCCCGCATTGAATTTCGGACTCCCGCGATTATGCCAGCGGCTGCAAAAAGGCCACGCGGGAAATGTCTGGGCATTTCTGGCGTGGCCTTGAGCCGGCTGTGCGGCAGCGGTAGGGCAGCTTACTTCGCTGCGCCCTCGATCTTCTCCCCGCCTCGCTGGATGTCCTTGCCAGCGCCCGCAACGGTATTGCAGCCGGCCGTAAGGGCGGCGATCGAAAGCAGCATGACGAGAACGACTCTGTTCTTCATAAACCTCTCCTGTCTGGGCGTGGAAACCGAAGCCAGCATACCCCAAAGGCCCTCATCTGCGCATCATCCGGACACGGCGGCGGGACCGTTGTGATCCGGCCACGCGAGCGATTTCTCGAACACGCCGGCAGCTTGCTCTCTTTAACGTTAGAAAATCTCTCTTCTTGTGCCAGAAATGATCGTTTTACGAGGCTCGACGTGGAATACAGAATGGGATCAAGCCTGTAGTCCAGGCAATAGCCAGACTCCTTTCCATGTCCATGACCGTCCCAACCTTGCATCTCTATACGGACAGCTCGCCCAACGGCTTCAAGATCACTATCGCGCTGGAGGAATTGGCGCTGCCCTACACCCTCCACCACGTGCGCATCGAACAGGGCGAGCACCGCCATCCCGCTTTCCTGGCGCTGAATCCCCATGGCCGCATTCCCGTGCTGCATGACGCCGCCACGGGCATCACCGTGTTCGAGTCGGCCGCCATCCTGCTGTACCTGGCCGACAAGACCGGACGCCTGCTCCCCGGCGACACCAAGGGGCGATGGGAAGCCATTACCTGGCTGATGTTCCATAGCGCCAGCATGGGCCCTCTTCTGGGCCAGCGCGTGCATGCCGAATGCTTTGCGGCCGAGCGCCATGACGCGGCCATCCAGCGCGTTCGCCGCCTGAGTGAAGACACCTTCGCCGTCCTCGACGCGCGCCTGGCGCAGCGCCCGTGGCTGGCCGGCGACGAGTTTTCCATCGCCGATATCGCCACCTTCGGCTGGATGCACATCGCGCAGATCGTCGAATTCAACTTCAGCCAGCATGAACACCTGAGCGCATGGCATCAGCGAGCCAGCCAGCGCCCCGCCGTGCAACGCGGCATCACCCTGCCCCAACCGGCCGTCGGCCCCTGACTTCCTGACCTCCTGCCCCCGATTCCATGACTGACTCTCCGACTGTCCCTTCGACACCTGCCGGCGTCTCGGCGCCCGCCTTCGCCATGCACCCGGGCTACCGGCGCATGTTCGCTCCCAACCAACTGACGATAGGCATTTTCCTGCCCTTACGCTTCTACCAAGGCGACATGGCGGTGCTGCAAGGGCAGGCCCACCTGGTCGCCGACCTGGACCGCCGGGGCTTCGCCGCCGTGTGGGTCCGCGACGTGCCCTTGTTCGACCCGAACTTTGGCGACGCGGGCCAGGTCTTCGACCCCTTTTCCTATCTAGCCTATTTGGCGGCCCGCACCGAGCGCATCGCGCTTGCCACCGGCAGCGCAGTCTTTCCCTTGCGGCATCCGATCGACCTGGCCAAGGCGGCCGCCACGCTTGACCGCCTGTCTGGCGGCAGGCTCGTCATGGGCATCGCCTCGGGCGACCGCCCCGTCGAGTTCCCCGCGTATGGACTGGATCCTGCGCAGCGCGGCGAGCGTTTCGCGCAAACCGTGTCTTACTTCCGCCAATTGATGCATGCCCCCCATGGCGCCATCGATTCCCCGCTGGGCCGCCTGGCGGGCCCTCAGCTTCTGCCCAAACCGGCGGCGGGGCGCGTCCCGCTGCTGATCACGGGTTCCTGCCAGCAGACGCCGCAATGGGTAGCCGAACACGCGGATGGCTGGCTGACCTACCCCGATAGCACGCACGACGACGCGGGTCCGCAACGGCTGGCGCAGAAGATCCGCGCCTGGCGCGCACGGATTCCCGACGCCGGATTTCGGCCGCATGCCACCAACGAATGGCTGGACCTGAGCGCCGACCCGGACCACCCGCGCACGCCCATGCAAGGCGGCTACGTCCTGCGCACGGGACGTCGGGGCCTGCTTGATCTGCTGGCGCGCTGGCAGGAGGCGGGTGTCAACCACGCGGCGCTGGGCATCCAGTTCTCAGCACGGCCCGCTGCCGAGGTGATCCAGGAACTGGCCGAGGAAGTCTTGCCCCACTTTCCGGCGCATGAGGGGCCACCGCCCGCCCCCGCCCGCTGGTAAGCCCCTCCGACCTACAATGCGGCCCCGGCCGCGGCTGTCGCGTATTTGCCGGCAATGGATTAGGATTCGAAAATGAACAAAAAACCTGTACCGCAGAACGCTGGCGCAGCCCCCCAGGGCTGGGGCTGGGAACAGCCGCAATGCCGTGGACAAGCGGCATTGGCGCTGTTCATCGACGATCTGCACCGAATCCTGCAAGCCCATGCCGCCGGCAAGCTCGCGGACAGCAGCACGCTGGCTGACGCGCAAGAACACGTTGACGAATTGCTTGCCCGCTACAACGAAATCAACGCCGCGCCGGAAATCTTCCTTGGGCAATCGGTCGAACTGAAGGAAGGCGTCGACCGGAACGGCGTTTCTCATACGGTACCGATTTTTTCAGCCCGACTGAAAAAATCGCTGGTGTCGATGCTGGGACAAGGCCCAGGCTGAAACGCCCCTTTTAACCGGTCGGCCGTCGGCCGCCGGCATGAACCAGAGCAGCTACAGGAGACCCCCACAATGAATTCGGACAATGTCGTAGAGTTTCTCCGCCTGCTGTCGCTGGACGTCTCACTGGGCGCCGCCGCCCAACACGCCGCGGGCCAGCCGGATGCGCCGTTGGCCCTGGCCCGTTTGGCGACTGCGCACGGATTGCCGTGCAGCGCGTCTGACTGGTCCTTCTTTGCCCGCAGCTGCCTGGACACCTCGGCGGAAACGCAAGAGGATGCCGATCCTGCCAGCGCCACCATTTGGCAACTGGTGCAGGATCCCGCGCATGGCACCGATATTCCCGCCAGCGCCATCACGCGCGTCATCGGCATCATCACGCAACCTGAAGGTGGCCCGCCCGTCGTCGGCCATGTCGTAGGCGACCTTGCGCCACGCACACCGCTGGGCATGGCGCCCTACCCCACGGGTTCCTGATAGGCGAAGGCCGCAGCCTTAAGGCTTGCCAGCCAGATAGTCCGTCGCGCCTGCCGCCGCAACCCGTCCGCTGGCCATGCAGGCCGTCAGCAGGTAGCCGCCGGTCGGCGCTTCCCAATCCAGCATTTCTCCGGCCACGAACACGCCCGGCGCCGATCGCAGCATCAGGCCGGCGTCGACGGCATCGAACGTCACCCCGCCTGCGGTGCTGATGGCCTCGTCGATGGGGCGCGCACGCACAAGCGCCAACGGCAGCGCCTTGATCCGCAGCGCCAGTTGCTCGGGATCCTTGAAATCGTCTGCTGACGCGCATTCGCGCAGCAACCCCGCCTTCACGCCTGTCAGTCCCATGCGGCTTTGCAGATGGCTGGACATCGAACGCGCCCCCCGCGGGTGGGTGACCGCCGCGGTGACTTTTTCTTGCGTCCAGTCGGGCGCCAGGTCCAGCATGGCGACGACGTGGCCCTGCTTGTCGATCCGGTCGCGCAATGGGGCCGACAGCGCATAGACGAGGCTGCCCTCGATGCCCGTTTCCGACACCACGAATTCGCCCTGCCGGGCCAGCACGCCGCCCGATGGCAGCGCGCACGACATGGCAACGGATTTGACGGGTTGGCCCGCATACCGCTCGCGGAAGTGCTCCGTCCACGCGACGTCGAACCCGCAATTGGCGGGGCGCAGCGGCGCCACATCGACGCCATGCGCCTGCAAGCCGGCGACCCAGGCGCCATCGGAACCCAGCTTCGCCCAACTGCCTCCGCCCAAAGCCAGAACCACGGCATCGGCCGCCAGCATCCGCACGCCCTCGGGCGTGTCGAACCGCAACCCATCTGCGGAAGGCGCATCGCTTGCGGCCCACCCCAGCCAACGATGCCGCATATGGAAGCGCACGCCAGAGGCGCGCAACCGGGCAAGCCAAGCCCGCAGCAACGGCGCGGCTTTCATTTCTTCAGGGAAGACGCGGCCCGACGAACCCACGAAGGTCTGGATGCCCAGTTCATGCGCCCAGTCGCGCAACGCAGTGGCGTCCATGACGGAAAGCCAGGGCGCCACCTGCACGGCGCGATCGCCGTAACGTGCCAGGAAAGGGCCCGCCGATTCACTATGCGTCAAATTCAACCCGCCCCGCCCCGCCATCAGGAACTTGCGGCCCACCGAAGGCATGGCATCGAACACGTCCACCTGCAGGCCCTGGCCGGCAAGCCCCTCGGCCGCCATCAGGCCGGCCGGACCGCCGCCAATCACGGCGACGCGTTTGGAAACATTCACGGTCATGGCGCCGGCGCCGTCAAGGCGGGAGCGGACAGGAGTATAGGACTCGGCATGGAGGCAATATCGAAGGGGTCAACACGGGGATACGCGGCGCGGGCCGCGAGGGGGAGGATTGTCGCATGACGCTCCGGCCCACTTCGGACTGCCCACTTCAGGACTGGCCCGACAATAAAAAGGCCCGGCGCCGGCCACTTATTGACCGCAGGCGCCAAGCCCTTGTTATGACTGGACAATTCGGACATGCGCAAAGGCTATCCCAAGGCTTGTCCACAGTCGCTGTGGGCAACTTCCCGCGTCAGGCGTTACCCGCCGCCTGCATCGGACCCGACCACGGTTCCGCGTCCAGCTGGAAACGCAGCTCCTGATACTCGCCATCCACGGCGACGGAGCGCAGCAAGCCGGCGTCCATGGCCTGGCCCAGGGCGCGGCGGCACAGGGTTTCGGGATCGTCCGGCAGCGATTGGAAGACGCCATCGGGAATGCGCAGGCGCAAGAGCGCCTGGGGATCACCGCGTTCCGCAGGCCGGCCGATATGGATATGGGCGGGATAACCGTGCGGGCACCAGATGCCTACGTGGTACTTGCCTTCAGCGCCGGTGTCGGCGACGTAACCAGGATGATCGTATTTTGCGGTACCCATGGACCCTCCTCGAGTGCGGCGAACTAGCGCGCGTGACCCATGGTAGCTCAGCGTCGCCGCGCTGTGCGGCTGGCAACACCCGGGAAACTCCGGGCTGGAACAAAGGATTGACCCAGGGCAAGTCCCGGTCGAAAAAAGGACGAAAAAAAGCCGCGATGGGAATCGCGGCTTGTTCTCTTGAAACTGGTTGCGGGGGCAGGATTTGAACCTACGACCTTCGGGTTATGAGCCCGACGAGCTGCCAGACTGCTCCACCCCGCGTCTGATGTGTGAATCATACCTCATTTTGAAATCTTGTGCAGCGCACCCAGGCGATTATTCGTGTTTTTTGCCCCATTCGTGCGAAAAATATTCGCCGCGAGGCCGAAAAACCGGTCCAAGGGCCCGGGAACGTCCAGACAAATCACGTCGGCCGAGCGAATTGCCGTTACCTGCACGACACCGCCATAGCCCACCCCATGCGCCTCGCCCGCGTTGACCCGGGCGGACATCGGCAAACCCAGGCCACCCGCGGCTTGGGCCCCGATCGAGGTCTCCTGCACGTGCACGCTCCCGGCCATGCATACCAAAGTGGCCCCGGCTCGCAGCGTCAGTTGCCGGCTCGCGCCGGCGGCGATTTCCAGGCGACGGGCCAGGGGTTGGGCATAAGGTTCGGCATTCATGATGATCTCCAGTCGGACCATCACAGGCTACGCGCGCCCTGCTTTGCGCAACAGCCACACTCCGAACCTTTCTGTACCGATGCAGATGCTCGATTTTGGCGCTGTTATGGTGTACTTTTCATCAATCTGTGCCTACCCTCATTCCAACCTCGGGGAGCATGATCGGCGCATGGACCCACAACCGCTGTACCTACGCCTGGCGAACCATTACCGGCGCGCCATCCAGACGGGCGTGCTGGCTCCGGCCCAGCGCATGCCCTCGGTGCGCACGCTGGTGCGCACCCATCACGTCAGCCTGTCCACCGCGCTGCAAGCCTGCCGCCAGCTGGAAGACGACGGGCTGATCGAAGCCCGGCCCCGTTCGGGCTATTTCGTCCTGCACCCTCGGCGCAACAGCATTCCCCCGGTCAACGAGCCCGACATCCGGCAGACGCTAGGGGCGGCGCAATACGTAGGTATTCATGACCGCGTCTCGGACTTCATCGCCAAGTGCGAAGCCCATCCCGTCAGCGCCAATTTCGCGCTGGCCGCGGCCGTGCCCGAGGCCTATCCGATGGAAGAGCTCAAGCAAGCGATGACGCGCGCCCTGCGTATGACGCCGCAGGTGCTGGTCAGCCCCGTTCCGCCGCAGGGCCACCCGGAGCTGCGCACGGTACTGGCGCGCCGGGCACTGGCCAACGGCATCAATGCCACGCCCGACGACGTCATCGTCACGCACGGCTGCATCGAAGCCCTGAACCTGGCGCTGCGCGCGGTCGCCCGGCCTGGCGACACCATCGCCGTCGAATCGCCGACCTACTTCGGCCTGCTGCAGATCCTGGAAAGCCTGGGCATGCGGGCGCTTGAGATTCCCACCAGTCCGCAGAACGGCCTGTCCATCGAGGCGCTGGACCTGGCATTCCAGACGCACGGAAACATCCGTGCGGTCGTGGTGGTGCCCAATTTCCAGAACCCGCTGGGTTGCGTGATGCCCGATGCCGAAAAGGCCCGTCTGGTGGCGCTGTGCGAACGCCAGCAAGTGCCGCTGATCGAAGACGACACCTATGGCGCGCTGACCGACGACGACACGCCGCTGGCCGCGGCCAAATCCTGGGACGCGACCGGCAACGTCATCTATTGCTCGTCCATGCACAAGACCCTGGCGCCCGGCATGCGCCTGGGCTGGTTGCTGGGGGGCCGCTGGAAGGCCCGCATCGCCATGCTGAAGTTTGCGCAAAGCCGCCCCAACGAACCCTTGGCGCAGATCGCCGTGGCCGAATTCATGGGGTCGCGCGCCTATGACCGGCACTTGGCGCGGCTGCGCCGGCAATTGAAGGTCCAGCGCGACCAGACGGCCGAAGCCATCGCCGCGCACTTCCCTCGCGGCACCCGCCTGAGCGTGCCGCAAGGCGGCATGCTGCTGTGGGTAGAGATGCCCGGCGGCCGGTCGGGCATGGAGGTCTTCGAGGCCGCGTTGCAAGAGGGCATCCGAGTCGCGCCCGGCGCGATGTTCTCTAACGGCACGCGCTACAACCACTTCCTGCGGATCAGCTGCGGCCAGCGCACCACACCCGAAATCTCTCGCGCGTTGCAGACCTTGGCACGCATCGTCGGCGAGCGCGCGGGATGAATCCGGCACTGCACCAGTTCATCGTCGACTACGGCTTATGGGCTGTACTCGGCGGCACCTTCCTCGAAGGCGAAAGCGTGGTGGTGTTCGCCGGTTTCCTGGCGCACCAGCATCTGCTGCATCTGCCCTACGTGATGCTGTGCGCCTTCGCCGGTTCCTTCGTAGCCGACCAGTTGCTGTTCTTTCTGGGCCGCCGCTATCGCGACCACCGGCTGGTGCGGCGCATCCGCGAAAAGCCCGCCTTCGAACGCGCCCTGGCCCTGGTCGACCGCTACCCGCACGGCTTCATCCTGAGCCTGCGCTTCCTGTATGGCCTGCGTACCGTCGGCCCGGTGGCATTGGGCATGTCGCGCGTACCGCCGCTGCGCTTTTTGGTGTTGAACGCAATTGCAGCGGTGATCTGGGCGGTGTGTTTCAGCCTGCTGGGCTACGCCTTCGGGCAAACCATCGAATCCCTGCTGGGACGCCTGCACGGCGTGGAAACCAAGCTGGCGGTGGCCGCCGTGATCGGCGTGGTGATCGGGCTGGCGTATCACCTGATCGCCAGGCTCAGACGTTAAGCCGCCGTCAACAGACGACGCGGCCGCTTGCGTGCAGCACGTGCCGCCGCCGAGCCTTGCGGTACCAGCCGCCGATCAGCGGCAGCAGCGCCAGGCGGCGCAGGATGGGATGGCGCTGGTCGAAGTCGTGCCAGGCCTTGAAGCCATGCCCCATGCGCTCCCAGCTCTGGCGCGCTTCGGGAGTGAGTTTGCCGGGGTCGAACGCCGCCAGCTTTGCCGCTTCCGAGACACGGGCCAACATGGCCGGGCCCCGGGGTTCCAATCGATACTGATTCCGCATGGGGCCGCATATTACCCGGCTTGCGGCGTCCCGCGTAGGACATTGAAACAGGCGCCCGAAAAGCGCAAAAGGAGCCACCTTTGACCGCCCCTTCCAAGTCCTTGTAATTAAAGGAAATTGCGGATCTATGCCCGCACTATCCCAAGGCTTGTCCACAGAAGCTGTGGGTAACTTCCTGCTTGCGACGCCCTACTTCAATGCGGTCGCGATCATGTCGCGCACGCTTTCGAAACCCGCCACGTACTGCGGATTTTCGGAGCGGGCCAGCAGGCTGGAATAGTTCTGCTCCAGCTGCGCCTCGATCGCTTCGCGCAGCCCCGGCGAGGCCTTGACCAGATGCAGCATCGACAGCAAGGTCGAATTCAGCGCATCGATGCGGCCGCCCTGATGCGAAATGGTGTGCACGATGACGGCGATTTGTTCCTGGATGTCCATGTGTAGCCTCCTGGCATTGATAATCGGCGCAAATCCTAGCATGGCGCCCGCCAGCCGAGCCGGCGCTAGGCAAGCGCCACGCGCCGCGCTAGCATCAAGCGTAGCCGCAAGGGCATCGCGGCGCACGCCCCCGGCCCTATCCACGGCGCCCCGGGCCACCGGAGCGCGCTCATGAAGACGATCCAGCATTACGCCCCCCCGGACGCCCAGTCCCTGCAACGGCTGCAGGACCGCCTGGGCTACAGCGACGCACGCATGGCGGAACTAGCCGGACTGGACGCGGCCACCCCGTGGCCCAGCTATGCCGGCGGCCCCGAGCCCCGCCAACTGGGCCGGCAGCGTCTGTTCTATATGATGGCCCGCTTGACGCTGGACGAGCAGGACTGGCAGAAGGTGCTGGCCGCCATGCGCGAGGCCGGCGCCCATTTCGACTACGAAGACCCGCTGGCCGGCGAGGCGCCGCCCGCGCCGGAGCCGGAGCCCGACGAGGAGCGCAAATTCGGCATGCTGCTCGTCAGCCGCAACGGCGCCTTCCACGAAATGGAGCAGTTGCGCGAGTTCGCGCATTTCGCCCACGAGTCCGACGTCAGCCGCTTCGTGCACACCGTGTTCTACGACAGCGACATCGACCTGTGCCGCTTCCGCTTTGCCGATCACGACGGGCTGGACGCCGCCAGCCGCGACCGCATCTTTGACGCCGCGCACAAAACAATCACCCGCTTCGAGTTCGACGGCCGCATCTATCATGGCGGGATACCGCCGGAATCCGACGGCTAGGCCGCACGTCCCGCCCTGGCGCCTGTCGACGCGCATTGACGCGGGCATGCCGGCGCCTGTACCGTCGGCACTCTCCTTCCCGCCCTGTGCCCACCGCATGAACGAACGACTCGACGCCATCGACCGGCAACTGCTCAGCCTGCTTTCCGCCAACGCGCGGGAACCCGCTGCCATCCTGGCGCGCAAGCTGGGGCTGGCCCGCACCACGGTGGTGGCTCGCATCGCCCGGCTGGAACGCGAGCACATCGTCTCGGGCTATGGCGTGCGCCTGGGCCGCCTGCTGGAAGAGGCGGCCGTGCGCGCGTACTGTTTCATCAGCGTGTTGCCCAAGACGCCCGCCGCCGTCATCCGCGAGCTGGAGCGCATGCCGGAAGTGGAGGAAGTGTCTTCCGTCAGCGGCCCGTACGACTATCTGATCTTCCTGCGTTGCGAAACCCACGAGCAGCTGGACGAACTGCTGGACCGCATCGGCCTGATCGATGGCGTCAAGCAGACGCAGACGTCGATCGTCCTGAGCCGTAAAGTGGACCGACGCAGCGCGGTCGCCGCGCCCTGACGCGCCGGCCTCGTGCCCCCGCCTTTTCTCGCGGCCCGACATAGTGTTGTAATGGCGGATAACGAGATTCCTGGACGACCCATGCTTGCACGCCTTGCCCCCGCCGCCGCCCTGCTGACCTTGCTTGCTGCCTGCTCCAGCATGAGCGAGGTCACGTCCGTCGACAAGAACACGTACAGCGTCACGTACAGTTCGGGCACGCAGCTGCTGACCTGGGTTGAGCTGAAGAACCAGACGCTGCAACGCGCCGACCAGTATTGCCAATCCATCGGCCGCAAGCTGCAGAAGCCGAAGGTGACGTCCAACCATGCGACGGGCCTGGGCTCCAAGCGTGCGACGGTCACGTTCGAATGCGGCGTCATCGATCCTCCTAAAGACAAAGCATCGTGAACGCTCTCCTGCCCGTGGGAATCACCATGGGCGATGCCGCCGGCATCGGCCCCGAAATCGTCGTCAAAGCCTATGCGCAAGGCCTGAACGCGCCTTGCGTGGTGTATGGCGACACCGGTGCATTGCGCCGCGCCGCAGCCCAACTGGGCGCGCGCCTGGACATCGTTGAAGTGCCCGACGTGGGCGAGGCCCGGTTGGATGCCGGCCGCATCAACGTCATCGCCTGTAGCCCGGCGCTGCCCGCCGACCTGCCTGCCGGGCAGATCAGCGCCGCCGCCGGACGGGGCGCCTATGACTACGTGTGCGCCGCCATCGACGACGCGCAGGCCGGCCGTATCCGGGCGATCGTCACGGCGCCGCTGAACAAGAAGTCCATGCACGAAGCGGGCATCGACTACCCCGGCCATACCGAGATCCTGGCCGAGCGTTCGGCCACGCAGGACTTCGCCATGATGTTGGCCAACGACGAACTGCGCGTGCTGCTGGTCACCATCCACGTGGCGCTGGCGGACGTCATCGCCCGCATCACGCCCGACGCTGAACTGACCGCCATGCGGCTGGCCGACCGCGCCTGCCGGCAGATGGGCATCGAAAAGCCCCGGGTGGCGGTGGCAGGCCTGAACCCGCATGCCGGCGAAGGCGGCAAGTTCGGCCGTGAAGACATCGACATCATCGAACCCGCCATATCCCGCGCGCGCGCCGAAGGCATCGACGCCAGCGGCCCGTGGCCCGGCGACACCATCTTCATGCGCGCCCGCCGGGGCGAATTCGACATCGTCGTGGCGCAATACCACGACCAGGGCCTGATCCCGGTCAAGTACCTGGGGCTGGACCATGGCGTGAACGTCACGGTGGGCCTGCCTTTCGTGCGCACCAGCGTCGACCACGGCACCGCTTTCGACATCGCCGGCCGCGGCGTGGCCGACCAGGCTTCGCTGGTCGCCGCTTTCGATCTGGCGCTGGCCATGACGCCCCAGGACCAGGGCTAGGCACAGCTCAATGGCAACGGCCCCTAGGGCCTGAGCGGACACGGGACTACAATACGCCCCGTTTCCGGCGCCCCTTCGCGCGCCGCCGCTTTTCCGACTTGCCCTTTACCCCTCCATGTCACGCCTTGCCCGCCTTCTGCCCGACCGCTTCACCCTCTACCTGATCTGCACCGTCATCATCGCCAGCATCGTGCCCGCGCACGGGCAAGGCGTCGTGATATTCGGCTGGATCACCAACATCGCCGTCGGCCTCCTGTTCTTCCTGCACGGGGCGCGCCTGTCCCGCGAGGCCATCATCGCGGGCTTGACGCACTGGAAGCTGCACCTGACGATCTTCTCGGCCACGTTCCTGATGTTTCCGCTGCTGGGCCTGGCCCTCAAGCCGGTACTGGAACCGCTGGTGACGCCCGAGCTGTACCTGGGCATCCTGTTCCTGTGCTGCCTGCCGGCCACGGTGCAGTCCGCCATCGCGTTCACGTCCATGGCGCGCGGCAACGTGCCCGCCGCCGTGTGCAGCGCGTCGGCCTCCAGCCTGCTGGGCATCTTCCTGACCCCGCTGCTGGTGGGCACGGTCGTGGCCAACGCCGGCAGCGCGCCGATCTCGTTCGACGCGGTCGGCAAGATCATGCTGCAACTGCTGCTGCCCTTCGTGCTGGGCCAGTTCGCCCGCCGCTGGATCGGCGCCTGGGTGCACAAGCGCAAGGCGATGCTGAAGTTCGTCGACCAGGGCTCGATCCTGCTGGTCGTCTACACGGCGTTCTCCGAGGCCATCAATGAAGGCCTGTGGAGCACCACGCCCATCCCCGCGCTCGTCGGCCTCGTGGTGTGCTGCGCCGTGATCCTGGCGCTGGCGTTGGGCCTGTCGGCAGTGGCCGGCAAGCTGCTGGGCTTCAATGTGGAAGACCGCATCACCCTGCTCTTCTGCGGGTCGAAAAAGAGCCTGGCCAGCGGCATCCCGATGGCGCAGGTGCTGTTCGCCGGCCATGCGGTCGGCGCCATCGTGCTGCCCCTGATGCTGTTCCACCAGATCCAGTTGATGGTATGCGGCGTCCTGGCTGCCCGCTACGGCAAGCGCCCGGAAGCCGACGGCTGAAGCCTTGCCGCAGCATAAAAAAACCGCGCCGTAGCGCGGTTTTTTTTGGGGCGCCGTCGGCGCGTCAGTACATGTCGCGAGGTTGCGCGCCCGAGAAGTTCAAGAAGCGCGTGCTGGAGCCCTGGAACGTCAGGCGCACCGTGCCGATCGGCCCGTTACGCTGCTTGCCGATGATGATCTCGGCCGTGCCCTTATCCGGCGAATCGGGGTTGTAGACCTCGTCGCGGTAGATGAACAGGATCACGTCTGCGTCCTGTTCGATAGCGCCGGATTCGCGCAGATCGCTCATCACGGGGCGTTTGTTGGGGCGCTGCTCCAGGCTTCGGTTCAGCTGCGACAACGCGATCAGCGGGCAGTTCAGTTCCTTGGCCAGGCCCTTGAGCGAGCGGCTGATTTCCGACACTTCGGTCGCCCGGTTTTCACCGGAGCCGTTGCCTGACATCAGTTGCAGGTAGTCGATGATGATCAGGCCCAGCTGGCCGCATTGGCGGGCCAGGCGGCGCGTGCGCGCGCGCACTTCCATCGGGCTCAACGCCGGCGTCTCGTCGATGTAGACCTGCGCGTCCTGCATGAGCTGCACCGCGTGCGTCACGCGGGGCCAGTCGTCGGCGATGAGCTTGCCGGTACGCATGCGGTGCTGGTCCAGCAGGCCGACCGACCCCAGCATACGCATCGCCAACTGCACCGCGCCCATTTCCATCGAGAACACGGCAACGGGCAGGCCCTGCTCGATGGCCACGTGTTCACCGATGTTCATTGAGAACGAGGTCTTGCCCATGGACGGGCGGCCGGCCACGATGATGAGGTCGCCGCCCTGCATGCCGGATGTCATCTTGTCCAGGTCGGTGAAGCCCGTGGGCACGCCAGTGACGTCCGAACTGCCTTCGCGGTGGTAGAGCTCGTCGATGCGCTCGACGACCTGCGTCAGCAGCGGCTGGATCTCCTGGAAGCCCGCAGCGCCGCGCGAGCCTTCCTGGGCGATCTTGAACACCTTGGATTCCGCTTCGTCCAGCAGTTGGCGCGCTTCCTTGCCCTGCGGATTCAACGCTGCCGAAGAGATCTCGTCGGCGATCGACACCAGCTTGCGCAACATGGCGCGCTCGCGCACGATTTCCGCGTAGCGGCGGATGTTCGCGGCCGACGGCGTGTTGTGCGCCAGCGCGTTCAAATACGCCAGGCCGCCGGAATCTTCGGCCTTGCCGGCGCTGATCAGCGATTCATTGACCGTGATGACGTCTGCGGGGCGCGCCAGCCCGATGAGCCGTGCAATGTGGTGCCAGATCAGCCGGTGGTCATGGCGGTAGAAGTCTTCTTCGACCAGCACGTCGGCGATGCGGTCCCACGCGGTGTTGTCCAGCAGCAGGCCGCCCAGCACCGACTGCTCCGCCTCAATGGAATGGGGAGGAACGCGCAGGTATTCAAGCTGGGGATCGGCAGGTGTGTTCATAACTTCAATAGTAACGGCTGCAAGATATCGGCAGCGCGGAAAAAGCCTTGGATGTCGCGCGACGGCAAACGGCGCAACAGGGGCCGCAAGGGCGTCGCCACGCCGCACAGGACGCGCGCCAGGCGCGTCAGGCGGGCTTTGACCTCGGGGTCGGGGTTGCTCTCGAGGTAGACGTCAAGCGCCAGTTTACCCAGGGCCAGGGCCACATCGTCGGGCAACTTACGCAAAGACACCAGCGAGGCCAGCATCTGGAACAGATCGTACGCCTGGGCCAGCGGCCGGGACAACGTGGACCCGATGTTCTCTTCGAAATCAATGCGCCACAGCTCGCCATCGCGCAGCGTGACGTTGCGGATCTGCGCGCCGCCATGCCACATGCCGCGGGCGTGGAACGCCGCCAGGTCGGTGGCAGCCGCACGGGTGAGCCACAGCTGCGAGGTGGAATCCTCGTTGCGGATCAGGTCGGCCAGGTCTTCGCCCACGTATTCCAGGACCAGCAGGCCTTGCTCTTGCCACCACACTTCGGGCACCCGGCAACCGGCCTGCAACAGCATCGCCAGGCGCTGGGCCTCGTGCGTCAGGCCGTTGCGCAGCAGCACGCCGGGGCGCGGAAATTCGCCCAGGAACAGCTTGCAGCCCACGCCCAGCAGAAAGGCCCGGACGTAGCGCAGCGCATAGGCGACGCCGCGGCCAAAGCTCGGGCGGCGGCGCTTGATGATGCAGCGTACGCCATCGATCGTCACGTCCCGCACGGAGGGTTCACGCGAGGCATCCACGCTGTCGAGCCAGGCGCGCAGGCCGGGCGGCGCGTTGTGATGAACGGGCGGCTGAGTCAAAGGGTCCTCGGTACAAGACAATGGCGCGCTTCTTGCGCAATGCCCGAAAGGCTACACGCAATGACGGCGGGGCAAAAAGAAAAAAAGCCGGCGCGCGGGCCGGCTTCTTTGTACTGCGGGTACCGGCTTAGGACAGTTCGCCTTCAACCAGGACCGTGACGTCGACGAGAACGTCGGCGTGCAGGGCGACCTGGATCGGGAACTCGCCGATCGACTTCAGCTGGCCATTGGGCAGACGCACTTGCGCCTTTTCAATGCCTTCGAAACCGGCCTTCTTCAGCGCGTCGGCGATGTCGGCATTGGTGACCGAACCGAACAGGCGGCCGTCAACACCAGCCTTCTGAGCGATCTTCAGCTGGAAGCCGGAGACGCGCTCGCCCAGAGCTTGGGCGGCGGCCAGCTTTTCAGCCTGGACCTTTTCCAGCTCGGCGCGGCGAGCTTCGAATTCCTTCAGCGCGGCGTCGGTAGCACGACGAGCCTTGCGCTGGGGAATCAGGAAGTTGCGGGCGTAACCATCACGCACGCGAACGACTTCACCCAGGTTGCCCAGGTTGACGACTTTTTCGAGCAGAATAACTTGCATTTCAGTGCCCCGGATTAGTTGTGGTTGTCGGTGTAAGGCAACAGGGCCAGGAAGCGCGCGCGCTTGATGGCGGTGTCCAGCTGACGCTGGTAGATTGCCTTGGTGCCGGTCAGACGAGCCGGGATGATCTTGCCGTTTTCTTGCACGAAGTCGCGCAGGGTGTCCAGATCCTTGTAGTCGATCTCTTCGACGCCGGCTGCGGTGAAGCGGCAGAACTTACGACGCTTGAAGAGCGGGTTCTGCTGCGTGAATTTGCGTTTTTCTTTGCGTTTTCCGAAGAAAGCCATGATATGTGCCTCTATGTTTGAGGGGGCTTGGGGGTTATCGATAACCGGGCCAAACTTCCCATAACCTATCCGTATTCAGAAGGCGCTCTCGCACCTCTTGCTCATTCCCTTCAAGCCACCTGCGGATCGCGTCCTGCGCTGCCGCTGATCTTGCGTGCCTGCTGCAAATGCAGCTTGATCTTCACCGAGTCCTTGCGGGCGGGAGCCAAAAACCCCTGCACCAGCAATTCGGACCCTAACGCGGTGTTCTTCAACAGCAACGCCAGATCGCCCAGTGCCACGGCGGTAATCGTCAATTCAACGCGGCGCGGAAGGCCGGCTTCAATGACTTCCGATTCGTGTGCCAGCAACATTTCCAGCGCTGGCAATCCGGCGGGAGTGTGGCGCAAAGGCTCGCATTCAAGAACGCGGGCGCTGAGTTCCAGCTTATTCATCCTGCCAGGCACCGAGGGGACTTCACGAGTGAGCTCTGCGTGAGCCCTGCTTACTCGGCCTGAGCCGGCGCTGCTTCAGCCGAAGCCTTACGGGCTTCTTCGCGCTCAACCGACTTCATCATGATCGAGGGCGTGGACTGAGCCTTCTTGGTCTTGATGACCAGGTGGCGCAGAACGGCGTCGTTGTAGCGGAACGAGTGTTCCAGCTCATCCAGCGTGGCTTGGCCGCACTCGATGTTCAGGCAAACGTAGTGAGCCTTGACGAGCTTCTGGATCGGGTAGGCCAGTTGACGGCGACCCCAGTCTTCCAGGCGGTGAACCGAGCCGCCTTGGCCCGTGACCAGCGCTTGGTAACGTTCGACCATGGCGGGCACTTGCTCGCTTTGGTCGGGGTGAACGATAAACACTACTTCGTAGTGACGCATGAGTAAAACTCCTTGAGGATGTCTCGCTGGCCAACCGTCCCGCACCCGCGCTTTCCATCATGGGTGTCGCGCCGTACCACCGCCACGGATCACGCCGTTTCAGGGTTTCAACACGTTAAGACGTCGGCCCGCAAGGGGCAGCCCGCTACCCAAAAACCATGGGCGGTCGAGCAAGAAAGCCCTCGATTATCACCGATCGGGCAGCCTGACGCAAGCCAGAGGAAGATCAGGAAATAAGGGACGGGCTATTTTCGGCGCCCTTGCCTGCCGGTTGCGGCAGATCGGCAACACCGATTTGCCGCGGCCGGTTGACCATGCTGACCATCACATAGCTGATGATCATCAAGAGGAACCACGAGCCCAGCTTGGCGATCGACACCCATTGCCAGACGTGCGACTGGTTCGGGTAACGCCAGGCGTTGGCGAAGGTGCCGATGTTTTCGGCGAACCAGATGAACAAGGCCACCAGCACGAAACCCAGCAGCAACGGCATGCGGCGATAGACCCGCCAGATCCGGAAATACACCCAGGTCCGCGCGAACAATATGGCCGTGCCCGCGAACAGCGCCCATCGGAAATCGAAGATGAAGTGGTGCGCGAAGAAATTCACGTAGATCAGTACCGACAGCGCCACGGTGGGCGCCAACGGGGGATGGGCGCGGAAACGGAAATCGAACAGGCGCCATACCCGGGCCAGGTAGCTGCCGACCGCCGCATACATGAAGCCCGTGAATAGCGGCACTCCGCCGATGCGCAGCACGCTGGCCTCGGGGTAGATCCAGGATCCCGCCGCCGTCTTGAAGAGTTCCATGCCGGTGCCCACCACATGGAACATCAGGATCACGCGGGCCTCGCTCCAGGTTTCCATGCGCAGCGCCAGCAACAGGGCCTGGATGCCCAGCGCGGCCAAGGTCAGGAAATCGTAGCGGGCCAGAGCGGCATCCTTGGGATACCACCAGTGCGTGCCCAGCAGCAGTGCGCACATCAAGCCGCCGAACAGGCAAGCCCAGGCCTGCTTCACGCCAAAGCGGAAGAACTCGTAGAGCGCGACGCCAAAACGACCGCGGCCGGCCAGATGATTGGCCAGCCGCGATTCCCATTCTTGCAGCCCCGCGATAAGCGGCCAGTCGCTGGCCGCCGGATGGCTCACGGAACGTTCAACCTTCCACGACGGCGTAGGCCGAGTGGTTGTGGATCGATTCGAAGTTTTCGGCTTCGACGCGATAGCGCGCGATACCGGGGTGCGCGTTCAAGCGGGCAGCCACGTCGCGCACCAGGTCTTCGACGAACTTCGGGTTGTCGTAGGCGCGTTCGGTCACGTACTTTTCGTCCGGGCGCTTGAGCAGGCCCCAGAGTTCGCACGAGCCTTCTTCTTCGATCAGGCGGATGACGCCGTCCATGCTGATGTCGTCGCTCAGGATGGCCGAGACGGTGACATGCGAGCGCTGGTTGTGCGCACCGTATTCCGAGATGGCCTTCGAACACGGACAGAGGCTGGTGACGGGCACCTGCACGACGAGTTCGAATTCCACGCCGTCGCCCTGGGCGCGGGCAATCCACTGGACTTCGTAGTCCAGCAGGCTTTGCACGCCGGAGATCGGGGCCGACTTGTTGATGAAGTACGGGAACGCGGCGGTGATGTCACCGCGTTCGGCATGCAGCAGCGGCAACATGTCGGCAGCCATGGCGCGAAACAGCGTCGGCGTCATGGGGGTGCTGCGGTACTTTTCCAGCAGCGCCACGAAGCGGGACATGTGCGTCCCCTTTTCTTCGGGCGGCAGCGCCACGGTCAGCGTCCAGTTGGCAACGGTGCCTTGGGCCGAGCCATCACCGCTTTCAATCAGCATGGGGTGGCGCACGCCACGGATGCCCACGCGTTGAATCGGGATGTGCCGGGTATCCGCCGAACTCTGGACGTCGGGCATCACGATGGCGGGGTCGATCGGAGAATTCATTTCAGCTTACCTGTCTAGGCAATCAGTCGCTCGCGCACGGCCTAGGAAACTTTGAGAGAGGGCCATTATCGCCCAAACCCTGGCAACCGCCAGGGAAAACCCTTCTATCCGTAGGTTAGCGGGGCCAGAACAGTGTGTTTCATATTCCGGGCAAAAGCGACGCCTTTGCCCGGAACCCCGCAGCCGATCAAGCAAGCAGATCGGCGTAGCGGGCACGGATCGACCGCTCGATGCCGGCGGCATCCAGGCCGATGCCCGCCAGCAAGGCCGACTGGTCGCCATGGTCGATGAAGGCGTCCGGCAGCCCCAGCTGCAGCACGGGAATCTGCACCCCGGCGGCGCTCAGCGTTTCCAGCACGGCGCTGCCCGCGCCGCCCATGATGGACGCGTCTTCCAGCGTGACCAGCGCATCGTGCCGGGCCGCCAGATCCAGGATCAGTTCACGGTCGATCGGCTTGACGAAGCGCATGTCGGCTACGGTGGCATCCAACTTGTCGGCGGCGGCCAGCGCGGCCGGCACCAGGGTGCCGAACCCCAGGATGGCGATCTTCTTGCCTTCGCGGCGGACCACGCCGCGGCCCACTTCGACGGTATCCAGGCCAGCACCTTCCGCGGCGCCACAACCCGCGCCGCGCGGATAGCGCACGGATGCCGGGCCCGGGTACTGATAACAGGTGGACAGCAACAGGCGCGTTTCGCTTTCGTCGGACGGCGTGGCCACCACCATGTTCGGCACGCAGCGCAGGAAGGCGGTGTCGTAATTGCCGGCATGGGTGGCGCCGTCGGCGCCCACGATGCCTGCACGGTCCAGCGCGAAGGTCACGTCCAGGTTCTGCAGGGCCACGTCATGAATGAACTGGTCGTAGCCGCGCTGCATGAAGGTCGAATAGATGGCGACGACGGGCTTTTGCCCTTCGCAGGCGATGCCGGCGGCGAACGTCACGGCATGCTGTTCGGCGATGCCCACGTCGAAATACCGCAGCGGGAAGCGCTTTTCGAATTCCACCAGCCCGCTGCCTTCGCGCATGGCGGGAGTGACCGCGACCAGACGCGGATCCTGCTCGGCCATGTCGCACAGCCAATGACCGAACACCTGGGTGAAGGTGCGCTTGCCCGGCGCCTTGGATTGCTGGATGCCCACGGCGGGGTCGAACTTGCCCGGGCCGTGATAGAGCACCGGATCGGCCTCGGCCAGCTTGTAGCCCTGCCCCTTTTTGGTCACCACGTGCAGGAACTGCAGGCCTTGCAGGGCCTTCAGGTTCTGCAGGGTGGGCACCAGGGCGTCCAGGTCGTGGCCGTCGATGGGGCCGACGTAGTTGAAGCCGAACTCCTCGAACAGCGTGGCCGGCGTGACCATGCCTTTGGCATGCTCTTCGAAACGACGTGCCAGCTCAAGCACCGGCGGCACGTGCTGCAGGACGGCGCGACCGACGTTCTTGGCCGCAGCGTAGAAGCGGCCCGACATCAGGCGCGCCAGGTAGCGGTTCAACGCCCCCACCGGCGGCGAGATCGACATGTCGTTGTCGTTCAGGATCACCAGCAGGTTGATGTTGGGCGTGACGCCCGCATTGTTCATGGCCTCGAACGCCATGCCGGCCGACATGGCGCCGTCGCCGATGACAGCGATGTGCTGGCGCTGCACGCCGGCGTTACGCGAGGCCACCGCCATGCCCAGCGCAGCCGAGATGGACGTCGAGGAATGTGCGGTGCCGAAGGCGTCGTATTCGGATTCGCTGCGTTTGGGAAAGCCCGAGATCCCGCCTTCTTGACGCAGCCGCGCCATGCCGGCGCGGCGTCCTGTCAGGATCTTGTGCGGGTAGGACTGGTGGCCCACGTCCCAGACGATCCGGTCATGCGGCGTGTCGAACACCTGATGCAGCGCCAGCGTGAGCTCGACCGTGCCCAGGTTGGACGACAAGTGCCCGCCCGTTTTGGATACCGACTCCAGCACGAAGCCGCGCAGTTCGTCCGCAAGCTTCTTCAGCTCGCGACGATCCAGGCGCTTGAGGTCTGCCGGGGATTGAATGCGGTCCAACAAATCAGTCGTCATGCTTTTATGGGGTTCGTTGACCCGGCGTGGATTCAAGCCGGGCTAGTCACGGATCAGCGGTCTCGAAGGACGATGAAGTCGGCCAGTTGCGCCAAGCGTCCGCCGGCATCGCCCAGCGGTGCCAGGGCCGCCAGCGCTGCTTCACGCAATTCGTCGGCGAACGCGCGCGCCTCGGACAGGCCCAGGAGCGACACGTACGTCGGCTTATTCTCCGCCGCGTCCTTGCCGGGGGTCTTGCCCAGGCTGGCCGTGTCGGCGGTCACGTCAAGGATATCGTCCACGACCTGGAACGCCAGGCCCATTGCTTGCGCGTAGGCATCCAGCGCCTGGCGCGACGCCGAGCTGGCGCCCGCGACGATGCCGCCCAGCGCAACGCTGCAGGCCAGCATGGCGCCGGTCTTCATGCTGTGCATGGTCTGGAGGTCGTCGCGCGACAGCGAACGGCCGACGCTGAGCAGGTCGATGGCCTGGCCGCCCGCCATGCCCTGGCTGCCGGCGGCGCGCGCCAGCGACTGCGTGGCCTGCACGATAAGCGCAGGCGCAATCGGCATCGAGGCCAGCAGATCGAAGGCCAGCGGCTGCAAGGCGTCGCCCGCCAGCATGGCAGTGGCTTCGTCGAACTTCACGTGCGTCGTGGGCTGGCCGCGGCGCAGCGTATCGTCGTCCATGCAAGGCAGGTCGTCATGCACCAGCGAATACGCGTGGATCAATTCCACCGCCGCGGCGGCGCGGTCCAGCGACGCTTCGATGGCCAGCACGCTGCCGCTGACCGGGCACGCTTGCCCGGCGGCGTAGACCATCGCGGCGCGCACGCGCTTGCCGCCGCCCAGGACGGCGTAGCGCATGGCTTCGTGGAGACGGACAGGCAGCACATCCGCGGGGGGCATCAGGTCGTCGAGGACGTCTTCGACGTGCCGCACACGGCCCTGCAGCCACTCCGGGAAAGCGAGTTGAGTTTGCTTCATCGGGTTCTTATTCGTCATCCAGCGCCGCCGGGTCCAGCGGACGCAGCAAGTCGCCTTCCAGAACCTTGACCTGCTGTTCGGCCTGCGCCAAGCGGTCCTGGCAGACCCGGGTGAGCGCGACGCCGCGCCGGTAGGCGGCCAGCGATTGCTCAAGCGGCAACGAGCCGTCTTCCATGGCCGCAACCAATGACTCCAATTCGGCCAGGGCCGTTTCGAAATCCTGGGGCAAGGGACGGTCGTCGATCTGCGGATCGGCTGGTGTGGGTTTGGCCAAACGGGTCTCCGAGGGCGCTAGGGGTGGATCAATCTCCGAATTGTACGAGATAGCCACGCCGGACCCGCGTGCGCCCGGACGATCAGGCCGACGCCCCGGCAAGACCCGCGATCGCAGCGCGCAGTGCGGGGCCCACGCGCGTGCGCAAGTCCGCTTCCGGCAACAGGCTGGCGGGGCCGCCGCAGCTCATCACAAAGACGCCTTCGCCCGTGATGGACGTGAACGGCACGGCGACGGCGTTGATGCCAGATTGCCACTCGCCAATGGCGAAGCAACAGCCCGATTCCTGCAGCTCCAGGCGGGCGCGGGCAATGGCGTCGACAGGCGGCGCGGCGGCCCCCAGGCGCGCCAGCACCTCGTCGCAGGCGCTGGCAGGCAGGCTGGCCAGATACGCTCGGCCCATCGCGCTGTCCAGGCTGGCGCGATAGCCGACGGGCAGCCGCAAGTACAGCGCGGAGGACCCGTGGATGGCCTCGACATAGGTCATGGCGTCGCCGTCGAAGGCGCCCAGCGCAACCGCGCCGCCGGTGTCCCGGGCCAATTCGGTCATCGAGGCCTTGGCCAGTTCGCGTACCTCCAGCCCTGCCAGCAGGCCAAAGCCCAGCGCCAGCACGCCATAGCCGGGCGAATACTTGCCGGTGTCGGGGTGATAGCGCAGGTAACCCAGCTCGGTCAGCGTATAGGTGATGCGGCTGATGGTGGGCTTGGGCAGGCTGGTCAGGCGCGCCAGGTCCAGGTTGCCCAGCGCGGTCACGCCGTGGCGAAAACACCGCAGCACGTCCAGCCCCCGCGCCAGCGCGGTGATGAAGTCGGGCGAATTGGCGCCTTCGCCTACGCCCGCGGTGCGTTTGCGCCGCGCCGGCTGGCTGAGTTCCAGCGTCTCGTCGGGCTTGGTGGCAGCGTGGATGACGCGCTTGGTGTCAGAAAAAGATTGCATTTCTATTCGCTTCGTTTTTATAGTTTATTTCGAATAACAAAACTAAATTCCATATAACGGAATTTAAATGATCCAAGGAGACTTGGCAAGCCCCCGCGATGCTTCCCGCAGCGCGGTTCGGTCAAGCCAAGCCCGGCGATCCACTCACGCACGCGATTCCAAGGGGAAAACATGATTCGCACGAGCATCAAACTGCTGGCTACCGTATTGCTTAGCGCCGCCGCACTGGGCGCGCAGGCCGACACGTATCCGGCCCGGCCGATTAAAGTCGTCTCGCCCTTCCCGGCCGGCGGCGCCACCGATGTGCTGACCCGCATTCTGGCCGAACGCATGGCCAAGACGCTGGGCCAGCCCATGATCGTGGAGAACAAGGCAGGCGCCGGCACGTCCATCGGGGCGGCGTTCGTCTCGCGAGAACAGCCCGACGGCTACACCATCCTGATGGCCACGAACTCCACCTTGGTGACGAACCGCTATCTGTACAAGGAACTGCCTTACGACCCGGACAGTTTCTCGCCAATCGGCATGGTCGGCGTCGGCCCGCTGGTGCTGCTGTCCAGCCCCAAGCGGCCCTTCAACAGCACGCAGGACGTCGTGGCCTACGCCAAGCAGAACCCGGGCAAGCTGACGTTCGCGACCTTCGGGCCCGGCACGTCGTCGCACCTGGCCGGCGAACTGTTCAAGGCGCGCGCCGGCATCGACATCCTGCACGTGCCCTTCAAGGGTGCGACCCAGGCCCTGCCCGCCCTGATCAGCGGCGACGTCGACCTGTTCTTCGACATGGTCGCCACCGGCATGCCGCAGGCGGACGCCGGCAAGGTCAAGGTCTTTGCCATCACCAGCCCGTCGCGGCTGGCGACGCTGCCGAAACTGCAGACGCTGGCCGAAGAGGGCTACCCCGCCTTCGACATGACCGCCTGGTTCAGCTTCGTGGCGCCCAAGGGCACCCCGGCTCCGGTCCTGGCGAAGCTGCAGGCCGCGCTGACCGAAACCCTGCAGGACGAGGCCGTGAAGAAGCGCATGCTGGACATGGGCATCGACCCGCGTTCGGGCACGGCGGCCGAATTGGACAAGCAGATCAAGACCGAACAGCCGATCGTGTCGCAACTGATCAAGCAGGCCAACATCGTCCTGCAATAAGCGCGCGCGGCTCCGCGCCAACGGTTTAGTGACAAATCGTTCGCGGTCTTGCCGGCCCGCGAAACGGCGGCAGGCCACTCGGCCCGTCGCCCTTTCCCCGACAGCGCCCACCGGGGTCCTGTCGGTTTTTTACGCCTTGCCTAACCGCTGGATACAGAAACCGGGCGCTTGCCGCTGCTAAGGTGAAGAAGATTCACCAGCGGGAGCCCGGATGCCTGATACCGAAGACCGATACGCCCGCCTGGACGCCGCCCGCTGGCTGGCGGCCGTGGCAGTCGTCCTGCTGCACAGCGCGGCGCTGATTGTCAGCGACCCGGCCGCCTACGGCGGCGGCGCGTGGCTGGCCGCCAACCTGTATGACTCGGCGGCGCGCTGGTGCGTGCCTGTCTTTGTCATGGTCAGCGGCGCATTGCTGCTGGATCCCGGCAAGCCCCAGGACGCCCTCAAGTTCTACAGCCGTCGCATGGCGCGCATCTGCGCGCCGCTGGTGTTCTGGACTCTGTTCTACCTGACGTGGCGCACGGGGCTGGACTGGTGGGACGACGGGCGCGTCGACTTTTCCTTCTGGCCGCGCAAGGTCGTCCAGGGCGAACCGTATTACCACCTCTGGTACCTGTACATGATCGTGGGGCTGTACCTCTTCGCCCCGCTGGCCCGCATGCTCTATGCGCGGAGCACGCCCCGTGGCCGCTCGCTCTGGGTGGTGGGCATCCTGGGCGTGGCGATCCTGGACGCGCTGTATCGCCGTGCGCTGGGCGCGCCTCACGGCTTCTTCCTGACCTGGTTCCTGCCCTATCTGGGCTACTTCGTGGCCGGCCGCCTGATCTTCGACGGCGAAATGCGCATCCCCCGGCCGGGCCTGATGCTGGCGGCCAGCGTCGCCGCCACCGCGCTGGGCGTGACGGCCATGTCCAACGGCCACACGCTGGACACCTACTTCTACGACTACTTCAGCCTGACCGTGCCGTTCATGTCGCTGGCCGCATTCCAGTGGATCGTGTCCTCGCCCCGGTTGCCGCGGCTGGCCGCGCTGGCGCCGCTGACGTTCGGCGTGTATCTGATCCACCCGGTGTTCCTGGACGTGGCACGCCGCGCCGGCGCCTTCACGGGCGGCGATCGCGATGCCTGGACGGTGCCGCTGCTGACGCTTGCTGTCTTCGGCCTGTCGGCGGCCAGCAGCTGGCTGCTCAGGCGTCATCCGGCGACCCGCCGACTCGTCTGAAAGACCTACGCCGTGAAGGGTTAATCGGGTTTTGCACCCGGCCAATCACCCCCCTCCATAACTTCACCAGGCTTCACGGATCTTCACGGGCGTAGGGGAATCCCTTGGGGTACAATTCACGGCTTATTTGATCGGCCAGACACCGATTTTTCTTCGCGCCAGCACGGATTTAGCCAAGCTCGACAGTTGAGCTCAAGCGTTTGCACAAGCAGTTCGCAAAATCGCTGGGCTTGAAACAAAAGCGCTTGGCAGAGCTCAAACCGTCCTGGCTTTTTTATCCGAGCGGAGGGAATCATGACCGACATCGGTCGGATGGCACATGTCGTGCCAGCTCGCACCCAGCTACCCGTCAGTGCTTATTTTGACGAAGCCCTCTTTGCCCGCGAGCAAGAACTCATTTTCAAGCAATCCTCGCAATACGTCGGCCATCAGAAATTGGTGCCCGAGATCGGGGATTGGCGTACGTTGGTTCAGGAAAACGCAGGACGCGTGCTGGTTCGCAACCAGCAAGGCGTTGAACTCATCTCAAATGTCTGCCGTCACCGCCAGGCGTTGATGCTGGGCGGCGAGGCCGGCAATGTAGCCGGCAACTGCAATTCCCAAGGCAATCTGAAAGCCACTGGCGGCAACATCGTTTGCCCGTTGCACCGCTGGACGTACAACAACCAGGGCGAGTTGTTGGGCGCGCCGCAGTTCGAGACAACGCCCTGCATGAACTTGCAGAAGTTTCGGCTGCGCGATTGCCACGGCCTGCTGTTCGAAGGCCCGCGCGATCCGGCCTCCGACATGGCTCCGCTGTTCTCGCGTCCCGAGTTCAACTTCGGCGACTACGTGCTCGACCATGTCGAAGTGCATCAGTGCAACTACAACTGGAAGACCTTCATCGAGGTCTATCTTGAGGATTACCACGTCGGTCCGTTCCACCCCGGCTTGGGCCGCTTCGTCACCTGCGACGACCTGACCTGGGAATTCAACGACTGGTACAGCCTGCAGAAAGTCGGCGTGCACAATGCGCTGGCGCAACCCGGTTCGGACGTCTACAAGCAGTGGCACGACCGCCTGCTGTCGTTCCGCAACGGCGACGCGCCGGATTTCGGTGCGGTGTGGGTCACGTATTTCCCGACCCACATGATCGAGCTCTATCCGCACGTGCTGGTGCTGTCCACGCTGTATCCGAAGAGCCCGCAGGAAACAATCAACGTCGTCGAGTTCTACTACCCCGAGGAAATCTCGGCGTTCGAACGCGAATTCGTCGAGGCGCAGCGCGCCGCCTACATGGAAACGGCCATCGAAGACGATGAGATCGCCGAACGCATGGATGCGGGCCGCAAGGCCCTGATGCTGCGCGGCGTGAACGAGGCCGGCCCCTACCAGTCGCCGATGGAAGACGGCATGCAGCACTTCCACGAGTGGTACCGACGCATCATGCAGGACGTGTAAGCGCAGGTTCTGTCTACGCAGGGCTTGCCGCAGTCGGAACAAGGGCCTCGCACATCGCGAGGCCCTTTTCATTGCGCGCGGCGCAAGCGCCCCCTACCCGATCGCGCCAGCCACCGTGCGTTCGCCGATCGCCAGCCCCACCGTCATGCCGACGCCGGAGTGCATGACCGCCACGGTCGTGGCCGCGTCCACCGGCATCACCGAGAACGGCGCCGGACCGTGGGCGCCATACACGCCCTGCCAGCGCTCCACTACGCGCAAGCGCGCGCCCAGGGCCTGCGACGCCAGGTCCAGCATGGCGTTGTCGACCGCCTCGTCATTGAACGGGAACGCATCCTGGCCATAGCGGTGCGAATCCCCGATGATCAGTTCGCCATAAGGCGTGGGGCTGATCAGCAGGTGGATGCCGTTTTCCAACAGCATCGGCGTGCGCGCCTGGATCACGTCGCGCAGGACTTGCGCCGACGGCAAATCCGAAAAAGCGCCGTAGTGCACGCAGGACAAGCCCGTCAGCAACGGACGGTCCAGCGCAACGGGGTTCGTCTCGAACGCCGCGCGCAGCATCTGCAGCCGGGTGATTTCCAGGTTCAGCGGCGCGAAGCGTTCGGGCAACAGGGTCAGGTAGTCGTGGCCGGGGCACACGAACACGTGCTTGCCCTGGAAATCGCCGGCGGTCGTGCCGACCAGGCCGTTTTCCACGGCGCGCGCGAGCGTGCCGGTGATGAAGGTCACGCCCAGGGCTTCCGCCAGATAGCGCGTGATCGCCGGCAAGGCCTCGCGGGAGTAGATCTGCAAGTCGTCGTGGCCACGCAACCCCATGCAGTGGTGCGCCAATTGGCCGTCGTACAGGCCGGCCACATCGCGGGCCGACAGGAGGTCGGCGCGATAGCCTTCCTGCTTCAGGCGGGTGTCCGCAAACTCCTCAAGCACGGTGGCCTCATCGGCATTGCGGGCCAGCACCAGGGCGCCATTGGCGCGCACATGGAAGCCGGCCTTGGCGGCCAGATCCAGCCACAGCTCGCGGGCCTGCTGCGCATGCGACAGCATCATGCCGGGCGGCTGGCCGGTCACGATGACCTGGCCGAAATTGCGGATCGTGGCGCCGTGCGCCTGGCGGCTACGTTCGATCACGGCCACCGACAAGCCGCGCTTGGCGGCTGCCCAGGCGTGCGCGATGCCGAGCATCCCTGCGCCCACCACGATTACGTCGTAAGTTTTCATTTTGGGAACATTGCTGGAGGAATAGCGGGGGAAGCCTCCGCGCCGCGGCGCTTCCCCGACGGGCGGCGGCGCGGGGCAAGCCGCGCTGCCGCGTTGACGGACGCTTACTTCTTCTTCGGCTCGGACTTGCCGTCGTAGCGCTTGGTCCATTCGGCGATGATGCGTTCGCGGTTCGTGGCGGCCCACACGAAATCGTTCTTGATCATGCGCTTGGTCAGGTCGGCCGGCAGGTTGGGGTTCACAGTGGCGATGGACGGGATCGCCAGCACCGCGAAGTTGGCCTTGTACAGCTCGTTGGCTTCGCGGCTGGCCGAGAAGTCGGCCAGCTTGCGGGCGGCTTCCAGGTTCTTCGTGCCCTTCATGATGGCGGTGGCTTCGACTTCCCAGCCCAGGCCTTCCGACGGGAACACGGCTTCGACCGGCGCGCCGTCGGCCTTCAGCTTGGCGGCGCGGTAGTCGAACGACACGCCGATCGGGAACTCGCCCGCGGCCGCCATGTTGCACGGCTTCGAACCGGAGTGCGTGTACGAACCGATGTTCTTGTGCAGGGCGTCCATGTAGGCCCAGCCCTTCTCTTCACCGAAGATCTGCAGCCAGGCGCTGACGTCCAGGAAACCCGTACCCGAGGAAGCCGGGTTCGGCATGACGATCTTGCCGGCATAGACCGGCTTGGTCAGGTCTTCCCACGACGTGGGCTTGGGCAGCTTCTGCTTTTCGGCTTCGATGGTGTTGAAGCAGATGGCGGCGGCGTAGCCGTCCATGCCGACCCACGACGGCTCGGCCTTGGCGTCGCGCATGTTGGCGGCGATCTGGTCCAGGCCCTTGGGCGCGTAGGGTTGCAGCATGCCTTCCTTGTCCATCAAGCCCAGCGCCGTGCCGGCCAGGCCCCAGATGACGTCGGCCTTGGGGTTGCTCTTTTCGGCCAGCAGCTTGGCGGCGATGATGCCCGTGGAGTCACGGACCCACTGGATCTTGATGTCGGGATTCGCGCGCTCGAACGCGGCCTGATAGACCTTGATCTGGTCGGCTTCGAGCGCGGTGTAGACCGTCAGCGTGGTCTCGGCGGAGGCGGCGCCCATCACGCCCGTCAGGGCGGCGGCCAGTGCAAGCAGCTTGTAGCGATTCATGAGGAACTCCGTGGATGAGCGGAAAAAAGGGTGAGAGTCGCCCCCGCTGCCGGCGGTTGCCGGCTGCGGTACGCGGTGTGAAAGAGAGGAATGTGGCCGGCGGCGCTGGCCGGTCAGGATCTAGTTCAGGGCCGTTCGCCTCGTGCCAGACGGGCTTCGATATCGGTCACGACGGCCGGCAGGTCGGCCACCGTATCGATCAGGTAATGCGGCGCGACGGTCGAGAGTTCGCGGGTCGCCTCGGCGCGCGCCTTGTCGCGCCCCGCTTCGTCCAGGCTCAGGTATTCGTCCAGCGTCAAGCCGGCGGCGTTGCCGGACAACAGCAGCCCCACCGTCCACATGCCGGCGCGGCGGCCTTCTTCAATGCCGGGCGAGGTGTCATCAACCTTGATGCAGCCGGCGACGTCCGACAGGCCCAGCTCCACAACGTTCTTCAGCGCCATCGCCGGCGCCGGACGTGCGCGCGGCACGTCGTCGCTGGCTACGATGCAATCGGGCTCCAGGCCTTCGGAGGCAGCGCGCTCGACAACGCGGCGCATGACGCTGCCGGGATAGCCCGAGCAGGATCCGATCTTCAGGCCGTGCTGGCGCAGCGCGCGTAGCAGTTCGGCCGCACCGGGAATGGCCGCCGAATACTGCGCGACCTTTTCCAGCTGCATCGGCAAAAAGCGTTCGTAGATGGCGGTCACGTCGTCATCGGTCGGCAGGCGGCCGAACTGGGCCTGGTACTGGCTGGCGATGGCGGGCTGGTCGCACAGGGCGCGGATGTGATCCCACTTGCCCATGCCCATCGGGCCGCGGGCCTCTTTCAACGACACGTCCATGCCGAATTGCGAGAACGCATCCACGAACACCTTGGTGGGCGCAAACGATCCGAAGTCGACCAGCGTGCCGGCCCAGTCGAAGATCACGGCTTCCAGTTGGACGGGCAAAGGGGAAACAGCAGTCATGAGGGTCATCCTAGAAATAAGCGTTCAAGAGGCCACGGGGCGGCGCCAGGCCTGGCTGCGCGCCACCAATGCACGGCTGGCCAGGTGGAGCACCAGGGCCGCGACGGCGGAGCTGGCCATGATCACGGTGCACATGGCGGCGGCCGGACCGATGAAGCCGGCGTCGTCCATGTTCAGCACGGCGACGGCCGCCAGCACCGTGGAGGGGCTGTACAGGAACACCACAGCCGACACGGTCGTCATGGCGGAAACGAACAGGTAGCGGGCAACGTCCAGCGCCGCCGGCAGGCACATCGGCAAGGTCACCCGCAGGAACGTCGTCATGCGCGGCACTTTCAGCGACGCCGACGCGGCTTCGAATTCCGGATCCAGCGCATTGAGCGCGGTCGCCGCCGTCAGGTGCGCGCTGGTGTAGAAGTGGACGACCGTGCACAGGATCAGCAGCGGCATCGTGCCGTACAACACGTTCAGCGGATTCATCAGGCTGTTGAAGAAGAAGATGTAGCCCAGGCCCAACACCAGTCCCGGCACCGCCATCGGCATCAACGCCAGCATGCTCACCGCGCCGCGCAGGCCGCGCGCCACGCCGCCGCGCGCCGGCACCTTCTCCATCATCCAGGCGCCGACGAACACGACCGCCGTACCGATCACGGCCGTGCAGAACGCAAGCTGCAAGCTGTTGCGCCAGGCCAGCCAGCCGCCGCCGTCCATATTGTCGAAATCGTAGGAACGCAGCGACATGGACAGGTTGTACGGCCACATCTTCACGAACGACGCCCAGACCGCCACGCCGATGATCGCCAGCAGGAAGGCGGCCATTACGCCGGCAAGCGCCAGGAAGGCGGCATCGCGCCGCACGTTCACGCCCGAGACATAAGGCTGAGCCCGGCCGCTCATCTGGGCGCCTTGGCGGGCACGCAGCCGGCGGTCCAGCACGAAGGTCAGCAAGGCGGGCAGCAGCAGCAGGATGCCGATGGCCGCGCCCTTGGGGAAATTCTGCTGGCCGACCACGGCCTTATAGGCCTCCATGGCCAGCACGTTGTAGTCCCCGCCCACCACCTTGGGCACGCCGAAATCGGTCACGGTCAGCGTGAACACCACGCAGCAGGCCGAGAACACGGCATAGCGCGTGCCGGGCAGGGTCACGGTCAGGAACGTGCGCCATGCACCGGCGCCCATCGCCCGCGCAGCGTCATACAGGCGGCCATCGGCCAGCGTCAGGCCGGTCAGCAGGATCATCAGCGCATGCGGGAAGGTGTAGAAGGCCTCGCCCACCACGATGCCCCAGAAGCCGTAGATGGTGGCGCCCCCGGTCAGGCCCTTGAGCAGGCCCTGGTTGCCCAGCAGATAGACAAGCGCAATGCCGGGCAGCAGCGACGGGGCCAGCAGCGGCAGCAGCGCGATGGTGCGCAGCAGGCCCTTGCCCGGCAGGCGCGTGCGGGTCAGCCCATAGGCGAATCCATAGGCGCAAGGCACCACCAGCAGCATCGTCACGATGCCGACCATCAGGCTGCGCCCGACCATGGAAAGAAATCCGTCCGCGCCGATGATGCCGGTCACGACCGCCAGGCCGGCCCAGGCGCCGTCACTATCGGTGACGGATTTGAGCAGGATCGCGGCCAGCGGCAACGCCAGGAACAGCACCAGGAATAACACCAGCGCGCCCTGCCCCGCCGTCAGCCCCAGCGCGCCGATCCAGGCGGGCAAGGGGCGGCGGCCCAGGACGACCGCGGGTGCGGCCGGCGCTGCAGGCACGGGGGTGGAGGCGGCCATTTCGGCGGCGGTAGATCCGGTCATGGCGGAATCAAGCGTAGGCGCGAATCGCATGGCGCGGCAGCTCCACCCAGCAGCGGCTGGCAGCGTGAGGGCCCAACAGGGCGTCTCCGATTTCAGGGGACACGATGGAGTGCACGGTGGAACCGGGCACGCCTTCCAGGCGCAGCGCCAGGCGATAGCCGCGGCCCAGGAACACGCCGTCCAGCACGTCAGCCAGCATCGAGTTGGGCTCTTCCGGGCGCGCCATGCTGACGCGCACCGCTTCGGGGCGCACAAAGAGCTTGCCCGACTGCCCGTCCAGCGCCGTGTCCACGGCCAGTTCCTGGCGGCCGACGCGGGCACGGTGGACATCGATGCGTTCGAACGGCAGCCAGTTCGCCTCGCCCACGAAGTCGGCGATGAAGGCCGATTCCGGCTGGCGGTAGAGTTCGCGCGGCGTCCCGTACTGTTCGATGACCCCGCCGTTCATGACGGCGATGCGATCGGCCATCACCATGGCCTCTTCCTGGTCATGCGTCACCATCAAGGTCGTGATGGACAGGCGCTTCTGCAAGGCGCGCAGCTCGATGCGCAGGTGCTCGCGCACCCGGGCGTCCAGGGCGGACATGGGTTCGTCCAGCAGCAGCAGCGACGGCGACGGCGCCAGCGCGCGCGCCAAGGCCACGCGCTGCTGCTGGCCGCCAGAGATCTGTCCCGGATATTTTTCCGCAGCACCGGCCAGGCCCACCAAGGTCAACATTTCCTCGACCCGGTTGGCGACGTGCTTGCGGTGGGCGCGCTTGCCGCTCAGGCCGTACGCCACGTTCTGGGCCACGGTCAGGTTGGGAAACAGCGCATAGGACTGGAACAGGATGCCGTAGTCGCGCTCTTGCGGCTCGGCATGGGAAATATCCCGGCCCGACAGCACGATGGTGCCGCTGTCCTGGCGCTCCAGGCCCGCGATGGCCCGCAGCAGGGTCGTCTTGCCGCAACCGGACGGGCCCAGCAGGCACACCAGCTCGCCTGCCCGGATATCCAGCGAAACATCGGCCAGCGCCGTATGGCTGCCGAACCGTTTCACGAGATTTCTGACTGAGAGGAAAGCGTTATCGGGTTGGGGCATGGTGCCTCCGGTCTGGGAACGAAGGCAGTATGGAAGCCGCGTATTGAGTGTTTATGACACTTCGCGCAAATGCAGTAATAAAAACATCAAATTATTTTGGTGTACTGGCGGTCTTGCGCATTGCGTCCCTTTCCCGCCCCCACCATCGTGCTTGTCGCCGAACTCAAATCCTTCTACGCCGTGGCTCGCTGCGGCACCGTCACCAAGGCCGCCGCCCAGCTGGGTGTCAGCCAACCTACGGTGACGGGGCAACTGCGCCAGCTGGAGTCGCGTTACGGCGTCGAGCTCTTTCACCGCCAGGGCCGCGGCATGCGCCTGTCGGATGCGGGCCACAGCCTGATGCCGATGGTGGAAAAGCTGGTGCAGCAGGAAACCGAGATCGATTTCCGGCTGCGCGACGCCAGCGACCTGCGCGAGGGCAATCTGCGCGTCGGCGCGACCGGACCCTTCTACATCATGGATACGGTGCGCCGGTACAACCAGCGCTACCCCGGCATCGACCTGACCGTCACGATCGGCAATTCGCAGTCGATGCTGCAGGCATTGCACGACTACCGCATCGAGATTGCCACGTCATCTTTTCTGATGGATGACAAGCACCTGTACCGGCGGATGATCGCCGCCGACCCGATCCGCGTGGTGACGCACCGCGACCACCCGCTGGCCCGCCTGACCCGCGTCCGGCTGGCCGATCTGGCCGACCATGCGGTGCTGTTGCGCGAACCCGGCTCCATGACGCGCCAACTGACCGAGGACGCCCTGGCGGCAGCCGGCGTCACCGTGCGGCGCACGCTGGAGATCGGCAGCCGGGAGTCGATCCGGCAAGCCATCCTGTGCGATCTGGGCATCAGCCTTATCCCATCGCGTGAAATCCCCTCGCATCCCGATCTGGCGGCGCTGGACATCGAAGGCGCCGACATCGTGATGAACGAATACCTGTACTGCCTGCGCGAGCGCCAACCGGTGCAATTGATCGCGCGCTTTCTGGAGATGGCGCCGGCAGCCGGCTGACCGCGAAGGTCACTGCCCGCCTCTCCCCCTTGCGGCCACTCAGGAGACAACCATGGCCTTGACCTTGCAAGACATCGAGCAGATTTTCCTGGAGCGCGGACACCGCTCCTATCATGGCGAGTCCGTCAGCCATTTGCGGCATGCGCTGCAGACGGCGGCGCTCGCCGAGCGCAACGGCGCCAACGCGCAACTGATCACCGCCTGCCTGCTGCACGACTTGGGCCACCTGATCGCCGACCGGCCCGGCACGCCCACGCTGCGCGGCATCGATGACAAGCACCAGTATTTCGTGCTGCCGTTCCTGCGCGGGCTGTTCAGCTCGGCCGTGCTGGATCCCATCCGGCTCCATGTGGAAGCCAAACGCTACCTCTGCTACGTGGAGCCGCAATATGAAGCGTCGCTCTCGGAAGACTCCAAGCGCAGCCTGGCATTGCAGGGGGGCAGCTTCGATGCGGGCCAGGCGGTGGATTTCGCCAGCATGCCGGGCGCGCCGGATGCGATTCGTCTAAGGCGGTGGGACGACATGGCCAAGGTCCCCGGGCTGGCCACGCCGCCTCTGGACCACTTCCTGGAAATCGCCGAAAGCGTCTCGGGACGGGTCAAGCTGGCCGCGATCTGGTAACGGCTACCAGCAAAACACGCGCGCCAAAGCAAAAAGCCAGGGCAATCGCCCTGGCTTACGGATGGGGTTACGGATGGGGGCCGCCTCAGGCGCCCTTGGCCACCGGACGCGACGGGTCGCTGCACCACTCGCTCCACGAGCCCGGATACAGCCGCGATCCCGCCAGGCCTGCGATCTCCATCGACAGCAGGTTGTGGCAGGCAGTGATGCCCGAGCCGCATTGGTGCACGATGGATGCCGGGTCGCGGCCACCCAGCAAGCTTGCGAATTCGGCGCGCAGTTGCTCGGCGCTCTTGAAGCGGCCGTCGGCTTGCAGATTTTCGCCGTTGGGGCGGTTCAGCGCGCCCGGGATGTGCCCGGCCACCGGGTCCATTGGTTCGACCTCGCCGCGGTAGCGGTTGGCGGCGCGCGCGTCGATCACGGTGAAGGAGGGTTGGGCGATGTTGGCCAGCACGGCATTGGCGTCCACGGCACCCGCCAGCGACGCGCCCGGCTCCACGGGTTTTCCGGCCTGCACGGGCGCTGCGGCCTCGGTCGTCGTGGGCAGTCCGGCGGCTACCCAGGCCTGCCAGCCGCCGTCCAGCACGGCCACACGGTCATGGCCCAGCCAGCGCAGCATCCACCACAGGTGCGCGCCGTACATGCCGCCGCTGGCGTCGTAGGCAACGACCAGCGTCTGCGGCGTCACGCCGTGCGCGGCCATCAGCGCGCCGAATTCCGCGCGCGAGGGCAAGGGATGACGGCCGTTCTTGCCGGTGCGCGGCGCGGCCAGTTCGGTCTCGTGGTCCAGGTGACGGGCGCCGGGGATATGGCCGGCGTCATAGGCCTGGCGGCCGGCCGAGTGGTTGGTCAGGTCATGGCGCACATCGAAGACGCGCACGTCGGGCGTATCGAGGCGCGCGGCCAGATCGGCGGCGGAAATCAGTGTCATCGTCATTCGGTGTGCTCCTGGTCTAAGGGGGCGCGGGTCAGGCCGGCTTGGGGTCGCGCATCGTGCGCCACACCGACAGCAGCCCCGCGGAAATGATCAAGCCCATGCCGGCCCAGGCCACGCCGTCCAGGTGGTCGCCCCAGAAGCCCATGCCCAGCAAGGCCGCGAAGATGATGGTGCTGTATTGCAGCGCGGCGGTCAGCAGCGCCGACCCCATGCCGAAGGCCCGGGTCATGGCAAGCTGGCCGAACATGCCGGCCACGCCCACGCCGAAGAGCGATGCGTAGCCCTGCCAGTCGGCCTGGCCCCAGCCTTCGAACCACAGGCCGGCCACGCTGGACACGCAGACCGCCACGGAAAAGAACAGCACGGTGCGCCATTCGGGTTCGCCGATCCGGCCCAGTTGGCGGATCTGCATCATGGCGATCGCCGACATGGCCCCGGCGCCCATGCCCATGACCGCGGCCACCCATTGGTCGTCGTTGATACTGGGCCGCAGCACGGCGATCACGCCCAGAAAGCCCAGCGCCACCGCCACGATGCGCACGGGGTCGCGCTGCGCGCCGCCCCAGCCCAGCATCCAACAGGCGATGAAAAGCGGCGCGGTGTAGTTCAGGCTGGTGGCGGTGGCCAGGGGCAGGTGCGAGATGGCGAAAAAGCCCAGCCACATCGACGTGACGCCGGACAAGTTGCGCCATAGGTGCAGCTTCCAGCTGGTCGGGATGATGGATTGCCGGCCGGCGCGCGCCCACAGCAGCAGCAGGATCACCGAAGGCAGCCCGCGGAACAGCACGATCTGCGGGAGGGAGGCGCCGTGCTCGGTACCGAGCTTCACGAACGACCCCATGATGGCGAACATGGCGGACGCCAGCAACATCCAGAGAGCCTGCATTGGGGGTCTGCGCTAAGGGAAAAGTGGGGAGGAATAGGGGAAAGCGATACTATACTCTCCGTCACCGGGAGCGGTGCCGGCGAGTCGGGGAACTGGCAGGCCGCCGCGATGTCGAACCCGGGTATTTCCCGCTCGCAGAGGAACACAAAAAACATGAAACGCATTGTCTTGTTCGTCATCACCAACCTGGCCGTCATGCTCGTGCTGTCGGCCACGCTGCGCATCCTGGGCGTAGACCGCTACATCACCGCCAACGGCCTGAACCTCAACGCCCTCCTGATCTTCTCGGTCGTCGTGGGCTTTACGGGCGCGATCATCTCGCTGCTGATCAGCAAGCCGATGGCCAAATGGAGCACCGGCGCGCAGGTGCTGGATCCGAACGCCCCGCGCAACCAGCGCGAAGCCTGGCTGGTCGACACCGTGCACCAGCTGGCCGACCGCGCCGGCATCGGCCGCCCGGAAGTCGCCATCTATGACGGCGCCCCCAACGCGTTCGCCACCGGCGCGTTCAAGAACGACTCGCTGGTCGCGGTGTCGACGGGCCTTCTGGAAAGCATGAGCGAAGAGGAAGTCGCAGCCGTGCTGGCGCACGAAGTGGCCCACATCGCCAACGGCGACATGGTCACGCTGACGCTCATCCAGGGCGTGGTGAACACGTTCGTCGTGTTCCTGGCCCGCGTGGTCGGCTACTTCATCGACCGCGTCGTGTTCAAGAACGAACGCGGCATCGGCCCGGGCTACTACATCACCGTGCTGGTCTGTGAGATCATTTTCGGCGTGCTGGCCTCGATCATCGTGGCCTGGTTCTCGCGTCAGCGCGAATACCGCGCCGACGCCGGTTCGGCCCACCTGATGGGCGCACGCGAACCCATGATCCGCGCCCTGGCCCGCCTGGGCGGCCTGGAGCCGGGCGACCTGCCCAAGTCCTTCGAGGCCTCGGGCATCACCGGCCGCGGCGGCATCTCGGCCATGTTCGCGTCGCACCCGCCGATCCCGGCCCGCATCGCGGCGCTGCAAAACGCGCGGGTCATCTAAGCCGGCCCTGGCCTGCTTCCCCGCCCAAGCAGCAAAAAGCCCCTCCTCGGAGGGGCTTTTTCATGGGCGGCATCCGCCGCGCATCAGCACTCGACGATGTTCACCGCCAGACCGCCGCGCGCCGTTTCCTTGTATTTCGTCTTCATGTCGGCGCCGGTTTCGCGCATCGTCTTGATCACCGAATCCAGCGACACATAGTGCTGCCCGTCGCCGCGCAGCGCCATCCGGGCGGCGTTCACCGCCTTGATGGAGGCCATGGCGTTGCGCTCGATACAGGGAATCTGCACCAGGCCGCCCACCGGGTCGCACGTCAGACCCAGGTTGTGTTCCATGCCGATCTCGGCGGCGTTCTCGACCTGCTCTACCGTGCCGCCCAGCGCGGCGGCCAAGCCGCCGGCTGCCATCGAACACGCTACGCCCACTTCGCCCTGACAGCCGACTTCGGCGCCCGACAACGACGCGTTGTACTTGTACAGTAGCCCCACCGCGGCGGCGGTCAGCAGGAATTCCCGCACGCCCTCGCGGTTGGAACCCGGCACGAAACGGTCGTAATAGTGCAGCACGGCTGGGATGATGCCCGCTGCGCCGTTGGTCGGCGCCGTCACGACACGGCCGCCCGCGGCGTTCTCTTCATTGACCGCCATGGCGTACAAATTGACCCAATCCATCACCGACAAGGGGTCGGACAAGGTGCGCTCGGCGCGCTGCGTCAGATTGCGGTAGAGCTCGGGCGCGCGCCGGCGCACCCGCAACGGGCCGGGCAATTCGCCGTCGGCTTCCGGATAGTTGATGCCGCAACCGCGCGACACGCAGTCCTGCATGACTTGCCAGATGCGGTCCAGGCCGCTGCTGGTTTCCGCGGCTTCGCGCCAGGTCAGCTCGTTCTGCATCATCAGCTGGGCCACCGACAGGCCGCTTTCGCGGCACATGGTCAGCAGTTCGCGGCCGGAGCGAAACGGGTAAGGCAATTGGTTGTGGGCCGCGATGACCTGGCTGTTGGAAGCGCCCGCCGTCACCACGAAGCCGCCGCCCACCGACAGGTAGCGCGCCTCGCGCAGCGACTCTCCATTGGCGTCGAGTGCATGGAATTTCATGCCGTTGGGGTGCTCGGCCATCGCCTCGCGGCGGTAGAACACCATGTGCTCTTTTTCCACGAAGGGAACCGGGTAGCGGCCCAGCAGCGGCAATTGGCGGCTGGCGCGCACCGAGGCGACCATGCCGACGATGGCGGCCGGGTCGACGGTATCGGGGGCTTCGCCCATCAGGCCCAGCAACACGCCCTTATCGGTGCCGTGGCCCTTGCCCGTGGCGCCTAGCGATCCGTAGAGTTCGGCCCGGACATTGGCCACGCGCGGCATCAGGCCGTCGCGTTCCAGCCCTTGCGCGAACAGCAAGGCGGCCCGCATCGGGCCCACCGTATGGGAGCTAGACGGGCCAATGCCTATCTTGAACAGATCGAATACGGAAACGGCCACGCGAAACTCCAGTACATCAAAGAATAGTCAGGCAATGATACGCGTAGCCACAGCCGCGCGCAGCAAAGCCCCGCCGGGCGTATGCTGTATCACGGCTACGGGTTTCCCCGTCCGGTCAGGCATGCGATCATTACAAAATTATTTCTTGTCATAAAAAGAACGGGAACACCCCTGGATGTCTGGACTTATTACCCTGCTTGACTTCGCCGGATATGTCGCACTGCTTCTTTGGGGCGTGCACATGGTCCAAACCGGCGTCCAGCGCGCCTTCGGGGCCGCCTTGGGCGCGGCGCTGGGCAAGGCGCTGGGCACCCGCTTGCGCGCCTTTGCCGCCGGCCTGGGCATCACGGCCGCCCTGCAGAGCAGTACCGCCACCGGCCTGATGATCACCGGCTTTGCCGCCGGCGGGGTCGTCGGCCTGGTGCCAGCCCTGGCCGCCATGCTGGGGGCCAACGTCGGCACCACGCTGATCGTCCAGCTGCTGTCCTTCGACCTGACCTCGCTCGCCCCGATCCTGATCCTGGCGGGCGTGTGGATGTTCCGCCGCTATCCGCCCGGCCGCACCCGCGACCTGGGCCGGGTGTTCATCGGCCTGGGGCTGCTGCTGCTGTCGCTGCATCAGCTGGTTGAACTGTTCGAGCCCTTCCAGACCGCCCCCATGCTGGGCATGATCCTGGACGCCCTGGCCACCCAGCCCGTCGCCGCGGTGCTGCTGTCAGCCGCCTTCACCTGGGCCGCGCACTCCAGCGTGGCCGTGGTCGTGCTGGTGATGTCGCTGGCCAGCCACCACATGGTCGCCCCCCACGTGGCCTTTGCGCTGGTGCTGGGCGCCAACCTGGGCACCGCCATCAATCCGATGATCGAAGGCGTGACGGGCGACGACCCCGCCGCCCGCCGCCTGCCGCTGGGCAACCTGCTGACCCGGGTGCTGGGCGTGCTGGCCGGCCTGCTGCTGCTGCCGGTGCTGCAGCCGCTGATGAGCGAAATGGCCAGCGACCCGGCCCGCGCCGTCGCCAACTTCCACACGCTGTTCAACGCGGTGATCGCCCTGGTGTTCCTGCCGCTCTTGACCCCGTACGCCGCGCTGCTGACCCGCTGGCTGCCCAAGCGGGCGGACCCGAACGATCCCTCCCGTCCCCAATATCTTGACGAATGGGCGCACGACGTGCCGGCCGTGGCGCTGGGCAATGCCGCCCGCGAGGCCCTGCGCATGGCCGACATGGTGCAGACGCTGCTGCTTTATGCCCGCGCCGGCTTCAAGCGCGACAACCGCCACCGCATGGTGCAGGCGCGCCAGTTGGACGCCGCACTGGACAAGCTGGAAAACGCCATCACGACGTATCTGGCCACGCTGGACCAGGAAAACATGACGCGCGACGACGTGCAGCGCATGGACGACATCCTGGCCTTTACCAGCAATATCGGCCACGCGGGCGACATCGCCCACCACGGCCTGCTCAGCCACGTGGCCAAGTTGCGCAAGCAGGGCTGGACTTTCTCGCCCGAGCAGCGCGCCAGCCTGGACGACACCCTGGGCCAATTGATCGCCAATGAACGCCAGGCCGCCGCGCTCTTCGTCAACGACGACCTGCGCCAGGCCCGCGCGCTGGCCGGTGAAAAAGCCCGCTTCCGCACGATCGAAACCCAGGCGTCGGACACGCACCTGCAAAAGATCAAGGCTGGCCAGGTGGATGCCGCCGAAGTCGGCGCGCTGTACCTGGACATCCTGCGCGACATGAAGGGGATCAACTCCCACCTGGTGGGCGCCGCGGCCTATCCCTTGCTGGCCCGCCACGGCGAACTGCTTCCCAGCCGCCTACGCGAAGCCGGGAACTAATGACGAGGCAGCGGCACGCCTGACGGAAGGCCGTAGGATGGGTGGAGCGCGGGAGTTCTTAAGCAAGAACCCGAATATCCAGCGCGCGAAACCCATCAAGCGGCGGTGAATTCTTCGCCACGTCAGCGACAACGCATCCGCTGCTTGATGGGTTGCGCGCGCTTGGCGGCTGAGCTTTTGCCGCCGCCAACCCGCGCTCCACCCATCCTACCGTCGCCCTCCTACAGGTACCGCTGGAACCACTCCACCATCCGCTTCCAACCGTCTTTCGCGGCGTCGGGCTTGTAGCTGGCGCGGTAATCGGCCATGAAGGCGTGGTCGGCGTCCGGGTACACCACGAATTCCGACTGCTTGGCGGCGGCGTTGCCGTTGGCCAGCTTGGTCTTCATGGTCTCGATGTCTGCCACCGGGATGCTGGCGTCCTTGGCGCCGTACAGCCCCAGCACCGGGCCATGCAGCTCGTTGACCACGTCATAGGCAAAGCGCTTGATCAGCGGGCCGTGGCCGACGCTGAGCTTGCCGTACCAGGCGACGGCGGCGCGTACGTTGGGGTTGTGCGCGGCGTACATCCACGTCAGGCGCCCGCCCCAGCAAAAGCCCGTCACCGCCACGCGGCGGGCGTCGCCGCCGTGCTGCGCGGCCCAGGCCACGCTGGCATCCAGGTCGGCGAACACCTGCTCGTCCGGCACCTTGCTGACCAGTTCGGCGATGAGCTTGGGGATGTCGGTATAGACCGAGGCATCGCCCTGGCGCTCGTAGAGGTTGGCGGCCACCGCCAGGTAGCCGGCCTTGGCGACCCGGCGGCAGATGTCCTTGATGTGCTCGTGCACGCCGAAGATCTCTTGCACGACCAGCACGATGGGCAGGTCGCGGCGGCCTTCAGGCGCGGCGTAATAGGCGGCGATGGAGCCATCGGCCACGGGTAGTTGGAAATCCCCGTGGACCAGGCCCTGGGTGTCCGTATGGATGACGGTGGGAGCGACGTTGCCGGCGGCGGCGGAAAAACTCATGGAGTACTCCTGTGTAGGGATCAACGACACCGGGCCTCCCGTTTCCGTGCGCGTCCCTAGTGCGTGTGGGAATGCTCCGCATGGGGCGCGCCGCGAGCGGCGTCGGTTCCATGCTCATGCCCGTGCATCAGCGTCGTCACGCTATAGATCAGCGCCACGCCCACACCCACCAGCAGCAATTGCGGGACGGCGTCCGAAAGGGACACCCGTTCGTGCATCTGCGGCATCAGGTCGGCCACCGAGATGTAAAGGAAGCTGCTGGCGGCGATCACCAGCACATAGGGCACCCAGCCCTGCGCCTGCTGAAGCACGAAGTACCCTATTATGCCGCCCACGGCTGAACACAAGCTGGTGAACAGGATCAGCGAAAAGGCACGGCGGCGCGCCAGCCCTGCATTGAGCAGCACGACGAAGTCGCTCAGCTTATGCGGCACTTCGTGCACGATGATCGAGGCGGCCGTCAGCACGCCCAGCAGCGGATCGGTCAGGAACGCGGCCGCCACCAGCACGCCGTCGCACAGGTTGTGCAGTGAACTACCGATCAGGATCAGCACCCCGCCACGCCCCGCTTCGTGGTGGTCGTGGCCCTTGTGGTGATGGTGGCCGTCGCCCTCGTGGTGATGGCTGTGGCGCAGCAAGGCGATCTTCTCCAGCACGAAGAAGCCGATCAACGACGCCAGCATCAGGCCGAACAGCGCATGGGCGTCGCCCACCGCCCCCTCGAAGGCCTCGGGCAGCAAGTGCAACAGCGCCACCGACAGCAGCACGCCCACCGACAGGCTGACCATGTGATGCAGGTATTGGGCAAACACCTTGTAGGCCAGCCAGCTGGCGACAAGGACGGCGATAAGGCCACCGGTGACGGTGGCAAGCAGGACCCAGAGCAGCAACATTTGGGGGACGCAATATAGGCGGGGGAAGCGCAACATTATATTGTTGCAATCCCAAAATCGGAAATGGGCCGCCCGAAGGCGGCCCACCGGTCCTGCGGGCGACCAGACGCGGGCTTAGTGCGCCTGTTCCCAGTTCTTGCCCATGCCCACCTCGGCAACCAGCGGCACGCGCAGCTCGGCCACGCTGCACATCAGGCGCGGCAGCGCTTCCTTGACCAGCTCGATCTCGGCGTCCGGCGCTTCCAGCACCAGTTCATCGTGTACCTGCATGATCATGCGGGTTTGCAGCTTTTCGGCTTCCAGCCAGTCCTGCACGGCCACCATGGCCATCTTGATCAGGTCGGCGGCGGTGCCCTGCATGGGCGCATTGATGGCCGCCCGTTCCGCTCCCTGCCGGCGCGGCCCCGAGGCTCCGCGGATTTCCGGCAGTTGCAGGCGGCGACCGAACACGGTTTCCACGTAGCCCTGCTCGCGCGCCAGCCGGCGGGTGTTTTCCATGTACATCGCCACGCCGGGATAGCGGGCGAAATAGCGGTCGATATACGCCTGCGCCGCATCGCGCGTGATGCCCAGGTTGGACGCCAGGCCGAACACGCCCATGCCGTAGATCAGGCCGAAGTTGATGGCCTTGGCTGCGCGGCGCTGCTCGCTCGACACGTCCGCCAGCGGCACGCCGAACACTTCCGAGGCCGTGGCGCGGTGGATGTCCTCGCCCGCGGCGAACGCGCGCTGCAGGTTGGCGTCATCGGAGACGTGCGCCATGATGCGCAGCTCGATCTGCGAATAGTCGGCCGACAGCAGCAGGCCCTGCTCGGCAATGAAGGCTTCGCGCACGCGGCGGCCGGCCTCGGTGCGCACCGGGATGTTCTGCAGGTTGGGATCGGACGACGCCAGGCGGCCCGTGATCACCGCGGCCTGCGCGTAGCGCGTATGCACGCGCCCCGTGTCCGGGTTGATCATGCGGGGCAGCTTGTCGGTGTAGGTCGACTTCAGCTTGGACAGGCCGCGGTATTCCAGCAGCACCTGCGGCAGCGGGTAGTCCTGCGCCAGCTTGGTCAGCACGTCTTCGTCCGTAGACGGCGCGCCGCCCGCGGTCTTGCGCACCACCGGCAGCTGCATGCGGTCGAACAGGATCTCGCCCAACTGCTTGGGGGAATTCAGGTTGAAAGGCTGGCCGGCCAGTTCATAGGCCTTTTGCTCCAGCCGCAGCATTTCCTGGCCCAGCTTGTGGCTTTGGCGGCCAAGCTCGGCGGCATCCACCTTCACGCCGTTGCGCTCGATCGTGGTCAGCACCGCCGACACCTGGATCTCAAGCTGATAAACGCGGTTCAGCCCTTCGTCGGCCGCCACCATCGGGCGCAGCACCTGATGCAGCTGCAAGGTGAAATCCGCGTCTTCGGCGGCGTAGTGGCCGGCCTTGTCGACAGCCACTTCATCAAAGCCGATCTGCTTGGCGCCCTTGCCGCAGAGGTCCTCGTAAGACACGCCGCTGCGGCCCAGATAGCGCTGGGCCAGGTCGTTCAAGCCCACGCCACGATGGGACTCCAGCACATACGCCTCGAGCATCGTGTCTTCGGCGATGCCTGCCAGCTTGATGCCTTCGTTGGCGAACACATGCGCGTCGTACTTGGCGTGATGCAGCAGCTTGGCGCGCGAGGCGTCTTCAAGCCACGGCTTCAAGCGCGCCAGCACCTCGGCCTTGGGCAATTGCGTCGCGCCGTCGGGGCCGCGATGCGCCACGGGGATGTAGCAGGCCACGCCCGGTTCCACCGCCAGGGACAAGCCGACAAGCTTGGCCTGCATCTGGTCCAGCGACGTGGTTTCAGTGTCCAGCGCCACCAGGGACGCGTTCTGCAGCTTGTCGAACCAGGCGTCGAATTCGGCCCAGTCGGAGATGATGCGGTAGTCCAATTCGGTGGGCGCCGCGGGCACTTCCGCCGCAATGCGCGCATCACCCGTGGGCACGCGCTCGGCGTCGCCCGTCAGGTCGCGCAGCCAGGTACGGAAACCGTAGCGTTCGTACAGTTCGGTCAGCGTGGCCTCGTCGCGTTCACGCGGCGTCAGGTCGTCCACGCTTTCGACGTGGCCGGTCAAGTCGCAGTCGTACTTCACCGTCAGCAACTGGCGCGTCAACGGGAAATTCGGGATGGCTTCGCGCAGGTTGCTGCCGGCCACGCCCTTGATCCCGTCGGCGCCTTCGACCAGTTTGTCGATGGAACCGAACTCCGTCAGCCACTTGACCGCGGTCTTGGGGCCGACTTTGGTCACGCCCGGCACGTTGTCCACCGTGTCGCCCACCAGCATCAGGTAGTCGACGATGCGGTCGGGCGGCACGCCAAACTTGTTGATCACGCCGGGCTCGTCCAGCACTTCGCCGGTCATGGTGTTGACGAGCGTGACGTGGCTGTTGACCAGTTGCGCCAGGTCCTTGTCGCCGGTGGAGACGATGGTGTGCACGTCGTGCTCGGCCGCGCGCTTGGCAAGCGTGCCGATCACATCGTCCGCTTCCACGCCCTCGATGGCCAGCACCGGCCAACCCAGCGCACGCACCGCGCGATGGATGGGTTCGATCTGCGCGGCCAGGTCCTCCGGCATGGGAGGACGATGCGACTTGTACTCGGGATACAAATCGTCCCGGAAGGTCTTGCCGCGTGCATCGAAAATACATGCGGCATACTCTGCCTTGTGGTCAGATACAAGCTTGCGCAACATGTTCACCACGCCGTAGAGCGCACCCGTAGGTTCGCCTTGCGCATTGCGCAAATCAGGCATAGCGTGGAAAGCGCGGTACAAGTAACTTGAACCGTCGACCAGTAATAAGGTTTTTTTCATGGTTACAAAGGCAGATATGGCAATAACTGCGGAAACACCCGCCAACAAACAAATTCCGCTGATTATGTCAGAGATACGGACGGCGGCAGACAAGCTCGCAAACATCGGGCCCGCAGTCAGCGTCTTCGGCAGTGCACGAGTCAGTCGCAATTCCCCCCACTACGAAACCACCGTCGCCATCTCGGCCGCCCTCGCCGGCGCCGGATTCGCGGTCATCGCCGGGGGCGGCCCCGGCATCATGGAGGCAGCCAACAAAGGCGCATTCGAGGCGGGCGGCACCAGCATCGGGCTGAACATCAGCCTGCCGCACGAAGCGCACAACAATGAATACCAGACCATCAGCCTGTCGTTCGAATATTTCTTTTCGCGCAAGGCCACGTTCTTCATGCACAGCTTCGCCTACGTGGCGATGCCTGGCGGCTTCGGCACCCTTGATGAGCTCTTCGAAGCGTTGACGCTGATCCAGACGGGCAAGGTCCCGCCCGCGCCCATCGTCCTGGTGGGCAGCGAATATTGGTCGGGCCTGGTCGAATGGCTGGGCGGCCAGGTGCTGGCCAATGGCATGATCGGCGCACACGACCTGGACCTCTTCATCATCGAAGACGATCCCGTCAAGGTGGTGCGCCGGGTGGTCGAGTTCCACGAAAAGGTCAACTCGGACGCGCAATACGCACCGTCCCTGCCGGCCTGAACGTTCTTCGCCACCCCCATGAAAAATGCCCCCGAGGGGGCATTTTTCACTTCCGCATGAACGCCGGCACGACCTCGGCCGGGATGGGACACACGTATGGCTGGCCACGGCGCGCGTCCAGCAGTTCTTCCTTGGCCCGGGCCAGCGCCTCGGGCTGCGTGTACAGATCGGCGGCGGTGGCCGCAATGATCTTGGCCGCGTGCACCATGCCCTTGTGCGCCATGGACAGCTTGCCCTGCGCCACCATCTGCCAGGAATGGAAAGGCGTGCCGTAGGCGTAGCAGGCGCCCCAGCACTGCGCCGTGGGCGTCACCCAGCTGACATCGCCGACGTCCGTGGAACCGTAGGTGATCTCGGTCTTGGCGGGATCAAACGGCGCCACGCCGGAGAACAGCGGTGTGGGATTGCGCAGCACCGCACCCAGGTTCTTGCCCGCGTTGTCGATGTCGTCTTCCGTGATGGAATCCCACATGCGGCGCGCGGTCTGCTCTTCGCCGGGCGTGTAGGCGGGCCCTTGCAGCGCCTGCATGTTGGCGTACATCACCTCGTTGAGCACGCGGTTCGGCATGTAGTTCGAACACGCCTTGTCGAACACGATGTCCAGCTCGCAACCCGTCATCAACGCCGCGCCACGCGCCACGTTCTTCACGCGTTCATACAGCTCGGACGCTTGCGAATTGACCGGCGCGCGCACCAGGTACAGGACTTCGGCACGGGCCTGCACCACGTTCGGCGAAATGCCGCCGCTATTGGTCACGGCGTAATGCACGCGCGCATCCGGCACCATGTGTTCGCGCAGATAGTTCACGCCCACATTCATCAGTTCCACCGCGTCCAGTGCGCTGCGGCCCAGATGCGGCGAATTCGCGGCATGCGCGGCAATCCCGCGGAAGCGGAAATAGGCCTGGATATTGGCCAGCGACGACTGGTGGAATATCCCCGTATGCGAGGCCGGGTGCCAGGTCAGGGCTGCATCGACGTCGTCGAACAGGCCCGCGCGCGCCATGAAGGTCTTGCCCGATCCGCCCTCTTCGGCCGGACAGCCGTAGAAGCGGATCGTGCCCGGCAACTGGTTGGCTTCCAGGAATTCCTTGACCGCCACCGCGGCAAAATGCGCGGCCGTGCCCAGCAGGTGATGGCCGCAACCGTGGCCGTTGCCGTTGGGCGTCTCGGGCGACGGCTGGCAGGCGAATGCGCCGCTTTCCTGGCTCAGGCCGGACAGCGCGTCGTACTCGCCCAGAATGCCGATGACGGGGCCGCCCTGGCCCGCTTCGGCCACGAACGCGGTTGGGATGCCGGCGGCGTCCCGCGTAATGCGAAAGCCCGCCTCCTCCAGCATCGCGATGTGCAGCTCGGCCGATTTGTGCTCGGCGTAACGCAGTTCGGCCAGGCTCCAGATGCGGTCGCTCAGGTCGGCGTAACGGTCGCTGCGCGCGTCGATGAACGGCGCAAGTTTGTCGATGGCACCCATTGCTTCTCCAGTGAAAGGGCTGATCCTGTCTCTTTGAAAAAAGCCTGTCATTCGTCGAGCTTGATCCCGGCAGTTTCAATGATTTTCCGGTTCACGGCCAGCGTCTGCGAGATGCGCTGCGCGAACGCGTCCGGCGTGCCGCTGTCCGGCTGCGCGCCCAGCGACGCCAGCCGTTGCACCAGCGCGGGATCGGCCAGCGCACGGCTCACGGCCTGGTTCAACGTCTGCACCACGGCGTCCGGCGTACCGGTGGGCGCAACCAGGCCGAACCAGGTCTGGCCCAGCGCATTCAACTGCGGGTAGCCCAATTCCGCCAGCGTCGGCAATTCCGGCATGCCCGCCAACCGGCCAGGCGCCGACACCGCGATGGCACGCAACTTGCCCGCCTTGATCAGTGATTGCGCCGACGCATACTGGTCCTGCTGCACCTGCACCTCGCCCCCGACGGCGGCGGTCAGCGCCGGCCCCATGCCGCGGTACGGCACATGCAGCACGTCGACCTTCAGGTCCGCGTTCATCGCGGCCAGGTTCAGATGGCCCAGCGAACCGACGCCGGGCGACCCGAAGGAATACTTGCCGGGGTGCGCACGCAGCTCAGCCAGGAACTGCGGAAAATCCTGGGCGGGAAAGGCCGGGTTGACCATCCACACCACCGGCACCGTCGCCACCGAGGCCACGGGCGCCAGTTGCCGCGCAGGGTCCACCCGCTGCGTGCCATAAAGCAAGGGGTTGACGGCCATGGTGCTGACCGTCGCCATGCCCAGGGTGTAGCCATCCGGTTCGGCGCGCGCCACGGCCTCGGTGCCGATCAGCCCGCCCGCCCCGGCGCGATTCTCCACGACCACGCTCTGGCCCAATTCCTTGCGCAGGCCGTCGGCCACGGCACGCGCCAGCACGTCCGTGGATCCGCCGGGCGCGAACGGCACGATCAGCCGCACCGGCTGCGAGGGATACGCGCCCTGGGCGGTGGCCAAGACAGGCGCGCTGAGGGCAACAGCGCAAAGTACGGCATGCAGCAGACGGGACTTCATGAACCAGCTACTCCTAGGGACGCAAGCGAAGAACGGAATCGCTGCATTGTGGCCAGGGCATATCCTTATTTCAAATACATTAATGCGTTGATATATTCATATTTTGAATATCTATACGAGTCATGGACGTCGCGCCCGCCACCCTGCTTTCCCGCCTGCTTGCCAAGGGCCGGCTGCGCCATCTGCAACTGCTGGCCAGCATCGCTGACCTGGGCAGCATCCAGCAGGCCGCCAACCACATCGGCTTGAGCCAGCCTGCCGCCACCCATGCCCTGGCCGACATCGAAGACCTGCTGGGCGTGCGCCTGTTCGAACGCCACGCCCGCGGCATGCGCACCACCCGCAGCGGTCAGTTGATGGCGGAGTGTGCGCGAGGCATGCTGACGACCCTGCGCGCCTCCACCGACTCGGTAGCCGCGTTGCGCGAGGGGGCCGCTGGCAGCCTGCGCCTGGGGGCGATTCCGGCTGCCAGCGGCGGCCTGCTGGCCGAGCGCCTGCCCGCGTTCATGACGGCGCATCCTGACCTGCATGTGGAAGTGGTGGAAGGCAGCCGGGAACAACTGCTGCCGCTTGCCGCCAGCGGCAGCCTCGACATGCTGTTGTGCCGACGGCCGGATGCCGTGCCGGCCGGACTGGAGTTCGTTCCCCTGCAGCAGGATGCCGCGGTGATCGTCGCCACGGCCGGGCACCCCTTGCTGTCGCCCGGATCCGTTCCCACGTTGGAACAGGTCGCGGCGCAGCTATGGATCGAGCCCCGCCCCGAACTGGCCATCCATGCCGTGTTCACGGCGTTCTTCGAGCGTGCGGGAGTCGTCCCCCGCCGTTGCCGGCTGGCCAGCGCCGCGCCGCCCATGCCCTTGCTGATCGCCGTCATGCACGCGCAGCAGGCCCTGGCGATGGTGCCGCTGACGCTGGCCAACTGGTATGTGCAGCACGGCCATTTTCAGCGCGTGGCGATCGAATCGCCGGGCTCGTTCGCGCCCATCGGCGCCATTGTCCGCGCGCTAGGCCCAGGCCGCGATTTCCTGGAGTGGCTGCGCCGCTGACGCGGGAATCAGCTCATCGTCTTGATGATGGCCTCGCGCGCCAGTCCCATGAATTCGCTTTCGCCAGCCCGGGCGGGCAACAGCCTGAATTCCACGGCCGGCAAGGCCGGCAGTCCGGGAGCGTGCAGGCGCGCAATGCCCGGCGCCAGCGCGGATTCGTTCAGGCAGGCGACGCCCAGGCCGGCCGAAATGGCCAGCTGCAAACCTGCCACGCCAGAGGCCACGTGCGCCACCGCATAGGGCACGCCCCGGCGCGACAACAGCCGTTCGACGTACTGGCGCAAGGCGCACGTCTCCGGCAACACCAGCAGCGGCAAGAACTCGCCCGCTTGTGGGCCCGCCCCTTCCGCAGCCATCCATAGCAACGGTTCGCGGCGCAACAAGGCGCCCTGCGCCCGCGCCCGCGGCGCGCCACGCTCCTGGATCGACATCGATATGCCGACGTCGATCTCGCCCCGCTCATAGGCGGCCTCGATGGCGCCGCTTTTCATGATCGTGACGTGCAGGCGCACCTGCGGATACTGCTCGTTCAGGCGCCGCAGCATCCGCGCCACGTCGCCGGGACGGAAATAGTCCGTGATGCACAGGCGCAATTCGCCCCGCAACGCCACGCCTCGCAAATCGCGATAGGCCTCGTCGCTCAGCGCCAGGATGGCGCGCGCATGCGCCAACAGGCGTTCGCCGGCGGGCGTCGCCGCCACGCCCGCCTTGCCCCGCACCAGCAAAGGCTGCCCCGCGCGGTCTTCCAGCTTGCGCATCTGCTCACTGACGGACGATTGGGACAGGAACACCTTCGGCGCCGCCGCCGTCAGGCTGCCGGAATCCAGCACGGCGACCAGCGTGCGCAACTGGTCCAGATCAAATCCCGACATGGCTCATCCAACGGAATACACGATGGATAAAATCGTAAATTCCCGCTTTTCCGATGTCAACAGGGTTCCTACACTGGCTTCACACCTACCCAATCAGGAGCCTATCATGCCTCACATCGTCGTCCATCTCTCCGGCCAATCCGATCCCGCCGTGAACCGTCGCGTCGTGGATTCCGTGGCCGCCCTGACCCAGTCCGTACTGGGCAAGAAGCTGCCCGTGATCGCCATTACGCTGCAGCACATCCCGCATGACCTGTGGTTCATCGGCGGCCGCCCGTTGTCCGAGCTGGGCAAGAACGCCTTTCACCTGGACATCAGCGTCACCGACGAGACCAATACCAAGGCCGAGAAGGCGCGCTTCATCAAAGAGATCTATGCGTCGTTCCAGGAGATCCTGGGCGAACTGCACGAATGCTCTTATGTGCACGTGATCGATGCGCGCGCGGCGGCCTACGGCTACGGCGGCGCAACACAGGAATACCGGCATCAGCAAAACGGCGTCTAGGCGGCCGGCAATGAAAAAGCCGCACACCCGAAGGTGTGCGGCTTTTTCGCGTACTACCGAAACGCGAAGGGGGCTTGCCCCCCGCTCCGCTTAGACGGCTGCGTCGCGCGCAGCGCGCTTGCGTTCGTTTTCCAGCAGGTAGCGCTTGCGCAGACGGATCGACTTCGGCGTGATTTCCACGAGTTCGTCGTCGTCGATGAATTCCACGGCGTATTCCAGCGACATCTGGATCGGCGGAACCAGGCGCACGGCTTCGTCGGTGCCCGAGGCGCGCACGTTGGTCAGCTGCTTGCCCTTGATCGGGTTCACGACCAAGTCGTTGTCGCGGCTGTGGATACCGATGATCATGCCTTCGTACAGCGCATCGCCCGGGCTCACGAACATGCGGCCGCGATCCTGCAGCTTCCACAGGGCGTAGGCCACGGCGTCGCCGTTGTCCTGGCTGATCAGCACGCCGTTGCGGCGCTCACCGATCGAACCTTCCTTGACCGGAGCGTATTCATGGAAGATGTGGCTCATCAAGCCCGTGCCGCGCGTCAGCGTCAGGAACTCGTTCTGGAAGCCGATCAGGCCACGGGCCGGGATCAGGTATTCCAGGCGGGTGCGGCCACGGCCGTCCGGCTGCATGTCCTGCAGGTCGCCCTTGCGGCGGCCCAGTTCTTCCATCACGCCGCCCTGGTGGGCGTCTTCGACGTCAACCGTCAGCGATTCGAACGGCTCGCACTTCACGCCGTCGATGTCCTTGAACACCACGCGCGGGCGCGACACGGCCAGCTCGTAGCCTTCGCGGCGCATCGTTTCCAGCAGAATCGTCAGGTGCAGTTCACCGCGGCCCGACACTTCGAACACCGTATCGTCGCCCGTGTCACGCACACGCAGCGCCACGTTGGACTTCAGTTCGCGGTCCAGGCGATCGCGCACTTGGCGGCTGGTCACGAACTTGCCTTCGCGGCCGGCCAGCGGCGACGTGTTCACCATGAAGTTCATGGTCAGCGTCGGTTCGTCGATGCGCAGCATCGGCAGGGCTTCCTGCGTGGCCGCGTCGGTGACGGTGCAGCCGATACCCAGTTCTTCGATACCGTTGATCAGCACGATGTCGCCGGCTTCGGCTTCATCCACCACGATGCGTTCCAGGCCATGGAACTTCAGCACCTGGTTGATGCGGCCGCGGCCGCCCTGGCCTTCCGGACCGAACTTGTACGCCACTTCCATGCCGGGGCGCATACGGCCACGGTTGATGCGGCCCACGCCGATCTTGCCGACGTAGCTGTTGTAGTCCAGCGAGATGATCTGCATCTGCAGCGGACCGTTGGGGTCGTCGTCGCGCTGCGGCACGTGCTGCAGGATGGCTTCGAACAGGGGGCGCATGTTGCCTTCGCGCACGTCCGGCGTCAGGCCGGCGTAGCCCGACAGACCCGAGGCGTACACCACCGGGAAGTCCAGCTGCTCTTCGGTCGCGCCCAGCTTGTCGAACAGGTCGAACGTGGCGTTGATGACGAAGTCGGTACGGGCGCCCGGACGGTCCACCTTGTTGACCACGACGATCGGCTTCAGGCCCAGGGCCAGCGCCTTGCGGGTCACGAAAATGGTCTGCGGCATCGGGCCTTCAACGGCGTCCACCAGCAGCAGCACGCCGTCAACCATGGACAGCACGCGTTCGACTTCGCCACCGAAGTCCGCGTGTCCCGGGGTGTCGACGATGTTGATGTGCGTGCCTTCGTATTCAACGGCACAGTTCTTGGCCAGAATCGTAATGCCGCGTTCTTTTTCCAGATCGTTCGAGTCCATGACCCGTTCGGTCAGCGCCTGGTTTTCGCGGAAGGTGCCGGATTGGCGCAGCAGCTGGTCGACCAGGGTTGTTTTACCGTGGTCCACGTGGGCGATGATGGCGACGTTGCGCAAGGCGCGAGTCATAGCGAGTCCTTTAAGGTCAGGGTGGAGGGCAGCAAGCCCTCCGGCAATTCGTTCAGTGCAAGCAATGCCTGCTTGGGGTCTGGCATGGCCTGCAAGGCTTCCAGCTCAACGGCGCGTTCCAGAGAAAATGGCCCGACATGCGTGCGCCGCAGCGCCGTCAGGTGGGCGTAACAGCCCAGCACGCGCCCGATGTCCTGGGCCAGTGTCCGGATGTATGTGCCTTTACTGCAAGCCACATCGATCTCTGCCTGCGTCCCCGACAGGGACAGCAGCTCGATGCGGTGAATCGTGATCTGGCGCGGCGCGCGTTCCAGCTCGATGCCGGCGCGCGCGTACTCGTACAACGGCTTGCCGTCGCGCTTGAGCGCGGAGTACATCGGCGGAATCTGCTCGATCGTGCCCGAGAAACGTGACAGCGCGTCGCGCAGTGCCTGTTCCTCTACGACAAACCCCCGTTCGGCGGTCGACACGACATTGCCGGTCAGGTCGCCAGAATCGGTTTCACTGCCAAATTGCAGCGTAGCGCGATATGCCTTGTCGGCGTTAAGCATCGCGCCGGAAATCTTGGTTGCGCGTCCCATGCAGCACACCAGCAAGCCGGTGGCAAAGGGGTCCAGCGTGCCCGTATGGCCGGCTTTCGCCGCGTCCATGGCACGCTTGGCGCGTTGTAAAGCGTGGTTGCTCGACAAACCTACGGGTTTGTCGAGCAACAGCACACCGTCGAGCGCAAGCCCGCGTCGTTTAGCCATCGTCGGAATCCGTGTTTAGAGCAGTGACGACAGCCCGATCAGGACTGGTCTTCAGGTTCGTCGGGCACGCCCGAGTGCGGGCCGGGCCGGTTTGCGCGGTCGATCAGGATCGACATTTCGATACCACGGGCAATCTGCTCGTCGTGGAAGAAACGCAAAGTGGGGACAGTGTGAATGTGCAGCAGCTTGTAGAGCTGCGAGTGCAGCCAACCGGCTTTCTCGTTCAGCAAGGCGGTGGCGGCTTCGGGCTCGGCGCCCAAAACCGTGAACCACACCTTGGCATGCGCGTAGTCGGTCGACAGTTCCACACCAGAGAGCGTGATCAGTCCCGCGCGAGTCATGTCGATCTCGCGCTGGATGATCCCGGCCAGATCCTTCTGGATCTGGTCGGCCAACCGCAAATTGCGGCCGGGGATGGCTTTGGACTTGTGACGGCTCATTAGCAATAATGCCTCGCGGACGCTTTACAGCGTACGCGCGATTTCCTTGATTTCAAAGACTTCCAGCTGGTCGCCCACCTGGATGTCGTTGTTGCCGCGCAGCGTAAGACCGCAATCGAAGCCCGACTTGACTTCCTTGACGTCGTCCTTGAAGCGGCGCAGCGATTCCAGATGCCCCGTCCAGTGAACCACGTTGTTGCGCAGCAGGCGTACCTGGGAGTCGCGACGCACGATGCCATCAAGCACCATACAACCCGCGATGTTGCCGAGACGCGAGATGCTGTAGACCTCGCGGATCTCGACCAGGCCGATGATTTCTTCTTTCTTCTCGGGCGCCAGCATGCCCGACATGGCTGCCTTCACTTCATCCACGGCGTCATAGATGATGTTGTAGTAGCGCACGTCGATGCCATTGTTCTCGGCCAGCTTCTTGGCGCTTGCTTCCGCACGCACGTTGAAGCCGATAACGACCGCGTTCGAGGCGATGGCCAGGTTGATGTCGGTTTCCGAGATGCCGCCCACGGCCGCGTGCACCACTTGCACACGGACTTCGTCGGTCGACAGCTTGACCAGCGACTGCACCAGCGCTTCCTGCGAACCCTGCACGTCGGTCTTGACGATAAGCGTGAGCGTTTGCGTGCCCTCGCCCAGGTTGTCGAACATCGATTCCAGCTTGGCGGCCTGTTGGCGGGCCAGCTTGACGTCGCGGAACTTGCCTTGGCGGAACAGCGCGATTTCGCGCGCCTTGCGCTCGTCGGACAGCGCCATCAGCTCGTCGCCGGCGGCAGGCACTTCGGTCAGGCCCTGGATTTCCACCGGGATCGACGGGCCGGCCGATTGGATCGGCTTGCCGTTCTCGTCCAGCATGGCGCGGACGCGGCCGAAGCTTGCGCCGGCCAGCACCACGTCGCCGCGCTTGAGCGTACCGCTCTGCACCAGGATCGTCGCGACCGGGCCACGGCCCTTGTCCAGACGGGCTTCGATGACCAGGCCCTTTGCGGCGGCTTCGACCGGTGCCTTCAATTCCAGCACTTCGGCTTGCAGCAGCACGTTTTCGAGCAGATCGTCGATGCCTTCGCCGGTCTTGGCGGACACGCCCACGAACGGCACGTCGCCACCGTATTCTTCCGGCACGACCTGTTCGGCAACCAGTTCCTGCTTGACGCGTTCCGGGTTGGCCGACGGCTTGTCGATCTTCGTCACGGCCACGACCATGGGCACGCCCGCAGCCTTGGCATGGTGGATGGCTTCACGCGTTTGCGGCATCACGCCGTCGTCGGAAGCGACCACCAGGATCACGATGTCGGTCGCCTTGGCGCCGCGGGCACGCATGGCGGTGAACGCCTCGTGGCCCGGGGTGTCAAGGAAGGTCACCATGCCGCGCTCGGTCTGAACGTGGTAGGCGCCGATGTGCTGCGTAATGCCGCCGGCTTCGCCCGCGGCAACCTTGGCGCGGCGGATGTAGTCCAGCAGCGAGGTCTTGCCGTGGTCGACGTGGCCCATGACGGTCACGACCGGTGCGCGCGGCAGTTGCTCGGCTTCGGAAACCGTGGCGGTTTCGTCCAGGAACGCTTCCGGGTCATCCAGCTTGGCGGCGATCGCCACGTGGCCCAGTTCCTCGACCACGATCATGGCCGTTTCCTGGTCCAGCACCTGGTTGATGGTGACCATCTGGCCCAGCTTCATCAATTGCTTGATGACCTCGGCGGCCTTGACGGACATCTTGTGGGCCAGGTCGGCCACGCTGATGGTTTCCGGCACGTGGACTTCACGTGCGATGAATTCTGCGGGTGCCGGCTCGTTGCGACGGTCGTTCTGCTGGTTGCGGCCACCACGGCCGCCGCCCTTGCCACCACCCTTGCCGCCTGCGCGCCAGCCATCACGGCTGGCCGGGGCTGCCGGCTTGTCAGCGGGCTTCTTGCGCGATGCGTCATCCGACCAGGTCGAAGCGACTTCGGCGGTCTTGATGGTCTTCTTCGCGCCGGGAGCGGCGGGCTTGGCGTCCTTCTTGGCGCCAGGCGTGGCGCCCGGCTTGCCGGCCGGCTTGTGCAGCGTGCCCGAAATCGGCGCAGCCGCGGGAGCGGCAGGCGCCTCCGGTTCGGGAGCGCGCAACACCTTGCGGGGACGGTTCAGCATTTCACGCAGCGCGGCGGCTTCGGCCTCGGCGGCACGGCGGGCCTCATCGCGGCCTGCCGACGTGGCGGAGGCAGCAAGCGGCGGGCCGGCGCGGCGGTTGTCGGCACGGTTGCCTACCCGGGCAGCAGGAGCTGCGGGCGTAGGCGCGGCCGGCGCGGGCGCGGCGGATTTGACGGGTTCGGACTTCGCAGCAGGCTGAGCCTGGGCGACAGGCGCGTTGGCCTGGGAGGAAGATGTTTCTGACTTATTAGCTAGCACAACGGGTTCCGGCTTGGCTTCTTCAGCCAGGGGCTCGGTGGATTCAGTCTTAACTTCGGGCTTGGCCTCTTCGGCCACGGGCTCGGCAGGAGCAGGCGCCGGCGTCGGTTCGGGTTCAGGCTGGGCCTGGACTTCGGGGGCTTGCGCCTCGACGGGGGCGGGCACTTCGGCCGCGACGGATTCAACAGGCGCGGGCGCTTCAACCGGCGCGGGCGCTTCTACAGCAACGGGCTCTTCCGCCTGGACGGGGGCCGGGGCCTCCGCCTGGACGGGAGTGGCCTCGCGGGGCTCGACCACGGCAGGAGCCTCGGGTGCAGCCGGCGCGGACACCTGCTGCTCGTCTTCGACGGAGGCTTCATCTTCGGCACGCGCGGACGCGGCCTGTTCCAGGGCGATTTCGGAGGGATCACGCTTGACGAACACGCGCTTCTTGCGCACTTCGACCTGAATCGTGCGCGAACGGCCGGTGGCGTCAGCCTGCCGGATTTCGGACGTTTGGCGGCGCGTCAGGGTGATCTTCTTGCCTTCGGTCGCGCCATGGGCGCGACGCAGCGATTCGAGCAATTTCGCCTTGTCGCTGTCGGTGACGGAATCGTCAACCGATTTGAGGTCAACGCCAGCCGAGCGCAGCTGATCCAGCAGCACATTGGCAGGCATTTTCAGCTCGGTAGCGAACTGGGCGACGGTGTTACTCGACATTAGGCTCTCTCTTCCCTATATGCAGCTATTACAAACAACGTGAACTTGCGGTGGATGAAACCAGCACTACACACCGCAGACCCGTGTCCTTTTGGTTATTCTTCGTCGAACCAATGGGCGCGGGCACGCATGATGAGGTCGCTGGCTTCCTGCTCGGTCAAGCCGGCGATTTCCGCCAGTTCGTCCGTTGCCAGTTCGGCCAGATCATCACGCGTATGCACTTGACGCTCGGCCAGCTTGCCAGCCAGTTCTTGCGTCATGCCTTCGAGTTCAAGCAAATCCTGTGCGGTCTCAAGGCGCTCTTCCTGGGCAATTGCCTCAGTCAGCAGCGCATTGCGGGCACGGGCGCGCAATTCATTGATGGTGTCTTCGTCAAACGCTTCGATTTCCAGCAGTTCTTGCATGGGCACGTAAGCGATTTCCTCGATACCGGTGAAACCTTCGTCGATCAGGATGTCGGCAACTTCTTCGTCGACGTCCAGCTTGCTCATGAACGTGGCGCGCAGACCCGACCGCTCGACTTCCTGGCGGTTCAGGCTTTCTTCCGGCGTCATGATGTTGATCTGCCAGCCAGTCAGTTCGGACGCCAGGCGCACGTTCTGACCCTTGGCGCCGATGGCCTTGGGCAGGTTTTCTTCGTCGACGACAACGTCCATCGCATGCTTGTCTTCATCAACGACGATCGATTCGACGTTGGCCGGCGCCAGGGCGCCAATGACAAACTGCGCGGGGTCTTCCGACCACAGCACGATATCGACCTGCTCGCCGCCCAGCTCGTTGCGAACCGCGGTCACACGCGAACCGCGCATGCCCACACACGTGCCGATGGGGTCGATACGCTTATCGTAAGCCACCACGGCGATCTTCGCACGCACGCCGGCATCGCGGGCAGCTGCCTTGATCTCCAGCAGGCCCTGTTCGATTTCCGGAACTTCGTTCTCGAACAGCTGGCGGATGAACTCGGGCGAGGTGCGCGACAGGATCACTTGCTGGCCACGCGCGGCGTGGTCAACACGCAACACGAAAGCGCGGACGCGGTCGGCAACCCGGAGGTTTTCCTTCGGGATCATTTCGGAACGCGGCAGGCGTGCTTCGATCTTGCCCGTTTCGACAATGGCGTCGCCCTTGTCCATGCGCTTGATCGTACCGGACACGATGGTTTCGCCACGGTCCAGGAAGTCGTTCAGCACCTGTTCGCGTTCGGCGTCACGGATCTTTTGCAGAATGGCCTGCTTGGCCGCCTGCGCGCCGATACGGCCGAATTCGATGGGCTCGAGCGGCTCTTCGATGTATTCGCCTTCCTGGATGCCAGGGACGATTTCCACTGCATCCGACAGCATTTCCTGCTTGTCGGGTTCTTGCAGCCCGGCTTCGTCCGGCACCACCAGCCAGCGGCGGAAGCCTTCGTGATCGCCGGTTTCCCTATCGATGGCGACACGAATGTCCGCATCATCCTTGAAGCGCTTTTTCATGGCCGAGGCCAGCGCACTTTCCAGTGCACCGAACACGACGTCGCGCGTGACGTTCTTTTCACGCGCCAAGGCATCGACCAACAGAAGAATTTCGCGACTCATCGCTTTTTGCCCTTGAAATCCAGAACGGGATCCAGTTTTGCACGTTCGATGTCATCGACCGTGAAATTCAAAACCTGGACTTCGTTCTTTTTTGCCTCAAATTCGAGACCGAACACGGTCTTGTGCATGCCAGCAGCGGCGTCGGAGGCGGCGGCGTCGTCTTCGGGCACGGTCAACGTGCCGGAGAAGACCTTACGTCCGTCTAATGCCTCGCGCAGCTTGATTTCGATGCGCTCGCCAGCGAAACGGCGGAACTCGTTCTCGTTGCGCAACGGGCGGTCAATGCCCGGCGAGCCGACTTCCAGCCGCTTGTAGTCGATGTTCTCGACTTCAAACACCCGCGACAATTGGCGAGACACCTGCTCACAGTCTTCGATGCGCACACCGCCGACCCGATCGATCGTCACGCGCAAAAGGCCCAGGGCGGCACGCTCGACGTCCACGAGTTCGACGTCCATGCCGGCCAAAGCCTCTTCGGTCAATGCGAATAAATCAGCCATATACTCAAAAAAAATGGGCTGCACGCCCAGCCCACCGATATTGCGCAGAGCCCAGCCGCTTCCCTACTGCACGTAAGGAGCAATGCTGGGCAGCGCCCTATATTGCGACCTAATTTGTGGATTGCGCCACGGGTTTCCCCCACACAGTCCCGCCCCCACCCGTCATTCCGGGCCTGACGGCACTTGGCGCAACGCCGATGCCAACTGCTCTTGCCTACCGCCTACTGCGCCCAGCCTACCGGCCCGATATCGGACCCTAACTTACAGCGCACACTCATTGCGGCACAACACTGGCTGCTGCCTGACTACATCGCTGGCTCTATCGCCTGCTTGCAGCCACGCCAAACGCCATTGCCACACAAAAAGCAATGACGCGAAGCCATGAAAACCATTGATTTTACCAGATAAACCGGAAAAACGCCTGATTCGTCACGGGCTTACGTTTATATGGGACACATCGGACCCGGCGGCGCGCCAAGCCCGCCGCCTGATAGCGCTTAGCGGCCCTGACGGCCACGTCCGCCCATCACGCCAAGACGCGATTCGTGGGCCGACGCACCACGCGGCTGCCAGTCGTCACCACGAGGCGAGGATGAGGCCGAAGCGTTGCGCGGTGCGCGCGGCTTGCCGCCAGCTCCGGGACCCTTGTTGTTGCCGGCGCCGCTTCCCGCTGCGCGGGGCGATCCATCAGCCTTGTTGCCGCCACGGCCGGCGCCTGCCGGCTTGCCGCCGCGGCTGTTGCCGCCGCCCGCGCCCGCCGGCTTGTTGCCGCCAGGCTTACGGCCCGAAGGCTTGCGGCCACCACCGCCCAGCGGCGCTTCGGCCACATTGCCCACCGCGACGTCCGACGACGCCACGCCGCCCGACGGGCCATTGGCCGCTGCCGACCGCGGACCACGCGGCTTGCCGCCCGGTTTGCCACCCTGGTTGCCACCCGGCCTGCCGCCCTGCTTTCCACCCGGCCGGCCACCGCCCGCAGGTGCCGCCGAACGGCCGCCGCCAGGCTTGCCGCCCTTGCGATTGCCGCCAGCGCCTTCGGCTGCCAGCGGATGGCCGTTGGCATAACCGCCCGCGATCATCAGGCCGGTGCCGAACGGATCCGACGGACACGCGGCCGTTTGGCCCGCGCTGCCCAGACGGCCGCCCTGCAGTTTGCCGCGGCGGCCGATGCGGGCGCCGTTCATGCCATTGCGATCCATGGTGCCAAAGCCCGGAGGCAGCGCGCTGTCATGCGATTGCGGCTGCTTCGAGCGGCGACGATTGCCGCCGGATTCGTCGTCTTCACGCAACAGTCCCAGTTGAACCATCAGCGCGGTGACCAGCGAACCATCCAATTCTTCCCAGCGGCCGCGACGCAGCGTACGCGGCAGCACCACGTCGCCGAAACGGGTGCGGATCAGACGGCTGACCGTCACGCCGACCGCTTCGAACATGCGGCGGACTTCCCGGTTGCGGCCTTCCTGCAGGGTCACGCGATACCAGCGGTTGCTGCCGTCGCCGCCCAGGTAGTCCAGCGCGCCGAAGGCGGCCAAGCCGTCTTCGAGCTCGATGCCGTCGACCAGCGACTGGCGCTGCGCCTCGTCCATTTCACCCAACACGCGGACCGCATATTCGCGCTCGGTGCCATAACGGGGATGCATGATCCGGTTGGCCATATCGCCCGAGGTCGTGAAAATCAGCAGACCTTCGGTATTCAAGTCCAGGCGGCCCACCGACAGCCATTTGCCCGTACGCAGCTTGGGCAAGCGCGCAAAGACGCTGGCACGGCCGCCCGGATCGTCGTGGCTGACGATTTCGCCGGCCGGCTTGTGATACAGGATCACGCGCGGCGGCTTCTTCGTATTCACGCGCATGATGGGCTTGCCGTTGACGCGAACCTGGTCGTTCGGCGCCACGCGCTGGCCGATATGGGCCGGCTCGCCGTTGACCGACACACGGCCCGCGACGATCAATTCTTCCATTTCGCGGCGCGAACCGATGCCGGCATCCGCCAGCACCTTATGCAGCTTGGGCATGACCGAATCGCTGTTCAGGTACTTGCCCAGGCGCTGCTCCATGCGGTCCGCGGAATCGAGGTACGCCAGGGCCTGCTCGGCCTCCTGCTCGCCACCGCGGGAGTCAGGCGACTCGACCGGAGCGGCGGCGGCCACGGACTGCTGACCCTCGGCAGCCGGCGCTTGCTCGGCCGCGGCGTCGCCGCGACGGCGGCGGAACGGCGTCCTCAGCTTGCGCCCACGCCCACGGGCGCCGGCCTCACCTTCGGCTGCCGGCTCGCGCGCGGCGGAAGATTCCGGCTGACCGTTGGAAACGGTGTCATCCGAACGGGGATTGTCGTCCTGCATTGCTGTATTCGTTGTCACTGGGACAGCTCCGAATTTCAAACTTGGGTAGGCTTGCCAGGGGCAAGCTCGTCATCATCAGGGGACGCCGACTCGCGGTCGGCGCCAGGCCGCTCCGGATCTGCCTCGTCCGACGCCGTAAAGGCGGCATCGGGGTCGGGCCGAACACGTTCGTCAAGGCCGATGGCGGGCTCGTGCCCGGCGGCGCCAGGCGCTGCGTGATCGGTCTCGTCAATCGGTTCGGTCGGTTCCGCGTGTTTTGCGTTCTCGACACTTTCCTTTGCAGCACCGGCCTCTGTGACGTCGGCGGCTATATCGGAAATGTCGCTGCCGGCCCCTTCGTCGGGAAAACCGGACGGGGTCGGCGTATTGGACAAGCCTTCGGCTTGCTCCCGGACGGTGGGTTCGTCTGCGGGATCCGCGCCTTCTTCTGTGCGCGAAACGACGGATTCTACGCTATCGCCCGGGGCTATGGGTGCATCGTGTTCCGAAACAGACAATTCCGCAACCGGGATATTGTCATTTTCGTCCACTTCGGACGGCACGTCGACGGGGATTTCACCTTGCGCGGGCTCGGTTTCGCCTTCGACAGCCACCGCGGTTTCGTCCTGCGCCGCCTCCTCGGCGGGCGCGGCGCCCTCGCCTGTGATCTGTTGCACTTCGCCCAGATCCAGCCCGGCCAGCGCCGCGGCGGCTTGCGCCGATTCCAGCGGCGGAAGCTCATCCAGCGCCCGCAAGCCCAGATCATCCAGGAACTGGCGCGTGGTGCCGAACAGGGCCGGACGCCCCGGCGCATCGCGATGCCCGATGACCTCGATCCACCCCCGGTCCTCCAGCGCCTTCACGATTTGCGAAGACACGGTGACGCCACGGATATCCTCGATGTCGCCGCGAGTGACCGGCTGGCGCCAGGCCACGATCGCCAGCGTTTCCATGACGGCGCGCGAATACTTGGGCGGCTTTTCAGGACTCAGCCGCTCCAGGTAGCGCTGCATGTGCGGACGGCTCTGGAAACGCCACCCGCTTGCCAGCTGCACCAGCTCCAGGCCGCCATCGGCCCAATTGCTTTGCAGCGTCTCCAACAGCGCACGCAGTTTGCTGTTGTCGAATTGTTCATCGTCCCCGAATAGCTTGCGCATATCGGACAGTTGCATCGGCTGCACCGCGCATAGCAGCGCGGTTTCCAGCACGAGTATTGCCTCGCTATCGTTCATCGACATTCAAATTCAAAAAGGGCTAACTTGCGCTAGGTTGAAAATAAGGTTAATATTCTTTTCTCAGACGCGGGGTGGAGCAGTCTGGCAGCTCGTCGGGCTCATAACCCGAAGGTCGTAGGTTCAAATCCTGCCCCCGCAACCAAATTGACGAAGGCCTGGCGAATGCGCCGGGCCTTTTTCATTTGTGTTTGCAAAATCAAGGTTTGCGAAGAATGCGCAGCAACAAATGCTGCGCGCACTGCTTTGGCGCCAGCCGAAGCAGTGGCCGCAAAACCGAAAATGGACATCACGCCCGCACCCGCCGGCAGGGCCACCATGAAAGTGGACCCGCTACAGACGGCATTGGTTTGCGTAATGTTCACAAAATTCCTGTGATGATTGCCATGCATGACGGACTGCGCGGCGAACATGCGCCTAAACAGCCGTACCGATCAAGATAGGGCGATATGCCTGCCCGACTTTCATCGCGGCAGACGCCTTGAGCAATTCTGGAAAAGCTGGCCTCACTCGCCAACAAGCCTGCGGGACCCGCCGGTAACCCAGCGCCATTTTCCCGCAGCGATCAGTATCAAGAACCCGGATCGTCAGGCATCGGATTCGGTATTGCGGCCAGTTGCCGCTCCCTGAACCCCATGCTCCCCCTCGTGCATACGAAGACCGGCTTCGCAATGCGTTGGCCAACCCCAGGCCGGACTTACGATTCTTAGATGTTTTCGACGACTACATGCTAGCGGACAACCGCCCGCCGCAAAATGGTTTGCTGGCAGAAACGCGAGATCAAAGCGACCCGCCCGCCAAAGCAATGTCCAAATTATACCGCCATAACTCCGGGCCTCAAGCCCGAGCGCCCGCAGCCGGGCGCCTCAAGACGACAAGATGGGCGGCACCGCAGACGCTGCGGCGGCCTTGTCCCAGGGTGCAGAACCCAGCCGTTCCACCAGAAAATCCAGCATCGAACGCAGGATCAGCGGCATCTGGCGGCGCGAGGCATAAACACCGTAAATCCCCAGTTCCTGCGGTTTGCATTGTGGCAGGATGGCCTTCAGGCGCCCTGCCGCCACATATTCTGCCGCATAGTAAGTCGGCAACATCGCGATGCCCGCCCCCTCCAGCGCGGCGCTCAGCAGCACGGAAACCTCGTTCGCACTGATATTGCCGCTGACCGGCACATCCACCGGCTGGCCGTCGCGTTCGAAGCGCCACAGGCTTTTGCCGAAATAGGAATGCGTCAGGCAGTTGCGCAAGGACAGGTCTTCGATGCGGGCAGGCACGCCTTCGCGTGCCAGGTATTCCGGGGATGCGCACACCACCGAACGGCAGACGGCCAATTTTCGGGCGATCAGGTTGGGATCGAGGTCGTTGGTGATCCGTACGGCCAGGTCCACCCGCTCCTCCACCAGATTGACGGCGCGTTCGACCAGCATCAGATCCACCGACGTGCCGGGATGCAGCTTGACGTAGTCCGTGACCGCGCTGGCCAGATGCTTCGAACCGAAGGACATGCTGGTCGTGATGCGCAGCAAGCCGCGCGGCGTGTCTTCAGGCGTGGAGACCGCGCTACGCAGGTCACCCACCATATCGAGCATCTGCCGGCATCGCGGCAAGGTTTCCGCCCCGGCGGGCGTGAGGCTAAGCCGGCGGGTCGTGCGGTGCAGCAAACGCACCCCCACCCACTGCTCCATTTCGGCCAGATACCGCGACACCATCGCTCGCGACATGTCCAGATGGACCGCCGCCGCCGACAGGCTTCCCCGGTCAGCGACTTCCACGAACACCTGCATGGCTTTCAGACGATCCATGATTGTCTCGGTTCTTGCATCAGACCGTACCGGTTATACCGTATTTCCGTGCAACATCCGTGCCCAAATAGCGACAAAGCGTCAGGCAGCCCGACAGCGAAATCGGGGCGGCAGCGCTCAGGCAGGCAACTGCCCCAGCGCCTCGCAGACCTCGGCGCGCACCATCGCGGCGTCCAGGCCGCGCAGGATATAGACCAGATGCGACGCGCGGTCATCGCCTGGCCATTGCGACAGCGTGCGCAGGGGATAAAGCTCACCATGTACACCATGGACCTCGCACGGTAACGCCTCGCCCTCGAAGCAAACCAGCCCCTTCATCCGCAGCAGCCCCTGACCGAAGCGCTCCTGGATACGCGACACGCCCGCCAGGAAGGCTGCGCGCCCCAGCGGCGAGGACAAGGTCAGCGAAAAACTGGAGACCCGCGCGTGGCGGTCGCCGACCGGCCGCGCAAACGCCTGAAGCCAGTTCGCGAGCGCCACGCCATCGCGCCGCACCATCACATCGGGACCTTCCCGCAAGATGCCCGCCAGCGGCGCGTCCTGACGCTGGACGCAACGTTGCGCCCCAGGATTGATGGCAATGACCGCCTGCTCCACCCGCCGCAATTGCGCCGCGTCCGCCAGGTCCGATTTGCTGAGCACGACGGTATCGGCCAGCGCCAATTGCCGCGACGCCTCGGCCTGCGTCGCCAGTTGCACCTCTCCGTGGCGCACGTCCACCACCACGATCGCGCCACGGTACGCGTAACGCTCGGACAGGAACCGGTCGTGCTTGAGCATGAACAGCGTTGACGCAGGGTCCGCCAGCCCGCTGGTTTCGATCAGCACACGCCGAAAGGGCTTGATCCGGCGGCTTAGCGCCAGCATGAAAAGATCGCGCAGGGCGTCCACCACGGCACCGCTGACGACACAGCACAGGCAGCCGCCCTCGATCAGCACGACATTGGCCGGCGCCAGGCGCACCAGATGGTGATCAACGCCGACGTCGCCGTATTCGTTGACGATGACCAACGCATCGGCGTAGGCCGGTTCGTGCAGCAGACGGTTCAGCAACGTGGTCTTGCCGCTGCCCAGAAATCCCGAAATCACCGTCACGCCGATGCGCTTGTCCTCGTCCATGTCCCCTCACCCAACGGGCGCTACCCCGGATTCTGCGGCCGCTCCCACACCGGAAACGGATCTGTTATCGCCGCCAGCTCGCTCGCGGGCCGCGTCATTTCTTCCTGCGTCATCAAGCAGGCCTGCAGGCGCGCCCGCAGCGCCGCCTCGTCCATGCCGATGCCGATCAACACCAGCTCCTGGCACCGGTCGCCGTAGATCGGATCCCATTCCGACACGATCGCCGCCCTCGCCTCTCCATCCTCGGGCCACTGCTCGCGCGGTAAGGCCGCCCACCAGTATCCCACCGCGCCATGGCGCATGATGGGCCCTGCCTGCGACCACGATGCCGCGTACCCCGGGCGTGTCACCAGCCAGAAATAACCTTTCGACCGCACCACACCAGGCCATTCCTGATGGATGCAATCCCAGAACCGCTGCGGATGGAACGGGCGCCGGGCGCGAAACACGAAACTGCCGATGCCATATTCCTGGCTCTCCGGGACGTGCTCGCCCCGCAATTCCTTCAACCAGCCGGGCGCCTGCGACGCAGCTTCAAAATCGAACCGGCCCGTATCCAACACGCTAGCCATCGGCACCCGGCCGAACTCGCTCCTCACGATTTCCGCACGGGGATTCAGGCCGTGCAACATCGCTTCCAGGCGCGCCAACTCCGCAGCTTCCACCAGGTCGGTCTTATTCAAGACGATGACATCACAGAATTCCACCTGCTCGATCAACAGATCGACAACCGTGCGCGCATCCTCGTCGCCCAACGCCTCGCCCCGCTCGGCCAGGCGATCCCTGCTGGAGTAGTCACGCAGGAAGTTGAAAGCATCCACCACCGTGACCATCGTGTCCAGCCGGGCGATATCGTCCAGGCTGGCCCCGTCCTCATCGCGGAAGGTGAAGGTCTCGGCCACCGGCAAGGGCTCGGAGATCCCCGTCGATTCGATCAGCAGATAATCGAAACGCCCCTCGGCCGCCAGGCGGCTGATCTCGATGAGCAGGTCTTCGCGGAGCGTACAGCAGATGCACCCATTACTCATCTCGACCAATTTTTCGTCGGCGCGTGACAGCGCCGCACCACCTTCGCGCACCAGGCGGGCGTCGATGTTGACCTCCGACATGTCATTAACGATGACCGCGACCCGACGGCCCTCGCGGTTGTTCAACACGTGGTTGAGCAGCGTCGTCTTTCCCGCACCCAGAAACCCCGACAGCACCGTCACCGGCAGACGCCCGTCGCGCAACGGGTTCGTTTCATCAATCCGCATCATCGCTTCGCTCCAAAATTAGAATGTTATTACATAACAATTTAAGCGCGAACAGCAAGCAATGATTGCGCGACCCGCCAGCGGCGCGGACAGGACATCAGGCAAGCAAGGTTGGGGAGGATCGAGCAGGTACCCAGCGTGCAGGGCAGGCGCTGCGCGGGGTTGCGTGACGCGCGAATGAGGATTGAGCGGAAAACAAAAAGGGCCACCCACTTTCGTGAATGACCCTGGCTGTTGTTCGGCGCTTGGGCATTGGCTTGCGCGCTGAACGGTGTCGGTACTGAATTCTTTTGGCTCCCCGAGCTGGGCTCGAACCAGCGACCTGCGGATTAACAGTCCGTCGCTCTACCGACTGAGCTATCGGGGATCTGCCAAGAACGTAATTATGACCTAAATTTTTGGCGCGCGCAAATCGCGATTTTTTTAATTCTTTTTGGTCCGTTTGTTTCCCATCGCGAAAAAACTCTGATATGATTTCGGTCTTTCCAGATCAGGCCCCATAAACAGGGCAGCGAACTGGGAAGAACAAAGATGTTTTGCTTGCAGTTCCAGCATTGCCGAATTCAACACCGGCACGCAAGAATCGAAGCAAATGGTCTTGCCGGCATAGCTCAGTTGGTAGAGCAGCGCATTCGTAATGCGAAGGTCGTAGGTTCGACTCCTATTGCCGGCACCAAATTCAAAAAGCAGCCCTCTCGGGCTGCTTTTTTCATTTCCGCTCCCCTCTCTTCTCTTGCAGGCTACCCGGTTACGGGAACTCCATTCGCCTGGCGGGCGTCCAACTTCCTGGACTCCTTCTACACCAAGCGAAGACCGCCATGCGCATCCTACTCGTCGAAGACGACATCATGATCGGTGAAAGCGTATTGGACTGCCTGCGCGCGGAGCACTACGCCGTCGACTGGGTCAAGGACGGCAACGCCGCGGAACTGGCCTTGCGCACCGACACCTACGACCTGATCCTGCTGGACCTGGGCCTGCCCAAACGCGATGGCCTGACCTTGCTGCGCGACTTGCGCACGCGCAAGGACCGCACGCCGGTGCTCATCGCCACCGCGCGGGACGCCGTCAGCGACCGCATCGCCGGATTGGACGCGGGCGCAGACGATTACGTCGTCAAACCCTACGACGTGGACGAACTGCTGGCCCGCATGCGCGCGTTGATCCGCCGCAGCGCCGGCCGCGCCGAACCGGTGTTTGAACACGATGGCATTACCATCGACCCGCAATCGCACGCGGCCATGGTGGACGGCACACCGGTTGCGCTGACCGCCCGCGAATGGGCGGTGCTGGAGCCCCTGATCGCCCGCCCCGGCATGATCTTTTCGCGCGCGCAACTGGAAGAAAAGCTCTACAGCTGGAAAGACAGCGTCAGCAGCAATGCCGTTGAGGTTTATATTCATGGCCTGCGCAAGAAACTGGGTCCGGACCTGATCCAGAACGTCAGAGGCGTCGGCTATGTCATTCCCAAAACATGAGCATCCGGCTTAGCTACTCGCTGAGAGCGCGCCTGCTTTTCTTCCTGCTGGCCGCCATCGCGGTCGGCGCACTCGTGCAAGGTGCAATCGCCTATCGCAGCACGCTGGCGCAAGCCGACGACATCTTCGATTCACTGCTGCAACGCACCGCCCTGTCGCTGGGCACCGGCGACGGGCTGCTCAGCACCGGCCCAACCCACACCCGCGGCGCAGGTTCGCCGGTTGCCGACGACCTGATCATCCAGATCTGGACCCCGGACGGCCTGCGGGTCTTCAATTCGCGCTCGCGCCGCCCGCTGCCCGATCAGATCGTGCTGGGGTTCTCCGACGCCCGGGTGGAAGGCATCACGTACCGCGTGTATTCGCTGGCCACGCCGTTCCAGGTGATTCAGGTCGCGCAGGACATGGACGTGCGCAAGCACATGGCGCGCGCGCTGGCTCTGCGCACCATCGCCCCCATCGCCGCGGCCGCTCCCCTGCTGATGCTGATCATCTGGTGCGTGGTCAGCTGGTCGCTGCGCCCCGTCAAGCGCGCCCGCGCCCAGGTGGCGGCGCGCCAGCCCGAGGACCTATCCCCCGTCAACGTGCAGGGCCTGCCCGACGAGATCCAACCGCTGATCCAGGAACTCAACCTGCTGCTGGAACGCATGCGGGGCGCCTTCGCCCAGCAGAAGCAGTTCGTGGGTGATGCGGCACACGAGCTGCGTTCGCCATTGACCGCGCTGCGCCTGCAACTACAGGCCTTGCAACGCGCCGGCTCCCCTGAAGGCCGCCAGCTGGCCGAACAACGCCTGGCGGCGGGCATTGACCGCGCCACCCGGCTGGTCGAGCAATTGCTGTCCATGGCCCGCCACGAAAGCGCCGCCGAGCCCTCGCCTGCCGCCCCCGTGGACCTGGCCGACGTGCTGCGCCAGGCGTTGTCGGAAACCTTGCCCCAAGCCAACGCCAAATCGATCGGCATCGACATGGACGGCGCGGCCGAAGCCTGGATAACGGGGCATCGCGACGCGCTGGTGCTGCTGGCGCGCAACCTGCTGGACAACGCCGTCAAGCATACGCCCGAAGGCAAGCGCATCCGTCTGCATCTGGAGCAGACGGCGGACAAGGCGTCGTTCATGATCGATGACGAAGGCCCGGGCATTCCGCCCGCTGAACGCGAGCGCGTATTCGACCGCTTCTACCGCGCCGAAGGCAACACGCAGCACGGCAGCGGCCTGGGGCTGTCGATCGCCCGCGCCATCGCCGACCGCCACGGTGCGGAGATCTTCCTGGAAGACGCACCGGGCGGACAGGGACTGCGCGCCCGGGTGACGTTCAACCGCCCGCATTGAGTCCGGCAATTTAAGATTCACCTAAGTGTCAGGCCCGAACATAGCGCCATGTCCTCAAACATGAACGCAGGAGCCGACATGAAGACCTCGCAACTGACCCCCTCGCGCCTGGTGCTGGCGCTGCTGGCCGCTGGCGCCATTGGCGGCGCCGGCGCAACCGCCATGACCGGCGGCGTGTCGATGGCGGCCAACGCGCCGTCCGTCGCCACCACCCCGCAGACGATCAATACTTCCAGCCCGCCCAATTTCGCGCAGATCACGCGCGACTTCGGGCCCGCCGTCGTGAACATCAGCGTCAGCGGCACCCGCAAGGTGTCCGCCGACGACGATGACCCCTTTGCCCAGTTCTTTGGCCAGATCCCCGGATCCCGCGGCCGCATGCCCTCGCGCGAAGTGCCGATGCGCGGCGAAGGCTCGGGCTTCATCATCAGCAACGACGGCATCATCCTGACCAATGCGCACGTCGTGCAAGACGCCCGCGAAGTCACCGTCAAGCTGACCGACCGCCGCGAGTACAAGGCCAAGGTGCTGGGCGCGGATCCGCAGACCGACGTGGCCGTGCTCAAGATCGACGCCAAGGACCTGCCCGTCGTGAAAGTCGGCGACGTGAACCAGCTGCAAGTGGGCGAATGGGTGCTGGCCATCGGCTCGCCGTACGGCCTGGAAAACACTGCCACCGCGGGCATCGTCAGCGCCAAGGGGCGCTCGCTGCCGGACGACACGTCGGTCCCCTTCATCCAGACGGACGTGGCCGTCAACCCCGGCAACTCGGGCGGCCCGCTGTTCAACGACCGCGGCGAAGTGGTGGGCATCAATTCCCAGATCTACAGCCGCACCGGCGGATTCCAGGGCCTGTCGTTTTCGATCCCCATCGACGTGGCCTACAAGATCAAGGACCAGATCCTGGAGCACGGCAAGGTGCAGCATGCACGGTTGGGCGTGACGGTGCAGGAAGTGAACCAGGACCTGGCCAACTCCTTCAAGCTGAACTCGCCGTCAGGCGCACTGGTCTCCAGCGTCGAGAAAGGCAGCGCCGCCGACAAGGCCGGCCTGCAGCCAGGCGACGTGGTCCGGAAGATCGACGACAAGACCATCGTATCCTCGGGCGATCTGGCGTCCCTGATCACGCTGGCCTCGCCGGGTGAAAAGATCAAGCTGGATGTCTGGCGCGCCGGTGCCCCCAAGGAACTGGTGGCCACGCTGGGCGGCATCCCCAAGGACAAGACGCAGGCGTCGGCGGGCGACCAGGACGTACAGCGCGGCCAATTGGGCCTGGCGCTGCGCCCGCTGAGCCCGCAGGAGCAGCAGGCTTCGGGCACCGAAGGCTTGCTGATCGAACGCGCCGCCGGCCCGGCCGCCAAAGCGGGCATCGAACCGGGCGACGTACTGCTGTCCTTGAATGGCGTGCCCGTGCACAACATCGGGCAAGTGAAGGATGCGCTGTCCAAGGCGGGCAAGACCGTTGCCCTGTTGGTTCAGCGCGGCGAAGACAAGATCTTCGTTCCGGTGCAGATCGGCTGAACCTGACCGCCAGCGTTACTCCGCGTCGGGCTGCTTGCCCGGCGCGGCGTCCGCGAAAGCCGGCAGTTCGCGGCAGGCTGCGTCAATGCGCACCACGTTGGGCATCGCAGAGAGATCGCACTCGAAGCGCTGCGCATTGGCCACTTGCGGCACCAGGCACAGGTCGGCGATGGTCGGCGTGTCGCCGTGGCAGAAACGGCCCGTGGCGCTGGATCGCGCCAGTTGCGCTTCCAGCGCTTCCAGCCCCTGATGCACCCAATGCTTGTACCAGGCGTTCTTGGCGGCTTCGTCCACGCCCAGCGTGTGCTTGAGGTACTTCAACACGCGCAGGTTGTTCAGCGGGTGCGTGTCGCAAGCAATGCCCAAGGCCAGATCGCGTACCCGGGCGCGGCCAATGGCGTCGGCCGGCAGCAGCGGCGCCTGGGGATGGGTTTCTTCCAGGTATTCGATGATGGCGAGCGACTGCCCGATGACGGCGTCGCCATCGATCAGCGTGGGCACCAGCGCCGTCGGGTTCATATTGCGATACCCCTCCGACAACTGCTGCCCGCCGTCCTTCAGCAGATGCACCGGCAGGTATTCGTAGGACAGGCCCTTCAGGTTCAGGGCGATGCGTACGCGGTACGCGGCCGAGCTGCGGAAATAGCTGTACAACTGCATGAAGTCTCCTCGATGTGCTGATGGCGCCGCGCGTGCGGCGCCTGTTTTTTTTCAGCGCCGCATTCCGTCCGGCGCTATTCCAGCGATTCCGTCTGCGCGGCCTTGCGCGACAAGCCCTTAGGAAGCGGAAACGCCACATTCTCTTCCAGGCCGGGCATCGTGCGCACCGACACCGCGCCCAGCTCCTTGACGCGGTCGATGACCTGCTGCACCAGGATTTCCGGTGCAGACGCGCCCGCCGTCACGCCGATACGCTTGCGGTCCACCAGCCAGGCCGGATCGATGGAGTCTGCGCCGTCGATCAGGTAGGAGGCCACGCCCTTGCGCTCGGCCACTTCGCGCAACCGGTTGGAATTCGAGCTGTTGGGGCTGCCCACGACCAGCACCAGATCGCAATCGGGCGCCATCACCTTGACCGCGTCCTGACGGTTCTGGGTGGCATAGCAGATATCGCTCTTCTTGGGCTCGACGATGCTGGGAAAGCGCGCCTTCAGCGCCTTCGAGACGGCCGCGGCATCGTCCACCGACAGGGTCGTCTGCGTCACGTAAGCCAGATTTTCCGGGTCGTTGACCTCCAGCCCCGCGACGTCTTCCACGGTCTCGACCAGATACATGCCCCCTTGCGCCTGGCCCAGCGTTCCCTCAACCTCGGGGTGGCCCTTGTGGCCGATCATGATGATCTCGCGGCCGGCCGCACGCATGCGGGCCACTTCGATATGGACCTTGGTGACCAGCGGGCAGGTAGCGTCGAATACCTGCAAGCCGCGGGATTCCGCTTCGGCACGCACCGCCTTGGACACGCCATGCGCCGAGAACACGACGATGGAACCCGAGGGCGCGTCGTCCAGCTCATCGATGAAGATCGCGCCCTTGGCGCGCAGGTCTTCCACTACATAGCGGTTGTGGACGATCTCGTGGCGCACATAGATCGGCGCGCCATGCAGTTCGATCGCGCGCTCGACGATGTCGATGGCGCGGTCCACGCCGGCACAGAAGCCGCGCGGCTGCGCCAGCAGGACTTCGGCGTCGGAGGCGGTAACGGCCTTGCTCATCAGAGGACTCCCAGCAGCGCCACGTCCACGCGCAAGCTGACGCCCGCGAGCGGGTGGTTGAAGTCGAACAGTGCCGACTCGTCATTGATCTCTTTCAGGACGCCCGAATAGCGGCCGCCATTGGGCGCCGTGAATTCCACCAGATCGCCCGGCTCGAAACCGGCGTCGGGGCCGGCGTGCTCGGCAATCATGGCGCGCGTGACGCGCTGGATCAGTTCGGGATTGCGTTCCCCGTAGGCGTCGGCCGGCTGCAGCGTGAAGCTGAACCGTTCACCTTCGGCATGGCCGATCAGCGCGGCCTCCAGGCCGGGCGCCCACTGGCCGCCGCCCATCTGCAACGTGCCGGGACGGCCGTCAAACGTGTCGGCGAACACGGAATCCTTGCCGGGCCCGGAAGCCAGGGTGATCCGGTAGTGCAGCGTTAGGTAGGAATCCTGACGGACAAAAACGTTCACTTCGTTAGAGGCGATGCTCAAGATCTGCCACCGTATAGATATTGGATAAACCTTGATTTTAGAGCCTCTTATGAAATTGTCTGTGCGGCTGTCAAAACACGAGCGCCCCCGGGAGCGGCTGCTGCGTCACGGGGCCGGCGCGCTCCAGGACGCCGAACTGCTTGCCGTCGCCCTGCGCACGGGCATTCCCGGGATGAACGTGGTGGACTTGTCCAGCCGCCTGCTGGAGCGTTTTTCCGGCCTGCGGGGCCTGCTGGGCGCCACCCCCGAGGAATTGATGACCGTTTCCGGCCTGGGCGTAGCCAAATCGTGCACGCTTGCCGCCCTGCTGGAACTGGCCCGCCGGGCCATCGAGGAAGACCTGACCCGCAGCGACACCCTGCGCCACCCCTCCCAAGTGAAACAATATTGCATGACCGCACTGGGGCATCGCCGGGTCGAGCACTGCATCGCCCTGTATCTGGATAACCAGTTGCGCGTGATCGCCACCGGCGAACTGGCGCGCGGCACGCTATCCCAGGCGTCGGTCTACCCGCGCGAAGTGGTCCGCGAAGCCCTGCGCCACCATGCCGCGGCGCTGATCGTGGCCCATAACCACCCATCGGGGCTGGCCGAAGCCAGCGCGGCCGACCGGGGCTTCACCCAGCAACTAAAACAAGCCCTGGCGCTGGTCGACATCAAGCTGCTGGACCACCTGATCGTCGCTGGCGCCACGGTCGTCTCCATGGCGGAACTAGGTGGCTTGTAGGCGCAGCGCATCGCGCCGGAATTCGTTAGACTACCGCCCTGAATTGCTTTAGGCTTTAACCTATTCCAGCATCATCCGACCGCTTCCCGCCATATGAAACGCCTGTGGGATATTTCCCCGCCCGTCTCCACGGCTTCGCCTGTCTTTCCCGGCGACACGCCGTACCGCCAGCAATGGAAGTGGTCGCTTACGCCCGGCTGTCCGGTCAATGTCAGTGAAATCACGCTGTCGCCACATATCGGCGCGCATGCGGATGCGCCACTGCATTACCAGAACGGCGCCGCCGCCATCGGCGCGGTGTCGCTGGAACCGTTCCTGGGCCCCTGTCGTGTCATCCACGCCATGGATTGCGGCCCGTTGATCACGACCGACCACCTGGCCCATGCGGCCCTGAATCTGCCTCCCCGCGTGCTAGTGCGCACCGCCAAGCATGCGGCGCAGCACTGGTGGACCGACGATTTCTCTGCCTACGCCCCCCAGACCATCGAATGGCTGGCTGAACGCGGCGTCATGCTGATCGGGCTGGATACCGCCAGCATCGACCCCGCGTCCAGCAAGACCCTGGACAGCCACCACACGATATTGCGGCATGACATGCGGGTACTGGAAAACCTGGTGCTCGATGATGTGCCCGAAGGCGATTACGAATTGATCGCCCTGCCGTTGGCGCTGGTCCAGGCCGATGCCAGCCCGGTTCGCGCCGTCTTGCGCGAACTGTAGGCTGGTCCGCTGGCCACTGGGCGGCCGGCCTGCCCTGGCCGCCCGTTTTCGACTAGGCTCGACCATGAGAATCGTTCCTCCCTACGCGCCCAGCTGGCGCGCGTTGCCCGCATCTGCCCGCCGTGCTGCCCCGCCCTGCCACGGAGGCCAAGCATGAGCTGCCCGCACCGCCCCGAAGACATCGTCCACGAGGAAAAGGCGCAGCTGGATTTCGCGCGCGACATGACCTATGGCGACTACCTGCATCTGGACGAATTGCTGGGCGCGCAGCATCCGCTGTCGCCCGAGCACAACGAGATGCTGTTCATCATCCAGCACCAGACCAGCGAACTCTGGATGAAGCTGATGCTGCACGAGTTGCGTGCCGCCATCGCCAATGTGGCCGCCGACCGGCTGCAGCCCGCCTTCAAGATGCTGGCGCGCGTCAGCAAGATCATGGAGCAGCTGGTGCACGCCTGGGACGTGCTGGCTACCATGACGCCGCCCGAGTATTCCGCGCTACGTCCGTATCTGGCCCGTTCCAGCGGCTTTCAGAGCTACCAGTACCGCCAGGTGGAATTCCTGCTGGGCAACAAGAACGCGGCCATGCTCAAGCCGCATGCGCACCGCGAAGACCTGCTGGCGCAGGTACGCACCGCTTACGAGGCCCCTTCGCTGTATGACGAGGCGCTGCGCCTGCTGGCCCGCCACGGCGTGGCTGTGCCGGCCGACCGCCTGGAGCGCGACTGGACGCAGCCCTACGAGTCCTCGGAAGGCGTCGAAGCCGCGTGGTTGACGGTCTACCGCGACACCGACCGATATTGGGACCTTTACCAGCTGGGCGAAAAGCTGACCGACCTGGAAGACGCGTTCCGCCTGTGGCGATTCCGCCACGTCACGACGGTCGAACGGGTCATCGGCTTCAAGCGCGGCACCGGCGGCACCTCCGGCGTCGATTACCTGCGAAGGATGCTGGACGTGGTGCTGTTTCCCGAAATATGGAAGCTGCGCACCGAGCTCTGAGGAATCTGTCCCCTTATGGAGTCACGAAGGCGGGCCACGCCCGGCCGCCTTCGGGCGCTGGCGCATCGGGAATTTCCCATGCTAGAATTTGGGGTTACTTTTTGGATACGTGGCTAGAGTCCTCGCGTAGACGTTCTGTGTGAACGGTTTTCGTGGTCTGGCTGGCGACCCTACAACTTTGAGAAAGACTCCTCGCGAGTCCTAGGAAAGCACCATGAAAGAAGGCATTCACCCCGAATACCGCGATGTCGTTTTCGCCGATCTGCAAACGGGCAACAAGTTCATCACCCGTTCGACCGTGCACACGCGCGAAACCGTCGAAATCGACGGCAAGACGTACCCGCTCTTCAAGTGCGACGTGACCTCCGAATCGCACCCGTTCTACACGGGCGCCCAAACGCGTATCGTCGAAACCGGCCGTGTGGAAAAGTTCCGCGCCCGCTTCGCCCGTACGGCTGGCACGGTCAAGTCCGCTTCCTGATCCTGTCGCTCCCGCGGGAGTCACAGCAAAAAGGCAGCCTCCGGGCTGCTTTTTTTTCCCCCCTAGCCGGCTTGTTACGTGCTGGGGGCTGGCGCAACCAGACCACTCGGTTACATTAACGCCCGTGTCCCCACTTTCTCTTTCCACTCCGGCCCGGCTCACGTCCGTGGCCACCGCAAAGCTCCCCAGATTGATTCTGCTGGGCTTGTCGCTGGCCTATATCGTGGCCGGCCTGTTCATGCGCGACCCGTGGAAAACGGACGATGCGGTCGGATTGGCGACCATGATCACGGCGATCCGCGAAGGCGGCATCACCTGGTTGCTGCCGCAAGTGGGACTGCTGGCGCACGCCGAAGAAGGCCCGCTGATCACCTGGGTGGGCGCGGCCAGCATCTGGCTGTTTGGCCCCTTCGTGGGCGACATCACCGCCGGACGCCTGCCTAACCTGTTGTGGTTCGGCATCACCGCGATGAGCGTCTGGTACGGCACTTACCTGCTGGGCCGCCGCTCGGAAGCCCAACCGCTGGCCCTGCCCTTCGGCGGCGAACCCGCCCCGCGCGACTACGGCCGCATGCTGGCGGACGCGGCCCTGCTGCTGCTGCTGGCCACCGTAGGCATCCTGCAACGCACCCACGAGACCACTGTCGTGCCCGCCATCATGGCGTGCCAGGCGCTGGCCTTCTATTCGCTGGCGCGCAGCGTCGACCGCCCGGTGTCCGGCACCACCACGTTGGGAATCGCCCTGGCGGCCAGCTTCCTGACCCGTGGCTGGGTGGGCGCGACGCCCATCATGATCGGCGCCCTGCTGGCTTTCTACCCCCGCAGCCAATTGTGGAAGCGCAAGCGCTGGCTGCCTTGGGCCACGCTGGTGACGGTGGCGCTGATCCTGGCCTGGTGGATTCCGGCCAGCGAAAGCAGCCAGTACTGGATCCGCAACTGGAAGACCTGGAACCTGGCGTCCTTCGCCTGGCCGTCCTGGCACGATATGGGCCGCACGCTGCGCGACCTGCCCTGGTATCTGTGGCCGACCTGGCCGCTGGCGCTGCTAGCCGTCTGGCGCTGGCGCGCATGGATCTATGCCCCCCATATCTGGCTGCCGCTGATGCTATTGGCGTGCTCGGCCCTGGTGCTGTTCGGCCTGGAAGAGGCCACCGATTCCGAATACGTCCTGCTGGCGGTGCCGTGCGCCGTGCTGGGCGCGTTCTCGCTGCCGACCCTGCGCCGTGGCGTCGTCAACACGCTGGACTGGTTCGCCGTCATGTGCTTTTCGCTGACGGCCGCCACCGCCTGGCTGGGCTGGGTGGCGCTGCATTTCAACTGGCCGGCCCAGATTTCTCGCAACATCGCCCGCCAGACGACCGGCTATGAACCCGTGATTTCGTGGACCGCCTTTACGCTGGCAGTCATCTTCACGGTAGCCTGGATCGCGCTGGTGGTCTGGCGCCTGCGCGTTCGTCCGCAAGCTCTGTGGCGAGGCACCGTGCTGTCGGCCGGCGGACTGACCGTGACGTGGATCCTGCTGGTGCTGCTGTGGCAGCCCGCCGTGGACTACGCCCGCAGCTACCGCACCGTCTCGGGCCAACTGGCCCAGGCGCTGGCGCAGCACATGCGCCCCGGCGAATGCGTCCGCGGCTTGAGCCTGGGCAGCGGCCAGCGCGCCTCGTTCCTGATCTTCAATAACCTGACCTTCACGTTCGACGCGAAGTGCACGTTGATTCTGCAGCAGACCAGCAACCAGAGCCTGCGCGACAACACCGCCGCGTACAGCGACGGCGCCGACGTCCTGTGGCAGGGCGGCCGCCGCGCCGATCGGCAGGAAGTATTCCGCCTGCTTCGGGTCGGCGCCAACCGATGAGCGCGGTGAACGCGGCGCCGATGTCCTTCGGCGCCACCCTGCGCGGCATCGCCAAGCAGGCTTGGCCCGTGCTGATCAGCCAATGGGCGGGTATCTCGTTCGGCGTGCTGGACACCGCCATGACGGGCCACTCCAGCGCCAGCGACCTGGCCGCGATGGCCTTGTCCGCCTCGATCTACATCACCGTTTTCGTGGGCTTGATGGGTGTGGTCCATGCCCTGATCCCCATCCTGGCCCAGCACTATGGCGCCGGCAACAACCTGGAAGTCGGCCGCAGCTGGGGCCAGGGCGTGTGGCTGGCGCTGGGCCTGTCCGTGGTGGGCGCGATCCTGATGCTGTTCCCGGACGTCTGGCTATCCATGTCCGGCGAGGTGGCGCCCGCCGTGCGGGAGCGGATCGGCTCCTACCTGCAGGCGCTGGCGCTTGCCCTGCCTGCCGCGCTGGTGTTCCGCACCATCTATGCGCTGGGCACTTCGGTGTCACGCCCCAAGCTGGTCATGGCCATCAACCTGTCGGCCATCGGCTTCAAGGCCTTCTTCAACTGGCTGTTCATCTACGGCAAGCTGGGCCTGCCCGCCATGGGCGCCACCGGCGCCGGCCTGGCGACCGCGCTGGTGTCGTGGATGAGCCTGGGGCTGGGCCTGTGGGTGATCACCCATGACCGCTTCTACCGCCGCTTCCAGCTGCGGATCGGCAAGCCCGACTGGAAGACGCTGAAGGAACTGCTGCGCCTGGGCATCCCGATGGGCGGCTCGTATCTGGTGGAAGTGTCTGCCTTCACGTTCATGGCCTTGCTGGTCGCCCGTGAAGGCACGTTCGTGACCGGTGGGCACCAGATCATGTCGAACCTGGCCGCGCTGTGCTACATGATGCCGATGGCGTTGGGCGTGGCCACGGCCGCCCTGACCGCGCAGGCGATCGGCGCCGGCAACCTGGCCCATGCACACCGCACGGGCATGGCCGGGCTCGCGCTGGGCTTGATCGGCGCGCTGTTGACCGCGGCCGTGCTGCTGGTCGGCCGGCCGCTCATCCTGGCGGCCTACACCGACGACGCCGGCGTGGCGGCCGTCGCCACGACCCTGCTGGCCGTGCTGCCGCTGTTCCACCTGTTCGACTCCATGCAATGCATCAACTCCTACCTCCTGCGCGCCTACAAGGTGGCCGTTGTGCCGCTGCTGCTGCAGGTGGTGGCGCTGGCCGGCGTGGGCCTGGTGGGCGGTTGGTGGTTCGGTTTCGGCCCCGGCAAGGGCGGCCTGGATGGCATCCGCAACGTCCTCGTACTGGGTTCCCCCGTCGGCGCGGGCAGCATGTGGCTGATGGCGATGGTCGGCCTGGCCCTGTCCGCCGCCCTGCTGCACATCTGGTATCGGCGGATCGTGCGGACCATGGCGCAGCCGTAACGCCCTGAACGCGAACAAAAAAAGGCAGCCCGAGGGCTGCCTTTCCCGTCTCCGATCGTGGGATCAGATCACTTTCGGCCGCTTGTCGATCACGCGGCGTGCCTTGCCGGTAAGCGTGCGTTCCACATGCCCGGAGTCCGACACCTGGATGCGCGCGCTGACGCCAATGTGCGTCTTCACGGCATGCTGCAACTGGCGGCCCAGATCGTTGCGCTCGGCGTCCGACAGGCCCGAGAACTCGGCGCGCACTTCGGTCAGGATCTCCAGCTCGTCCATATTGCCCGTGCGCGACAGCACCAGCTGATAGTGCGGCGCCAACTGGGCGATCTTCAACACAAGCTCTTCGACCTGCGTCGGGAACATATTCACGCCACGCACAATCAGCATGTCGTCGCTGCGGCCTGTGATCTTGCCGATGCGGCGCATGCTGCGCGCCGTCGGCGGCAACAGGCGGGTCAGGTCGCGCGTGCGGTAGCGGATGATGGGCATCGCTTCCTTGGTCAGCGAGGTGAACACCAGTTCGCCAGGTTCACCATCGGCCACGGGCTCGCCCGTATCCGGGTTGATGATTTCGGCGTAGAAATGGTCTTCCCAGACCACGGGACCATCCTTGGTCTCGACGCATTCGCTGGCCACGCCCGGCCCCATCACTTCGGACAGGCCGTAGATGTCCACCGCGTCGATGCCGGCTTCGGTTTCGATATCGGCGCGCATCTGCCCCGTCCACGGCTCGGCGCCGAAGATGCCGATGCGCAGCGAACTTTGACGCGGATCAATGCCCTGGCGACGCTGTTCTTCCAGAATATTGCAGAAATAGGAGGGCGTGACCATGATGATGTCCGGACGGAAATCGCTGATCAGCTGCACCTGCTTTTCGGTCTGCCCACCCGACATCGGGATGACGGTGCAACCCAGGCGTTCGGCGCCGTAATGCGCACCCAAGCCGCCCGTGAACAAGCCGTAGCCGTAGGCCACGTGCACCGTGTCGCCGGGTTTGCCGCCGGCCGCACGGATCGAACGCGCGACCAGATTGGCCCAGTTGTCCAGATCGCCCTTGGTGTAGCCTACCACCGTCGGCTTGCCCGTGGTGCCGCTGGAGGCGTGGATACGCGAGATCCGTTCACGCGGAACGGCGAACATGCCGAAGGGATAGTTCTCGCGCAGTTCCTTCTTCGTCGTGAAGGGGAACTTCGAAATATCGGACAGCTGCTTCAGATCGTCCGGATGCACGCCCGCATCATCAAACGCCTTCTTGTAGTGCGCGACGTTCTCGTAGGCATGCTTGAGCGTCCACTTCAGACGCTGCAGCTGCAGCGCGCGAAGCTCATCCTCGCTGGCATGCTCGATGGGGTCCAGCCCCGGCTTGCTCATGGTGTTGGACATGGTTATCTCTCTCCTGAAATTCTCTCTACGCCGGTCGGGGCAACGTCGGGGGCCTGAACCCCGCACGCGCCGCCCTGCCAGCGGCCTTGTCTTTGGTAGGTTGCCTTACGCGTCGGCGGGAACGCCGACGATCTGACCTTTGATGCGATAAGAGCGCCCGCGGAACAGTGCGACATTACGGCCATCCTGGTTGGTCACCGTGACGTCGTACACGCCCGTGCGGCCAGCCAGGGAACGCTCCTGGGCCACCGCAGTCAGCAGATCGCCTTCGAAACCCGGCGCCAAGTAGTCGATGGTGCAGCCGGAGGCCACCGTGCTGACATTGCGCGAATTGCACGAAAACGCGAAGGCACTGTCGGCCAAGGCGAAAATGAAACCGCCGTGGCAGGTCTTGTGCCCGTTCAGCATGTCGGCGCGCACGCGCATCGTCAGACGTGCGTAGCCCGGCGCCATTTCCTCGACTTTCATGTCCAGGCCTTGCGAGGCCGCGTCACCTGCGTACATCACAGTGCCGACGGCCTGAGCCAGTTCCTGGGGATCAGCCGGCACTTCAACAGCGGGAACATGCGCGTTCATCATTGCCCCTTGAATTGCGGTTCGCGCTTGCCAAGGAAGGCGGCCACGCCTTCGGCGTAATCCGCGCTGCGGCCCAGTTCGCGCATCATGTCGCGTTCCAGGTTCAGCTGCGTGGACAGATCGTTGCTCAGGCTGGCCTGCATGGCACGCTTGGTGAACGCCAGACCCTTGGTGGGCGCCGTGGAGAAATGCTTGGCCAGACGATCCAGGGTGGCGTCAAATTCCTCGTCCGCCACGCATTGCCAGATCAGGCCCCACTCTTCGGCCTGCTTGGCGCTGAGCTTGTCGCCCAGCATCGCCAGGCCCATGGCGCGCGCGCGGCCGACCAGGCGCGGCAGTGCGAAGGTGCCGCCCGTGTCCGGAATCAGCCCCAGGCGGCAGAACGACTGGATGAAGTTGGCTGAAGCCTTGGCAATGACGATATCGCCGGCGAACGCCAGGTTGGCGCCCGCGCCGGCCGCCACGCCGTTCACGCCCACCACGACAGGCATGGGCAAGGCGTTCAGGCGGCGCACCAGCGGACCGTAGAACTTGTCGACGGTTTCGCCCAGGTCAGGCGGCGTGCCGTCTTCGGCGGGCTTGCGCTCGCTCAGGTCCTGCCCCGCACAAAAGCCGCGGCCCGCGCCGGTCAGGACCAACACGCGCGCGCCTTCGGTTTCAACGCGCGTCAACGCGTCGGCCACTTCGCCATGCATGTTGGCGGTGAAACTGTTCAGCTTGTCCGGGCGGTTCAGCGTCAGACGCGCAATGCCGCCCGACAGATCGAATTGAATGTCTTGATAGGCCATATCAGTTATCCATAGCGGGCACGTCACTCGCATCAAAAATCAGGCCCCCCCTAGCCGGGCCGCGCGGAGCCGGCTTTGCCGGTCCGCAGCGGCGCCCCCTGGAGGGGGAAGCGCGCAGCGCTTCGGGGGTGGGATCAAACATGACGGCGGGTTTGCACCACGCGGAAGCGGTTCGACACGAAAGCCGCGTCGGACAGCGCCGCATTGGCGGCCGGGTTGGCGCCGGTGCCGTGGAAGTCGCTGAAGGCCGCGGTCTGATTGACGAACACGGCGCCCGTCAGGTTGAGCGACAGCGATACGCCGGACACTTCGGCCGCGTCCTGCACCTGCTCGGCCACCTGCGCGTCGGTCGTGTAGGCGGACAGCGAGAGCGCCCCGTGCTGGATGACGCTGTCGCGCGCCAGCTGGATACTGTGCGCGGTGGAATCGGTGGCCACCACGAACGCGATAGGACCGAACCATTCCTGGGCGATGGCGGCATTGCCGGCTTCCGTGCGCAGCAGCAGCGGCGTGCGGACGCGGGCGTTTTCGAATTGCGGGTGTACGAGCGTCTTGCTGTCGGCCACGACCGGCAGGCCGAGCGCGCGGGCGCGTTCGATGCGCTCGACGATGCCTTCGTTCTGGATCGCGCCGGTCAGTTCAACAGCGCGCGCGGCGTCGGCGCTGACTTTCTCAAGCGCCACGCCCAGGGCGGCGGCGACGTCATCGAAGCTGACGCGACCTTCCGGCGTGTTGATGCCGTCGCGCGGCACGTAGATGTTTTGCGGTGCCGTGCACATCTGGCCGGAATACAGGGCCAGCGAGAACGCCAGATTGCGCGCCACGCCCTTCAGGTCGGCCGTGGAATCGATGATGACCTGGTTGACGCCGGCCTTCTCGGTGTAGACCAGCGCCTGGCGGGCGTTGTTTTCCAGCCAGTCGCCGTTGGCGGTGCTGCCGGTGAAATCGACGATCTTGACGGCCGGGTCCAGCGCCAGCTTCTGCGCAGTGTCATCGCCGGCTTCGTGCGCGGCCAGCAGCACGACGTCGGGATCGAAGCCCGCTTCCTGCAGCACTTCGCGCGCCACCTTGACGGTGATGGCCAGCGGCAGGATCGCGCCCGGGTGCGGCTTCACGATGACGGTGTTGCCGGTGGCCAGGCTGGCGAACAGGCCGGGGTAGCCGTTCCAGGTCGGGAAGGTCGAGCAGCCGATCACCAGGGCGACGCCGCGCGGCACCACGGTGAACTGCTTTTCCATGCGGATCGGGTCATTCTTGCCCTGCGGCTTTTCCCAGATGGCCACGCCAGGAATGCGCGACATTTCCTGCCAGGCGTAGGTCACGGCCTCGAAGCCGCGGTCCTGCGCGTGCGGGCCGCCGGCCTGGAAGGCCATCATGAAGCCCTGGCCGGTGGTGTGCTGGACCGCGTAGGCGATCTTGAAGCTGAGCTTGTTCAGGCGCGCCAGGATCTCCAGCGACACACCCACCCACGCCTGCGGACCCGCGCGGCGCCAGTCTTCCAGGGCGCGCTTGGAGGCAGCGATCAGCTTGTCGACGGGCACGTGCGGATACGTGATGCCCAGGTCGAAGCCGTAGGGGGATTTCTCGCCGCCCACGGTGCCGTCGGCGTCATGCAGGTTCAGCGGGAACGGCTTGCCCTTGAGCACTTCGAAGGCGGCACGGCCGTCGTCGTTGGCGGTCTCGCCATAGTTGCGGGGGCTGGGCGATTCGGCAAACGGGCTCCAGTAGCCGCGCAGCGCGGCGGCCGCCAGGGATTGTTCCAGCAGGGGCTGATGGCGTTCGAAGAATTTCTGGGACACTGTGTCTCTCCAATGAATTAGGTAGGTCTGCCTGGCGCGCGCCGGGTCAGGTTTCCTGGTCGAAGTCGATGACCAGGCGGTCGCTGACCGGGAAGCTCTGGCAGCTCAGGACGAAACCGCGCGCCACTTCGTAGTCTTCCAGGGCGAAGTTGGCATCCATGTCCACTTCGCCCTCGACCACTTTGCAACGGCAGGTGGAACACACCCCGCCCTTGCACGAATACGGCAACTCGATCCCTTGCGCCAGCGCCGAGTCCAGCACGCTGTCTTTATTCTTTTCAATGACGAACTTGCGGCTATGGCCGTCCTGCACCACGGTGACTTCGCACTGGCCCTTGCCGGGCGCCTGACGAGCTTCGTGGCCGGTGCGCAGCGCACGCGGCCCCTTGGGCGCGCCGAACAGCTCGAACTTGATGTTCGACTTCGGAATGCCGCGGGCCTGCAGGCGCTCGACCACGCTTTCGGTCATGGTCTGCGGGCCACAGACAAAAGCGTAATCGATATCTTCGGGGCTCATCCAGGCCGACATCAGCTGGTCGACCTTGTCGCCGTCCAGGCGGCCGTTGAACAGTTCGATGTCCTGGGATTCGCGGCTCATCACGTAGACCAGCGAGAAGCGGTCCATGTACAGGTTCTTCAGGTCTTCGATCTCTTCGCGAAAGAGCACCGCCGAGGAAGCGCGGTTGCCGAAGAACAGCGTGAACTTGCTGCCCGGTTCGATGGACAGCGCGGTCTTGACCAGCGAGAACACCGGCGTGATGCCGCTGCCCACCGCAAAGGCCACGTAGTGGCGCTTGTTCTCGGGCGAGAAATCGACCGTGAAATTGCCCGCCGGCGCCATGACTTCCAGCGTCTGGCCAGGCTGCAGTTCCTGGTTGGCCCAGCTGGAGAACGTGCCTTCGTCCACTTTCTTGATCGCCACGCGCAGCAGCTTGTCGTGCGGCGCCGAACAGATCGAATACGAGCGGCGCAGCTCTTCGCCGTTCAGCTGGGTGCGCAGGGTCAGGTACTGGCCGGGCAGGAAAGCGAATTCCTCGGTCAGCGTGTCGGGCAGGTCGAAGGTCACGACGACGGCATCGCGCGTATTGCGCGCCACCGAGGCCACCTTCAACGAATGAAATTGGTTCTGGCTCATCTCGAAACCGCTCTCAGTGAGTCTTGAAATAATCGAAGGGTTCGCGGCAAGCGACGCAGCGATACAGCGCCTTGCATGACGTGGACCCGAAGTTGCTGACCATCCGCGTATCGCGCGAACCGCAGCGCGGGCAGGCGATGGCGGGCGCGGCGGCGCGGCGGCTGATGCCCGAGATGTCGATGGCGCGCTCGGCGGGCGCGGCGATGCCGTAGCCCTTGAGCGCTTCGCGCCCCTTCTCGCTCATCCAGTCGGTCGTCCAGGCGGGCGCCAGGCGGGTTTCGACACGGACCTCGTCGATGCCGTGGCGCGCCAGCGTCTGCTGGATGTCCTGCGTGATTTCGCGCATGGCCGGGCAGCCGGAGTATGTGGGCGTGATGACCACGACACAGGCCTCGCCATCCCAGGACACGTCCCGCACCACGCCCAGATCCACCACGGACAGCACGGGGATCTCCGGATCGGGAACCTCTTGCAGCCAGGCATAGACCTGGTCGGCGGAAATGGGCGCCAGCGCGTTCACCACGTGGCTCCTGGATAGGCGCGCGGCAGGTACTGCATTTCCGCCAGCACGTAGCCGAGTTCTTCGGTGTGCTTGCCCTGGCGTCCACCGCGGTAGGCCAGATGGTTGGCGGCGGTTTCGTCCGGCACGGCCAACGTGGCTTCTTCCAGCACTTCCCGCACGTGGGCGAGCCAAGGCTGGCGCAAGGCGGACAGCTCACAGCCGATGCCGCGAGCAGCCACGTCCTGATCCACGGCGTCGTCGGCGAATAGTTCACCGGTGAAGCGCCAGGCGTCGTCGATGGCGGCCTGCATCTTGGCGTGGCTTTCTGCCGTGCCGTCGCCCAGGCGAACCACCATGTCCGAAGAACGGCGCACGTGATAGGTCACTTCCTTGATCGACTTGGCGGCGATGCCGGCCACGCGTTCGTCCGAGGATTGCTCCAGGCGCTGCAAGAGGAAGTAGTGCCACACGTCGAACAGGAACTGGCGCGCCATCGTGTCGGCATAGTTGCCGTTGGCGCGTTCGACCAGCAGCACGTTGTGGAACTGGTGCGCGTCGCGGTGGTAGGCCAGCGCGTCTTCGTCGCGACCGGCTCCTTCGACTTCGCCGGCCAGCGTCAGCCACATGCGAGCCTGGCCCAGCAGGTCCAGCGCGGTGTTGGTCAGCGCGAGGTCTTCTTCCAGGATGGGGCCGTGGCCCGTCCAGGCGCCCAGGCGCTGCGACAGGATCAGCGACGAATCGCCGAGGCGCAGCAGGTATTCAAACAGAGTCTTGTCCATGTCTCCCCCGCCGCCTTACATGTGCTTGATTTCTTCGGGCATCGGGAAAAACGTGGGATGCCGGTAGACCTTGCTGTTGGCCGGTTCGAACAGGGGTTCCTTGTCGCCGGGGCTGCTGGCCGAGATATCGGAGGCGCGCACGACCCAGATGCTCAGGCCTTCATTGCGGCGGGTATAGACGTCACGGGCGTGGTTGATCGCCATTTCGGCGTCCGATGCGTGCAGGCTGCCGACGTGCTTGTGCGCCAGGCCGTGCTGGCTGCGGATGAACACTTCCCACAAAGGCCAGTCTTTGCTCATGATGGATATCCTTGGAATGCGGGGCGCGCACCGCGCGCCCTGATCTGCAATGGTTGGAAGAATGAACCTGAAAACTCGGCTATCGAAGCGCCGGCGCGGCCGCGCGGAGCCGGCTTGGCCGGTTCGCAGCGGCGCCCCTTCGAAGGGGCAGCGCGCAGCGCTTCGGGGTCGAGTTCATCAGGCAGCCTTGCGCTGCGCCTGCTTGTCCGCGTAGGCAACGAGCGCGTCGCGCACCCAGGCGCCGTCCTCGTGCGCCTTGACGCGCGCGGCCAGGCGTTCCCGGTTGCACGGGCCGTTGCCCTTGAGCACCGCATAGAACTCGCTCCAGTCGATCTCGCCGAAGTCATAGTGGCCGCGCTCGGCGTTCCACTTCAAATCGGGATCCGGCACGGTCAGGCCCAAGTATTCGGCCTGGGGCACGGTCTGGTCGACCATCTTCTGGCGCAGCTCGTCATTAGAGAAGAGCTTGATCTTCCAAGCCATGGACTGGGCGCTGTTGGGCGAGTCGGCGTCCGACGGGCCGAACATCATCAGCGCCGGCCACCACCAGCGGTTCAGCGAGTCCTGCACCATCGCCTTCTGTTCAGGCGTGCCGTGCAGGCACATCTGCATCAGCAGGTCGTAGCCCTGGCGCTGGTGGAAGGACTCTTCCTTACAGACGCGCACCATGGCCCGCGCGTACGGGCCGTAGGAACAGCGGCACAGCGGGATCTGGTTGATGATGGCCGAACCGTCGACCAGCCAGCCGATCATGCCGATGTCGGCCCAGCTGAGCGTGGGGTAATTGAAGATGCTGGAATACTTGGCGCGGCCGGCATGCAGGTCATCGATCAGGTCGTCGCGCGACACGCCCAGCGTTTCCGCAGCGCTGTACAGGTACAGCCCATGGCCCGCTTCGTCCTGCACCTTGGCCAGCAGAATGGCCTTGCGCTTGAGCGACGGGGCGCGAGTGATCCAGTTGCCTTCCGGCAGCATCCCGACGATTTCCGAATGCGCGTGCTGCGAGATCTGGCGCACCAGCGTCTTGCGGTAGGCGTCAGGCATCCAGTCCTTGGCCTCGATGCGCACGCCGTCGTCAATGCGGCGCTGGAACGTCTGTTCGCGGCCTTCGAGCTGGTCCGCGGTCTTGACCTGCTTGACGCCGGTTTCGACGAGTTGAGCGTACATGTTTGTCTCCTAGAGACGGTTTGCGAAAACGCAAAGCAAACGTTGCGCAGTGCCGTCATGTCATAGGCGGATTATTTAATACAAAAAAACCATTGTCAAACTCAAATCTGTATCACATTGGATTTATGTATCATATTGCGGATCCCGATATCGGCCGCTTGCGGCCCCCGTTATGGCAAACCCTCAGTCGCCCCTGGACCGCTTCCTGTCCCGCTTATTGAAAAGCGATCCGCCCCGCGCCAAATCCCTGTGCGTCAGCTTGCTGGGGGACGCGCTCGCCCCCCATGGCGGCGCCATATGGCTGGGCGACCTGATCGCGCTGCTGGCGCCGCTGGGCATCAACGAGCGGCTGCTGCGCACCAGCGTCTTCCGGCTGGTCGCCCAGAACTGGCTGCAGTCCGAACGCCATGGGCGCCGCAGCCTCTACCTGATTTCCGAACAAGGGCTGCGCCATACCGCACACGCCTCGCAGCGCATCTACGAGGGCGCGGCGCAAGACTGGAACGGGGAATGGACGCTGGTCGCGCTGCCGCGTACCGGCAACGGCCTGGCCGAGCGGGCGGAATTGCGCCGCGAGCTGGTCTGGGAAGGCTTCGGCATGATCGCCCCCGGGCTGTTCGCCCATCCGCACACCGAGGCGCGGGCGGCGCACGACATCCTTGAAAAGCTCGGCATCCCGGACCGGGCGCTGGTGCTGTCCGCGCGCGACCTGGCCGGCGCAGGTGGCCTGCCGATCGCCAGCCTGGCTACGCAGTGCTGGAACCTGGACGATGTGGCTGAGCAGTACCGGCAGTTCTCGCGCAACTTCGGCCCGCTGGAAAAACTGCTGGAAGAACCGCCCTCGCCGTCGGAAGCGTTCGTCGTGCGCGTCATGCTGCTGCACAATTGGCGCCGGATCGTCCTGCACGATCCGCAACTGCCCGGCCCAATGCTGCCCGACAACTGGCCCGGCCATGCCGCGCGTGAACTCTGCGGGCGGATCTACTGGAAGGTGTTCGACGCGTCGGAAACGCATCTGGAGGCGTTGGCCGGGCAGGACAACGAGCGGTATGCCCCGCTGGCGGGCGACATCGCGGCGCGCTTCGGCGGACGGCCGGCATAAACGGCCGTCAGGCGTCCGGCGACAGGGTCACTCCCAACGTGTTGACATGGCGTTCGCCGGCCGCGATCTGGCCGGGGCCGGGGCGCGTCAGCCCGGCTGTAGCGGCGATAAAGGACAGCGTCCAGTGCGCCTGGATCGGCCGCCCCAGGGCCGCGCCGGTGTCGGCGTCGATGCCGCTGGGCACATCCAGCGCCAGCACCGGCACATTCCAGCTGTTGACGGTATCAACCAGCGCTTGCCAGTCCGCGTCCAGTGGCCGGTTCAGGCCGATACCGAACAGGCCGTCAATGACGATGTCGGGAATGTCGCCGGGCGTCAGCGCAGTCTGCGTCTGTCCGCCGGCAGAAAGCCAGCCCGCCCAGGCGCGGGCGGCATCGGGAGGCAAGCGGCCCGGGTCCGTCGGCAACAGCACTTTCACTGCATACCCCAAGGCAAGCAGACGTGTGGCCGCCTCCAGGGCATCGCCCCCGTTATTGCCGGGGCCGGCCAGGGCCAGGACGGTACGGTCAGGAGGAAAGCGGGCAGCGATGAATTCGGCGGCAGCCCTGCCCGCCAGGGGCATCAGCGCCCGGCCGGAAGCCAGGGCAAGCTGTTCGGCGCGGCGAATCTGGGCGACAGGATAAGACGGCATGGCGAAGGCGCGGCGGATGGGGCTTACCCAGTTTACGCCGCGGCCCTGCCTGCCGCTTACACCTTCAGGAAGTGCTCGCGGTAGTACTTGAGTTCGTCAATGGATTCGTAGATGTCCGCCAGCGCTTCGTGGCGGCTCTTTTTCTCGAAACCCTTGTACACGGCCGGCGCCCAGCGGCGCGCCAGTTCCTTCAGCGTGCTGACATCCAGGTTGCGGTAATGGAAGAACTGTTCCAGGCGCGGCATGTAAGCAAACATGAAGCGGCGGTCCTGGCTGATGGTGTTGCCGCACAACGGCGATTTACCGGCGGGCACATGCTGCGCAAGAAACGCCAACAGCGTATCCTCTGCCTGCGCCTCGGACACCGTCGATGCCTTGACCTTGTCGATCAGGCCGCTCTTGCCGTGGGTGGATTTGTTCCAGTTGTCCATGGCGTCAAGCAGGCTGTCGGGCTGGTGGATCACCAGCACGGGGCCTTCGGCCACGACCGTCAGATCAGGCTCCGTCACCACGACGGCCACTTCGATGATGCGTTCTTTCTCAGGTTCCAGGCCCGTCATTTCCATGTCGAGCCAAACCAGGCGATTTTCGTTCACAGCCATATAATTTGCCTATAAAACGCGCGATTTTCGCACATCCCTTCTTGAGCCGACCGCTTCGCCCATGTTCACATTGCTGTTCGTTGCTTTCCTGCTGACCGATATTGCCGTACGACTGTGGCTGGCGACACGCCAGATCCGCCACGTCGTTCGCAACCGCGACCAGGTGCCTGCGGAATTTTCCCACCGGATCGGGCTGTCCAGCCACCAGCGTGCGGCGGATTACACGGTGGCGCGGGTCAAGCTGGGGATGCTGGAACGCACCTACGACGCGATCCTGCTGGTGTGCCTGACGCTGATGGGCGGACTGCAATTCATCGACCTGATGATAGGCCAGCTTACCAGCAACGACTTCCTGCGCCAGATGTTGTTGCTGGTCGCCGTGGCGTTGCTGCTGGGCGTGCTGGGGTTGCCGTTCACGTTATGGCGGCAATTCAAGCTTGAGGCGCGCTTCGGGTTCAACCGCATGACACCTGAACTCTTCATTGCCGATGCCGCCAAGGGCCTGCTGGTGGCCGCCGTGCTGGGCTTGCCGCTGGCCGCTGCGGTGCTGTGGCTGATGGGCAGCGCGGGCGCCTACTGGTGGATCTGGGCGTGGGCGCTTTGGACCGTATTCAACTTGGCGCTCCTGATCGTCTATCCGATGTTCATCGCGCCGCTGTTCAACAAGTTCACCCCGCTGTCCGACCCGGACCTGGCGGGACGCATCCAGCGCCTGGCGCAACGTTGCGGCTTTTCGCTCAATGGCCTGTTCGTGATGGACGGCTCGCGCCGCTCTGCCCACGGCAACGCCTATTTCACGGGCTTTGGCCGGTCGCGCCGCATCGTGTTCTTCGACACCTTGCTGGCCCGCTTGAACGGCGACGAGATCGAAGCCGTGCTGGCCCATGAACTGGGCCACTTCGCCAAGCGCCACATCATCAAGCGCATCATTTTCAGTTTCGCCATGGCATTGGGCTTTTTTGCCATCCTGGGATGGGTCGCCCAACAGCCCTGGTTCTATGTGGACCTGGGCGTCATGCCGCAATTGGGCGGACGCAACGATGCCATGGCGTTGCTGCTGTTCTTCCTGGTCATTCCCGTTTTCACTTTCATGTTTACGCCGCTGGCCAGCTGGTACTCGCGCCGCGACGAATTCGAAGCCGACCGCTATGCGGCCGAGCAGAGTTCGCCGGAACGCCTGGTCTCCGCGCTGGTCAAACTCTACGACGACAACGCCGCTACGCTGACCCCCGACCCCGTGCACTCCGCCTTCTACGACAGCCATCCCCCCGCCGCCGAGCGCATCCGCCACCTGATGGCGGGCGCCGCATGAACGCCCGCAACAACAGCAGCAAAAAACCTCCCAACCAGGCGCCGGCGGGCGCCCCGGCCGACGCGGTCGGGCTCGAGGGCCGCATCATCGCGGCGCACGGGCGTCACTACACCGTGGAACTGGCCGACGGCTCGACCCGCAAGTGCTTCCCTCGCGGCAAGAAAGCCGGCGCCGCCGTGGGCGACCGCGTGCAGATCACGCCGCAGGGCAACGATGAAGGCGCCATCGACACCATCCTGCCGCGCAGCAACCTGCTGTACCGATCGGATGACATGCGCTCCAAGCAGTTCGCGTCCAACGTGGACCAGTTGCTGATCGTGATCGCCGTGCGCCCGACCTTCTCGGACGACCTCACCGGCCGGGCGCTTGCGGGCGCCTGGAGCGCAGGCATCTCGCCGCTCATCATCCTGAACAAGACCGACCTGGTCGATGAATTGCCCGCCGCGCGTGCACGCCTGGCGCCCATTGCAGCGCTCGGCGTGCCCGTCATCGAACTGAGCGCACTGGAACCCGAAAAGGTCCATACCCTGCTGGCGCCGCACCTGGCCGGCCGCACCAACCTGCTGCTGGGTCAAAGCGGCATGGGCAAATCCACGCTGCTCAATGCGTTGATCCCCACCGCCGGCGCCGCCACGCGAGAACACTCCACCGCGCTCGACATGGGCAAGCACACCACGACCAGCACGCGGCTGTATCACCTGCCGGCGCCGGGTGGCGACCTGATCGACTCCCCGGGATTCCAGGCATTCGGCTTGCAGCATCTGACCCGCGAGGACATCATCCGCGGCTTCCCGGAGTTCACGCAGCCCATCGAAGCCTGCCGCTTCTACAACTGCACGCACCGGCAGGAGCCGGGCTGCGGCGTGCTGGCAGCATTACAGGCAGGCCAGATCAATCCGCTGCGCTACGCGCTGTACGAACGTATCCTGGAAGAGAACCTGGCCGGGCAACAGCGTTACTGACCGCCAACACCAGATCCGCCTGCAAAAAAAACGGCCCCGATGAGGGGCCGTCCTTATTGGACGTGCGGTGGGCACATGGGAATTGCGCGGTCAGCGCGGCTGCAATCCGTTGCGCACCAGGTGATAGAGGTTGCGCAGCATGCCGGCAGTCGCGCCCCAGATGAAATGGTCGCCGTACGGCATGCCGTAGTAATTGCGCACCCGTCCGTCGTCCAGCCGCGCTTCGTACAGGCGGTGATTGGCGGGGTCCATCAGGAAGGACAGCGGCACCTCGAACACTTCTGCCACTTCGAACGCATCGGGCGCCAGGTCGAAACCCGGGCGCACAAGTGACACCACGGGAATGATCGAAAAACCCGTCGCCGTCAGGTACGGTGGCATGCTGCCCAGCACTTCCACATGGTTGGCGGGCAGGCCCGTTTCCTCCTGCGCCTCGCGCAGGGCGGCGGCCACCGGTGTCGAATCGCTGGTTTCGATGCGTCCGCCGGGAAAGCTGATCTGGCCGGCATGGTCATGCAGATGCGCGGCGCGCTGGGTCAGCATGATGTGCACGCCGTTGTCGCGGGTGACCAGCGGAATCAACACGGCGGCGGGCACGGGCGTGCCTTCGCGGCCTGGATAGCGCAGGTCGTTGTCACGCGAAAGCTCCAGCGTCCAGGTGGACGGCTGGCTGAGCGTGCCCCGCAGGGAATCCGGGGTCAGCAGGCTGGCGGGCACGGCCGGCAAGGACTCGTTGGCCACCACCCACGGTTGCGTCGCGGGGTCGAAACCGGGACGTGCGAGCGGCCTTCTGGGCCGCGCGGAATACGAGGAATCAGACATTCGGCTTTGCAAAAAGAAAAAGGCACCCTCGCAGGTGCCTTTTTAACCCGGAAACCTGTGCCGGACGGAAACGCTGAATGGCGCGGACGTCCGACACTGGTAGGGCCGTGTGCCGATAAGCGATCAAGCCGCCGAGGCTTGCTTGCTGACCAGCTTTTCCTTGATACGCGCCGACTTGCCCGAGCGGTTGCGCAGGTAGTACAGCTTGGCGCGGCGCACGTCGCCGCGGCGCTTGACTTCGATGCCGGCGATTTGCGGCGAGTACAGCTGGAACGTACGTTCCACGGCTTCACCCGACGAAATCTTGCGCACGGTGAACGCGGAGTTCAGGCCGCGGTTGCGCTTGGCGATAACAACGCCTTCGAAAGCCTGCACGCGCTTGCGGGTGCCTTCAACGACGTTCACGCTCACGATGACGGTGTCACCAGGAGCAAATTCAGGCTTGGCTTGGCCGCCGGTCAGACGGGCAATTTCTTCCTGTTCCAGGATAGCGATAAGGTTCATTAGAACTCCTAGATCATCATGTCTTTGCGGACTAAAACTTTTGCCGTTCGATGTTGTTCACGTGAAGCTGGCCATCGGGGCGCGCCACTGGGGCAAACCGCGGGGCTGACTACGCGTATGTATTGCCGGCAACCCGAAGGGTCTACGCACAATACTCGTACCGCAAGCAGAGGATGAGATTTGGCAAACCAATGATTCTACACCAAAAATTCGCCTGAGCGTCTAGTAGAATGGCGACCTTCTGGTGGCTTTGCTGTACCCTTGCCACTTCTGTAACAAACACGTCATCTGACGCTGTTCCCACATGTCGTATACATCCCTGTTATTGGTCATCCTGGCGGCGATGGCCCACGCAACGTGGAATCTGCTTGCCAAGCGCGCGGCCATGGTGGGTGCCCCGTTCGTCTTCGCGTACGGGTTGTGCGCCTCGGTGCTGTATGCGCCCTGGGTGATCTGGGTGTTGATGCACGACGGCATGACCTGGACCTGGCCCGTGGTGGCCGCAATCCTGACGTCCAGCTTGTTGCATCTTGGCTACAGCCTGTGCCTGCAGCGCGGTTATCAGGTGGCCGACCTGTCTGTGGTGTACCCCATTGCCCGCGGCACCGGGCCCCTGCTTTCCACCACCGGTGCCTTCCTGCTGCTGGGCGAACCTGCCACCAGCACCGGCATCATCGGCATGCTGTGCGTGGTGATCGGCGTGCTGCTGATCGCGACCCAGGGGCGGCTGGCCATCTTCAAGCAGGCGCAAGCCTGGGTGGGGGTGCGCTGGGGCGTAGTGATCGGCCTGTTCATCGCGGCCTATACCGTGGTGGATGCCTACGGCGTCAAGGTATTGCTGATCAGCCCGGTGCTGTTCGACTGGTTTACCTGTGTGACCCGCACGGTCATGATGACCCCCCACATGGCGGCCCGGCGCGCTCAGGCCTGGGAATCCATGCGTGGGCACTGGCATCTGGCGCTGGCCGTGGGCCTGCTGTCGCCGCTGGGATACATCCTGGTGCTCTATGCCTTGCGCAACGGCGCGCCGCTAAGCCTGGTGGCTCCTGCACGCGAAATGTCCATGATGCTGGGCACTTTGGCCGGCATGTTCCTGCTGCGCGAAAAGGTGGGTCCCGGCCGTCTTGCCGGTTGCCTGTCCATTTTGGCGGGCGTCATTCTGCTGGGTTCCAGCTAGACCGTCCCGGCCATTCGGCGCACTGCCCGGCCGCTCAGAACCCCGCGGCCGCCCCCAGCCACATCAGGCCGGGGATGATTGCGCCCCAAGCCAACACCATCACCACATCAATCACCATGGCCTTCATGGTGACTTGGGACGTCACGGGTTCGACCGTGGCGTTGCCCAGGCTGCGCTCGCGCACAGCGGGCGCAGCAGGCACGCTGGTTACCACCGGTGCGATCGGAGCCGCGGGGCGAACCGTCGGCGCCGACACCGGCAGCACCGCCGCCTGGCCCGCGGCGCCTTCGTCCACCGGCGCCGGCGGGAACGGCCACCGGGCCGGCATGGAGCCCGGGCGCACTCGGTGACGCGGTTCGGCATCCGCCGACGACGTGGTCCAGGGCATGGCCAGGCCCGCCAACTTGGCGCAAACCGCGCGGGCGCGATGCGCGCTGCGACGCAGCGGGTTCAGCGAGACGGCAAGCTCGTCCGACAAGACGGAAATATCAGCGGTGTTCATAGGAACTCCTTGGAGAAACGATTCCATGCCGCGGCGAGCACCGCGGTATCGACCGGCGATCAATCGAACAATGACAACTGGCCCGCGGCCATGGCGCGCAGTTGGCGCGCACCGCGGCCCACTGCGCCGCTGACCGCCGGCAACCCATCAGAAAAGGGGACCCCTGAAGACGCTTGCGCGCCAACCGGGGATTGAAAATCGGAAGAGGACGCTGCGGACGCACCCGAAGGCACCGATGCGGCCGCGGCGAACAGCGACGGCGTCGCATTCGGGGCCAGAGGCGGCTGGAAACGGTCGCAGTCCAGGGCAAGCCGATGGCGGTTCAGCCCGAGCTTTCGGGTGGCCACGGCGAACCGTTGGCGCAGCAGATCGGCCCAGATGCCGGTGCCGCGCATGCGGGAGCCGAAATTCGGGTCGTTGCGGCGGCCATTGCGCAGGTCTTCAATGCGGTGCAGCACGCGCTGGGCGCGGTCGGGAAAATGGGCGTTCAGCCAGTCTTCGAACAGGGTCTTGACCTCCCACGGCAGGCGCAAGACGGTATAGCTGGCGTAATGCGCGCCGGCCGCCTTGGACTCCTGGAGGATGTGTTCCATGGATTCGTCGTTGATGAACGGGATGACCGGCGCCACCAGCACGCCCACCGGCACGCCGGCCTCGGTCAGGGTGCGCACGGTCTCCAGTCGGCGCCAAGGCGCGGCGGCGCGGGGTTCCAGCGTGCGGGCCATGCCGGCGTCGAGAGACGTGATGCTCATGTAGACCACCACGAGCTTCTGTTCGGCCAGCGCGGCCAGCAAGTCCACGTCGCGGGCGACCAGCGCGTTCTTTGTAACGATGGTGAGGGGATGCCGGGTTTCCAGCATCAGTTCGAGCAAGCCGCGCGTTAGCCGCCATTCGCGTTCGATGGGCTGGTAGGCGTCCGTAGCGGAACCGATGTTGATGGGCGACGGCTTGTAACCGGGGCGGCCGAGCTCAGCCCGCAAGGCCTGCACGGCATTGGCCTTGGCTACCAGCCGGGTTTCGAAGTCCAGCCCGGGAGACATCCCCAGGTAGGAATGCGTGGGCCGGGCGTAGCAGTACACGCAGCCATGTTCGCAGCCCCGGTAAGGGTTGACGGCCACATCAAACGGAATATCGGGTGAATCGTTGCGCGACAGCATCTTGCGCGCTTCTTCGGCCGTGACCGTGGTTTTGGGAGCGGCAGGCGCAAGACGTGAATCCGGCAGGATCGGAATGACCCGTGCGGCGGACGATGCATCGGAAGGAAATTCGGGGACGGACTCTACGAAATCCGCCGGCAGACCGGACGCGGACCAGCCGTCATCGACCTGCACGCGGTCATCGCGCTGAAAGCGATGCCGAACATTAGTAACCGCACCCCGACCGCGCAAGGCGGCGGGGGCGGCAGCCGGGGACCCAGAACCGGCGGGAAAAGAATGATCGGTGCGTGCCATAAAAACTACTGTACAAAAACACAGTGGTTTTGACAAGCACCAAAAGCCTTTTCGTAAGACAGCCCCACTTTACCGCAAGACGCGGGCCTCGTCTGAACAAATCGATTTCATCAGGCGATATGGCCCGGAGAGCCGCACCAGCATTGGATTTGGAAGAAAAACAACAGCAAAATCCGGGCTGAAAATCCGTTGTTTTCCAGCCCGTTCAAGCTTCAGCGCAACATGCCCGCCGCCGCGGTCTGATGCGTGGCCTCATCGATCAGGATGAAGGCTCCCGTGGCCGGCACATCAGCATAGCGATCGACCGCCAACGCCTCGCGCGTGGTGAATGTCACGCGTCCGATGTCGTTCATGCGCAAGGTGCCTTCGGTGTTCTCGACCTCCTGCAATTCGTGGATGTCGCGATGCGAGAGCACCGCGCGGATCTTCGCCGACGTCAATCGCGTGCCGGACTTCAGCAGATACTTGCGCGCTGGATTCAACGCCTGCGCATCCAGCCAGCACAGCTCGGCTTCGAACTCGCGCGCCACTTGCGCGGGCGCAGCCGTGTGCACGATCACATCGCCGCGAGACACGTCCACGTCGCGGTCCAGCACCAGCGTCACTGAGTCTCCGGCCACCGCTTCCTCCTGCGCGCGATCGAAGACGCGTACTTCGCGCACCACCGCCGTCACGCCCGACGGTTGCACGGTGACCGCATCGCCCGGGCGCACCACGCCGCTGGCCACGCGACCCGCATAGCCACGGAAATCATCCTTGCGGTCGCCATCGTGGCGCGCCACCCATTGCACGGGAAAGCGCAACGGCAGCGCGCGACCATCACTGGCCAGGTCCAGCGATTCCAGCAGCGCCAAGAGGGGCTGGCCTTCGTACCACGGTGTCTTCGGCGACAGCGTGACGACGTTGTCGCCGTTCAACGCCGACAGCGGCAGCGCATCGAAATGCGCGAAGCCCAGCTTGCCGGCCAGATCGGCATAGGCATCGCGGATGCGCTCGAACACGGCGCGGTCCCAGTCCACCAGATCCATCTTGTTGACCGCCACCACGATGTGCCGGATGCCCAGCAGGCGCGCGATGGTGCTGTGCCGCTTGGTCTGGGCCAGCAACTTGCCGTCGGCCGCGCGCGTGGCGTCGATCAGGATGACCGCGACGTCGGCCGTCGAGGCCCCCGTGACCATGTTGCGCGTGTACTGCTCGTGCCCTGGCGCGTCGGCAATGATGAATTTGCGCGTCGGCGTGGAGAAGTAGCGATAGGCCACGTCGATGGTGATGCCCTGCTCCCGCTCGGCTTCCAGCCCGTCGGTCAGCAACGAGAAATCGATCCCGTCGCCCGCCACGCGCTTGTGCTTGGCGCGCGAGATCGCGTCCAGCTGGTCGGCGAACACGCCCTTGCTGTCATACAGCAGGCGGCCGATCAGCGTGGACTTGCCGTCGTCGACGGAGCCCGCCGTGATCAGGCGCAGCACGCCGTTGCCGGCGCCGGAAAGAAAAGAGTCATTCAGTGCGTTCATGTGCGTTCCCCTGCCGCCGGCCGAAGCCGGCGGTTACTGCATTCAGAAATAACCTTCCTTCTTGCGGCGCTCCATCGAGGCCTCGGAAGTTTGGTCGTCCATGCGCGTGGCGCCGCGCTCGGTGATGTCGGTCACCGCCGTCTCGGCAATGATGGCGATGGTGTCGGCGGCGTCGGAAGCCACCGGGCACGTGCACGAGATGTCGCCCACGGTGCGGAACCGCACCGGCAGGCGCTCGACCTGTTCGCCTTCCTGCGGCGGCGTCAGGCGCGTGACCGGCACAAGCAGCCCCTTGCGACGCACCACCTCGCGCTCATGGCTGAAATAGATCGACGGCAGCGCCAGCTGTTCACGCTGGATGTACTGCCAGACGTCCAGCTCGGTCCAGTTCGAAATCGGGAATACGCGCATGTTCTCGCCGCGGTGCACCCGGGTGTTGAACAGGTTCCACAGCTCCGGCCGCTGCGCCTTGGGGTCCCATTGGCCAAATTCGTCACGGAACGAAAAGATGCGTTCCTTGGCGCGCGCCTTTTCCTCGTCGCGCCGTGCGCCGCCGATGCAGGCGTCGAATCCGAATTCCTCGATGGCCTCCAGCAGCGTCACCGCCTGGGCCGCATTGCGCGAATCGGTTTCGCGGCGCAGCACCACGCTACCGCGCTTGATGGAGTCTTCGAGGCTGCGCACGATCAGCTTCTCGCCCAGTTCGGCGGCGCGCTGGTCGCGGAAGGCGATCACTTCGTCGAAGTTATGCCCTGTATCGATGTGCATGAGCGGGAACGGAAAGCGCCCGGGGCGGAAGGCCTTTTCGGCCAGGCGCAGCAGCACCACAGAGTCCTTGCCGCCCGAAAACAGCAACACGGGGTTTTCGCTTTCGGCGGCGACCTCGCGCAAGATGAATATCGCTTCCGATTCCAGCCAATCCAGGTGGCTGCGTTGGATCACAGCAGACATAGGTATTCCCCTAAAACAGATTTTGAATTCATGGCAGGCCTCAGTCGCCGCGCGCCACGACACTGATGACTCGGTTGCCCGCATGCAGGCCGCATTCCTTGGAGTCCGACGACTCCCACCACCAGCGCCCCGCCCGCAGGTCTTCGCCCGGACGGATCGCGCGCGTACAGGGTTCGCACCCGATCGACGGATAGCCCTGGTCGTGCAAGGGGTTGTACGGGATGTCCAGCGCGCGGATGACGGCCCACACCTCTTCCTCGCTCCACTCGGCCAGCGGGTTGAACTTGTAGAGGCCGAAGGTGGCGTCCTGCTCTTCCAGCGGCAGTTCGCCGCGCGTCGTCGACTGCTGGCGGCGCTGGCCGGTAATCCACGCGCCACGCCCGGCCAGCGCGCGCTTGAGCGGCTCGACCTTGCGGATCTGGCAACAGGCTTTACGCAGTTCGACGCTTTCATAGAAAGCATATGCACCGTGCGCCGCCACGTGCGCATCCACTGCGGCCGCAACGGGCCGGTACACGGTGACGCTGCGCCCGTAGCGCGCCTGCACCGCATCCAGCACGCCGAGCGTTTCAGCATGCAGCCGGCCCGTATCCAGCGTGAACACTTCCAGGTCCAGGCCCGAGTCGTAGATGGCGTGCGTCAGCACCATGTCTTCGGCCGCCAGCGAGGACGCGAGCGCCGCATCGGGATAGCGGCGCTGGACTTGTGCCAGGCGCTCGGTCAGCTCGCGCCAGCGCTGGGCCAGCCCGGCATCCAGGTCAGCAGCAATGTCGGAAGAGCGGTTGGAAATCACGGTCATGGCTGCACCGCGAAGATGCGCGCGCGACGCGGGCGGGCCAACAAGGCCTCGCCGTCGCGCAGGTCCAGTTCCCGATACAGATACTCGGGCACCTCGGCCTCGATGATGGCGTCGGAATCTTCGCGGGCCAGTTCCAGATAGGCGCTGGGTCCCGCCAGATATGCGTGCGACAGGCGCACCGCGATGCCCTCCCCGCCCACCCGATAGCGCTCGATATCGAACTCGTGCGGGCGCACATAGGCGGTGGCGCGCTGGGCGTCCGCCTGCGCCAGCTCGGGCGCCGGCAACGACAGGCCGGCGCCTTCCCAGACCCCACGCGTGGCCACGCCCTGCAATTGGTTCACATCGCCCAGGAAGCCGTAGACGAACGGCGTGGCCGGCCCCTCCCAGACCTCGCGCGGCGTGCCGACCTGCTCGATGCGGCCGGCGTTCATCAGCACCACGCGGTCGGCCACTTCCAGCGCCTCTTCCTGGTCGTGCGTCACGAACACGCTGGCCACGTTCAGTTCATCGTGCAGCCGGCGGAGCCAGCGCCGCAGTTCCTTGCGCACCTTGGCGTCCAACGCACCGAAAGGCTCGTCCAGCAGCAGCACGCGCGGCTCGACGGCCAGCGCGCGGGCCAGCGCAATGCGTTGGCGCTGGCCGCCCGACAGTTGCGCCGGATAGCGGTCCGCCAGCCAGTCCAGCTGCACCAGCGTCAGCAGTTCGTGCACTTTGCGGCGGATCTGGTCTTCGGGAGGACGCTGCGAGCGATGCTTCACACGCAGGCCGAAGGCGACGTTCTCGAACACCGTCATGTGCTTGAACAGCGCATAGTGCTGGAATACGAAGCCGACCTGACGCTGGCGCACATCGACCGCGGTGGCGTCTTCGCCGGCGAACAGCACACTGCCGGAATCGGGCGCCTCCAGCCCCGCGATGATGCGCAGCAGCGTGGTCTTGCCGCAGCCGGACGGCCCCAGCAGCGCCACGAGCTCGCCCGTTTCGATGTGCAGCGACACGTCATTCAGCGCGCGGAACTGGCCGAACTGCTTGGATAGATTGCGAACTTCGATACTCATGCTTGTCTCCGTCTGAACCGGCCGCGTCAGGCGACGGCCGGCTTGAGGGTTGCCGTCGCCGCGCCGGGATACTCGACCGGCAGGTCGGCGGCGCGCAGGAAGCGCGCGTTGCGCCACTCGACCACGTTCTTGGCCACGAGCGTCACCAGCGCCAGCAACGCCAGCAGCGAGGCCACCGCGAACGCCGCGGAATACTGGTATTCGTTGTAGAGGATCTCTACGTGCAGGGTCATCGTGTTGGTGAGCCCCCGGATCTGCCCGGACACCACCGACACCGCCCCGAACTCGCCCATGGCCCGCGCATTGCACAGGATGGCGCCGTACAACAGGCCCCACTTGATGTTGGGCAGGGTGACGCGCCAGAAGATCTGCCAGCCACTGGCGCCCAGCGTCAACGCGGCCTGCTCTTCTTCGCTGCCCTGCGCCTGCATCAGCGGGATCAGTTCGCGCGCGACAAAAGGAAAGGTGACGAAGAGCGTGGCCAGGATGATGCCGGGCACGGCGTAGACGATCTTCCAGTCGTGGTCCTGCAACCAGCCGCCCAGCCAGCCTTGCGTGCCGAACAGCAGGATGAACACCAGGCCGGCCACCACGGGCGACACCGAAAACGGCAGGTCGATCAGCGTGATCAGGAACTGCTTGCCGCGGAACTGGAACTTCGTGATGGCCCAGGCGGCGGCCACGCCGAACACCAGGTTCACCGGCAAGGCGATCGCGGCCACCAGCAGCGTCAGGCGGATCGCCGACAATGCGTCCGGCTCGACGATGGCGGCCAGGTAGAGCTCCCAGCCCTTCTTGAAGGCCTCGGCGAACACCGCCGCCAACGGCACCAGCAGGAACAGCGCCAGGAATCCCAGCGCGATGAACAGCAGAATGCCGCGCACCCAGCGCGGCTCGGTCAAATGTGCCGGACGATCCGATGCGCTCATGCGAGCCTCCCCAGGTTGCGGCGCGCCTGCCAGCCTTGCAGCAGGTTGATGACGAGCAGCAGCGCGAAAGACAGCACCAGCATCACCGTGGCGATGGCGGCGGCGCCGGCGTAGTCGAACTGCTCCAGCTTGGAAATGATCAGCAGCGGCGTGATCTCGGACACCATGGGCATGTTGCCGGCGATGAACACCACCGATCCGTACTCGCCCACCGCGCGTGCGAAGGCCAGCGCAAAGCCCGTCATCAGCGCCGGCAGGATGGTGGGCAGCAACACGCGGCGGATCGTCTGCCAACGGCTGGCGCCCAGGCTGGCGGCGGCTTCCTCGATCTCGCGCTCGACGTCTTCCAGCACGGGCTGCACGGTGCGCACCACGAACGGCACGCCGATGAAGATCAAGGCGATCACGATGCCCAGCGGGGTGAACGCCACTTTCAAGTCAAACCATTTGGACAGTGGCGCCCCGAGCCAGCCTTTTTCGGAATACAGCGCGGTCAGCGCGATGCCCGCCACGGCCGTGGGCAGCGCAAACGGCAGGTCGACCAGCGCGTCCAGGATCTTCTTGCCGGGAAAGCGGTAGCGCACCAGCACCCAGGCCACCACCGTGCCGAACACCAGGTTCACCAGCGCAGCCAACAGCGACGCGCCGAAGGTCAGTTGATACGACGCCAGCACGCGGGGCGCCGTCACGGCGTCCCAGAACCCCTGCCAGCCCAGCTCGGCGCTCTTGAGCGGCAGGGCGGCCAGCGGAATCAGCACGAGCACGCTCAGGTACAGCACCGCGTAACCCATGGAAATGCCGAATCCGGGCAGCACGCCCGGGCTGTTGCGCCGAACGGCAAAAGGCGCTTTCGCGCCGTTTGCCGTCGGGTTCGAGGCAGTGGTCATGGCCATCGTCCGATCGTTGTGCGTTTATTTCTTCTGCGGCAGATAGATCTGGTCGAATGTGCCACCGTCGCTGAAGTGGTCTTTCTGCGCCTTGCGCCAGCCGCCGAAGATCTTGTCGTCGATGGTGACGAGCTTGACCTTGGGGAACTTGTTTTCGTACTTGGCGGCGACCGTCTTATCGATGGGACGGTAGTAGTTCTTCGCGATGATCTCCTGCGCGGCAGGCGTGTACAGGAACTCCAGGTAGGCCTGCGCGGCGGCACGCGTCCCCTTCTTGTCCACGACCTTGTCCACGATGGCCACCGGCGGTTCGGCCAGGATGGACAGCGACGGCACCACGATGTCGAACTTATCCGGACCCAGCTCTTCAAGCGCCAGGAAGGCTTCGTTTTCCCAGGCCAGCAGCACGTCGCCCACGCCGCGTTCGACGAACGTGGTGGTGGCGCCGCGGGCGCCGGTATCCAGCACCGGCACGTGCTTGAGCAGGTCGCCGACGAAGGCGCGGGCCTTGTCTTCGCTGCCGCCGTTCTTCTCCAACGCATAGGCCCAGGCGGCCAGGTAGTTCCAGCGCGCGCCGCCCGAGGTCTTCGGGTTCGGAGTGATGACCTGCACGCCGTCCTTCACCAGGTCATCCCAGTCCTTGATGGCCTTGGGATTGCCCTTGCGCACCAGGAATACGATGGTGGAGGTATAGGGCGAGCTGTTCTGCGGCAGGCGGGTCTGCCAGTTTTCGGGCACCAGGCCGCGGTCGGCGATGGCGTCGATGTCATAGGCCAGTGCCAACGTCACCACGTCGGCTTCCAGGCCGTCGATGACCGAACGCGCCTGGCGGCCGGAGCCGCCGTGCGACTGGCGAATCGTCAGGTCGACGTTGGCCTTTTCCTTGTATTGCTTGACGAAGGCGTCATCGATGGCGCGATACAGCTCGCGCGTCGGGTCGTACGAGACGTTCAGCAGCGTCTGCTTTTGCTGAGCCTGAGCCGGCGCGATCGCCGCCAGCGAAACTGTCACCGCCGCCAGCGCGGCCAACCAACCAGCTTTCCTGAAAGACATCCCTTGCTCCCTGTATTTGGCAATGTGCAAGCAAGTGTGCTGGCTGGACAATCTGAACGGAACGAATCATTTTTTGATTGCTCATCGCTCCCAGACATATAGGATCCGAGTCCCAACAATGAAAAACCGCCGCGTTCCCCTATGGGAAGGCGGCGGTTCTGGCGGCCGGAAACCGCTCGCGGACACCCGGGGCTACCCCCGGAATCCGAATTTACTTATTCGGTTGAGGCGTAATGCGCAGGTACGGACGCACGGCCTTGTAGCCCTTGGGGAATTTCTGCTTGATCACGGCCTCGTCCTGCAGGGACGGAACGATGATCACGTCATCGCCATCTTCCCAGTTGACCGGCGTGGCCACGCTGTGGCTGTCGGTCAGCTGCAGCGAATCGATGACGCGCAGGATCTCGTTGAAGTTGCGGCCGGTGCTGGCCGGGTACGTGATGATCAGGCGCACCTTCTTGTTCGGGTCGACGATGAACACCGAGCGCACCGTCAGGGTGGCATTGGCGTTCGGGTGGATCATGTCGTAAAGCTCGGAGACCTTGCGGTCCTTGTCGGCCAGGATCGGGAAATTGACCTTGGTCGACTGCGTGTCGTTGATGTCCTCGATCCACTTCGAGTGGGAATCGGTGCCATCCACCGACAGCGCCAGCACCTTCACGTTGCGCTTGGCGAATTCGTCCGCCAGCTTGGCGGTGTAGCCGAGTTCGGTCGTGCAAACGGGGGTGAAATCGGCCGGATGCGAGAAAAGCACCCCCCAGCTGTTGCCCAGATACTCGTGGAAGCGGATAGGGCCAGCCGAGGATTCCTGTTCGAAATCGGGGGCGGTATCGCCCAGACGTAGATGACTCATGGTGTCTCCTGTATGCGGATTCAGTGGGAAGGGGCTGGCGGCTCGCGACAACTGCCAGCCAGGAAGTCGTTTCTCATTGCGGAAAGTGCCGCCTGTAAAACGATTCTTCCATCAAACCTTTGGCGGGGGAAATACGCAAGCCATATAACCTTATGCAATATCTGAAGCTGCGCCACAGGCGTCCGCAACCACCCCGGCGCGCACGGCGGCAGACAAGGCCAGGGCGCGCGGCAGGATGTGAGCCGCATAGAACAATCCCGTCGCGATCTTCGATTTGTGGAACGGGTCTGTGGACCCGGCGGCAATGTGCTTGCGGCATGCCAGCACCGCGCGCGCCATCTGCCAGCCGCCATGCACCACGCCGGCCAGCATCAGGTACGGGACGCTGCTGGAGTAGACCGCCCGGATGTTGGCGGCCGATTGCTCCAGGATGAAGCCCACACCGGCCTCGTACGCCTGGATCGCGCCGTCCAGGTTGTCACGCAACAGCCGCAGGGCGTCGCGTTCCGGCGCTGCCGCGCGGGTGGACTCCGCCTCGACGGCACGCAAAGTTTCGCGCATCGCGGCGATGGCGGCATATGCGGTGGCGCCGCCGTCGCGCTGCGTCTTGCGGCTGACCAGATCGTTGGCCTGGATCGCGGTGGTGCCTTCATAGATCGGCAGGATACGGGCGTCGCGGTAGTACTGCGCCGCCCCGGTCTCCTCGATGAAACCCATGCCGCCATGCACCTGGATGCCCAGGGAGGCGACTTCGACTGCGGTCTCGGTCGAGTAGCCCTTCACGATGGGCACCATATATTCGTAGAACGCCCGGTTGCGCGACCGCTGTTCGGGATCGGGGTGATGCGTGCCCTTGTCGTGCGCCGCCGCCGTCACGTACGACACCGCGCGAGCCGCTTCGGTCAGCGCTTTCATGGTCAGCAGCATGCGCTGCACGTCGGGGTGCCGCACAATGGCCACCGGCCCGGCCGACCCTTCCACCGCACGCCCCTGCACCCGTTCGCGCGCATACGCCAGCGCGTGCTGGTAGGCGCGTTCGGACAGGCCGATGCCCTGCTGCCCCACGGAATAGCGCGCCGCGTTCATCATGATGAACATGTATTCCAGGCCACGGTTCAATTCGCCGACCTGGTAGCCCACGGCGCCCTCGCCCACCTCGCCCTTGCCCGCGCCGTACAGCAACACCGCCGTGGGGCTGCCGTGGATGCCCAGCTTGTGCTCCAGCGAGGCGCACCAGACGTCGTTGCGCTTGCCCAGGCTGCCGTCGGCCTCGACCAGGAACTTCGGCACGATGAACAGCGATATGCCCTTCACGCCCGCCGGCGCGTCCGGCGTGCGGGCCAGCACCAGGTGGATGATGTTCTCGGCCAGGTCGTGCTCGCCGTAGGTGATGAAGATCTTCTGGCCCGACAGGCGGAAGCTGCCGTCGTCCTGGCGCACCGCGCGCGTGGTGACCTGGGCCAGGTCCGAACCGGCCTGCGGCTCGGTCAGGTTCATGGTGCCTGTCCACTTGCCGCTGATCAGGTTGGGCACATATTGCTTGCGCTGCGCCTCCGACCCCACGGTCAACACCGCCTCGATCACGCCATCGGTCAGCATGGGGCACAAGGAAAACGCCAGGCTGGCTGCCTGGATGTTCTCGCCGGGCGCGGCCGCGACCAGCTTGGGCAGGCCCTGCCCGCCCCAGGCTTGCGGGTGCTGCAAGCCCTGCCAGCCACCTGCCGCATAGTCCTTGAAACCCTGGGCATAGCCGGGCGTCGTCGTTACCTGTCCGTCCTTCCAGACGGGGGGCTGCGTGTCGCCGGGCACATTCAAGGGAGCCACCGCCTGCTCTACGAAGCGTCCGTTCTCTTCCAGGATGGCGTCCACCAAGTCGGGCGTGACGTCGCCGAATCCCGGCAGCTTCAGGATATCGTCCAGTCCGGCCAATTCTTTCAAGGCGAAGCGAAAGTCCTGCAGCGGGGTTACGTAAGGCATGGTGTCTCCGTGTGCAAGGGGCAGCAAGGCGCAAAGCGCCTGGCTGCCAGATGCGTTTCTTGGTACGCGCGTCTGATTGCGCGCGTCGGGGTGTGACAGGCGCCGCGTCGTCCGGCGGGTGGCCGGACGGGCGCTAACTCAGATGGTACGCCAATGACACGATGATCGGCCCCAGTACCGGCAGCAGCACATTGGCGATGGCGTAGGTCACGGTGTAACCCAGCAGCGGCACCGAGCTGCCGCTAGACCCCAGGATGGCGCTGATCGCGGGCGTGCTGACGTGCTGCCCCGCAATGGCCCCCACCAGCAACGGCCCCTCGATCTTCAGGATCTTGTGCCCCACCCACAGCGACAGGCAGGCAGGCCCCAGCGACACCAGCAGGCCGATCAGGGGCAGCACGGCGCCATGCTCGCGGATCAGCGATATCGCTTCGGGGCCGGCCGACAGGCCCACGCACGCCACGAAAACCGCCAGGCCCAGGTCCTTCAGCAACTGCACGGCATGGTCGGGCATATGGCCGATGGCGGGCCGCTTGGCGTTGATCCAGCCGCAGACCAGGCCGCTGACCAGCGCACCGCCCCCACTGCCCAGCGACACCGGGATCCCCCACAGGCGCGCGCTCAAGGCGCCGATCATCAAGCCCGCAAGAATGCCGAACGCCAGAAACACCAGATCGGTCACGCCGCTGCGGCGCAGTTCATTGCCCAGGGCCGCGCCGGCTTCCGCCAGTTCCGGCTGCGTGCCGACCAAGGTCACCAGGTCGCCGTATTGCACGACCGTGGCCGGGGTCAACGGCAGCACATGGCCGGAACGCATGATGGATTGAACGAAGACACCGCGCGCGCGGCGGGCGCCGGGCCGTTTGGCCAATTCGCCCACCGTGTGCCCGTTGATCGTCTTTTTGTTGACGATGACGGCCAGCTCGCTCAGTTGCAGGTCGTCCGCATGGGCCTCGGGTAACTGGATCTCAGGCCCGACCACCGACCCCGCGCGCAGCGCGAAACGGCGCAGGCCCAGCACGACCACGATGTCGCCGGTAGCCAACGTGTCTTCCGGCGTCGCGTCCACGGCTTCGCCGTTGCGCAGGATGCGGCTGATCACCGTCCGTCCGCCCAGCTGCGCCTCGACGTCCGCCACGCTCATGCCGTCGGCGTCTTTGACCACATGGGCGCGCCCCACCAGACGCGGCAAGGTGGGCAGGTTGATGTCATCGTCGTCACCGGACGCCACGCCCAGCTTCTCTTCCAGGGCCTTGGAGGCCTCGCGCAAATTGATGCGCAACAGGGCGGGCGCCACCTGGCTGGTGAAGAACACAATGCTGATCAGGCCCACCAGATAGGTCAGCGTGTAGGCCGTGGCGATATTGGCCTCCATGCGCTGCACCTCGGCATCCGGCAGCCCCAGATGCTTGAGGGCCTCGGCCGCCGTGCCCACCACGGCCGACTCCGTGGCGGCCCCGGCCGCCAGGCCCGCCGCCGTGCCGGCGTCCAGCCCGAACAGCGGCACGGCCGACAGCACGATGGTCAGCACCAGCAGCGCTTCGATGATCGGCAGCACGATGTAGCGCAGGCTGGACCGATTCAGGTTGGCGAAGAACTGCGGGCCGCCGGAGTAGCCCATGGCAAAGATGAACAGGGCGAACGCGACCTCTTTCAGGTCGCCGCGCATCTGGCAGCCCGTCTGGCCGATCAGCAGGGCGACGATGAGTGTCCCGCACACCCCGCCCAGCTGGATCGGCCCGACCTTCAGCTTGCCGATCAGGTATCCCAAACCCACCGTAACGAACAACACCGCGATGGGGACGCTATTGAAAAACCCGACTGAGCACGTCATAAGGTCATGTCGCCCTGTTTGCCTACTTCCGAGCCGTGGCCTTCTTGGCCGAGCGGGCGGCGGTATCCGCTTGCTTGACCGCCTTCTTCACCGCCGTCTTGGCTCCCTTCTTGGCAGCCTTCTTGGCCACGCGCTTGGCCGCGCCCGCCTTCACCGTCTGGCCCTTGCCTGCCGTCGGGCCCGAACGCACCAGCTCGCCGGCCTTCCACGCTTCGACGTACTCGGTGGCCGCATCGACCATGTGCTTGCCGATCTTCGCGTAGTCGCCGTCGTCCAGGTTGGCCAGCGAGATCCGGATGGACCACGGCGGACCACCGAAGCCGCCGCCGTCCATCAGCACCACGCCCGACTTCTCGGCGAGGCGGAACAGGAAGTCCACCGGCTCGTAGTTGGTCGTCATGTACTTGCAGAAGGCATCGCCATAGGTATTCTTGGCCCAGACCATGAAGTCCAGCTCCACGTAATACCAGCCGCGCATCGGATCTTCAGGCGGCAGCGGCGCACCCAGCCCGCGCCACAGCGCATCACGGCGGCCGCGCACGATCTCCATCGTCAGATGTTTGTAGGCGTCCTTCAGGTCCAGCAGATGCGACAGGGCGAAGAAGCCCATCTGCACTTGCTGCGGCAGCGACAGGCCCGCGGTGTGATTCAGCGCCACGTTGCGGCTGTCGGCCACCATGCGGTCGATGAACTTGAGCTTTTCGGGCTCCATCGTCATCGCGCCATAGCGCTTGTTCAGGCGCTGCTTCCACGACGCGGGCAGTTCGGCGATGCGGCGGTCCATCGTGTTCTTCTCGTGGGTCGCGATCACGCCCAGGCGCCAGCCCGTGCAACCGAAGTTCTTCGAGAAGGAATACACGCAGATGGTGTTGTGCGGCACCTCGGCCATCAGCGAACGGAAATTCGGCACGAAGGTGCCGTAGACGTCGTCGGTCACCAGCACCAGGTCCGGGTTCTTGCGGATCAGGCGCACGATCTGCTTCATCTCGACCGGGCTGAACGCGACCGACGGCGGATTGCTCGGGTTCACCGTCACGGCCAGCTTGATCTTCGGGTTCTCAAGCTTGGCGATTTCAGAGGCCGGATAGTGCCAGTCGTGCGTGCCGTCGGCGCGCACGCTGCTGGCGTTGATGGCCACGATCTTGAACTGGAAACGCTCCAGGTGCGCGATCTCGATATAGGGAGTGAACGTCGGCAGGAATAGCGCGATGGTGTCGCCCTGCTTGAGCAGGCCGTTCTGCATCAGCGAATCGAAGATGTAGCACATGGCGGCCGTGCCGCCTTCGACCGGGAACAGGTCGAACTTGCCCTTGGGCGGGCGGCCATCGCACATTTCCTTGATCAGGTAGTCGTGCACGATCTGTTCGATATGCACCAGCGCGCGCGGCGGCACGGGATAGTTGTCGCCGATGATGCTGTCGGTCAGTTCATGGATCCACTCGTCGGGATCGAAACCCTTGATCTTCACGCCGTACTCAAGCACGCCCACTAGGAAGTCGTAGCCGTCTTCGCCCTTGTGCTTGGACAGGAATTTGCGCAGGCGGTCGGCGCAGCCCTTCTTGGCCGGCATGCCCGCCAGGATGGCATCGTCGCGCACGCGGCGCGCTTCCTTCATGGCGAATTGGCCAAGCAGGAAGAAAGCATCACGCGGCTCGGTGGCGATCCAGTTCGGGTTGCCGCGGCCGGCGTTCAACATGGTCAAGGCGGCGGTCTGCTGGTTTTCCTTGGCCAGCGTGATCAGATAATCCTTCAGTTCGAAGGGCGACAGCTGCTCAAGGTCGCGCTGGCGCGACCGCGTCGTTTTCAGGGCCGAGGCCAGGCTGACGGTGAGAGGCGTGGTGGAAGCCATTATTCAGTACTCCTGATTTGCGTTTTGACAAGCGCTTGCCGGGGCGGTGCGGGCGGGCACGCCCGCCGCCCCGATATGCTGCCCGCAAGCCATGCGGCTCGGCGGGCGTCCCACTAGGTCATGAGCAAGACAATGACAATCCCCCAGATGATGAGCAGGGTATTGCCGATTGCGTAAGGCACCGTATAGCCCAGGGCGGGCACCTGGCTTTTCGCCGTTTCGGTGATCTGGCCGATCGCGGCCGTCGTGGTGCGGGCGCCAGCGCAGACGCCCAGCACGATGGCGGGATGGAATTTGAAGACATAGCGGGCGATGTACACGCCCAGGATCATCGGCACACTCGTCGCGATGATGCCGGCCACGAAGAGTTTGGCTCCAAGCTGCTGGAAGCCCTGCACGAAGCCTGGCCCCGACGTGATGCCGACCACCGCCACAAAGGCGGTCAACCCGACGGATGTCAGGAACCAGTGCACCGGTTCGGGCACGCGGCCGAAAGTCGGGTGCACCGAACGCAGATAGCCGAAGATCAGGCCTGAGATCAACGCGCCGCCCGAGGTCGACAACGTGATGGGGATGCCGCCAACGGTCAGCACCAGCGTGCCGAACAGGCCGCCCAGCAAAATGCCGAAGCCCACGAACACCATGTCGGTCTGCTCGGTGGCGCGGTCCACATAGCCCACCTTGCCGATCACGCGCTCCACGTCGCGCTTGGCGCCCAGGATGAAGAGACGATCGCCGCGGTCCAGCTTCAGGCCCCAGTTGACCGGCATCTCATGCCCGCCGCGCACGACTTTGCGCAGGAACACGCCGCGGCCCAGTTGCCGCACCGACTCCAGTTCGGAGATTTCCTTGACCGTCTTGCCGGCCAGGTTCTTGTTGGTCAGCACGACTTCGACGATCTCGGCCGGCAGGTTCAGCAAGTCGCGGTCTTCAACCTCGGTGCCGATGATGCCCGCAGCCTGCAAGACCAGCGCGTCGTGCCGCCCCGTCACGCCCAACACGTCGCCGGCTTGCAGGACGGTGGTCGAGTCGTTGTCCAGGATCTGATCGCCGCGCCGGATGCGTTCGACGAAGACGCGCGCTTCGACGAATCGCGACTCGAGTTCACCGACCGTCTTGCCCACGTGCTCGGTGTGATCCAGGCGATACGCCCGGGCCGTGAACTTGCGGTAGCCGGAGAGTTCCATGGAATCGGAGCCGCCAGACATCTTGGCCTCGTATTCCTTGCACTCCTTCACGATGTCCACGCCCATCAGCTTCGGGCCCAGCGAGGCCAGCAGCCAGGCGCTGCCCACGGTGCCGAAGATGTAGCAGACGGCATAGGCAACCGGAATGCTGTCGATCCATTGCTTCTTGGTCGCCGCATCCACGCTCAGGCCGTTGATCGTGTCGGTAGCCACGCCCATCACCGCCGAAATGGTCTGCGCCCCTGACAGCAGGCCAGCGCCCGTGCCGGCATCAAAGCCGAAGCCCACGGCGGTGGCCCAAGTGACCAGCAAGCAAATCACGCAAATGATGACCGCGAAGATGACCTGGGGGAGGCCATCGCTTTTCATGCCGCGGAAGAATTGCGGTCCGACACCGTAGCCAAGACCGAAGAGGAAGAGCAGGAAGAACACCTGCTTCAGAATCGGGGCGATGGTGATGTCGAGTTGACCGACCAGTACGCCCACCAGCAAAGTACCCGTTACTGCGCCTAGATTAAAACCGAAGATCTTCTTGGCCCCGATCCAATACCCCAAGCCCAAGGTCAGGAAGATCGCTAATTCTGGGTACTTCCGCAATGTGTCAAAGAACCATTCCATCCCGAATCTCCTTCGTTCTGTACAGGTCGAGCACGTGCGCGAACAATCCTGCTGCGCGCGGAACACATTATCAGAATCTTTCAGAAAATCAAAAGAAATAAACCACCCATGACAATCGGACGCAGATTATCGAAGGCGAAAAAAAGCCCGCGGATATGACATCCGCGGGCCTTTCATAATGCAGAGACAGGCGGTTTACAGCGCGCCAGTCAGTTCAGGCACGACCTGGAACAAATCACCCACCAGGCCATAATCGGCCACGCCGAAAATCGGCGCTTCGGGATCTTTATTAATGGCGACGATGACCTTGGAATCCTTCATGCCGGCCAAATGCTGGATGGCACCCGAGATACCCACTGCCACGTACAGCTGCGGCGCAACGATCTTGCCCGTCTGGCCAACTTGCCAGTCGTTCGGCGCGTAGCCGGCGTCGACCGCGGCACGCGAAGCGCCCAGTGCGGCGCCCAGCTTGTCGGCCAGCGGATCCAGGATCTTGAAGTTCTCGGCGCTGCCCAGACCGCGGCCGCCCGACACGACCACGCGCGCGCCGGCCAGTTCAGGACGGTCGCTCTTGGCGACTTCGCGGCCCACGAACGAGGACAGGCCCGAATCGGCCACGGCGGCGATCTCTTCCACGGCGGCCGAGCCCCCTTGCACGGCGACGGCGTCAAAGCCCGTCGTGCGCACGGTGATGACCTTCACGGCGTCTGCCGATTGCACGGTAGCAATGGCGTTACCCGCGTAGATCGGGCGCTGGAACGTATCGGCGGATTCCACGCCGATGATGTCCGAGATCTGCGCCACATCGAGCTTGGCCGCGACGCGCGGCGCCACGTTCTTGCCCGAGGCGGTGGCCGGGAACAGGATATGGCTGTAGTTCGAAGCCACGGCCAGCACCTGCGCGGCGACGTTTTCCGCCAGGCCATCGGCCAATTGCGGTGCGTCGGCCAGCAGGACCTTGGCCACGCCTGCGGCGGCAGCGGCCTGGTCGGCCACGGCGCGCGCGTTGGCGCCGGCGACCAGCACGTGCACGTCGCCTCCGATCTTGGCGGCGGCGGCGACGGCGTTCAGGGTTGCGCCCTTCAACTGGGCGTTATCGTGTTCGGCAATAACCAGCGTCGTCATGTTCAGACCACCTTCGCTTCGTTCTTGAGTTTGTCCACCAGGGCAGCAACGTCGGCCACCTTGATGCCGGCCTTGCGGGCGGGCGGCTCGCTGACCTTCAGCGTCTTCAGGCGCGGCGCGGGATCAACACCCAGGTCTTGCGGCGTGACGGTGTCCAACTGCTTCTTCTTGGCCTTCATGATGTTCGGCAGCGTGACATAACGCGGCTCGTTCAGGCGCAAGTCGGTGGTGACGATCGCCGGCAGCTTCAGCGTCAGCGTTTCCAGGCCGCCGTCCACTTCACGGGTGACCGTGACGCGGCCGTCGGCTAGTTCGACCTTGCTGGCGAACGTGGCTTGCGGCCAGTCCAGCAGCGCGGCCAGCATCTGGCCGGTCTGGTTGGCGTCGTCGTCGATGGCTTGCTTGCCCAGGATCACCAGTTGCGGCTGTTCCTTGTCGACCAGCGCCTTCAACAGCTTGGCGACGGCCAGCGGCTGCAGCTCGGCATCGGTCTGGACCAGCACGCCGCGGTCGGCGCCGATGGCCATGGCGGTGCGCAGCGTCTCCTGGCATTGCGCAACGCCGCAAGAAACCGCCACGACTTCAGCGACGGCACCCTTTTCCTTCAGGCGGGTCGCTTCTTCGACGGCGATTTCGTCAAAGGGGTTCATGGACATCTTCACATTGGCGATATCCACGCCAGTCTGATCCGACTTGACGCGCACCTTGACGTTGTAGTCAACGACGCGCTTGACAGGTACCAACACCTTCATCCCGCTGCCTCCAAATGGAAATAATGACCCGGCATGCGCCGGGATCGCATTGCACAATTTTTTCCTGATTCTACAGCTTCGCCAGCGCTCGTATATGCGCAACTACACTGCGGCCCAAGGCGGACAAGTTGTAACCGCCCTCCAGCGTGCTGACGATCCGCCCCTGGCAGTGGCGTTCAGCCACCTCCACGAGCTGCTCGGTGATCCAGGCGTAGTCGGCCTCGACCAGACCCATCTGGCCCATGTCGTCCTCGCGGTGGGCATCGAAGCCCGCCGACACCAGGATCAGTTCCGGACGGTGGGCCTCAAGCCTGGGCAGCCAGGTGTCGGTGACGATGGCCTTGACCGCGGCGCCCGTGGTGTAGGCGGCCACAGGCACATTCAGCATGTTGGGGGCCGGGTGCTCCGTGCCGCTGTTGGGGAAGAACGGATGCTGGAAAAAGCTGCACATCAGCACGCGCTCGTCCCCGGCGAAGACGTCTTCGGTGCCATTGCCGTGGTGGACGTCGAAGTCCACGATGGCCACGCGCGACAGGCCGTGGAACTCCAGCGCATGACGCGCCGCAATGGCCACGTTGTTCAAGAAGCAGAATCCCATCGCCTGCGATCGGCAGGCATGGTGACCGGGAGGACGCACCGCGCAGAAGGCCGTGCGGGCCTCGCCGCCCATCACCGCATCCACGGCCGCCACCCCTGCGCCGGCCGCATGCAGGGCGGCCTCGTAGGTGTGGGGATTCATCAGCGTGTCGGGATCTATCGGGTAATACCCTTGGTCCGGCGTATGTTCGCGCAAACTGTCCAGATACTGGACAGTGTGCACGCGCAGCAGGTCATGGCGCGATGCTTGAGGCGCCTGCCGGTCATCCAGATAAGGCATCAATCCGCTTGCCAACAATTGGTCGGAAATGGCATCCAGCCTCTGCGGGCTTTCGGGATGCCAACTGCCCATTTCATGCAAGCGGCATGCCGGGTGAGTAAGATACATGGTCTCCATAAGGAAGATTATGTTCATCTGTCGGCGATTACTGCAACTCGGAACGCTCTCCGCCCTGCTGGCGGGCTGCTCCACCACCGCTCCCACCGCTCCAAATTCACTCGCCGCGCAACCCGCGGCCGCCACTGCCAACACCGCCATCCGCATCGGGCCTAGTACGCCGACACCAGGCTCCGAACTCCCGGACGACGCCCCGGCCACTCTGACCGCCACCGGCGCCCTGCGTCCGGAAGTGCGCAGCTTCGTGGAAGAACTTGCCGCCGAACGCCAACTGCCGCTGAACCCCATGGTCAAGGCGCTGGAGAGCTCGCGCTACAACGCCACGGTGTCGCGCCTGATCGCGCCGGCCCCGCCGGGCAAGAAGATCTGGCGCAGTTGGCTGACGTACCGTTCGCGCTTCGTCGAACCCAAGCGCATCGGCTGGGGCGTGGACTTCTACAACGAGAACCGCGACCTGCTCAACCAGGCCTCGCAGCGCTTCGGCGTGCCGGCGCCCATCATCGCGTCGATCATCGGCGTCGAAACACTGTATGGCCGCAATATGGGTAATTTCCGGGTGCTGGACGCGCTGGCCACGCTGGCCTTCGACTATCCCGACCCTAACAAGCCCGAGCGCGCCACGATGTTCCGGGGCCAACTGGCAGACTTCCTGACGCTGGTCATGAAAGACAAGCTGGACCTGGAGACGCAAGGCTCGTACGCCGGCGCCATCGGCATGCCGCAATTCATGCCCACCAGCATCATGCATTACGCGGTCGACGGCGACGACAACGGCCATATCGACCTGACCAACAATACCCAGGACGCCATCATGTCGGTGGGCAGCTTCCTGGCGCAACACGGCTGGCAACGCGGCCTGCCCGTGTTCGCCCCGGTGGCCCTGCCCGCGGATCCCACCGCGCTGGTCGATGGCGGGCTGGAGCCCAAGCAGAGCTGGGCCACGCTCAGCGCCGCCGGCGCGCGCCTGCAACCGGGCGCGTCGACGACGGGCTGGGGCAGCCAGCCCCTGGGCGTCGTCGACCTGGTCGAAGAAGCCCGGGGCACCGCGCAGTACCGGGTCGGCACGCCCAACTTTTTCGCGCTGACGAAATACAACCGTAGCTATTTTTACGCGACGTCGGTGGCAGATCTGGCCAGCGAGATCGAAGCCCGCGTCGCGCGCTAGTCGGGCGTCCGCAGACAGAAAAACGCCCCGTTGAACGGGGCGCTTCTCATCGTGGGGAGGCTTTGCCCCCGCATCTTCGGGAAATCAGTTGAAAACGCCGGTGGACAGATAACGGTCGCCGCGATCGCACACGATGAAGACGATGGTCGCGTCATTGACGCGCTCGGCCACACGCAAGGCGGCAACCAGGGCGCCGGCGGACGAAATACCGCCGAAGATGCCCTCTTCCGCAGCCAGTCGGCGCGCCATGACTTCGGCTTCCGATTGCTCGATGGATTCGTAGGCGTCCACGCGGCTGCGGTCGAAAATCTTCGGCAGATAGGCCTCGGGCCATTTCCGGATGCCCGGAATCTGCGAGCCTTCGGCCGGCTGCGCACCCACCACCTGCACCGCTGGATTGCGCGATTTCAGATAGGTCGACACGCCCATGATGGTGCCCGTCGTGCCCATGGCGCTGACGAAGTGCGTGATGCGGCCCTCGGTCTGGTCCCAGAGTTCGGGGCCGGTGGTCTCAACGTGCGCGCGCGGGTTGTCGGGGTTGGCGAACTGGTCCAGCACCACGCCCCTGCCGTCCGCCTGCATCTCGGTGGCCAGGTCGCGGGCGTATTCCATGCCGCCTTTGTCGGCCGGCGTCAGGATCAGTTCGGCGCCATAGGCTGCCATGGCGGCCCGACGCTCCACCGACAGGTTGTCCGGCATGATCAGGATCATGCGGTAGCCCTTCATCGCCGCCGCCATGGCCAGCGCGATGCCGGTGTTGCCGCTGGTGGCTTCGATGAGGGTATCGCCCGGCTTGATGTCGCCGCGCGCTTCCGCGTGCTTGATCATGGACAAGGCCGGGCGGTCCTTCACGGAACCGGCGGGGTTGTTGCCTTCCAGCTTGGCCAGGATGACGTTGCCACGCGCGTCACCCGCGGCACCGGGAATGCGCTGCAATCGCACCAGCGGCGTGTTGCCGACGGTCTGCTCGATAGTGGGGTAGGAGGTAGTCATGCGGACGATCATAACTCCGCCCGGCGGCGGACGCGGCCAAAAGCCGCGCTCCCGCCAGGGGTTCCCGCTGGGCAGCGCCGGTCAGGGCCGGGACGACGCCTGCGCCTTCAACGCGGCCGGCTTGGCACCGGTTGCGGCCGGTTTGGCCGGCTTGGCTGACTGGACGGCCGCCGTCTTCGCGGCAGGTTTGGCAATATCAGGCTTGGCGTCGGCAGGCTTGGCGTTGTTGGCCCCCGAGGAAGCACGCGCGACCGCCCCTGCGCCTGCGGAGGCTGCCCCGCCCGGCCCCACCTGCAAGCCGGCGGATTCCAGCGCCTGCGCCTTTTTCAGCCCGATGCCGCGCACGCGCTCGGCCAGATCTTCGAACGAGTCGAATCTGCCTCCGCGCTCGCGCTCGCCCACGATGATCTCGGCGGTGCGCGGGCCGATGCCCCGAATGCCTTCCAGTTGCTGGGCGCTGGCCTGATTGACGTCCAGCGCATTAGCCGGCGGCGCCGCCACGCCCAGCCCTGCCGTCACCAACAACGCGCCCAGCACCTGTCGCAGCCTGCGCGGGCCGCCCCGCGCGGCGCTCGGCCGAAGCGTTGCCCCCCCCGCCGGGCAAGCGCCCAATTGGGCAGCATTGGATTCGAACAATGGTTTCATGAAGGTCTCCAGAACGGACGGGACGCGACGGCTGTCGCGCCACCCTTGAATCATGACGATCACGCCTGGCTGCGGGCGGCACGGTGAACGAAAACATCCACCTCGGCAAATACACGGGCGAAAAAAAACCACCGGACCGGTGGTTTCTCTTCAAGGCCTGGCAACGCAGCGCAATGCCAGGCGATGTCCGCGCTTAACGGCGCGCGCGCCAATAGCGCACGTACTCGGCCACACCGGTCTGCACGTCGCGCATGGGCGCGTAGAACCCGGCGGTGCGCAGTTGCGTGACATCCGCCTGCGTATAGCTCTGATAGCGCCCCTTCAAGTCATCCGGGAACGGAATGTAGCGGATGAGATCCAGCTCCACCAGCTGAGCCAGCGTCAATTCGGCCTCGCCACGCTCGGCGCGCAGGGTATTGACCACCGCCGCCGCCACGTCGTTGAACGGCTGCGCCCGGCCCGTGCCGCAATTGAAGATGCCCGACTGTTGCGGATGGTCCAGGAAGTGCAGGTTCACGGCCACCACGTCTTCGACCGAAATGAAGTCGCGGCTCTGCCCGCCATCCACATAACCGTCCCAGCCCGCAAACAGGCGCACATGGCCATGCTCCAGGAACTGGTTCATGTTGTGAAACGCCACCGAGGCCATGCGGCCCTTGTGCTGTTCGTGCGGTCCGTAGACGTTGAAGTAGCGCAGCCCCACGACCTGTGCCGTCAGGCTGTCCATGCGCTTGCGCAGGACCTGGTCGAACAGCAGCTTGGAATAGCCGTAGACGTTCAGCGGGCCTTCGTTATCGGGATGCTCGACGTAGATCGACGACCCACCATACACTGCGGCCGACGAGGCATACAGGAACGGAATGCGCCGCGCCTGGCAGAATTCGAACAGCTCCAGCGTGACGCGGTAGTTGTTGTCCATCATGTAGCGGCCATTGCGCTCGGTCGTGTCCGAGCACGCGCCCTGATGCAGCACGGCGCGCACCGCGGGCAGGCTGCCGTCGGCGACCCGGCGGCGGAAATCGTCCTTGTCCATGTACTCGGCGATCTGGCAATCGACCAGGTTGACGAACTTGTCGCCTTCGGTCAGATCGTCCACCGCGATGATGTCCTGGATGCCGCGGCGGTTCAGCCCGCGCACCAGATTGCTGCCAATGAAGCCTGCGGCTCCGGTTACGACGATCATGAGGATTCTCCTGCCAATTCGGCTGCGGTGACGACGGAGGTGCCCAGCTTGCCCACGGCGATGCCGCCGGCCTTGTTGGCCCAGCCCATGGCCTCGGCCCACGGCAAGCCGATAGCGCGCGACACCGCCAGCGTGGCCAGCACGGTATCGCCTGCGCCGGACACATCGAACACTTCGTGCGCCTGCGCATCGATGTGGTCGCGCCCCGTATCGGTAAACAACGTCATGCCCTGCTCGGAACGCGTCACAAGCAAGGCTTCCAGGTCCAGGTCGGCGCGCAAGCGTTGCGCCCGATCGGTCAATTCGGCCTCGGAATTCCAGCGTCCCACGGCCTGCTGCATTTCCGAGCGGTTCGGCGTGACCAGCGTGGCGCCGCGATAACGCGCGTAGTCGTCGCCCTTGGGGTCCACCAGCACCGGGATGCCCGCATGGCGCGCCATGGCCAGCAGCGATTCGACGCGGGTCAGCACGCCCTTGGCATAGTCCGACAGCACCACGATGTCGTGGTTGGCCAGATGGCGGGCCAACGCGGCATCCACGCTGTCCAGCGCGGCCTGCTCGGGATGCTGTTCGAAATCCACGCGCAGCAGCTGCTGCTGGCGGCCCAGCACGCGCATTTTCAGCGTGGTGTGCAGGGAGGGGTCGGCGATCAGGTCGGCATGGATGCCGGCTTCGGCCGACAGGCGGCGGATGCTGTCGCCAGCCTCGTCCGCACCCAGCACGCCCACCAGCGTCACCTGACCGCCAAGTGCCGCCACGTTGCGGGCCACGTTGGCGGCGCCGCCCAGGCGGTCTTCGCGGCGGGCGACGCGCACCACGGGCACCGGCGCTTCCGGTGAAATACGTTCGACTTCGCCGAACCAGTAACGGTCCAGCATCACGTCGCCCACCACTAGGACGCGGCTACGCGAAATGGCTTCGGCGGGGAAAGGCTTCATTCAAGTTCTTCCAGGCGGCGCGGCGCATAGGTTTCCCAGGCGTTGCAGCCGGGACATTGCCAGTAAAAACGACGCGCTTGAAAACCGCAACTGCGGCATGCATAGCGGTCCAGCCGTTGCGTATGCTTGTGGATCAGGCTGCGCAGCAGCGTCAGGTCGGCGCCGGGCACCGGCCCCTGCTCCGTGACGCCGGATTCCGGGCTGGCGAGTTCGGCTTCCAGCAAGCGGTCCAGGCCCAGCAGGGAGGGATGGCTGCGCAGCGCGCCGCGCGCGAACGTCCAGGCCACGGCCGAGCCTTGCTGCACGCGCAATTCGCGGAACACCACGTTGAACAGGTCCAGCGACGCATGGCGCTGATACTGCTTTTGCAGGAATTCCAGCCCGGCTTCGACCTGACCGGCCGCGCGGTAGTTGGCCAGCAGTTGCTCGGCCACCAGGCCCGCGTATTCCGGGGCATCGGTCATCACCGACTCCAGGTACAGGCGTTCACGCTTGGGGTCTTGCTCCATCAGGGCCAGGCGCGCGCGCAGCATGGCCGTGCGCACCATCGCGCCTTTGCTCAGTGACACGTCGGTCGTGGACAGGGCATGATCGGCGGCATCCAGCGCCTTGTGCGCGGCATCCACGTCCGCGGGCTTGGCGGTCAGCGCGGTCTGCGCCTGCTCGCAGTAGTAATGCACGATCTGCGGCACGGGCTCGTCGACCAGCCCTTGCAGCGTCTTGACGGCCTCGATGGCGCGCGGCCAGTCGTGTTCCGATTCGAAAATGCGGATCAGCGAGCGCAGGGCCGGCAGTGCGTAGCGCGTGTCCTTGAGCTGTTCAAAACCGCTTTCGGCGCGGTCCAGCATGCCGGCCTTCAGGAAGTCCTGCGCTAGTTCATGTTGCGCATGTTCGCGCTCGGCGGCCGGCAGGTCAGAGCGGCTCAGCAGGCTTTGATGGACGCGGATAGCGCGTTCCATCTCGCCGCGACGGCGGAAAAGGCTGCCCAACGCAAAGTGCAGTTCGGTGGTTTCCGGATCCAGCTTGGCGACTTCGACGAACGCGTCAATCGCACGGTCCGGCTGCTCGTTCAGCAGGAAGTTAAGCCCCCGGAAATACGAGTCGGGCAGGCTGCGGGTTTCCCGAAGCATCTGCCGGATATCGAAGCGCGCGGCCAACCAGCCGAGCGCAAACAACACCGGCACGAAAATCAACCACCAAGGTTCAAAATCCACTATTCGGGCTCTTGCGGTAATTCACTGCGAAAAGGAGGTGTGCGGCAGACGGCGCGCCGTCACAGCGGCGACATGGGCGCAACGGCTTCCGGCGGCACGACAGGCGTGGTGCCATTGACGGCAGCCTGCACGCGGTCCAGCTCGCGGCGCAAGCGCATGGCTTCGCGGCGGCGGCGCATGGCGGCGGGCACGGTCAGCAACAAGCCAAACAGGGCGCCAGCCACGAATACGACCAGCATCACAACGATCAACGGCACGTCTTGCACGACGTAATCCGCATAGAACTTCACTGCAACCGGATCGGTGTTCTTCAGGGCGAACATCAATACCGCAATAAACACGAGCAATCGCAGGGCCCAGACGAGATAGCGCATGACGCATGCTCCAGAGAATTCAAGACTGTCAATTGTAAGCGACGCCGCAAAGCCACAAGGAAAAAAAATCCCCGCGAGGCGCCGGGCCCCCAGGCGCACGGCCGGAAAAAACAAAGCCCCTTGATTTCTCAAGGGGCCTGTTCTCGGTCCGATCTGCCCGTAGGCAGCCTTTACGCCGAGCCGTCAATGCATGGCGTGCAAACTTGCCATGGACGGCATCGGCTCACTCGATCCAGAGGATTGAGCGTCCTCGTCATTGCCGCCGACCAGGTCTACCCGTTCGCGCAATTCCTTGCCCGCCTTGAAGTGCGGCACCTGTTTGCCAGGCACCAGCACTTGTTCGCCGGATTTCGGATTGCGACCGACTCGGGGAGACCGCTGCGACAACGAGAAGCTGCCAAAACCGCGGATCTCGATGCGCTGACCCGAGGCCAGGGCCTGGGTCATTGCATCCAGCACGGTCTTGACCGCGTAATCGGTGTCGCGGGCGGCCAGCTGAGGATAGCGGGCCGCCAAGGCGGCGATCAGCTCCGACTTGGTCACGAATTAACCGTCGTTGCGCTGTTGGTCCAGCTTGGCCTTCAGCAGCGCGCCGAGGTTGGTGGTGCCGGACGAAGCGCTGGCGTCGGACATGCGCTGGATCGTGTCGGCGGTCTCGGCGTTGTCACGGGCCTTGATCGACAGTTGGATCGAACGCGTCTTGCGGTCGATGTTGACGATCATGGCTTCGATGTTTTCGCCAGCGTTCAGAACGGTGGTGGCATCTTCAACGCGGCCCGAGGAGATCTCGGAAGCGCGCAGGTAGCCTTCAACGTCCACGGACAGCGTAACAACAGCGCCCTTGGCTTCGACGGACTTGATGGTGCCCGGAACAACGGCGCCCTTGTCAAACGTGGCGACGAAGTTGTTGAAGGGGTCGCCTTCCAGCTGCTTGATGCCCAGCGAGATGCGTTCCTTGTCGGTATCGATGCCCAGAACCACGGCTTCGATCTCGTCGCCCTTCTTGAAGTTGCGCACGGCTTCTTCGCCCGTTTCCGTCCACGACAGGTCGGACAGGTGAACCAGGCCGTCGATGCCGCCAGGCAGACCGACGAACACGCCGAAGTCGGTGATCGACTTGATGGCGCCGCGGACCTTGTCGCCGCGCTTGAAGTTCGTGGCGAACTCTTCCCACGGGTTCTGACGGCACTGCTTCATGCCCAGCGAGATACGACGACGGTCTTCGTCGATTTCCAGGACCATGACTTCGACTTCTTCGCCCAGGGTAACAACCTTGCGCGGGTCGACGTTCTTGTTGGTCCAGTCCATTTCGGAGACGTGAACCAGGCCTTCGATGCCGGCTTCGACTTCAACGAACGCGCCGTAGTCGGTCAGGTTCGTGACCTTGCCGAACAGGCGGGTGCCTTGCGGGTAGCGGCGAGCCAGGCCCACCCACGGATCTTCGCCCAGCTGCTTGACGCCCAGCGAGACGCGGCTCTTTTCCTGGTCGAACTTGAGGACCTTGGCTTCGACTTCCTGACCCACTTGCAGGACTTCGGACGGGTGACGCACGCGGCGCCATGCCATGTCGGTGATGTGCAGCAGGCCGTCGATACCGCCCAGGTCAACGAACGCGCCGTAGTCGGTGATGTTCTTGACCACGCCCTTGACCACAGCACCTTCGTGCAGGGTTTCGAGCAGCTTTTGACGCTCTTCGCCCATGCTGGCTTCCAGCACTTGGCGACGCGACAGCACAACGTTGTTGCGCTTGCGGTCGAGCTTGATGACCTTGAATTCGAGGGTCTTGCCTTCGTACGGGGTGGTGTCCTTGACCGGACGCAGATCCACCAGCGAACCCGGCAGGAACGCGCGGATGCCGTTGGTCATGACGGTCAGGCCGCCCTTCACCTTGCCGGTGATGGTGCCGGTAACCAGCTCGCCGTTTTCCAGGGCCTTTTCCAGTTGCAGCCAGGCCGACAGGCGCTTGGCGCGGTCACGCGACAGGATGGTGTCGCCGTAGCCGTTTTCCAGGGAATCGATGGCCACCGAGACGAAATCGCCGGGTTGCACTTCGAGCTCGCCCTGGTCGTTCAGGAACTCTTCCAGGGGGATCAGCGCTTCGGACTTCAGGCCGGCGTTGACGACGACGAAGTTATGGTCGACGCGCACGACTTCGGCGCTGATGACCTCGCCGGACTTCATGTCCTGGCTCTTGAGGCTTTGTGCGAAAAGGTCGGCGAAGCTTTCGCCGCCGGTGGCGGTAGTGGAAACGGAAGACATGGGGTTGAAATCCATTGGGCCGAAATGGCCGTTAAGAACACACCGCAGCGGATTGCCCGCCACAGTGGAGTCAAAATACCTGCCTGCCGGTTTGCCCTGCGGGGTGTCCCGTGGGGGTTGCGCCTGGCTAGAACAGGGCCTAATCAAAAAATAAAGGTGGACTGGCTAACTTGGGCTTTCAGCCAAGCTTTCAGGCTGATGCCTTTAAGCTTTTGCCTGCGCTTGTTGCCAGAAATCCAGTATTGCCTGCACCGTCTCTGCAATCGTCAAATCAGACGAATCCAGCACATGTGCATCTGCTGCGGGGGCCAGCGGCGCGGTAGCGCGTTCGGTATCGCGGGCGTCTCGCTCGCGCATGTCTCGCAGAAGGTCATCTAGATTAGCAGAAATTCCCTTTTCGATCAACTGCTTACGGCGCCTCTCCGCCCGGGCGACCACATCAGCGACCAGGAACACCTTCAGGGACGCATCCGGGAACACCACCGTGCCCATGTCGCGGCCGTCCGCCACCAGGCCCGGCGGCAGGCGGAAAGCGCGCTGGCGCTCGAGCAGGGCCCGGCGCACACCGGGAAAAGCGGCCACGCGGGAGGCGAAATTGCCCACTTCCTCGCGGCGGATGTCGTGGCCGACGTCGGCGCCTTCCAGGTACACATGGGGGCCGTCAAAGCGCACGTCCAGCGTTTCCGCCACGCGGGCCACGCCGGGTTCGTCGTCGGCGGCAACGCCCTGCTTGATGGCGGCCAGGGCGGTCAGGCGGTACAGCGCGCCGCTATCCAGCACGTCCCAGCCCAGCGCCTTGGCGACGCGATGCGCCACGGTGCCCTTGCCCGAAGCGGTGGGGCCGTCGATCGTGATGACGGCGGCCGGAGATGAATCAATCGAAGAAGTCAAAGTCATGGGGGGTTCGCGCTAGGCCGATACCAGGCTCGCGTAGACATCAAAGTAACCCGGGAACGTCTTGCTGACGCAACCCGGATCCAGGATACGGACCGCTGCCGGGCCAAAGGCCGCCAGCGAAAAACACATGGCCATGCGGTGGTCGTCCCAGGTGCCGATGTGCGCGTCGCGCCAGGCATCCTGCGCCGGCGGGATGACACGCAGCCAATCCGGCCCCGATTCCACTTGCGCGCCCAGCTTTTCCAGTTCCGTCTGCATGGCGTGGATGCGGTCGGTTTCCTTCACCCGCCAACTGCCGATGTTGCGCAGGCGGCACGGTCCATCGGCATACAGGGCCAACGCCGCGGCGGTCATGGCGGCGTCCGGGATCAGGTTGAAATCGGTGTCGAACGCCTTCAGGCGCGCGCCGTCGGCCACCCGGACGCCGGTCACTTCGATCCAATCCGGACCGTAGGCCACGTTGGCGCCCATGTGCGCCAGCGTATCGGCAAAGGCGACGTCGCCCTGAATGCTGTCAGCGCCCACGCCCGTCACGCGCAACGGACCTCCGCCAATCGCACCCAGCGCCAGGAAATAGGACGCCGTGGAGGCATCGCCTTCCACCGCGATCTGGCCCGGACTGCGGTAGCCGGCGCCGCCTTCGATCACGAAGCGGCTCCAACCGTCGCGCCGCACCTGCACGCCAAAGCGCGCCATCAGGTTCAGCGTGATTTCGATGTAAGGCTTGGAGATCAGTTCGCCCACCACTTCGATCGTGACGGGTTTGCCGCTGCGGCCCGCCTGCAACGGTGCAGCCAGCAGCAAGGCGGTCAGGAACTGGCTGGACACCGAACCCTGCACGCGCGTCACGGCATCCGCGGCGATCTCACCACGGCCGATATGCAGCGGCGGATAGCCCGGTTGGCCCAGATAGTCGATCCGGGCGCCTAGCGCATTCAAGGCATCAGCCAGGTCGCCGATTGGCCGCTCGTGCATGCGCGGCACGCCCGACAAGCGGTAATCACCGCCCATCAGAGCCAGGGCCGCCGTCAGGGGACGGATCGCCGTACCGGCGTTGCCCATGAAGAGATCGGCGCTTTCCACGGGGAAACGACGCACGCCCTCGACGGTGACGCGGCCGGCGTCCAGGTCCGACACCTGCACGCCCAACTGGCGCAGCGCGCCCAGCATGACGCGCGTATCGTCGGAATCCAGCAAGCCGGTGATGACGGTGGTGCCCTCAGCAATCGCCGACAGCAGCAGCACGCGGTTGGAAATACTCTTGGAGCCCGGCAAGGCGATCACGCCCTGCGCTTGCCGCACGCGCGGCAGGTCCAGATAAGGCAAAGCGCCCATGTCAGTTACTCCTTGCGCCAGTTGCGGCGCGCCTGGGCCGCGGTTTCCAGCAGCGCCAGCAACACCGCGTTGTCGCCATCGGCGATGGCGCGTTCGGCACGATCCAGGACGGCGCGCACATCGGCAAGCTCGGCCAGCATCGCATCGCGATTGGATAGAAAGATATCGCGCCACATCTCGGGCGAACCCGCCGCGATACGCGTGAAATCACGAAAACCGCTGCCGGCCAGGTCCAGGCGCGTACGCGCGTCGGCGGCCGTGGCCACCTGCTCCATATAGACCGCGGACAACAGATGCGGCAGATGGCTGACCGACGCCAGCAAGCGGTCATGGGCCTCAGCATTCATGTCGATCACACTGGCGCCGCAGGCCTGCCAGGCGCGGCGTACCAGGTCCGTCGCCTGCGCGCTGTTTTCGGCAAGCGGCGTCAGGATCACGGTGCGCCCCTGGTACAAGCCCGGATCAGCCGCGTCCGGCCCCGTGCGTTCGGCGCCCGCGATGGGATGGCCCGGCACAAAACGTCCGATACTGCCGGCCAGCGCCTCGCGCGCCGCGTCGACGACTTCGGCCTTGGTGCTGCCCGCGTCGGTCAATACCGTCGTGGCGCCCAGATGCGGCAGCATCCGTGCCAGCACGTTCTTCAAGCCACCCACAGGCGTGGACAGCAAGATCAGGTCGGCGCGGGCCGCCGCGTCTTCGGCGCTGACGGCCTCGTCGATCAAACCCAGCTCAACGGCGCGCGCCAGCGAAAACGCATTGCGCCCGACTCCCAGCACGCGGCCCACTTGACCCGCCTGGCGCAACGCCGCGGCGAAGGAGCCCCCGATCAGGCCCACGCCCACGACGGCCAATACAGGAATCAGGGGGCCAGCGGCCCCCTGATTCGTAGAAGGTAACGCGTCGTTCATGCGGACAGGATGGCGGTCAGGGCATCGATGAAGCGGGCATTCTCTTGCGGCAAGCCGATAGACACACGCAGCCATTCAGGCAGGCCGTCGCCGGCCACCGGGCGCACGATCACGCCGCGCTTGAGCAATTCCAGATTGATGCGCGGCGCATCGCCCACATGCACCAGCACAAAGTTGCCGTAGCTGGGCACATAGCGCAGCTTCAGGCGGTCAAACGCTTCGCACAATTGCGCCTTGCCGGACTTGTTCGAGGCATACGCCTCTTCCAGGTAGGCCGCATCGCCCAGCGCGGCGATCGCCGCGGCCTGGGCCAGCGTATTCACGTTGAACGGCTGGCGCACGCGGTTCAGCAGGTCAGTCAGCGGCGGTTGGGCCACCGAGAACCCCACGCGCAAGCCGGCCAGGCCGTAGGCCTTGGAGAACGTGCGCGAGATGATCAGGTTGGGGAACCGGCGGGCCAGCGCGGTGCTGTCGAAGCGGTGCTCCGGATCCAGGTATTCGTTGTAGGCCTCGTCCAGCACCACGGTGACGCGGTCGCCATGAGCGGCTTGCACGCGCTCGAGGAACGACGCGACCTTGTCGCCCGGCACGAAGGTGCCGGTCGGATTGTTGGGGTTGGCGATGAACAGCAGGCGCGTGTCGTCGGCGATGGCGTCGAACATGGCGTCCAGGTCGTGGCCGTAGTCTTGCGCCGGCACGACGATGTGGCGCGCGCCACGCGCTTGCGTGGCCAGGCGATACACCGCGAACGAGTGCTGTGCATACACCGCCGACGAGCCCGGCTCCAGCAGCGCCAGCGCGGCGATCTCGAGGATGTCGTTCGAACCGTTGCCCAGCGTGATCCAGTTCATCGGCACGCCGTAGCGTTCCGCCAGGGCCGCCTTCAGGTCGAAACCGTTGGGGTCGGGATAGCGGGCCAGCGACTCGGCCGCGGCCAGCATGGCCGCGCGCGCCGACTTGGGCATGCCCAGCGGGTTTTCATTGGACGCCAGCTTGACGATGCCGGCCGGATCCAGCCCGAACTCGCGGGCCAGTTCTTCAATGGGCTTGCCCGCTTGGTAGGGCGCGATGGCGCTGACGTGCGCGGGAGCAACGAGGGGCTTGGATGCGGTGGTCATGGTGTGGAGGCTCACGGCGCCGGGTAGGAACCCAGCACTTTCAGATAGGCGACCTGCGCCTGCAAGGTGGCAAGGGCGCGCTCGACGTTCGGATCGTTGCGGTGGCCCAGGACATCAACGTAGAAATAATATTCCCACTGACCGGTGCGCGCGGGGCGCGACTCGAAGCGGGTCATCGATACGCCGTTGGCCGCCAGCGGGGCCAGCATTTCATACACGGCGCCCGCACGGTTCGGCACGGCCAGGATCAGGCTGGTCTTGTCCTTGCCGCTGACCAGCGGCTGGATGTTGCCGATGGCCAGGAAACGGGTCCGGTTGTGCGGATCGTCCTGGATGCCGGCCGCGACGACCTGCAAGTTCCAGGCGGGCGCGGCCACTTCGCCGGCGATCGCCGCAACGCTCGGGTCACCCGCCGCTGCACGCGCAGCCTCGGAATTGCTGGAGGCAGCCACGCGTTCCAGGTCGGGATAGTTGCGCGTCAGCCAGCCCTGGCACTGAGCCAGCGCCTGCGGATGCGCGGATATTGTCTTGATGCCGTCCATGCCGCCCGATTGCGACATCAGGCAATGGCGGATGACGAGCGAGCGTTCGCCCAGGATCGTCAGCGGCGTGTTCAGCAGCAGGTCCAGGCTGCGGTTGACGGCGCCTTCGGTGGAGTTCTCCACCGGCACCATGCCCACATCCGCCTGGCCAGCCTCGACCGCGCGAAACACCTCGTCGAATGACGCGCAAGGCAGCTTCTGCACAGCGTGGCCGAAATGCTCCAGCGCCGCCTGCTCGGAAAACGAGCCTTGCGGCCCCAGGTACGCGACGGTCATGCCGCGCTCCAGACCGCGACAGGCCGAGATGATCTCGGTCCACACCGACGCCACACCCGCATTCGGGAACGGGCCGGGGTTGAGCTGCTGCAAGCGGCGGATGACTTCGGCTTCACGCTCGGGGCGCAACACCGGGCCGTCCGCTTGCGCGGCATGCTTGGCCTCGCCCACTTCCAGCGCGGCGCGGGCGCGCTGCGACAGCAAGTCGAGGATCTGCGCGTCCAACGCATCGATGCGGGCGCGCAAGGGAAGCAGCTTGCGCTGCAGATCTTCATCCATAGCGGCGCTCGAATTCCTTCAGGTACTCGACCAGCGCCGATACCCCGGCAAGGGGGACGGCGTTGTAGATGGAGGCGCGCATGCCGCCCACGCTCTTGTGGCCCTTTAGTTGTGTCAGACCCGCCGCATCAGCGCCTTGCAGGAAGGCGTCATTCAGCGACTCATCGCGCAACACAAACGGCACGTTCATGCGCGAACGCACGGGAGCGTGAATGGGATTGCGATAGAAATTGGTGCTGTCCAGATAGCCGTACAGCAGGTCGGCCTTGGCCTTGTTGGCGGCTTCCATGCCGGCCACGCCGCCATTGGCCTTGACCCACTTGAACACCAGCCCCGCGACGTAGATCGCGAAGGTCGGCGGTGTGTTGTAGCGCGAATGATCCGCGGCCACATTGGCGTAATCGAAGGCGGACGGGCAGATCGGCAAGGCGTGGCCGATCAGGTCGCGGCGGGCGATGACCATGGTCACGCCAGCCGGGCCCGCGTTCTTTTGCGCGCCGGCATACATCATGCCGCAACGCGTCACGTCCATCGGACGCGACAGGAAATGCGAAGACGCATCGACGACCAACGGCACGTCGGGTGCGCCCAGCGCGGCGGTGTCGGGCCAGTCCATGAACTCGACGCCGCCGATGGTTTCATTGCTGCACAGGTGCAGGTAAGCCGATTCCTTGCGCACATTCCAGGTATCGACCGGCGGCACCCAGGTCAGCGGGCCTTGCTCGCGGCCATCGAGCTGGATGGCCTGCTCGCTGCTTGCCGCCACATGGGTGCTGCCATAGCGCCCGGCTTCCTTGTACGACCGCTTGGACCAATGGCCCGTCACGACGAAGTCGGCAGCCGGCGTGCTGCGGCGCCCCATGAGATTCATGGGAACGATGGCGTTTTCCCCGGAACCTCCGCCTTGCATGAACATGACCGCGTAGTCAGCGGGCAAGCCCAGCAGCTCACGCAAATCGGATTCGGCTTCGTCGCAGATCTGCACGAAGTGCTTGCCGCGATGAGACATTTCCATCACCGACATGCCACTGCCATGCCAATCCAGCATCTCAGCTGCTGCTTGCTGCAATACCACCTCGGGCAAGGCCGAGGGGCCTGCCGAGAAGTTCCAGGGGCGGGCCATTATTGCTCCGTAGGTTCCGTCGAATCCGTCGCGTGCGCGGCATCAGTGCTGTCGTCGCCGCCTTCGTCCGGGCCGTCTTCGCCCAGGTCGCCGTCGTCGTCAGCATCGCTTTCCACGACACGGCGCACGCCGGACAGCGTGCTGCCGTCGTCAACGTTGATCAGCGTGACGCCCTGGGTCGCGCGGCCCATTTCGCGGATTTCCGCGACACGGGTGCGCACCAGCACGCCGCCGGTGGTGATCAGCATGATTTCGTCGGTCGGGTTGACCAGCACCGCACCCACGACCTTGCCGTTGCGCGAGCTGGTCTGGATGGCGATCATGCCCTTCGTGCCACGGCCATGGCGCGTGTATTCGCCGATCGGCGTGCGCTTGCCGTAACCGTTTTCGGTGGCGGTCAGCACGGTCTGCGTTTCGTCGCCGGCAACCAGCAGCGCGATGACGGTCTGCGTTTCCTCGAGCATCATGCCGCGCACGCCACGGGCGTTGCGGCCCATCGGACGCACGTCGTTTTCGTCGAAGCGCACGGCCTTGCCCGAATCCGAGAACAGCATGACGTCATGCTGGCCGTCGGTCAGGTCGGCGCCGATCAGGTAGTCGCCATCGTCAAGGTCGACGGCGATGATGCCGGCCTTGCGCGGGTTGGAGAAGTCGGACAGCGGGGTCTTCTTGACCGTGCCGCGCGAGGTCGCCATGAAGACGTAGTGGTCTTCGCTGAATTCCTTGACCGGCAGCACCACCGTGATCTTCTCGCCGTCAGCCAGCGGGAACATGTTGACGATGGGCTTGCCGCGCGAATTGCGCGTGCCTTGGGGCACTTCCCAGACCTTCAGCCAGTACACGCGGCCGCGGTTCGAGAAGCACAGCAGGAAGTCGTGCGTGTTGGCGATGAACAACTGGTCGATCCAGTCGTTTTCCTTCATCGCCGTCGCCTGCTTGCCGCGTCCGCCGCGCTTTTGCGAGCGGTACTCGGACAAGGGCTGGCTCTTGATGTAGCCGCCGTGCGACAGGGTCACGACCATGTCGGTGGGCGTGATCAGGTCTTCGGTATCGAGCTCGGTCGCGTTCATCTCGATTTCCGAGCGGCGCGTGTCCTTCACGCCGGTCGAGAACTCGGCCTTGATGGCCTGCAGTTCGTCGGAAATGATCGTCGTGATGCGCTCGGGGCGGGCCAGGATGTCGAGCAGGTCGGCGATGGTGGACATGATGTCCTTGTATTCGCCGACGATCTTGTCCTGCTCCAGCCCGGTCAGGCGTTGCAGGCGCATGTTCAGGATTTCCTGAGCCTGCGTATCGCTCAGGCGGTACATGCCGTCGCCCTGCAGGCCGAACTCGGCGTCCAGGTCGTCCGGACGGAAGGCCGAGCGGCCTCCCGGCGTATCGCCATCGGCGCGCGACAGCATTTCGCGCACCAGCGACGAATCCCACGACTTCGCCATCAATTCCTGGCGGGCGACGGGAGGCGTCGGCGCGGCCTTGATGATGGTGATGAAATCATCGATGTTGGCCAGCGCGACGGCCAGGCCTTCCAGCACGTGGCCGCGTTCGCGGGCCTTGCGCAGCTGGAACACCGTGCGGCGCGTGACCACTTCGCGGCGATGCTGCAGGAAGTAGTCGATCATCTGCTTCAGGTTGAGCAGGCGGGGCTGGCCGTCGACCAGCGCCACCAGGTTCATCCCGAAGGTGTCTTGCAGCTGCGTGTTCTTGTACAGGTTGTTCAGGACAACCTCGGGCACCTCGCCGCGCTTGAGCTCGATGACCAGACGCATGCCGTCCTTGTCGGACTCGTCGCGAATATCGGAGATGCCTTCGATCTTCTTGTCGTTGACGAGTTCGGCGATGCGTTCCTGCAAGGTCTTCTTGTTGACCTGGTAGGGAATCGCGTCGATCACGATCGCCTGGCGATTGCCCTTCTCCATGTCTTCGAAGTGGGTCTTGGCGCGCATGATGACGCGGCCGCGACCGGTGCGATAGCCTTCGCGCACGCCGGACATGCCGTAGATGATGCCGCCCGTGGGGAAATCGGGCGCCGGGATGAGCTCGATGAGCTCATCGACCGTGCAGGCCGGATTGCGCAGGCAGTACAGGCAGCCGTCGACCACTTCCTGGAGGTTGTGCGGCGGAATGTTGGTGGCCATGCCCACCGCGATGCCCGAGCTGCCGTTGACCAGCAGGTTGGGCAGGCGCGACGGCAACAGCAGCGGTTCTTGCTCGCTGCCGTCGTAGTTGGGGCCGAAGTCCACGGTTTCCTGGTCGATGTCGGCCAGCAGTTCGTGGGCGATCTTGGCCAGGCGAATTTCGGTGTAACGCATCGCCGCGGCGTTATCGCCGTCGATCGAGCCGAAGTTGCCCTGGCCGTCGACCAGCATGTAGCGCATGGAGAAATCCTGCGCCATGCGGACGATGGTGTCGTAGACGGATTGGTCGCCGTGGGGGTGGTATTTACCGATGACGTCCCCGACGATACGCGCCGACTTCTTATAGGCGCGGTTCCAATCGTTGTTCAGTTCGTGCATCGCGTAGAGCACGCGCCGGTGGACGGGCTTCAAGCCGTCCCGCACATCCGGTAGCGCCCGCCCAACGATCACGCTCATCGCGTAATCGAGGTAACTGCGGCGCATCTCTTCTTCCAGCGAAACCGGAAGCGTCTCCTTGGCAAAGGAATCCATATATATAACGACAGAATCGTGTAAGGAGGAACCCGGGCCGGGTAAACAGGAAATTCTATCATTCGATTCCGATCCCGTTGGGCAGGGCCACGGGAAGTGGCCGATGAGCGACCTTTGCGGGCCGCCATCGGCAAGCCGCGGCCGGCCGTCGGGCCGCGCCCAATGGCCCTGTTGTCAAAAACCAACATGGAAAACCGATGGAGCGCCGAAAACGCCGTATCCAGCGTCAATGCGCCTCTCCAGGGAAGCCAAAGCCCCCCAAATGCCTTAAGATTGTTTCCAGCACGCAGGAAACCCAGTAGCTATTCCTTTGAACCAGCTCTTGGCGTTGCTATACTGGCCCCGTTTTCCTGATATGCGGCGGGGGTTCGCTGCGAGTCACTTATCCAGCTTCAAGCTCAACGAGGAGAAACATGAACAAACCCTCCAAATTCGCTCTGGCGCTCGCCTTCGCCGCCGTCACGGCCTCTGGTGTAGCTTCCGCGCAAACCGTGGACAACTGGCGCAACCCGTTCGGTAACGTTTGGAAAAACGGTACGAACGAACTGTGCTGGCGCGATGCTTTCTGGACCCCTGCCACCGGTATCCCCGGTTGCGACGGTGTCCCGGTTGCACAACAGAAGGCGAAGCCGGCCCCGATGGCGGCAAAGGTCGTGTTCAATGCTGACACGTTCTTCGACTTCGACAAGTCGACCCTGAAGCCCGAAGGTCGTCAGCTGCTGGATCAAGTCGCCCAGCAAGCTCGCGGTATCGAGCTGGAAACCATCATTGCTGTTGGCCACACCGACTCCATCGGTACTGACGCCTACAACCAGAAGCTGTCCGAGCGCCGCGCCGCTTCGGTCAAGACCTACCTGGTCAGCAAGGGTATCGACCCCAACCGTATCTACACGGAAGGTAAGGGCGAGTCGAACCCGATCGCTTCCAACAAGACGAAAGAGGGCCGTGCCCAAAACCGTCGCGTTGAAATCGAAATCGTGGGTAGCCGCAAGTAATTGCCGGACTAGCTACAATAAAGGGCCTCGCATAGCGAGGCCCTTTTTTTCGTCCGTCTTGCACCAATGTGGTGCGAAGGCGTGTTTCCTCCCCGCCTTCCCGCGACGGACTCCTCTATATAGATAGCGTCGCTTTTCGCTGGACCGCCCATGACCACGCAAATTCACGACTCCGAACGCCCCGCCGTCAACGCCGATCAGGCCGAACTGGACAAGTTCAGCGCCCTGGCCAGCCGCTGGTGGGACCCCGAAAGCGAGTTCAAGCCCCTGCACGCCATCAACCCGCTGCGGCTGGAATGGATTCAGGAGTGCGCGGGCAGCCTCGCCGGCAAGAAAGTGCTGGATGTGGGTTGCGGCGGCGGCATCCTGTCGGAATCCATGGCCCGCGGCGGCGCGGACGTCACAGGCATCGACCTGGCCGACAAGTCGCTGAAGGTCGCCCGCCTGCACGGCCTGGAATCGGGCGTGAAAGTGGAATACCGCAAGGTGCCCGTGGAAGAACTGGCCGCCGAACAGCCCGGTCAGTATGACGTGGTCACCTGCATGGAAATGCTGGAACACGTGCCGGACCCGGCGTCCATCGTTCGCGCCTGCTCGACGCTCGTCAAACCCGGCGGCTGGGTGTTCTTTTCGACCCTGAACCGCAACGCCAAGGCGTTTGTTTTCGCGATCGTCGGCGCCGAGTACGTCCTGCGCCTGTTGCCGCGCGGCACCCACAGCTACGACCAGTTCATCAAGCCCAGCGAATTGTCCGCAGCGGCGCGCGCCGCCAACCTGGAGCCGATCAGCATGCGTGGCATGGAATACAACCCGATCACCCAGATCTACTCGCTGTCGTCCGACACCTCGGTCAACTACCTGATGGCTACCCGTAAATGAGCGCCCTGATTCTGTTCGATTTCGACGGCACCCTGGCCGACACCGCCCCCGACCTGGCCGCCGCCGCCAACCAGCAGCGCACCCGCCGCGGCCTGGAGCCCATGCCCTACGAGGCATTGCGCCCCGTGGCGTCGCAAGGCGCCCGCGGCCTGCTGCGCGTGGCGCTGGATTTGAAGCCCGGCGACCCGGACTACGAGCCCACCCGCCTGCAGTTCCTGGAAGACTACGCCGCCAACTCGACCGTGCACAGCAAGCTCTTCCCCGGCATCGATACCCTGCTGGCCGATATCCGCCGCCGCGGCCTGTCCTGGGGCATCGTCACCAACAAAGTCACCTACCTGACCCTGCCGATCGTCGAATTCCTGGACCTGACGCGCGACAGCGCGGTGTTGGTCTGCGGCGACACGACGGCCCACGCCAAGCCGCACCCGTTGCCCCTGCAGCACGCCGCTCGCGAAGCCGGCTTCGCCGTGGACCGCTGCGTCTACGTAGGTGACGACCTGCGCGACATCCAGGCGGCGCATGCGGCGGGCATGCCCGCCGTGGCGGCCGCTTACGGCTATGTCGGCGAAGAAGACAACATCAGCACGTGGGAAGCGGAAACCTGCGCAAATACCCCTGCTGAGCTCTGGTCCGCCATCCAGCCTCTGCTGCCCAGCGACCTGCGCTGACACGCGATGCGCGGCGGACCACGCTGGGTCCGCCGTGTTGCCTGCCGATTGTTCGTTCCGAATTAGTTGACGCACCCGAACAATCTATCCGGTACCAGGACCTTTATCCGGATTCCAAAGTCCCTTAAAGTGTCACTCATGCAAGGCATTCGGGTGCCTCCCGATTGCCATTCCGGCCCAGGCCGGTGTTGCGGCAGTTCCCATCCGCAACCTCACGCCGACGGCATTCTGCCGCCGTGCAGCGCCCGGCCCCGTGCCGCCGCGCCCCCCCAGACCTTTTTAGTACGCCTACAACGCCCTGCCCCGCGCGCCGCCTGACGGCATCGCGCCAGAGGAATGCCTATGCTTTTGCCTATCCTGCTACTTTCCGCCGCCGGTTTCACGATCCTGACGACAGAATTCCTGATCGTCGGCCTGCTTCCCGGGCTGGCCCGCGACCTGAACGTCACCGTGTCGCAAGCCGGCCTGCTGGTCACGCTGTTCGCTTTCACGGTGGCCGCGACCGGCCCGCTGCTGACCGCGTTGATGGCCAACGTCGAGCGCAAGCGCCTGTTTATCGGCGTGCTGGTGCTGTTCGGTGTATCCAACGCCGTGGCGGCGATGGCCCCGAACATCTGGATCATGGCCGTGGCCCGTTTCGTGCCCGCCCTGGCCTTGCCCGTGTTCTGGTCACTGGCCAGCGCCACCGCCGTGGAGCTGGTCGGCCCGGCGCGCGCCGGCCGCGCCATCTCGATGGTGGCCTTCGGCATCGTGGCGGCCACCGTCTTCGGCATCCCGATCGGCGTGTTGATCTCGGATGCGTTCGGCTGGCGCGCGGCATTCTGGGTGTTGTCGGGCGTTGCCTTCGCCAAGGCGTTGCTCTTGCTGCTGGCGTTCCCCAGCACCCGGATTCGCGCCGACAGCGTCAAGCTGGTGACGCAGCTGCGCATCCTGCGCAACCCGATCGTGCTGGGCCACGTGGTGCTGTCGCTGCTGGTGTTCACCGGTATGTTCACGGCCTACACCTACCTGGCGGACATGCTGGAGCGGCTGGCCGGCTTCAACGGGCAGATCGTCGGCTGGACCATGATGGCCTTCGGTGGCGTGGGCCTGATCGGCAACACCTTGGGCGGCCGCATGGTGGACCGCAGCCCGCTGGGCGCAACCGCGCTGTTCTCGTCGATGATGGCGGCGGGCCTGGCGTTCGTGGCGCCCGTGATGCAATCCCATGGCCTGCTCGCCGTGGCGTTGGGGATCTGGGGCATTGCGCAGGCCGCGCTCTTCATCGTGTGCCACGTGCGCCTGATGAAAGCCGCGCCCGAAGCGCCGGCCTTCGCCGCATCGCTGAACATCTCGGGCGCCAACATCGGCATCGGGCTGGGCGCGGTGGTGGGCGGCAACGTGATCGACCACTACGGCCTGGCGTCGCTGGGTTGGGCGGCGTCGGTCATCGTGGCGATATCCGTCGCCCTGGCCTTCGCGCTGATGGCGGCCTCCCGTCCGCGCCAGGCGAAAACTGCCTGCGCCAACGCCGCCTGACCCGCACTTGTGTCCCCCGCGCCACGCCTGCACCGGCGGGCGCGGACAACGCAGCAGGCTATTGCGTTTACCAGTACAATAGAAGTTCTTGGGGCCGATCCGGATTCGACGTGGGTCGCGAAACAACTCAGGGCATGCCGAGCACCAGTTCGCTCGTTAAACCACTGGAAACACTACAAACGCCAACGACGAGCGTTTCGCTCTCGCCGCTTAAGCGGTGAGCCGCTGCACTGATCTGTCCTTGGGTCAGGTGGAGGAAGGCAACTTCCTAGGGGGGTAACCCTCGAACCACAGCAGCGACATTCACAAGGAATCGGTCTGCGCTGGGGTCACACGGCTCAGATTTAAATTACGTGAATCGCTTTGGTCCGGCCTGTCGGTTGGCTAAGTCCAAAGTTAAAACTAAATAAATCGACTACGCATGTAGAACTGATTGCAGAGGGCTTGCGGACGGGGGTTCAATTCCCCCCGGCTCCACCAAATTCCGCTTTATTGCGCAGTGCTTAGCAAAATGGCCAACTCCCCGGAGTTGGCCATTTTTTTGCCGCCACACAGCGCGCCATGGCATGACAGCACCGGTACTGTTGCCACTCGACGACACATTCACGACACCGAACGTAACAATGCGCCTGCTACGGGGTTTGGATCAAGTCATGATCGTTTCAAATGCGGCCCCATTTTTCCTCTGACACGCCCCGACGCGCTTTCGAACGACTGCCAAGACAGTGACGGAATATGTCCCCAACAGGCTTTATATTCGAAATAATCCGTCACATATTACTAATGCTTTCAAGACATAATAAACGCAAGGAAATGCCACCGGCGTCTGTGAGGTGACTCTTGCGATGAAAGTCCTTTCCATATTCGGCACACGCCCCGAAGCCATCAAGATGGCTCCCCTCGTGACGGCGCTTGAACGAGAGCCGCAGATCCAGAGCGTCGTGTGCGTTACCGGCCAGCATCGGGAAATGCTGGACCAGGTCTTGGCGCTGTTCGAGCTACGCGCCCAGCACGACCTGGACATCATGGTCCCCAACCAGACCTTGAACGGGCTTTATGCCCGGCTGATCAGCCGGGTGGACGGCGTCTTGGAAGCCGAACAACCCGACTGCGTCCTGGTGCATGGCGATACCAGCACCGCATCGGCGTGCGCGCTGGCCTCGTTCCACCGCCGCGTCCGCATCGGCCACGTCGAGGCCGGTTTGCGCACCGGCAACCTGGCCATGCCCTTCCCCGAAGAAATGAACCGCCGCGTCGTCGACGCGGTGGGCGACTGGCTATTCGCGCCCACGTCGGAATCGCGCGGTAACTTGCTGCGCGAGAACCTGGCGGGCCACATTACCGTCACTGGCAATACCGTGATCGATGCGCTGGCGATGACCTGCGCCAAACTGGACCCGCAGGGCCCCCTGGCCCGTCAACTGGAAGCCCGCTACGACTGGCTGGATCCGTCGCGCCGACTGCTGCTGGTGACCGGCCACCGGCGTGAGAGCTTCGGCGAGGGCTTCAAGAACATCTGCGCGGCGCTGGCAGAACTGGCCCATCGCGAAGACTTGCAGATCGTCTATCCCGTGCACCTGAACCCGCAGGTACGCAATGTGGTGATGACGGCACTGGGCGGCCTGTCGCACGTGCACTTGATCGATCCCCTGGATTACCTGGACTTCGTCTGGTTCATGCAACGGTCGCACCTGATCCTGACCGATTCCGGTGGGGTTCAGGAAGAGGCCCCTTACCTGGGCAAGCCGGTACTGGTGATGCGGGACGTGACCGAGCGTCCTGAAGCCGTGCGGGCGGGAACCGTGGCGCTGGTCGGCACCGACCCGCAGCGCATCGTGGCCGAAGTCGCCCGCCTGCTCGACAACCCGGAACTCCACGCGTCTTTCTCGCGACGCATCAATCCTTATGGCGACGGCCTCGCCAGCCAGCGCATCGTGGACGCCTTGTGCGGCCGCGCCGTATCGGAATTCGATCCCTACGGAACCGAGGCCGCCCCTTCTACCTGACTCCCCCGCGACGCCTTCCCTGCCCGGAGCCTCCATGCCCCACCCTGCCCTGACCACCCCCGTGACCCGTACGCTTTGCCGTGCCCTGATGGCCGCCGGCCTGCTGCTGCCGCTGGCCGCGATGGCCAGCCCTGCCGGCGACGCCTTGCGCCGCCTGCAAAGCGATGACTGGGTGACGCGCAACACCACGCTGCAGGACCTGGGCATCACGGAGCCGGTCGTGCTGAGCAATAGCGACGCGCGCCAGGACTTCTACCTGCCCGTGCCGCGCGGCGTACCCATCTCGGACGCGACGCTGAACTTCGACGCGAAATACACCAAGGGCGAGCCGGGGCGCACAAGCATGGTGCTGTGGGTGGACGGCGTGCCGCAGGCCGCGCAGCGGATCGCCGACGGCGACGGGACCGTGGACCGAAACCTGCAGGTAGAGCCGCGCCGCCGCGAAACGGGCTTCCTGCGGCTGGGCGTGGACTGGCAATCGGAGATCGCGCTGCGTCATTGCGAAAGCAACCGGGCCACGGCCAATGCGCTGACGATCTCGCCTCAGACCCGCTTGAGCTATCGCTACGACGCGTCGGCCATCGGCAATCTTGACGACGCCTGGGGCACCTTGCCCGGCAAACCGGTATTGATGGTGCCGGGCACCAAGCTGGACCAGCAGGCCTTCGACAGCGCCTGGCGCATTGGCGTGGCGATGGAGCGCACGGGCAAGCGCGTGTCGGTCAAGGCGTTTCCTTCGGTGGGCGACGAGATCGATACGCGGGGCCTGCAAGCCCCTGCCGGCCTGGGACAGATTCCGGCGTTCGCCGCCCTGGCGGACAACGCGAAGCACAAGCTGGCCAGCCCCGCCGAAATCGGCGCGCTGTTGGTGCTAGGCGCTCCGGCAGTCAGCGGCGACGTGGTGATCGTGGATGCGGCGCTGAGGGCGCGCTATAACGAGGCGCTGGATGCCTTGCAGGCGCAGTTGGCCTCTGACACCGACGCGGCCGATGCGTTCAAGGCCTGGCGCCAGCAACGCATGCCGCTGGCCGGCGCGGACCTGCCCGCCAAGGATATCCGGCTGTTGTCGCTGGGCCGCCAAGCGGTCATCGCGGTGGCTGCCGACGCCGGCGCCCAGGGCGCAGGCGCGTTTGACTCGGCCTGGCGCCGCATCCTGGTCACCCGCCAGGTCAATGTGAAGGCGGCCACGCCGCCGCAGACCTTCAAGGACGGCGGCTTGCGCCTGACGACGCTGGGCGGCACACCGGACAGCTTCGACGTGGTCGCGCGCGGGGACTGGAACACGACATTCCCCTTGGCGGCCGTGTCCTCGGACGGCCTGATGCCCGACGAATTGGTCATGGACCTGGCCGCGGCGCCCGGCGCGTCGTCGACCCGCCCCGTGGCCTCGGTCTTCTGGAACGGCATCCTGCTGGCCGCCAAGCAGCTGGATGCCGACGGCAAGCCTGAACGCCTGACCGCGCGGGTGCCCGGTTACGCGCTTGGCGTGACCAACGCGGTGCGGGTCACGTTCCAGCGCCAGCCGGTATCGGTGGATTGCAACGAGATTCCCCAGGGCTACCCCGTGAACGTCCTGCCCACCAGCTACGTCAAGCCGGGCAAGGCACAGCCAGATGGCACGTTCGTGGGCCTGCTGCCGCTGTTGGCCGGCAACCCGCAACTGATCATTCCGGACAGCTATCTGGCCGATGCGCCCGACAACATCAAGCGCGTGATCGGCATCGCGTCTGCCAGCGGCGTCTCCGCGACGCGAGCGGAACTGACGGTGGCGCCCGCAGGCCAGGCGGTCAAGCCCGGCCGGCCATTCGTAGCGATGGAGGTGACGGTGGAGGGGGCCAAGCCCATGGTCCAGGTAACTGACCGCAAGCAACTGAAGGTGGACGGGAAGAACGCGACCTGGCTGGACATCTCGGGCCTGGACCACTTGAGCACCGCGGAAGTCGTCAGCGGCGGCGGCCAGGACGGCCTGTTGTGGCACACGCTGGGCCAGCATCCCGGCATGCTTGACGCCCCCTTCGTGCTGAACCGCGGCAACGTCGCCCTCATCGGCGCGACGGGGCCGGTGGCCTGGATCGACAGTGCCAACCCCGACGCCAGCCACCCGCCGGGCGCAGGCGAAAGCGCCTTCTTCGAATGGCGCCGCTATATCTCGTGGAGCGTGCCCGTCATCAGCATCAGCATGCTCGTCCTGATCCTGATCCTGATCGTGGCCCTGCGCGTGAACCGCAGGAAAAACAAGGACCACGCGTAATCCGGAAGCGCCATGTCTTCGCTCTACTGGCCCTACTTCATCGCGGACTACTACCGCGGGCTGGAAGTCGTGACCGCCATCGTGGGCGTGATCATCCTGCTCTCGAGCCTGGATGACCTGTTCATCGACGCGTGGTTCTGGCTGCGCGAACTGAAGCGGTCACTGACGGTCAAGCGCCGCTACACCCCGCTGTCGGCCGAGCAGTTGCGCGCCAAGGAGGAACAGCCGCTGGCGATCATGGTGCCTGCGTGGCTGGAGTACGACGTCATCTCGTCGATGCTGGAAACGATGGTGTCGACGCTGGAATACAAGAACTACATGATCTTCGCCGGCACGTACCAGAACGACCAGCGGACCATCGACGAAGTGGAACGGATGCGCCGGCGCTATCGGCAACTGGTCCGCGTGGAGGTGCCCCATGACGGGCCCACCTGCAAGGCGGACTGCCTGAACTGGATCGTGCAGGCCATCTTCGCGCAAGACGAGAAGCAGCCGGTGCCGTTTGCGGGCGTCATCCTGCATGACAGCGAAGACGTGCTGCACCCGCTGGAACTCAAGTACTACAACTATCTGCTGCCGCGTATTGACTTCATCCAACTGCCGGTGACGTCGCTCGAGCGCCATTGGTACGAACTGGTGGCAGGCACCTATATGGACGAATTCGCGGAATGGCACACCAAGGATCTGGTGGTGCGCGAAAGCCTGTCCAAGATGGTGCCGTCCGCCGGCGTGGGCACCTGCTTCTCGCGCCATGCGCTGGTGGAGCTGGCCGCGGAAACCAATAACCAGCCCTTCAACACCGACACGCTGACCGAAGACTATGACATCGGCGCGCGGCTGGCCCAGCGCGGCATGAAACAGATCTTCGGCAAATTCCGGGTGGAATACGTCACGCGGCGCCGGTCGTGGTTCGGGCTGGGGCCTGAAAAGATATCGACGATCAGGATGCCGCTGGGCGTGCGCGAATATTTCCCCAACACCTTTCGCACCGCCTACCGCCAGAAGGCTCGGTGGACATTGGGGATCGGCCTGCAGGGCTGGCAACAGGTGGGCTGGACAGGATCGTTGGCCACCAAGTATCTGTTGTTCCGCGACCGCAAAGGGCTGGTCACGTCGTTCATCGCCATCCTGGCGTACGTGCTGCTGGCCAACTTCTTCCTGTTTTTCCTGGCGGACAAGTTCGGCTGGTGGACGGTGTATTACCCGTCGTACTTCCGGCCCGGCGGGTGGCTGGTGACGCTGATGTGGATCAATGCGGTGGCGCTACTGCTGCGGGTGGTGCAGCGGGCGTATTTCGTGGGCCATATGTACGGCTGGGAACACGCCCTGCTGTCGATCCCGCGGATGATCGTGGGCAACTTCATCAATGCGATGGCGGCGGCACGCGCCTGGCGCCTGTTCATCATGCACCTGATCACCGGCAAGCGCCTGGCATGGGACAAGACCATGCATGACTTCCCCAGCACCGACCAGCTGTCGCAGCAACGCAAGCGGCTGGGTGAGTTGCTGCTGTCCTGGCAAGCCATCGACCAGGCAACGCTGTCGCGCGCGCTGGAGATCCAGGCCCGCGAGAAGAAGCCATTGGGCAAGATCCTGATGGAGCAAGGCTGGCTGGATGAAGGCACGCTCAACGAGGCCATCGATTTTCAACAAGCGGGACAGGAGGCGCCGCCGCCCCCGCACGCAGAAGACAAACCCGCGACGACATGACTCCGCTGACCCGTTCGCTCATCCTGTCCGCCGCGCTGGCATGCGTGTGGGCGACAGCGCCCGCCGCCGCCCAAACCCCCGCCAAGGCGGAAGCGCCGCTGGAAGGCGCCGCCTGGCAGTTTGCCGATGAAGGCTACAAGAACTACGACGCCGGCAAGTACGCGCTGGCCCAGCAGCAAGCGGAATCCGCGATTGCCCTGCGCCCGGACGTGGAGCGGCTGCGCCTGTTGCTGATCTATGCGCTGCAAAAGCAAGGCAAGCTAAAGGAGGCCGACCAGGCCGCCGCCGACGCCATCAAGAACGGCCTGGATACGCCCGCCTTGCGGCAGGCACGCGCCAACTTGCGGCCACAAGCCGCGGCGCGGCCCGCCGGCGGCGCCACCGGCGGGCCGGCCACGACGTCCGCCTACCGCCGCGGTTTTCCCATCGCCACGCGCGCCTATGCCGACTACAACCGCGCCGACTACCCGGCGGCTGCGCGCGGCGCCGAACAGGCGTTCCGCATCGATCCGAAGCAAGGCGCCTGGGCGATGCTGTGGCTGGACGCGCTGGAAGCGCAGGGCAAGTATGAAGAGGCCGATGCCGCGGCCGCCAAGGCGATTGCGCTCGGTGCGCCCAACAGAAACGACCTGACCGCGCGGCAACAGACCATGAAGCGGCGCATGGCGATCAAACCCGCCGAAGCGGGCTACCAGGCCCTGATCGCCAACCGCCCCGGCGATGCGGTGCCGCTGGCGCGCCAGGCCGTCGCGCTGGCGCCCGACACCGCCAGCCATCGGCTGCTGCTCATCAGCGCGCTGATGCTGGACAACCAGCTGCAAGCTGCTGAAGACGCCGCGACCGACTCGATGAAGCAGGATGACGAGAACACCGTGGCGCTGGTCATGCGCGCCTATCTGCGCCAGCGCCAGGGAAAAACCGATCTGGCGAACGCGGACTTCGACGCGGCTCTCAAGCAGGACTGGCTGGACGACGACCAGCGGCGCAACATCCGCCTGATTGCCGCCGATGCCTCGCTAGCGGCCGGTGAAAACGCGCGCGCACTGGCCCTGGTGCAACCGCTGGGCGCCAAGGACGACGCGGCCGATGCCCGCATCAAGCGCGCGCGTGCGCGGCCGGCCGTGCCCGCCACGCTGACCTTGGCCAATTACCCCGCCCCGGTGCAGGATTGCCGCGACACGCCTTATGGCACGTCGTGCGAACTGCTGCCCTCGGACGCCGCCGGCAGCGGCGGCCCGGCATCGCTGGCGTACGCCGCCTATGCCCGCGAGGACTATCAGGAAGCCATCGCCCAGGCCCGCAAGGCGGTCGAACAGGACGCCGCCAACAAAGAACTCCAACGCCTGCTGACGACCACGCTGGCCGCGGGCAACCGCCAGCAGTTGGCGGAAGCGAACCAACGCATGGGCGAAGCGCTGGCCGCCCAGCCGGACGACCCCACGCTGCTGATGCAGCGCGGCTATCTGCACCAGCGCATGAAAGAGCCCAAGCTGGCCCTGCAGGATTTCCAGGCGGCGCGCGCGACAGGCAAGGCTCCCCCCACCATCATCCTGGACGAAGGCTATGCGCTGTCGAGCGTTGGCGATAAGCGCGGCGCGGTCAGCAAGCTGAAGGAAGCCATAGACGAGGCCGACGCCGGCCGGCTGGAATTGACGCCGCAGCAGCGCTTCGATACCCGCAATGGCATCGCGGGGCTGGACCGCGAATGGGGCGGTTATTTTTCCGCCGGCTATCGGGGCGCGCGGCCCGCTTCGGCGGGACTCGGCGGCGCGGCGGTCACCGTGCCTGGCGACGCCGTGTTCAGCACCACCGAGATCTTCTGGCGGCCGTCCGATTTTCTCAATTCCTCGACCCAGGTCTTCGAGCTGTACGGCCGCTTGTCCAACACCCTGTACGACAAGGGCGGCAAGACATCCAGCCAGACGGTATCCGACCCGTGCGGCGGCAGCATTGACGTCAACGAGACCAGCAACCAGGGTTTGGCCGGCATTCCGACCACGGTAGGCTCATTGGGGATGCGCTTCACGCCTTCCACCGAGATTGGACTGACGTTCGGCCTGGAACGCCAGTTCAACCTGGGCACTGCGACCCGGCGCGGCACCTTCAGCCCGGATCCGTCGCGGCTGCGCTGCGCGCTCAATCAAGACAATCAGACTGCCCACTACGAAACGAATGCGGGCAGCGGCGGCTGGCTGGCGTACGTGACCTACGGGCTGTACGAGGGCACGACGCTTCGCATCGACCGACCGGATTGGTTCACGATGGAAGGCTATGTGCAGGCGGGGTACTCCTGGCAGGACATGCCCGCGAAGTTCTGGTTGCGCGACAATGCGACCGGCGTGGACGGCGAGAAATCATCGGGCCGGCTCAAGCGCGACCAGGCCTTCGGCGCCGGCGAACTGCGCGTGGGCCGCAGCTACCGCATGGACGCCATCAGCGACCGCCTCGTGTTTTTCCCGTATGCCGTGGTCGGCGCCGATTGGCTGTCGAACCGGAACCGCGCCTCAGGCCTCGACATCGCCGGCACCGATTCCTACAACCTGCTGGGCAACGGCTCGTCGTGGTCCATGGGCGCCGGCCCGGGCTTCAACATCCGCTACTGGTTCCGCGAAGACCACTACAACGCGCCGCGGTCCTACCTGGACCTCACAACGCAATACCGTTTCAACATTGGCGGCGGGGCGGCTGACCGGGCCCGGGGCCTGTTCATCAACCTGACCCTGTCTTACTGACGACCCGCCGAACCGTACCGAACAAGGAGCCCTGTTTCATGAAAACCGCACCTCCCTACTCCGCCCGCCTGGCGCTTGGCCTGTCCGCCGCGCTGATGGCCGTTGCCGCGCATGCGCAAGAGGGCTCGTCCATCGTGATCCAGGGCAAGGACAACTGGCTGTTCCCCGGCTGGGGCAGCCTCACGCAGGTCGACACGCGCGGCATCGATGCCTCGACCCAGTTGGTGCGCGAAACTCGCGATGCGCTGGCGGCCAAGGGCATTCAACTGGAAGTGCTGGTGCTGCCGGACAAGACCCTGTTCTATCAGGACAAGCTGCCCGACGGAAAATCTCTCAGCGCCGATGTGAAAAAGCGCTATCAAACCATCCAGGACAAGCTCAAGCAGGCCGGCGTGGCGACCTTCGACGACGAGGCCGTGCTCAAGCGCGTGAAGGACGGCGGCCAGGACGTCTTCTACCGCACCGATCAGCACTGGACGCAGGCCGCCGCCGATGCCACGGCGGAAGCCCTGGCGCAACGCATCAAGCAAGACGTGAAGACACTGGCGGGCAAGCCCGGCACCGGCATGCCGCTGGGCAGCGTGGTCAATGAACGCCGCTATGGCGATCTGGCCGAACTGTTCCTGACGCCGGACCAGCGCAAGCAGGCCGGCCGCGAGACATTTACCGTGCGCCGCCAGGCCGAGAACCAGAGCCTGCTGGACGATGCGCCCGCTCCCGTGCATGTCACTGGCCACAGCATGGTGCAGCCGTATTTCGGCTTTCCGCAAAAGCTGTCCAACGTGCTGGACCGCCCGGTTTCCGTGAACTGGAAGCCCGGCAATGTCGGGCACTGGGTCATGCTGCTGGAGTACCTGGAGTCGCCCGCTTTCAAGCAGAACAAGCCGCAGGTGCTGGTCTGGCAGATGTTCGAGCCGACCTACGCGCAGGGGCCGGACGCCAAGGGCTTGTGGGACAACGCGTCCATCATGGGCGCCGACACCTGGCGCAGCCGCATGAAGGCCGCCGTTGGCCAGTAACGCCATGGCGCCTTCCGATCCACCCGCCGCGCCCAGCCATCGGGCAAGCGCCTGCGTGGTCGCCCTGCTGCTGGCGATCGGGCTGGGCTGGGGCGCCTGGTGCCTGGTCGAGGCCAAGATCAGCCCGGCGCAGGTATCGCCGTCCGCCTGGGTCGACGGATCGGCGGGCACCGTGCTGAACAAGGCCCTGCATATGCCCCGGCAGGCGGATGTGGACACCTGGAACGCTTCGGTGCGCTACCGCATGCTGGGCGACCTGGGGGACCAGGTGGCAATGGGTTGCCCGCAGTGGCTGTTCTACCGCGACGGCTTGCGTCCGCCGCCGGGCATCCATGTGTTCAACGATCGCCTGCGCCTGATGCGGCACTGGGTGGAGGAACTGCGCCAGAAGCAGGTACAGGTGCTGGTCGTGGCCGTGCCCGACAAATCCCGCGTCGAGGCCGACCGGCTTTGCGGCCTGCCGGTATCGCTTCCCATGCGCCAGACGCTGGATGCCTGGCAGGACGCCCTGCGAGCGCAAGGGGTGCCTTTCGTGGACCTGCGCGACGCCCTGCAGGCCGCGCCTGCTCCCCGCTTTTTCCGCACGGACGTGCACATGAACGCGCAGGGCGCGCAAGCCGCCGCCCAGCGCGTGGCCGAGGCAGCCTTGCCGCTGCTGCAAGACCGGGGCACGCAAGCCTTCAAGACGGATGCGCCGGCGGCGCCCGCGCCGCGGATGGGCGACCTGATCGTGCTGTCGGGGCTGGAGCACGCGCGGCCAGGCTGGCGACCCGAGCTGGAAGTCGTGTCGGAACAGAAGATCGAACCCGTGCGCTCCGGCGGGCTGCTGGACGAGGCGCCACCGGTGGAAGTCCTGCTGGCGGGCACCTCGAACGGGCGCCGCAGCCAGTTCGCGGAACGACTGGGCATGGGGCTGGGCCGCGAAGTCTGGAACCTGAGCCTGGACGGCGGGCAGTTCTCGGGCGCCTTGCAGATCGCGATGAGTCAACGCGACCAATGGCCCAAGAGCCTGAAGGTGCTGATCTGGGAATTCTCGGAAAACGCCTTGTCCCTGCCGTTGACCCCGGAAGAAAAGGCCGTGCTGGCCGGCCTGCCGTAGCGAACCAAGATGCTATTTAACTCCTACCTTTTCCTGCTGATCTTCCTGCCGGTCACTCTCGCCGTCTATTACGCGCTGGGGCCGCTGAACGTGCGCCTGGCGGCGTTGTGGCTGTGCCTGACCTCGCTGGTCTTCTACGGCTGGTGGAACCCGCAATTCGTGGCGCTTCTGGCGGGATCCATCGCGTTCAACTACATAATCAGCCAACTGATCCTGCACTACGCCGGACGCCCCCGGCTGCAAGGGCTGATCGTCGGCCTGGGCGTGGGCGCCGACCTGGTACTGCTGTTCCATTACAAGTACTTCGCGACGCTGCTGAACTTCCTGACCGACCTGGGCATGACCAGCACGACGATCGACGACATCATCCTGCCGCTGGGGATTTCGTTCTTCACGTTCACGCAGATCGGCTACCTGCTGGATTGCAAGGCCGGCGTGGTGAAGGAACGCAGCCTGCTCAGCTATGTGCTGTTCGTCACGTTCTTTCCGCACCTGATCGCTGGCCCCATCCTGCATCACAAAGAGATGATGCCGCAGTTCGCGCAACCCGAGAACTACCGCTTCAAGGCCGAAAACCTGTCGGTTGGCGCGATGCTGTTCGTGATCGGGCTAGCCAAGAAGGTGCTGCTGGCCGACGGCATCGCGCCCTATGCCGACGCCGGCTTCGCCGCGCCGGGCGAGCTGATGTTCTGGGGCTCATGGGGCGCCAGCATCTGCTACGCGCTGCAGCTGTACTTCGACTTTTCAGGCTACTCGGACATGGCGTTGGGCCTGGCCAAGATGTTCGGCATCCGCTTCCCGCTGAACTTCAACTCGCCCTACAAGGCCAGCAGCATCATCGATTTCTGGGCGCGCTGGCACATGACGCTGACCCGCTACATCACCGCCTACCTGTACTACCCCGTGGCGATGGCGGTATCGAAGTGGCGCACAGACCGCAACCTGCCGGTGGGCTCCGCGGGCATCAGCACGCCGGGCGGATTCGTCAGCAGCATCGTGTTCCCCACGCTCTTCACGATGACGCTGGCGGGCGTGTGGCACGGCGCGGGCCTGCAATTCATCGTCTTCGGGCTGCTGCACGCCATGTACCTGTCGGTGAACCATGCCTGGCGGATTTTCGTCGTCGGACGCAAGCCGGCTGCCGCGCGCAAGGTGGGCGGAGTCAAGCGTGCCCTGTGCATCCTGCTGACCTTCGTGGCAGTGCTGGTGGCGCAGGCGTTCTTCCGCGCCCATGGCGTGGGTGACGCCATGCTGCTGATGCAGGGCATGGTCGGCTTGCGCGGCATGGAAGCGCTGGACCTGTCCGCGCATGTGGCCGGCCTGGCCTGGGGCGACGCCTGGCGCGTCGTGGTCGGGCATCACCTGCAACTGGTCTACGCGGTCGTGTTGCTGGGCATCGCCTGGTTCACGCCCAACGCGCACCAGATCCTGGGCCGCTATTCGCCCGCGCTCTTCAAGACGCAGGAAGCGCCTAGCGCCTTCATGCGATGGCGTCCCAACGCGGCCTGGCTGGTCGCGATGCTGGCGCTGCTGTTCCTTTGCCTGGTAAACCTGCACAAGGAAACCCGGTTCCTCTATTTCCAATTCTGACCGCGACGCGGTCCAGGAGCATCAAATGGACATCAAGACGATCGAGACCAAAGTCTCGGACATCATCGAAGGCATCATCCTGACCAAGGTCGATCCCGACACGCTGCTGATCGACTCCGGCCTGGTGGATTCGTTGGCCGCCGTCGACCTGGCGCTGGCCGTGGAGCGCGAGTTCGGCTGCAAGATTCCGCCGACCGAAATCGACGTGCATCTGGAGTCGGTGCACACGCTTGCCGCATTCATCGCGGAGAACGCCCGCGCTTGACCCACAGGCGAGCAGCCCGGAGGACTGGACCATGCGTTTCGATTTCAACGCTTACGACTTTGCCGACACGGAGTCAGGCGCCGACGCCGTCGCAGTGGTCGACGCGCAAGGCGCCACGACCTGGGGCGAGCTGAAGGCCGCCACGCAAGCCTGGGAAGCGAACGCTCGCCAGGCCGGCGCCACTGCGGGCGTGCCGCTCACGATTTCGGGCCACAAGGAAACCACCTTCCTCGTGGCTATCCTGGGCTGCCTGCGGCTGGGCGTGCCCTTCGTGCCGGTAGACGTCATCAACCCGCCGGAACGCATCGCGCGCATCGGCGAACTGGTGCGTGCCGGCCTGCGCTACGACGCCCAGGCCAAGGTCTTCCTGCCCGGCTGCGTCGCCCCCGCGCCGCTGGCCGAGGCGGGGCTGGCCTACATCATGTTCACTTCGGGCAGCACGGGTGATCCCAAGGGCGTGCAGATCGGACGCGAAAGCGTCACGCTCTTTGCCGGCTGGATCCGGGACTGCCTGAACCTGGGGGCGGCGCCTGCCTTCATGGACCAGATGCTGTTCAGCTTCGACTTTTCGCTGTTCAACTGGGTGGGCGCGCTGGAACTGGGTGGCACCTGTGTGCTCTGCCCACGCGAGACCATCGCCGAGCGCGACGCCTTCATCCGGTATCTGGCCGACACCCGTATCAATGTCTGGGCCTCGACGCCGTCGTTCGTGCGTCAACAACTGTTCAATCCGGACTTCAACCACGCCCATCTGCCCGACCTGCGCGTCTTCGTGTTCGGCGCGGAATCGCTGACGCCGCCGATGGCCGAAGAACTCTGGCAGCGCTTTCCCCAGGTCCGCATCATCAATTCGTACGGCCCGACGGAAGCCACCTGCTCCACGACCTGGGTCGAGATCGATCCGGCCTTGCGCGCCACGGCGCCCAACCCGTTTCCCATCGGCCGCGCCAAGCCCTACGCGGACGTCTTCATCGAAAACGGCGAAATCAGCATCTCGGGCGACCATGTCATGCGCGGCTATCTGAACCGCCCTGACCTGAACGCCTCGCGCATGTTCACGCGCAACGGCAAGCGCGGCTACCGCAGCGGCGACCTGGGCGAGATCGACGCGCAAGGCCTGGTCACCTTCCGCGGCCGGGTCGACGACCAGATCAAACTGCACGGCTACCGCATCGAACTTGCCGAGATCGATGCCGCGCTGGCCACCCTGCCCGGCGCGCGCGCGGGCGCCACCGTCGCCTTGCGCCGCCCGGACGGCGCGATCGTCCGCCTGATTGGCTTTGTCGAGCCCGCGGTGGCGGGCCCCGAAGGCCTGCAACCGCTGCCGCCCGAACTACAAGATTGGAAGGCCGTGCTGGCGCGCCGCCTGCCGCCCTACATGATCCCGTCCGAGCTGGTCGCCTGCCACCGTTTTCCCACGACCAGCACGGACAAGGCAGACCGCAAGCAGCTCCAGCGCCTGTACCTGGACGCCCGCCTCAGCAAAAAACCGGAGTCCTGAACCATGTCCCACCCTTTCCGCAATGCGGCGCTTGCCCTCGCGCTGGCCACGTTGGCCGGCAACGCGGCGGCCGAAGGCGCCTTCGCGCAGTTGTACGCCGCGCGTCCGCCCGCCGGATCCTCATTCGTGCGCATCGTGAATCCGGACGCCGCCCCGTTGCGCGTGCAGATCGCCAACGGACCGGCCCAGGAACCCGGCGCGGCCAAGCCCGCCACGACCTACGCCATCGTCCGCGGCAACCAGCCCTTCAACGTGCTGGTGGACGGCAAGCCCGCAGCCAGCCTGCAAGTGCCCCCCGACACCTTCAGCACGCTGATCCCCCGGCGCAGCGACGGCAAGCTGACATTCGCCGTCATCGACGACAGCAACGGCACGCAGGATGCGCTGAAGGCGGAACTGCGCTTCTACAACCTGGCGGCCGACTGCGCTGCCGGCCAACTGGGCGTGAGTCCGTCCGGGCCTGCACTGTTCCAGGACGTGAAGCCGGGCGCGTCCGCCGCGCGTGCCATCAACCCGGTCAGCGCCACGTTGGCCGCGGGCTGCGGCGCTGCCGCGTCGCCCGCGCTGCCGCTGCCGGCCCTGCAACCGGGCGACCACTACAGCCTGTTCCTGACGGGGACCGCGGCCGCGCCGGTGTTGCGCGGCCAGGTCAGCGCCACGGACCCCTACAGCCGCTAAGGAGACGTCATGCGCCGCGTTTTCCGGGATGACCATGAACTGTTCCGCGATCAGGTCCGGCGCTTTGTCGCCAACGAGATCGCGCCCCACTATGCCGAATGGGAAAAGGCCGGCGTCACGCCGCGCTCGCTGTGGCGACGCGCGGGCGAAGAAGGCCTGCTCAACTGCGCCCTGCCCGAGCCCTACGGCCTGGGGGGCGACTTCGGCCACGCCACCGTCGTCATCGAAGAACTTGCCCATGCCAACTTCCTGGGTATCGGCTTTTCAATCCATTCGGACATGGTGTCGCCCTATTTGCTGAACTTCGGCACCGACGCGCAAAAGGAACGCTGGCTGCCCCCGATGACGCGTGGCGAAGTGATCGGCGCCATCGCGTTGACGGAGCCCGGCGCCGGCAGCGACCTGAAAGCCATCCGCACGCGGGCGCGCCGCGACGGCGACGCCTATGTGCTCAGCGGCCAGAAGACCTTCATCACCAATGGCGTGAACGCAGGCCTGGCCATCGTGCTGGCCAGCACCGATCCGGACCAGGGCGCGCGCGGCCTGTCGCTGTTCTGCGTTGAAGAAAACCTGCCCGGCTACACCAAGGGCGCGGCGCTAAACAAGATCGGCCAGCACAGCCAGGACACCTGCGAGCTGTATTTCGACGAGGTGCGCGTCCCGGCGGATTGCCTGCTGGGGCAGGAGAACGCCGCCTTCGAATACATGACGCGCGAACTGGCGCGCGAACGGCTGGCGATCGCCTTGCGCGCCGCCGCCTCGGTCGAAGGCATGCTGGACGAAGCCGCGCAGTACACCCGCGACCGCAAGGTATTCAGCCGCCGCGTGATCGACTATCAGAACACGCGCTTCAAGCTGGCCAACGCCCGCGCGCAAACCACCATGCTGCGCGTGTTCCTGGACGACTGCCTGGCGCGCCAGATGGAAGGCGAACTGGACCCCACGACGGCCGCCATCGCCAAGTTGAACGCCACTGAAATCCAGGGCCGCGTGCTGGACGACCTGCTGCAGATGTATGGCGGCTACGGCTACATGGCGGAATACGGCATCGGCCGCGCCTGGGTCGACGCGCGCGCGCTGCGCATCTTCGGCGGCACCAGCGAAGTGATGCTGGAGATCATCGGGCGCAGCTTCAACTGACGCGCGTTCAGACGCGCGCGTCCAGCCAGGCGCGCATCAGCGCACGCGCCTCGGGCGTGTCGTCGATGACCCAGGGGTCGATCGCAAACGCCACGACGCGCTTGGCGCCATAGCCGCGGGCCACGTCCCATTGTTGCTTCACGCGGCTGAACTCCGCCGAGCGCGCTTTGAAGGTGGATCCATCGGTACTGCCTGACGGCAGTTCCTCGAACAGTTCCAAGATCAGATCGAACGAGGCCCGGCGCGCCAGCAGCATGTCGTGCAGCGGTTCCAGCGCCTGGTAGTTCGCCAGGCCGGCCACGCCCACGCCATCCTGGATCATCGGATGGATCCGCACCTGGTCCAGGATGCCTTGCCACAGCTTCATCAGCGAGCCGTCGCCGGGCAGGCGGCTGTGATACGTCGATATGCAGGGCACGCCCCGGCTCGTGGCCTGCGCCGTGCGCGAGAGCGCGTCCAGCCAGGGAATCAACTGCCCCTGGCGCTCGGCCGACGCCCAGTTGTATTGCTCGAGTTCATACGGCAGGTACCAGCCTCGGAACGCGCGGCGCTTGGGCCACGGCGCCGACTCCATATAGGCCACGCCGCGCGAGCGCGTCTGGTCCAGGTAGCCGGTGAAGGCGGCCTTGTCCTGGCTGGCCAGCACGTCCCACCAGCGCTGATCGTAGGGCAGGCCCACGTGCACGCCCAGGCCCTGACGCTCGGCTTCGTCGAAGATAAGGCGCAGCACCGCATCGGGCACCATCCAGTCGTCCGGCCGCCCACCTTCCAGCCCGACCCATTGCAGAAAGATCTCGCGGCAACCCAGCCGCCGGTAGGCGGACAGGCGCACGCGCCAATCGTCGGGGCTCAGGTCCAGGTGGCTGCGCCACAGTTGCAGGAACGTGGCGTTCAACGACAACGGCGGCGCACAGGCAGCCAGCGGCGCCAACGCACCAAGCGCCAGCGCCTGCAAGAGGCGCCGGCGGGAGGGGGATGCAAGCAGACGGCGTGTCAGGCGAAAATCCCGTGCCGCCTTCAGCCGCGGTTGCCGAACAGGCCGGACAGCGACGCCAGCAGATCGGTCGGGTTGAATTGCTGCCCCGGTTGCACCGCGCCTTCCGGCGTGGCCTTGTCCACCAGCTGCGGCAGCAGCGAAGACAGGGAACCCAGCACGGAATCGGTGTCCTGGCCGGTCTTGGCCGCCAGGTCATTGACGACGCCGGGGTCCAGCACGGAACCGAGCTGGTCGGCGCTGACGGGCAGGTTCTGCCCCGTGCCCACCCATGACGCGACGATCTCGCTCAAGCCGCCCTGCTGGAAGCTGGCGATCAGGCCGCTCAGGCCGCCCGGATATTTGTTCAGTTGCTCGATCAGCGCGGGCAGCAGCGATGCCGAGCCCCCTTGCTGACCGCCGCCGGCCATCGAGGCCAAGGTATCCAACAGACTCATCGCAATGCTCCAGAAAAGTCGGAAAACCAGTATAGGGCCGCTGCTGGCGCAACGCATGTCAGCCCCGTTACCTGGGGCCGGATCTTTGCAAAACTTGTAAATCGCAGCTGGTCAGCCCGAGGTCTTGGTCGCCGCCGACGCCTTCAGGGCCTTCAGCGCCTTCTGCCCCGCACGGCCGTCAGCCGGCAGGCCCAGTTCCCGCTGCGCCGCCTGCAAGGCCTGGCGCGTGCGAGCGCCGATCATGCCATCGGGTTCGCCCACGTCATAGCCTTTGGCAATCAACAGCCGTTGAAGCTCGCGCCGTTCCGCCCGCGACAGCCCGGGGTCATCCGTCGGCCAAGGCTGCACGAGCGGACCGCCGCCGCGCAACCGGTCGGACAAATGGGCAATGGCCAGCGCATAGCTTTCCGCTGCGTTGTAGGAATACAGCGCGTCGAAGTTGCGCGTCACCAGGAAGGCCGGGCCGTTGCGCCCCGCCGGAAGCAGCAGGCCGGCAGGCAGGTCGCCGGCCGGCAAAGCCTGCCCATCCACCCGTGTCACGCCTTGGCGCGCCCAGGACGACATCGGACGCTTGTTCTTGCGCCCCGCCCCCGCCGTGTCGATGCCGGCGGGAAGCTTGACCTCGTAGCCCCACGCCAGCGCGGGATTCCAGCCGGCGCGCTTGAGGAAGTTGGCGGTGGACGCCAGCGCGTCGGGCACGCTGTCGACCAGGTCGCGACGTCCATCGCCATCGAAATCCACGGCCAGCCGCAAGTAGGTGGACGGCATGAACTGGGTCTGACCGAATGCACCCGCCCACGAGCCGACCAGGCGGTCGGGGGCGATGTGCTCGTCCTGGATGATCTTCAGGGTGGCGAAGAATTCGCCGCGGAAATAAGCCTGCCGGCGGCCGAAGCAGGACAGCGTGGACAACGACGTCAGCAACGGCCGGCCGCCCAGCGTGCGGCCGAAATTGCTTTCCACGCCCCACACGGCGGCGATGGTGGCCGGGTCTACGCCATAGCGCGACGCCGCGCGGTCCAGCTCGGACTGCCAGCGCGCCATGCCGGCCTGCCCGTCCGCCACGCGCTCGTCATCGACCAGGCCCGCCATGTAGTCCCAGATCGGCGTCTTGAACTCCGGTTGCGCATCCAGCAGGTCGATCACAGCCATGTCGGGCGCGAGCCCGGCCGTATGCGTGTCGAAGGTGGCGCCCGACACACCCGCCTTGAGCGCGGGGCCGCGTAGTTGCGACAGGCAGGCGGCAAAGGGTTCCGCGGCCTGCGCCGTCGGGGCGGTGCCCGCCAGCAGGGTCAGGGCGGCGCCGGAGAGCGCGGTGGCCAATAAGGACTTCATGCTTGGGGTTCCTTGGGATAAGCGGCGCGAGTCAGGCAAGGCGGGACGGATCCCGTCAGCCCGCCTGCAGCGCGGCAAGTTCGTCGTCGTCGAAGCCTGCGGCGCGGCGCGCCTCCAGGTTGAAGGGGCCGCGCAGCCGGGGCGCATCGTAACGCTGCGCCAATTCGGCATAGCAGGCCACCGGTTCCTGGCCCGCTTGCGCGCACAGCAGCTTGAACCAGTGGTTGCCGATGGCGACGTGACCGATCTCGTCGCGCAGGATGATGTCGACGATGGCCGCGCTTTCCGCATCCCCCGCGCCGGCCAGCTTGTTGCGGATCATGGGCGAGGCATCCAGGCCGCGCGCTTCCAGCGTGCGGGGCACCAGCGCCAGGCGCGCCAGCAGGTCGCCATGCGTCCGCTCGGCCATGTCCCACAGGCCGTTGTGCGCTGGAAAATCGCCGTATGAGAACCCCAGCACGGCCAGCCGCTGGCGCAGCAGGTCGAAGTGATAGGCCTCTTCGCGGGCGACGCGCAGCCAATCCCGGTAGAAGGCTTCGGGCATGCCGGCAAAGCGCCAGAGAATATCCAGCGCCAGGTTGACCGCGTTGAATTCGATGTGGGCCAGCGCGTGCAAGAGCGCCGCGCGTCCTTCCTGGGTCGCCATGGAACGGTGCTTGACCAGGGCGGGCGCCACCAGTTCCGGGCGCGGCGGACGCCCGGGCAAACCGGCAGGCGCTGCGAACTCCCGCGCGCGGTCAAGCGTCGCGCCATCGGTGATGGCGCGTACCGCCGCCATTTTCTCGGGCCACGCTGCAGCGGCCAGGGCCGCCAGCGCCTGCCCGCGCAGGCAGTCCGTACCTGCCCCAACCTGGGCGGAAGGGATCGTGTTGCTGTCCATGATGATTGCAAACCCCAAGCGCCGAAGCGCCGCGTCAAACCCTGAAAAAACCAACGGTTTCAATACCGTGCGTTGGCGATGACTTTATCATTCACGGATGGATTCCCTGCGCCTGACCATTGAAACCGACCTGTCCCGCATCGACGCCCAGCAATGGGACGCGCTGGCCGGCGACCAGCCCTTTCTGCGGCACGCCTTCCTGTGCGCGCTGCACGAGACCGGCTGCGCGTCCCCCGCCACGGGTTGGTCGCCCCATTACCTGGCGTTCTGGCGCGGCGACGCACTGGCGGCAGCCACGCCGCTCTACCTGAAATCGCATTCGCGCGGCGAGTACGTGTTCGACTATGCCTGGGCCGACGCCTTCCAGCGCCACGGCATGCGCTACTACCCCAAGCTGCTGTCGGCCATCCCCTACACGCCAGTGACGGGGCCGCGCCTGCTGGCGGCTAACGACGAAGACCGAGCCACGCTGGTGCGCGGCCTGGTCGCCTTCGCCGAAGAGATCAAGGTGTCGTCGCTGCATCTGCTGTTTCCGTCGGATGCCGACATGCGGGTGCTGCGCGAGGCGGGCTTCATGATCCGCGAAAGCGTGCAGTTCCATTGGACCAATCCCGGCTATGCGGACTTCGACGCATTCCTGGGAATGATGAGCCACGACAAGCGCAAGAAGATCCGGCAAGACCGGAAAAAAGTCGCGGCGGCCGGCTTGTCGTACCGCTGGCTTCGCGGCAGCGAGATCGGTGATGCGGAACTCGGCTTCTTCTATGACTGCTACTGCCGCACCTACTTCCAGCACGGCAACCCGCCCTATCTGAATCGTGATTTCTTCGTGCGCGCGCACCGCGAACAACCCGACGCCTTCGTGCTGATCCTGGCCGAACGCCACGGCGAACCGGTCGCTGCCGCGCTGAACCTGGCGGGCGGCGATGCGCTCTACGGCCGCTATTGGGGCGCGACGGAATACGTGCCGGGACTGCATTTCGAGACCTGCTACATGCAGTCCATCGCGTACTGCATTGCGCATGGCATCGCCCGCTTCGAAGGCGGCGCGCAGGGAGAACACAAGATGGCGCGCGGACTGCTGCCCACGCCGACGTGGTCGGCGCATTGGGTCGCCCACCCCGGATTTGCCGAGGCGATCCAGAACTTCCTGGACGAAGAGACCTCGGCCGTGACCGACTACCTGGGCGAACTGGAAGGCCACACGCCGTTCAAGCGCAGCCCCTAGCCTGGCGGCTTACAGGAAGCGGTCGAGCAGCTTGCGGCTGTGCTTGTCCAGCGACAGGATGTCGCGCACCAGATAGAAGATCCCGTGGCTGTCGGCGATCAGCAGCGTCTGCGGACTGAGCCGGCGGATGTCTTCTTCGCCGCGCAGGACGAAGGACGTGGGGCCGCGATCCGTCTCCACCTTCCACGTGCTGGGCGTGGCGTAGGTCGACACGCTGGCCAGTTTGCGGATCTCGGGCATGAATTCACGGCCCGCCAGTTCTTCTTCGATCAGCGCGCGCGGCCCCTCGGGCACGTCGGTCAGGTGTTCGATCCACACCAGTTCGTGGCCGTCGCTGGTCACCAGCGACAGGCCGCGACCGGCTTCGCTGATCGGGAAGGCGCGCACGGGGATGACCCCTTCGTGCGTCTCGCCGTCGGCGGATTGATATTCAAGGCGCCCGAAGGCGTTGCGGCGCAGCTGAAAAGACGGCAACGTCATGACGATAATCCCGGTTCCGTGTCAGGCCACGGCGGCCATGTCTTCGCTGCCCGACGCCTGCGCGTCGGCTTCCGCCTGGCGCGCCTGCGCCTGGTAGAGGCGATAGTAGGCGCCCTCGCGGGCCATCAATTCTTCGTGCGGCCCCTGCTCGACGATCTGGCCGCGGTCCAGCACGACCAGGCGGTCAGCCTTGCGCAGCGTGCTCAGGCGGTGGGCGATGGCAATGGTGGTGCGGCCGCGCACCAGATTGTCCAACGCCTTCTGGATTTCCTTTTCGGTCGTGGTGTCCACCGATGACGTGGCTTCGTCCAGGATCAGGATGCGCGGATCGATCAGCAGCGCACGGGCGATCGAAATGCGCTGGCGTTCACCGCCCGACAGGGCCTGGCCGCGTTCGCCCACCAGCGAGTCATAGCCGTGCGGCAGGCGCAGGATGAACTCGTGCGCATGGGCGGCGCGGGCCGCCGCCACGATCTCATCGCGCGTGGCGTCGGGCTTGCCGTAGGCGATGTTCTCGGCGATGGTGCCGAAGAACAGGAACGGCTCTTGCAGCACCAGCCCGATGTTGCGGCGGTAATCCGCCACGCGCACCGAACGGATATCGGCGCCGTCCACCAGCACCGCCCCTTCGGACACGTCGTAGAAGCGGCAGATCAGGTTGATCAACGTGCTCTTGCCTGAACCGCTATGCCCCACCAGGCCGATCATTTCGCCCGGGGCGATGGTCAGGTCCAGCCCGCGGATGACTTGGCGGTTGCCGTAGCGGAACCCCACGTCGCGCAATTCGATGCGGCCGTTGATCTGCGGCAGCTTGGCCGGATTCTGCGGTTCCGGCACGCTGGATACGTGGTCCAGGATGTCGAAGATGCGCTTGGCGCCGGCCGCCGCTTTCTGCGTGACCGAGACGATGCGGCTCATCGAATCCAGCCGCATGTAGAAGCGCCCGATATACGCCAGGAACGCGGCCAGCACGCCCACCGTGATCTGCTTTTGCGACACCTGCCAGATACCGAAGATCCACACCACCAGCAGGCCCACTTCGGTCAGCAGCGTGACGGTGGGCGAAAACAGCGACCAGGTCGTGTTCACACGGTCGTTGACTTCCAGGTTGCGATTGTTGGCTTCGCGGAAACGCGCCACTTCACGCTTTTCCTGGGCGAATGCCTTCACCACGCGGATGCCCGGGATGGTGTCGGCCAGCACGTTGGTGATCTCGGACCAGATGCGGTCGACCTTTTCAAAGCCGTGGCGCAGGCGGTCACGCACCGCGTGGATCATCCAGATGATGAACGGCAGCGGCACCAGCGTGACCAGCGCCAGCCACGGGTTGATGGATACCAGGATCACCGCCGTCATGACGATCATCAGGATGTCATTGGCGAAATCCAGCAGGTGCAGCGACAGGAACACGCAGATGCGGTCGGTTTCGCTGCCGATGCGCGAAATCAGGTCGCCCGTACGCTTGCCGCCGAAATACTCCAGCGACAGCTGCTGCAAATGCTCATAGGTGGTCGTACGCAGGTCGGCGCCGATGCGTTCGCTGACCCAGGCCAGGATGTAGGTGCGGGCCCATCCCAGGCCCCAGGCCAGGAAGGCGGACGCCAGCAGGCCGCCCAGGTACAGGCGGACCTTGCTGTAGTCGATGGGCGAACCGTTCTGGAACGGGATCAGCACGTCGTCCATCAGCGGCATGGTCAGGTACGGCGGCACCAGGGTCGCGGCCGTGCCCAGCAGCGTCAGGATGAAGCCGGCCAGCAACGGACCGCGGTACGGCCGGGCGAAGCGCCACAGGCGCAGGAGCGCCCAGGTGGTCGACGGCGCCGCCTGCTCCTGGTGGCAGGCGGGGCATTCTTCCTCGTCCGCAGGAATAACGTTATTACAGTTGGTGCAGGTACGTTCGGCGCGCGCCTCTTCCTGATGGCCGGACAGGCGGATCGCCTGCTGCCCTTCGAACTGGGCCAGGAGGCGCAAGGCGGCCGGATTGCGTGCCAGCGTGAAACGCCAGACCGCCAGGCGGGCGGTATCGTCGTGCAGCTCCAGCACGGCGGCGCCGGCGTGGTCGCTCAGGTTCAGCGTTAATTGGGGGCCATAGACCCACGATTCCCAGCCGGTATCGTCGGCATTGCGGGCCAAAAGGCGCCGGTCGGTCGCGGCAACCAACCCTGGGTGGAACTTCAGCCGTTGATCCAGGTCTATTTCAACCCAGGCCAGCAGGTTTTCGTCGTCCGCTAATTCAGCGCGGATTTCGTCCCGCCAGCGGGCAGGAAAGGCATCGGCAAGGCCGGAAAGCAGGTGTGGTTTTTTCATTGGAACGCATACCGGGCCAGGACTCTGCCCTACTAGGCGGCAACCGGTTTACCACCCACGGCGGCAAACGTGTCCCTTCCTTACAACACAACGAGTTCACGCCTTGAAGGCGTCGTATAGTATCAGCCGATTTTTCTAATTAGGAATATCTGGGATCCCCCACTCGTTGGCATTATTCTTAAGGCGCATCCCCATAAATTCGCCAATAAATTCGCGGTCTTGCATAGGGGCGTCCGCGCGTGCCAACCTGCTTCTCAAGTAAATTAAAACATGAAAAAGAAAGACATTGAATTTCTCGATGTCGTGGCTTTGCGCGGCCCGAACATTTGGACGTATCGCCCGGTCCTTGAAGCATGGGTGGATATTGGTGAATTGGAGGACTTTCCGTCCAACACCATTCCCGGGTTCTACGAGCGCCTTTCCGAATGGCTGCCGACCCTGATCGAGCACCGTTGCAGCCCCGGCGTACGCGGCGGCTTCCTGGCCCGCTTGAAAGAAGGCACCTGGCCCGGCCACATTCTTGAACATGTCACCCTGGAATTGCAGAACTTGGCCGGCTTGCGCGGCGGTTTCGGCAAAGCCCGGGAAACCTCGACCCGCGGCGTCTACAAGGTCGTCGTGCGGGCGTGGCAGGAGCAGGTCACCCGCACCGCCCTGAACGAAGCGCGCGACCTGGTCATGGCCGCCATCGAAGACCGCCCGTTCGACGTGCCCGCCACCATCGCGCGCCTGCGCAGCCTGGTGGACAAGCATTGCCTGGGGCCCAGCACGGCCTGCATCGTGGATGCCGCCGACGACCGCGACATCCCCTATATCCGTCTGTTCGAGGGCAACCTCGTGCAGTTCGGCTACGGTTCGGCCCAGCGCCGGATCTGGACGGCCGAAACCGACCGCACCAGCGCCATCGCCGAAGGGATCTCGCGCGACAAGGACCTGACCAAGGAGCTGCTGTCGACCTGCGGCGTGCCGGTGCCGGAAGGCCGCCTGGTGCGCAGCGAAGACGACGCCTGGGAAGCGGCCGAAGACATCGGCCTGCCCGTCGTGGTCAAGCCCTATGACGGCAACCATGGCCGCGGCGTGTTCACCAACCTGACGACCCGCGACGAAGTCATTTCCGCCTACCGCGTGGCGGTGGACGAAGGCAGCGGCGTGATCGTCGAACGCTTCGTGCTGGGCAACGAGCACCGCTTGCTGGTGGTCGGCAATCGCATGGTGGCGGCAGCCGCCGGCGAACTGGCCTGGGTGACGGGCGACGGCAAGTCGACCATCACCGAACTGATCGACAGCCAGATCAACACCGACCCGCGCCGCGGGCGCACCGAAAACCATCCGCTGAACCCGGTGCGCCTGGATTCCGCCGCCCGGCTGGAAATCGCGCGCCAGGGGTTGTCCGAAGACAGCGTGCCGGACGACGGCCAACGCGTGCTGGTGCAACGCAGCGGTAACGTCGCCTTCGACGTGACCGACCGCGTCCACCCCAGCATTGCCGCCACCGTCACGCTGGCCGCCCGCGTGGTGGGCCTGGACATCGCCGGCGTCGACCTGGTGGCTGAAGACATTTCACGCCCCCTGGACGAACAGCGCGGCGCCATCGTGGAAGTCAACGCGGGCCCGGGCCTGCTGATGCACCTGAAGCCGGCCGACGGTACGCCGCGCCCGGTGGGCCGCGCCATCGTCGACCACCTGTTCCCCGAAGGCGACGCGGGCCGCATTCCCATCGTTGGCGTCACCGGCACCAACGGCAAGACCGTGGTCGCGCGCCTGGTGGCCCGCCTGCTGCACCTGTCGGGCAAGCGCACCGGCCTGGCCTGCAGCGAAGGGCTTTACCTGGACCGCCGCCTGGTGCAAAAGGGCGACCGCGCCGACTTCGCCTCGGGCACCCGCCTCCTGATGAACCGCAACGTGGATGCCGCCGTCATCGAAAACGACAGCGGCGTCATCCTGGGCCAGGGTCTGGCCTATGACCGCTGCCAGGTGGGCGTGGTCACCAACATCGACGACGCCGACCACCTGGGCGACTTCGACATCAACGAAACGGAGCGCATGTTCAATGTGTTCCGCACGCAGGTCGACGTGGTCCTGCCCACCGGCGCCGCCGTGCTCAATGCACGCGACCCGCGCGTGGTGGAAATGGCCGAGCTCTGCGACGGCGCCGTGATCTTCTTCGGCATCGACCCCGCCCTGCCCGCCATCGCCGCCCATCTGCAACAGGACGGCCGCGCCGTGTACGTGCGCGACGGCAGCATCATCCTGGCGCAAGGCGCCCGCGAAGAACGGCTGGCCGACGTAGCCGCGATCCCGTTGACGCATGGCGGCCGCGTGGCCTTCCAGGTTGAGAACGTGCTGGCCGCCGTGGGCACCGCCTGGGCGCTGGACATTCCCGTGGAACTGATCCGCGCCGGCATCGAGACCTTCGACATCGACCAGGCCGATGCGCCGTGGCAATTCACGCTGTTCGAACGCAACGGCAGTACGGTGGTCGTGGACGACGTGCACAACGCGTCGGCGCTGCGCCCGCTGATCGCCGCCATCGACCAGTTCCCGTCGGCGACCCGCGCCGCGGTCTATTCCGCCGGCGCCGACCGCCGCGACGCGGACCTGATCGAGCAAGGCCGCCTGCTGGGCGACGCCTTCGACCGCGTTGTGCTTTACGACGACAAGACGGTGGACAGCAAGCGCCCCGAGGGCCAGGCGCGCGCGCTGTTGCGCCAGGGCCTGTCGCAAGGCAGCCGCGTGAAAGACATCCAGGACGAGCCCGACCATGGCAAGGCCATCGAGAGCGTGCTGAACGGCATTGCGGCCGGCGACTTCGCCCTGCTGCAATCCGACGAAGCATTCTCCGGCCCCACCATCGATCTGGTCCGCCGCTGGATTCAACAATACTGACAGGAATACCTGCCATGGAAGTTTCCCGTATCCGAGCCCTGCGCGGCCCCAATCTGTGGAGCAAGAACACCGCGATCGAGGCCATCGTTTCCTGCGCCGACGCCGAGTGTTCCATCGACAATCTGCCCGAGTTCGAAGCCCGCCTGCGCGCGCGGCTGCCGCAGATCGGCCTGATGCGCCCGGAAGGCCATCAAGGCGCCGTGTCGATCGCCCACGTCCTGCAGATCGTGGCGCTGACGATGCAGGCGCATGCCGGCTGCCCCGTGACCTTCGGCCGCACCTCGTCGACCATCGAGCCCGGCGTGTTCCAGGTGGTGGTGGAGTACAGCGAAGAGGAAGTCGGCAAGCTGGCGATGGAGCTGGCGCAAGCGCTGGTGCGCGCCGCGCTGGATGACACCCCGTTCGACTTTGCCGATGCGCTCAAGCGCCTGCGCGAACTGGACGAAGACGTGCGCCTGGGGCCCAGCACGGGCGCCATCGTGAATGCCGCCGTCGCCCGCAACATCCCCTTTCGCCGCCTGACCCAGGGCAGCATGGTGCAGTTTGGCTGGGGCAGCAAGCAACGCCGCATCCAGGCCGCTGAAACCGACCTGACCAGCGCCATCTCGGAATCGATCGCGCAGGACAAGGACCTGACCAAGATGCTGCTGGACGCCGCCGGCGTGCCGGTGCCGATGGGCCGTTCCGTGACCACGGCGGAAGCCGCCTGGGAAGCCGCGCAAGAGCTGGGCGGCCCCGTCGTCGTCAAGCCGCGCGACGGCAGCCAGGGACGCGGAGTGGCCGTGAACATCGAAACGCGCGAGCGCGTCATCCAGGCCTTTGAAGTGGCCGAGGAAGTCAGCTCGGAAGTCATCGTCGAACGCTACATCCCGGGCCACGATTTCCGCCTGCTGGTGGTGGGGGGCGCGCTCGTGGCCGCATCGCGCCGCGATCCGCCCCAAGTCACCGGCGACGGGCAGCAGACCATCCGCCAACTGGTGGACCAGGTCAACTCGGACCCCTTGCGCGGCGACGGGCACGCCACCTCGTTGACCAAGATCCGCTTTGACGACATCGCGCTGGCCACCCTGAAAAAGCAGGGCTTCGACGCCGATTCCGTGCCGCCGCTGGGCACGCTGATCTTCCTGCGCAACAACGCCAACCTCAGCACGGGCGGCTCGGCCACCGACGTGACCGACGAAGTGCACCCCGAAATGGCGGCGCGCGCCGTGTCGGCGGCCCGCATGATCGGCCTGGACATCTGCGGCGTGGACGTCGTTGCGGAAAGCGTTCATTACCCGCTGGAAGACCAGCACGGCGGCGTGGTGGAAGTGAACGCCGCGCCCGGCCTGCGCATGCACCTGAACCCGTCGTTCGGCAAGGGCCGCGCGGTGGGCGAGGCCATCATCGCCAACATGTACGCCGACGGCGACGACGGCCGCATCCCGGTCGTGGCGGTTGCCGGCACCAACGGCAAGACCACCACGGTGCGCCTGACCGCCCACCTGCTGGGCACGGCCGGCAACCGCGTCGGCATGACGAATTCCGACGGCGTCTACGTGGACAACCTGCGCATCGACACCGGCGACTGCAGCGGCCCGCGCAGCGCGCGCAGCGTGCTCATGCATCCCGACGTGGACGCTGCGGTGTTCGAAACGGCGCGCGGCGGCATCCTGCGCGAAGGCCTGGCCTTCGACCGCTGCAACGTGGCCATCGTCACCAACATCGGCATGGGCGACCACTTGGGGCTGGGCTACATCAGCACCGTGGAAGACCTGGCCGTGGTCAAGCGGGTCATCGTGCAGCACGTGCATCCCACGGGCACTGCCGTGTTGAACGCCGCCGACCCCATCGTGGCCGAAATGGCCGCGAGCTGCCCGGGTTCCATCACCTACTTCGCCGAAGACCGCAACCATCCCGTGCTGGCCACGCATCGTGCGCAAGGCCTGCGCTCGGTGTACCGCGACGGCGATGCGATCGTTGCCGCGCAGGGCACGGAAGAGGTCCGCTTCCCGCTAGCCGACATCCCGCTCACGCGCAACGGCACGATCACGTTCCAGGTGGAAAACGCCATGGCCTCGATCGCCGCCGCCTGGGCGCTGAGCCTGGACTGGGACATCATCCGCCGCGGCCTGGCCACGTTCGTGAACGACGCCCAGACGGCTCCGGGACGCTTCAATGTGTTCGAGCATCGCGGCGCCACGGTGATCGCGGACTACGGCCACAATCCCGATGCGATCCTGGCCCTGGTACGCGCCGTGGACGCCATGCCCGCCAAGCGGCGTTCGGTCGTCATCAGCGGGGCGGGCGACCGTCGCGACGAAGACATCCGCATGCAGACCGAGATCCTGGGCGCCGCGTTCGATGATGTGCTGCTGTACCAGGACCAATGCCAACGCGGGCGCGCCGACGGCGAAGTGCTGGCGCTGCTGCAGGAAGGCCTGGTCGGCGCGCCGCGCACGACCCACATCGAAGAGATCCACGGCGAGTTCCTGGCCATCGACACGGCACTCGCGCGTCTGGCGGCCGGCGACCTGTGCCTGATCCTGGTCGACCAGGTGGAAGAGGCGCTAGACCACATCGCCCGCCGCATCGCTGAGGGCTGATCCCACCGCTGCCCGCCGCGCTCGCGGCAATGCAAAACGGGGCGCTCTGGCGCCCCGTTTGCTTTACCGCCATGCCGTGCCCCGCATCAGCCGCGCGAGGCCTCCACAGGCGCCGACGCCTGGTAGCGGTCCGTCACGTGGGTGCATCCCACGGCCGCCATGGCGGCCAGCGTCAACAAGATAGCGCTGCAAAGTCGTTGCGTCATGCCTGCCCCTCTCCCTTCCCTGTTGGTGAACCGCACGGCGGGTTCCGCCACGACTATACCGGGGCACGTGCGCGACAGCCAGCGCAGGCAGGCGCCAAATCCCCTGCAACTCCCGTTACTAGCCCCGATCAAAAGGGGACAAAACATTGCGGAAATGTAACTCCTACCTCTGGTACGCCCGCCAGTCCGGCCCGTCGAAGAACCCCGCAAAACTCGCACTTTGCGCCGTTACATTTACCCACAGCCAGGTTTGACAGGCCTGCCACCGGGCTCGTACGGTAGGGGCTAGCTGATCAGTGTCCAACTCAACCGCGATTGCAGGACTTATAGGCCATAAGCCTTGTGTCGCAAGCAGACAGAGAGAGGTCACCATGAATAACGACATCATCGCCGGCAAGTGGAAGCAACTGACCGGCAAGGCCAAAGCGGCCTGGGGTGAACTCACCGACGACGAGTTGACCCGTACCGAAGGCAACGCCGAACGCCTGGCTGGTTTGATCCAGGAGCGTTATGGCAAGACGAAGGATGAAGCCCAGAAGGAAGTCCGGGATTTCTTCGACCGCAATCCCTGATTCCCCCACCCGCCTTGATCGGTCGAAACCACTGGAGAAGCTGACATGTTGCACTACGCCGTTGTTTTCTTCGTCATCGCGATCATCGCGGCGGTTCTCGGCTTCGGCGGCATTGCCGCCGGGGCTGCGGGTATCGCCAAGGTCCTGTTCTTCGTCTTCCTGGTGCTGGCGCTCTTGTCCATCCTGAGCGGCGCCCTTCGGAAAAAATAGGACACGTTGATAAAACGCGTACCCCCCAAGAGTTTTGCAAGTCCGCGTCGTCTGAGACGACGCGCCGAACACTAGATATTTAAAGGAGCACAACTATGGAACTTCGTAAGCTGATCGCCGCTGCTGCACTGGGAACTGGCGCCGTCTTCACTTCCATGGCTTTTGCGGCCGATGACGGCAAGCCCAAGCAATCCGTGGGCGAGTACGCATCGGATGCGACCGTGACCACCAAGGTCAAGGCCGCCATCGTCGCCGACAAGCAACTGAGCGCCCTGGATATCGCCGTGGAAACCAACAACGGCGTGGCCACGCTGACGGGTTCGGTGGGCACTGCCGCCGAAGCTGATCACGCGGCCACCGTGGCTCGCGGCGTCGAAGGCGTCAAGCAGGTCATGAACAACATCAAGGTCGACCCGGCCAAGAACAAGAAGTAACGCCGATACCGTTTCCCACTGAGGCCTAGAGAGCCCGCGGCGCCTGTGATACACAGGCGCCGCTTTCGTTTGCGCGCCGCCCGCGCAATCGTTCAGATACTGATCGAACCCCGGCCGATCTCAAGCGCGCGGCCGCCCACCTGGATACGGCCATCGGCCAGCACGTCCAACAACAACCGGCAGGGCCGACCCATCTGATCGCCCTGCTCGACCAGGATGCTGGCGGGCAACGCACGCTTGTTGTGGATCAGCCAGCCGCCCAGGTTGGCGCACGCCGACCCGGTACCCGCATCCTCGTCCACGCCGCCGCCTGCCTTGGCAAAGAAGTAGCGGGCCACCACCACCTGGCGCGCGTCCTGCACATTGCCTTCGTCGAAGGCAAACACGTACAGCGTCTTGCGGCCCAGGCTGCTGGCCTGCCAGCGATGGAGCTTGGAGGCGTCCGGCGCCGCGCGACGCACGGCCTCGACGCTGGCCAGCGGCACCAGCAATTGGTCCGCGCCGGTGTCCACCCAGATCGGGTCGCCCAACAGATCATCGGCATCCAGCCCGACCAGGCCCGCGATCTCGGCGCGGTCCAGTTCCGGCGGCGCCGTACGCACGCCATCGGGGCATGGGGCGGTAAAGGTCCAGGCGTCGCCACGAGCCACGACCGGCACCACGCCCGCCTTAAACTCGAGCGTCAGCGCGTCGCCCGTCTGGCGCAGGTCACGCACCACTTGCGAGGTGCCGATGGTCGGATGGCCGGCGAACTTCATTTCGTAGCCGGGCGTGAAGATGCGCACGTGCGCGTCCGCACGGTCGGACGGCAGGATGAAGGTGGTTTCGGAAAGATTGAATTGCGCCGCCAGGTTCAGCATGGTGGCGTCGTCCATGCCGCGCGCGTCTTCAAACACGCAAAGCTGGTTGCCGCTGAAGGTGGTGGACGCAAAAACGTTGAGCAGGCGAAACGCGTAGGAAGTCATCGAAAGGCGTGTAGAGGAAGACCGCCGGCCAGTCCGGCTAAGCCTTCCAATGTATCGCAGCGCCCCGCTTCAGACCATCAAGCAGTACTTACCAGATTGCAAAGAAAAGCACCCAGGCCATGCAGAACGGCACCAAGCCTGCCACCAGCACGAGCCAGGCGGCGCCCTTGCGCCAGCCGCTGACCTGGCGCTGCGACAGCAGGCGCGCGAAGAGGCGCAAGGTCCACAACACGGCAAGCGTCAGCAGCGTAAAACGCACGGGACCGGCCCAGGCGGCTTGCACGCCTTCATGCTTGAGCAGGTTGACCGTGGTGGCGGACAAGCCCAGGAACACGCCGATGCCGGCCGACGGAATCAGCGCCTGCGCCAGCTTGTGCACACCGGGACGGATCCACCGCGTGGCAGGCGCATCCGGTTGGCCCGCAGCGGGCGCCAGGCGGTCGGCGATCCACAGCGACAGGAAGCTTGCGCCCCCGACAATGACCGTCGCGCCGACGACGAAGAGCAGGATGCCTGCGCCGTCCAGCCACGAGAAGCTGTCGTTCACATCCGGATAGTGGGTCAGGATGAACCAGGGCGCGTTGTCCATCAGCGGCCACATGATGTCGTGTTCCACCAGCCACGTCGCGGCCCATTGCTTGGCCGTCACATACCAGGGGCTGGCGCTCCACAGGAAGGCGCCGATCGCGATGCCCATCAGTCCGAAGCACAGCAGCGCGGTTTGCCACGCGTCGCCGTCGGCGACGTGCACGATCTCTTCTTCCGGGGAACGCGGCGTCAATTGGATCGCGCCGCGATAACCGCTGCAGCGGCCGCACATGTGGCAATCGCCGGCGCCCTTCATGTGGCGAAGGGGCACCAGCGGCGCACAGTTGATGGGTTCGATCCGGATGACCGGGTGGCGCCACTTCTCTTCGTCGACCTTGAAGTGCCACGGCGCCAGCTTGGCCAGCAGGTTGAACACGCCGTTGACCGGGCACAGGTACTTGCACCACACGCGCTTGCTGCGGCCATAGCGCCAGCCGACGATCATCGCCGCCACGGTGGACCCGCCCAGCACGGCCAGCACCGCCAGCGGATACTGGTACACGCTGACCAACTGGCCGTAGACCGTCGTCAACGCAAAGGCCACGAAGGGCCAGCCGCCCCAGCGCATCCATTTCGGAATGGCATGCCCCTGCCCCCGTTCGCTGGCCCACTCGGTCAGCATCCCTTCGGGACAGAACCAGCCACACCAGGCGCGGCCCAGGATCGGCATGGAAATCAGCACGAACGGCCACCAGACGCCCCAGAAGGCAAACTGCGCCACGATCGTCAGGTTATTGAAGACCGACGCCGTGTTGTCCGGCAAAGGAAGGATCGCGGGCACGATCAGTAGGAACGCGTACAACGCGACAATGCCCCACTGCAGCTTGCGCAACAGCGGGGCATGGTCACGGAAGAAATCGGCGATCCGGGAAGTCACCCTCCCGAGTACAGCTGCCATGGTCAAACCTTCATTGTTCAGTCGGGCATCACGTCGGAATCAGGATGCGCTCCGGGCGGCGGCCGGCGCACGGGCTGGCTTGTTGCCTACCCAGCGCAGCAGCGCCCAGACCACGATCCAGTAAGCCACCCACAACAAAACCGAGATCAGGGCCGGCAGGGCGCGGTAGCCAGCGAAGTCCGCCAGGATCTTGCCGATGCCGGTGCTGTCGCTCAGGAGCCACGAGCTATCCCACACGGGGTCGATGATCGTCGGCAGCACGTCCAGCGAAATCAAGTGGTCCAGGCCGCCGACCAGCAGCGAACCGGCCAATAGCAGCAGCAGAATTTCGGTCACGCGGAAGAAGCGGCGCCAGGTAATCAATTTGCCGCCCAGTTGCAGCAGCCAGAACGTCAGCAAGGCCACGGCAAAACCCGCGACGCCGGCCAGCGCCAGCATCAGCATGTTGCTGCCGCCTTCGCCCGCCGATACGGTGCCGTACAGGAACACCACGGTTTCGCTACCTTCCCGCGCCACGGCGATGGCAACCAGCACGAACAGGCCCCACCAGTTGTCGTTGGCCACCGAACTGCGCGCCCCGCTTTCCAGTTCGCCTTTCAGCGTGCGGCCGTGCTTCTTCATCCACACGACCATCTGCACGACCAGCGCGCACGCCGCCAGCGACATGATGGCCTGGAACCATTCCTGGCCTTCGTCGCTGAGCCAGGACGACACGCCCAGCAGCACCAGCGCCAGCGCCACGGCCAGGGCCAGCCCTGCGGCCACACCGCCCCACAGGTAATTCAGCCCGCGCTTGCCTTCGGGCGTGGAGCGCAGCCAGGTGTACAAAATGCCCACCACCAGCATGGCTTCGACGCTTTCACGCCAGACGATAAAGAGGACCTGTTCCATGTATTGCTACCGCTTATTCCTTGGGCTTGACGACCAGGGTGCCTTTCACGCTCTGGTGAAAGTCATCAAAGAAGGGATACTCGCCGGGACGGGAAATGGTGATCACCACGAAGGATTTCACCCCCGGGCCCAGCACTTTTTCCTTGCGCAGCGGAATGCTCTCGAATTCCACCGGCTCGTTGCTCTCGTTGATGAGCTCGATCTTGAAACGGCCGGCGGGCACTTCAAGGGTCGCCGGCTCGAACGTGCCGTCCGGCTTGAACCTCAAGGTGAACGTCGGCAATTCGTCCGCCTGCGCGGGTGCCATGCCGGCAAAAGCGGCCAGGCCGATCAGCACGGCGGCAACAACGCGATGCAGGCGGCGCACGATCAGTATCCGCCCTTCTTGCCGGTGCCGGCGTAGACGAATTCATATTCCAGTTCGAACGGCTCGAACCACGGACCCACGCCGGTTTCCTTGTCGACGTGGCGGCCGAAGTGAGCCATCTTGTTTTCGGACGGCGGCAGGATCGTGTACTTCAGCTTGTACTTGCCCGGGCCTTCCAGCTTGATGTTGTCGCCGTAGTGCGGGCCATCGTTGGCGACCATGGGCATGAAGGTGCCCTTCTGCACGTTCTGGCTGCCGACCTTCTGGATCTCGAAATTCACGACCAGGTAAGGCACCCACTCGCCTTCCGGGAAGCCCGTCTTGTTGCCGGCGGTGGCGTGGATATCGGCCTCAAGGTGCACGTCAGAATCCTTGGCAGGACGCATCATCCCGGGCGGATCCATTTCGATCGGCTGCAGATAGACCGCGCCAATTTCCATGCCGCCCTTCTCAACCGGCTTGCCGATGGGGTATTCGGCCGCTTGCGCGGCAGACACGCTCAGAGCGACGATGGCCAGCGCCAAGGCTTTCTTGATCATGTGCATAATCCTTGAGACACAAATGAATGGCGGTTCCAATAAGCTAAACAAGAACCGTTTTCATTAATGTAACCAAAAAAACTGACATATCCCTGAACCCGGAGGCCAAAAAAGGGGCGGATTATTGCGTTCAGTCAACGGGCGCCCCGGTCACGATGCACCTGTGAGCGGCAACAAAAAAGCCGGTCAGGCGATGGCCCTGCCGGCTTCTGGTTCAACGGAAGGGCCTGGCCCGCCCGCTTTGCGGCGATTACTTGCGGCCCGACCCCGGCGGCGTGCTGCCGGGCGTGAACGGGAACGTCGAGAACATCGCGCGCGTCTGGTCCTGCATCTGGTCCTGCATCTGCACGAACAGGTTCTTGCTCTGGTCGATGTAGTTGTTCATCATGTTCTGCAGCATGGGCGTCTGCACGTTCATGAACTGGGTCCAGGCTTCGGGCCCGAACTGGCTGCCATACAGTCCCTTGGACTGTTCGGCCATGCGCGTCTGGATTTCCATGAAGGCCTGGATGTTCTTCTCAAGGTAAGAACCCATGATGCCCTGCATGGCGTGGCCGTAGAAACGGATGATCTGCGACAGCATGTTCGACGAGAACATGGGCATGCCGCCGCTTTCCTCTTCCAGGATGATCTGCAAAAGGATGCTGCGCGTCAGGTCTTCGCCGCTCTTGGCGTCGACCACCTGGAATTCTTCGTTGGCCAGGACCAGTTGCTTGACATCTGCCAGAGTGATGTAGGTGCTGGTCCGGGTGTCGTATAGGCGACGGTTGGGGTATTTTTTAATCAGGCGCAGGCTGGCGCCGGTTTGTGCTTGCGTCATGTGTGTCCCCGGATCGGGCGATCTCTAAGACTTCGGATAAGGTGGAGTGTAATGCCGGAAGGCCCTCTCCCCGAGGCCTTCCAGCGCCTGGAGCCGCCCGATGGCGGCCCGCTGACCAACATTAGCCCATGTGCAGGCCGCCGTTGAGCGAGAAATCCGCGCCAGTCGAAAAGCCGGATTCATCCGAAGCCAGCCACGAGGTCATGGAGGCGATTTCCTCGGGCGTGCCCAGACGGCGCACCGGGATGGTGGCCACGATTTTCTCGAGCACTTCGGGACGGATGGCGCGAACCATGTCCGTGCCGATGTAGCCCGGCGAAATCGTGTTGACCGTGACGCCCTTGCTGGCGACTTCCTGGGCCAGCGCCATGGTGAAGCCGTGGATGCCCGCCTTCGCCGTGGAATAGTTCGTCTGGCCGAATTGGCCCTTCTGCCCGTTCACCGAGCTGATGTTGATGATGCGGCCCCACTGACGCTCGACCATGCCCTCGATGACCTGCTTGGTCACATTGAAGAGACTGTTCAGGTTGGTGTCGATGACCGCGCGCCAATCATCCGCGCTCATTTTGCGGAACAGGCCATCGCGCGTGATGCCCGCGTTGTTGACCAGCACATCGACCGGGCCCAGGTCGGCGGTGACCCGTTCAAAGGCCGCTACCGTCGAATCCCAGTCCGACACGTTGCCTACCGATGCATAGAACGTGTAGCCCTGCGCTGCCTGCTCATCCAGCCATTGCTGGTAATTGCGGCTTGGGCCGCAACCTGCCACCACGCGAAAGCCATCCTTGGCCAAGCGCTGGCAAATAGAGGTGCCGATACCGCCCATCCCGCCTGTTACGTAAGCCAGTTTTCCGCTCATTGGACTTCCTCCTGTGTGCGACGGACGCCTCGTTGATTAACTTTCTTATTGGCCTGGGCCAACCGCGCATGGCGGTTTCAGGCAGCCCGGACCTTCACGTACCTGCCAGGCGCCGGCTCGATCGGCCGGTACTTGGCATTGCCTAATTTCGTGCGCGCCTTGACCTGCTTGCCCGAATGCCGGGACAGCCATTGCGTCCAGTCGGGCCACCAGCTGCCCGCATTTTCAGTCGCCTGCGCAAACCAGGCCTTGGGGTCGCCGGGCATGTCATGGCCCGTGTTCCCCAGCTTGTCCGCCACCCAATAACTGCGGCGCTTCTTGGCCGGCGGATTCACCACGCCGGCGATGTGGCCCGAGGCCCCCAGCACGAAGCGTTGCGGTCCGCGCAGCAGTTGCGTGGAGGCATAGGCCGACACCCAAGGCACGATGTGATCTTCGCGAGACCCGAATATGTACGCCGGCATCGTCAGGCGCGTCAGGTCCAGCGGCAGGCCGGCGGCTTGCGCGCGGCCAGGCACTTTCAGGTTGTTCTCAAGGTAGGTATTGCGGAAGTACCACGAGAAGAACGGCCCCGGCAGATTGGTGCTGTCGCCATTCCAGAACAGCAGGTCGAACGGGGGCGGCTTCTGGCCCTTCAGGTAATTGCCCACCACATAGTTCCAGACCAGCTCGTTGGGCCGCAGGAACGAGAACGTGGTGGCCAGGTCGCGGCCGGGCATCAGCCCGCCGTTGCCCAGTTGATGGTCGCGCAGCAGCGCATGCGCTTCGTCGACAAAGACGTTCAGGATGCCGGTGTCATGGAAGTCCAGCAGCGAGGTCAACAGCGTCAGGGACGCCACGGGCTGTTCGCCGCGGGCCTCGGCCAGCGCCAGCGCCGACGCCAGCATCGTGCCGCCCACGCAGAACCCCAGGGCGTTGACCTTGGGCTGCTTGGTGATGTCGCTGGCCACGCGCAGCGCCTGCAGGACGGCGTCATCCAGATAATCGGACCAGGTGGCGCGGTCCACGCCATCGGTGTCGCTAGCCACCGGATTGCGCCAGGAGACGAGGAACACGGTGTAGCCCTGCTCCACCGCATGGCGCACGAAGGAATTCTCGGGCTGCAGGTCCAGGATGTAGAACTTGTTGATGTTCGGCGGCACGATCACCAGCGGCAGCTCGTGCACCGTGGCGGTGGACGGCGCGTACTGGATCAGCTGGAACAGCGTGTTCTCGAACACCACTTCACCGGGCGTCACCGCCACGTTGCGGCCGATCTCGAACTGCGATTCGTCGGTCTGGGTGATGCGGCCTTTCTTGACGTCGCCCAACAGGTTGGCCAGCCCTTCGTTCAAGGCGCGGCCCGCGCTTTCCACGATGGATTGCTGGGCATCCGGATTCAGCGCCAGGAAGTTCGACGGAGACAGCGCGTCGACCCATTGCATGATGGAAAAACGCAGGCGCTCGCGCATGGGTTCGCTGACCTGGGCCGCATCGACCATGCGTTGCATGGCGCGGGCCGACAGCAGATAGGTATGCGCCAGCAGCAGATGCGAACCGTTGGCGGCCCAGGCGTCGCCGGCGAAGCGGCGGTCGGCCAGAGGCGCAAGCGCACCGCGGCGGGCGTCGTCACAAAGGCGCTGCCACTCGCGCGAGAACTCGGCCTGAATATCGGCCAGGATTTCCGGTGCCACGCTCACCGGTATGGGCCCTGCGGCGGAGAGATTGGCGTTCACTTCGACACCTTGTTATCGAGACTGCTCGATTGATGTTGCATTCCGGGTCCAGGACTGTCAATGCGGGTATACAAGGAGACCGCCAGGGTAGATCTCAAGCCCGGCGGCCGGCCTTGCGCAAGATCAAACCGGGTCGAGCCAGGCCAGCAGCGCCATGCGTCCGGTTTCGCCGTCGCGTCGGTACGAGAAGAAGCGTTCCGATTCGGATACGGTGCACATCCCGGACAAGGCCACCTCTTGTACCCCGGCGCGGCGCAGGCGGAAATCCGCCAATCCGGCGAGGTCCGCCAACCACTTTCCCGATAGACCGGCGCGCGGCGTGAAGTAGCGCGCGGTGGCGGGATCGTCTTGCGTGAAGGCGTCAAGCACGTCCTGCCCCACCTCGAACACCTGCGGGCCGATGCCGGGGCCGACCCAGGCGCGCCAGCCGGTAGCCGCGGGAGCCTTGGCGCGCATGGCCGCCAGCGTATGTTCCAGCACGCCGCCCGACAGGCCGCGCCAGCCGGCATGCGCCGCGCCCAGCACCTGCCCGTCGGCATCGGCAATGACCACCGGCAGGCAGTCCGCCACCATGACGGCCAGCACGCGGCCCGGTTGCGCCGTGACGCTGGCGTCTACTGCAGGTTCGTCCGGCACGTCCTGCGCATCGGCGTCCACAACCTCGCTGCCGTGCACCTGGCGCAACCACAGCGGGTCGGCCGGCACGGCGGCGCGCACGCGGCGCCGGTTCTCGGCCACCGTGTCCGGATCATCGCCCGCGCGACGCCCCAGGTTCAGGGTGTCGTGCGGCGCCACGCCCACGCCGCCTGCGCGGGTCGTGCAGAAATAATTCACGCCGGCCCATTCCGGGCCGGTCACGACAGGCAGGCTGGCGATCACGCGTTCCATGCAATGCTTTCCTGGACCAGGGTCATGTCCTCGGGCACGGCGGCGGCGAATCGGACTTCGCCGCGGCCACCCGGGTCGTCAAAATGCAGGGCGCGGGCGTGCAGCATCTGCCGCTGCGCCCCGGCAATGTTCTTGCCGCCGTAGATCGTATCGGCCAGCAGCGGATGACCCAGGCTGGCCATATGCACGCGGATCTGGTGGGTGCGGCCGGTTTCCAGGCGGCACACCACTTCGGTGACGCGGCCGCCAGGGTCCACCTGGCCGCGGCGCGCTGGCGCGTAATTGGTAATGGCGGGTTTGGGTGCCACGGGACGCTCAACGCTCATGCGGATCGGCACGCGGGAATCGCGGCCGATGGCGCGTTCGACACGGCCGCCGTTCGCGATCCAGCCATGCGCCAGCGCCACGTATTCGCGTCCCATGCTGCGCGCCTGCAATTGGCGCACCAGATGCGTCTGGGCGCGCTCGTTGCGGGCTACCACCATCAGTCCGGAGGTGTCCTTGTCCAGCCTGTGAACGATACCGGCACGCGCCACGGACGCCAATTCGGGGTAGCGGTAGAGCAGGCCATTGAGCAGCGTGCCGCTCCAGTTGCCCGCGCCGGGATGGGTGACGAGCCCCGCGGGCTTGTTCACCACGATCCACTCGGGGCTTTCGTCCACCACGAGGAATTCAACGGGCTCGGGCGTGAAGGCGCGCGCATCGGGCGCCGGTTGGGCCCACACCTGCAGCTCGTCGCCGGGGCCGACCGTCTGACGGACCTTGCCGGGCGCGCCGTTGACGTGCACATTGCCGGCTTCGATCCAGCCTTGCAGGCGGCTGCGGGAATGGTCGGGCAACAACCCGGCCAGCACCTTGTCCAGCCGGTCGGCCTTCGTCGTGGAAGGCACCGTTACAAGTTGCGGTTCACCCCGGTTTTCATTGGGGTTTTCGTCGGCGTTTTCGTCGGAAAGGCCCAGAAGTTCATCGTCGGAAACGAGATCTGTGCCGGCGGCTGTATCAGACATGGAGACAAATCATATAATCAGCCTGCCATGCTAACACCAAGGATACGATTCTCGTGATTCACCACCCCGCAGCTCCCTCGAACCCCGCATCCCGAAGCGGGCCGGTTTTGCGCGTGGTTATCGCGCTATTGGCCGTCATTGTCATCGCCGGTTGCGGCTCGACAAACAGCAAGTACGACAAGACCACCAACTGGAGCGCCGAACAGCTCTACGCCGACGCCAAGGCCGAAATGTCCTCCGGAGGCTGGAAGGAAGCACGCGAACGTCTGACCGCCATCGAAAGCCGCTACCCTTTCGGCGTCTACGCCCAGCAAGCGCTGCTTGAGCTGGCCTACGTCAACTGGAAGGACGGCGAGAACGAACAGGCCCTGGCCGCCATCGACCGCTTCCAGCAGCTGTATCCCAACCATCCCGGCACCGACTACGCCCTGTACCTGAAGGGCCTGATCAACTTCACGCCGGCCAGCGCCTTCATGAGCAACATCACCGGCCAGGATCCCGCCGAGCGCGATCCCAAGGGCCTGCGCGCGTCCTACGACGCGTTCAATGAACTCATCAAGCGCTACCCGGACAGCAAGTACACGGTGGATGCCGAAAAGCGCGTCGCATGGCTGGTCAACACCATCGCCATGAACGAAGTCCACGTTGCCCGCTACTACTACGAGCGCGGCGCCTACGTGGCCGCCGCCAACCGCGCGCAAACCGTCATCACCGACTTCGAAGGCGCCCCCGCCACCGAAGAGGCGCTCTACCTGATGGTCGAGTCCTACGACAAACTGGGCATGACGGAACTGAAGAACGACGCCCAACGCGTCTACGACAAGAACTTCCCCAACAGCGATTTCAAGACCAAGGGCCTGAAGGCCGATCGCAGCTGGTGGAACCCGTTTGACTGATTGATCTGCGGATTCTCCCCGCATGGGAAAAGCGAAGCCCCTCGAAAGAGGGGCTTTCTTTTTGACTACCGCAAGCGGCCGGGCCGGCGCGCGTGCCTGGCGCTAGGCGTCGCTGCCCTCGCCTTCCTGCTTGCGGCGGTAGAACGCCAGCACCTCTTCCAGTTCGCGCGTGCGTGCGAAAGGCGGCAGGCCGCGCCACAGGCGCTTGCCGTAGGGCTTTTCGACCAGACGCGCATCGCCCACCATCAGCACGCCCCAGTCGGACTCCGTACGGATCAGGCGGCCCGCGCCCTGCTTGAGCGAGATCGCGGCTTCGGGCAACTGGTATTCCGAGAAGGGATTGCCGCCCTGGGCCCGGCAGGCCCGCAGGCGCGCTTCGATGACGGGGTCGTCGGGCGGCGCGAACGGCAGCTTGTCGATGGCGACCAAGGTCAACACGTCGCCAGGCAGGTCGATGCCTTCCCAGAAGCTTGCGCTGCCCACCAGCACCGGATGCTTGAGCTTGCAGAAGCGGTCCAGCAAATCGCGGCGCGTGCCCTCGCCCTGCTTCAGCAACGGCCAGTCGTGCCCGGCGTCGTCAAAGGCGTCGGCCAGCAGGGTCGCGACCTTATCGACCGCGCGCAGCGTCGTGCACAACACCAGCGTGCCGCCGGGGCTGGCTTCGAGCAGGGGCATCAGCGTTTCGACGAAACGGTCCAGGAACTGCGGCGATTGCGGTTCAGGCATGCCGCGCGGCACGAAGAGCAGCGCCTGTTCGGGATAGTTGAACGGCGATTCCCACTTGCCCGTGCGGGCGCTCGATAGCCCTAGCTGGCTGGTGAAGTGCGTGAACTCGCCGTTCACCGACAGCGTCGCCGACGTCATGATCCAGGCCTGGCCCGGCTTGCGGTACTTGGAGAACGCCTGCGCCACCGACAGCGGCGCCGAATGCAGGCGCACGTGATGCTGGCCGTGCTCGACCCAGCGCACGGCAGGACCCGTCCATTGCTCGGCGGCCGCAGCCACGCCTTCCAGGATGGCGGCGGGCGTGGACGGACCGTCTCCCAGGTCGGAGGCGGCGGGTTCGGGCGACTGGTCGTCGCGGCCCCAGCCTTCGTCGGCCAAGCCGGCATCAGCGCGCCCCGGCGTGGCCCAGCGCTTGAGCCGCACCGAAATTTCGGCGCCGCTGCGTGCCGCGGCCATCAGGTCGGGATGCTTTTCCGCCACCGCGCCCAAGGCTTTGGTGGCCGTGTCGACGGCCTCGCGCAAGGCGGCCAGCGCCTCGTCGAATTCCTCGGGGTTGGGGATCGCGTCGAACGTGGCCTTGCGGCCCGGCATCCGGTCCAGCGGCGCACAGGTCAGCCGCAGCTCGCGCGCCGCGGTTTCAAGGTGGCGGCTGACGTCGCTCCATTTGGCGGCCTCGCGCGCATACGCCAGGCCGGCCACTTCCAGCGCGCGGCCGAAATCCATCAGCTGGTGCGTGGACACGCTGCTGCCCAGGAACCGCGTGGCGGTGTCGGGCAGCTGATGCGCTTCGTCGAAGATGACGGTGTCGGCTTCGGGCAGCAGGTCGGTCACGCCCTCTTCGCGCAGCACCAGGTCGGCCATGAACAGCGCGTGGTTGACCACCACCACGTCGGCCTCCTGGGCCTGGCGGCGCGCCTTCACCACGAAACAGTCGCGGATGCGCGGGCACTCCTGGCCCAGGCAGTTCTCGCGCGTGGAGGTCACGCGCTGCCAGATGTCGGCGTCTTCGGGCACCTGCGCAAGATCGCTGCGGTCGCCCGTCTTGGTGATGCCCGCGAAGACCTGGATCTGGCGCAGTTGCTGGATCTCGGTACGTGACTTCAGCGCGCGCTCGTCGCCCTGCAGGCGTTCCAGGTGATAGTGGCAGACATAGTTGCCGCGGCCCTTGAGCAGCGCGGCCGTCACCGGAGCGGCCAGCGCGGCGCGCACGCGCGGCAGGTCACGCGCAAACAGCTGGTCTTGCAGCGTGCGGGTGCCGGTGGAAATCAGCACCTTGCCGCCCTGGATGAAGGCGGGTACAAGATAGGCCCAGGTCTTGCCGATGCCGGTGCCCGCCTCGGCCACGAGCGTGGCGCGGTCCTGGATGGCGTCGCCGATGGCCTGCGACAGCTCCACCTGCGAAGGGCGTGGCTTGTAGCCGGGCATGGCCGTGGCCAGGGGCCCGTCCTCGTCAAAAAATTCGGAAATATCCAGGTCCAGCATTACGGCAGCCTAGTGTCGGTCGGAGTCTATGGTGAACCGGTACCGGTTACGGTTCGGGCGCCAGACACTGATGTGGGAAAGGACCAAATGATACCCGTTGCCGGGCCCGCCTTCGGTTCGCGCAGGGACGGATCGGTCCACTCTGGCACGTTCTGTAACAGTGGCTTATGGCACAATCCGCCCCTTGTTTTTCCTTTTTGTCGTCGTATAGAGATGTCTGAAACTTCCGCTATCACGAACGTCGCCGCCGGCGTCGACAACGCCCGCATCGTCGCGCAGCTCGCTACCGAGCTCGGCGCGCGCGCCTCCCAGATCGCTTCGGCGGTGGAACTGCTGGATGACGGCGCCACCGTGCCCTTCATCTCGCGCTATCGCAAGGAAGCCACCGGCGGCCTGGACGATACCGTGCTGCGCAACCTGGAAGTTCGCCTGGGTTATCTGCGCGAACTCGAAGAACGCCGCGGCTCCATCCTTGAATCCATCTCGCAGCAGGGCAAGCTCACGCCCGAGCTGCAGCAGGAAATCGCAACGGCCGATACCAAGCAGCGCCTGGAAGACTTGTACGCGCCGTACAAGCCCAAGCGCCGCACCCGCGCCCAGATCGCCCGCGAAGCAGGCCTGGAGCCGCTGGCGGATGCCATCCTGGCCGATCCGGCCTGCGATCCCGCCGCGCTGGCCGCGCAGTACCTGAACCCCGAGGCGTCCATCAACGACGCCAAGGCCGCGCTGGACGGCGCGCGCGACATCCTGGCCGAACGCTACGCTGAAAACGCGGACCTGCTGGCCGACATGCGCGAGCACCTGTGGTCCACCGGCCTGATCTATTCCAAGATGGTCGACGGCAAGGAAACCGAAGGCGCGAACTTCCGCGACTGGTTCGATTTCAACGAGCCGCTGCGCACGCTGCCTTCCCATCGCATCCTGGCCCTGCTGCGCGGACGCCAGCAAGGCGTGCTGGAACTGCGCCTGGGGCTGGAAGCTGAACTGGAAGCGCAATTGCCGCACCCGTGCGTGGCGCGCATCGCCAGCTTCCTGAAGCTGGGCAACGGCCTGTTCGCACTGGACGCCACGCCGCGCGCCCGCTGGTTGGGCGAAGTGTGCCGTTGGACCTGGCGCGTCAAGCTGCTGACGGCGTTTGAAAGCGAGCTGATCGGCCGCCTGCGCGAAAGCGGCGAAGCCGAGGCCATCCGTGTGTTCGCCGCCAACCTGAAGGACCTGCTGCTGGCAGCGCCTGCCGGCCCCAAGGCCGTGCTGGGCCTGGACCCGGGCATCCGCACGGGCTGCAAGATCGCCGTGATCGACCAGACCGGCAAGGTCGTCGACACCACCACCGTCTACCCGTTCGAACCGCGCCGCGACCGCGAGGGCACGATCAACACGCTGGCCGCGCTGGTTGCGCGCCACAAGGTGGACCTGATCGCCATCGGCAACGGCACCGCTTCGCGCGAAAGCGAAAAGCTGGTGGGCGACATGATGGAACGCTTCCCCGACCTGAAAGTCACCCGCGTGGTGGTCTCCGAGGCCGGTGCATCCGTGTATTCCGCCTCGGAAACCGCGGCGTTGGAATTCCCCGATCTGGACGTGACCCTGCGCGGCGCCGTATCCATCGCGCGCCGCCTGCAGGATCCGTTGGCCGAACTGGTCAAGATCGATCCCAAGGCGATCGGCGTGGGCCAGTACCAGCACGACGTCAACCAGCGTGAGCTGGCGCGTTCGCTGGACGCCGTGGTCGAGGATTGCGTGAACGCCGTCGGCGTGGACGTGAATACGGCTTCGGCCGCCCTGCTGGCCCGCGTGTCGGGCCTGAACTCGCTGCTGGCCAAGAACATCGTAGCCTGGCGCGACGAGAACGGCGCATTCCCCACCCGCGACCTCCTGCGCAAGGTGCCGCGCTTTGGCGACAAGGCGTTCGAGCAGGCTGCGGGCTTCCTGCGCATTCCCAATGGCGACAATCCGCTGGACGCCTCGTCGGTCCACCCCGAAGCCTATCCGGTCGTCGAGCGCATCGTGGCCAAGATCAAGGCCGAGGTGAAGCAGATCATCGGTCAGCGCGACGCCTTGAAGGGCGTGTCGCCGTCGGACTTCACCGACGAGCGCTTCGGCCTGCCGACCGTGCGCGACATCTTCGCCGAACTGGAAAAGCCCGGCCGCGATCCGCGCCCGGAATTCAAGACCGCGCAGTTCAAGGAAGGCGTTGAAACGCTGAACGACCTGTACCCGGGCATGGTGCTGGAAGGCGTCGTGACCAACGTGGCCAACTTCGGCGCGTTTGTCGACATCGGCGTGCACCAGGATGGCCTGGTCCATATCTCGGCTCTGGCCGAGAAGTTCGTGAAGGATCCGCGCGACGTGGTGCGCGTGGGCCAGACGGTCAGCGTGAAGGTGCTGGAAGTGGACGCGGCGCGCAAGCGCGTAGCCCTGACCATGCGCCTGAACGACACTGCGGCGCCCGCGCGTCGCAGTGGCGATGCGCCCAAGGGGGGCGACCGCCCCCGTCGCCCCCAGGGTGACGGCGGACGCGGCAACGCGGGCGGCGGCGCCGCAACGAACAGCGCCATGGCGGACGCGTTCGCCAAGCTCAAGCGCTGATCCTCCCGGATCGCCCCAAAAAAAGCCCGGCGCTCACTGCGCCGGGCTTTTTTCTTGGGCTTAGGACTTTCCCTTAAACGGGTCGTTTCCTTGCGCTCCCTCAATCCTCAAACCAGAAAAATAAGGGAAAATATCGAATTGTGTCCAAATAATAAAAGCCGCTGGCGTAGGGGAACTCGGCAGACACAGATTCCATGATCAGGCGAAACGCGGCGCGAACCGTCTATCAGGCACGCAGCACAACAATAACAGCGCCCCACCCCGAGAGCCCCCGGAGAGCCATCCGTCATGCGCAATACCATTACGCTTGCCGCCAATGAAGCGGCAACCATTACCGAAAAAGAAGCCGGCCACAGCGGCGCTTACAACGAAGTCACGCTAGGCCAATACGCGCATCTGATCGTCGACGGCGCGGAAGTGACCTTTAAGCACATCACGCTGGAACGTCTGGGCACCCGCATCATCGAACTGCGCAACGGCGCGCAACTGCACGTGGGCGCGCTTGGATTCGCCAGCATGGGCGCCAGCATCGTCTATCGCATCGGCACGGGCTGCGCGCTGGTCTTCGACGCCAGCCAGTGGGATCCTGAAGTGGTCGCCAACACCACCTTCGACTTCGCCAGCCAAGGCAGCGGCACGCTGAAGTACTTTCCGTTCATCAACCCGGAATGGCTGGACTGCCCGAACGTCACGGGCTATTCGGAAGGCGACATGCTGGAAATCGCCGGTCAGGGCAGCGCGCAGCGCTTCCAGGTGCGCGACGGCCGCATCGTGGCAAGCGCCCGGCTGGCCTGACGCACGCCGGTTACCGCCCCCCCACGACAACGTCATGATCGCCGACGGCGCAACGCGCCGCCGGCTTGCCCATTATTCCTGCGACAGCGACGCCAAGGCGTCGCGCGCGCGCGCCAATTGCGAGTCGGACTCGGCCTGCCCGCCTGCCGGCGCCGTGGCGACCGCCACCCCGTCGACGATCGCCGCGTAACCCTCGGCGCTGGCCTGCAGCACGCTATCCGCGGGTTCCGATTGCAGGCGGCGCATCAAGGCCCCGGCCTCCTTCGGATCGGCAAAGCGCTGCGACAGCAGCAACTCTTCGCCGTCCACCCCCAGCAGACGGAAACGGAAACCGCCGTCTTCGTCGCGGAAGCTGACGAAGCGCGCGCCCTTGCCCTTTTCCTTCTTGCCCTGCGCCTTGCCGGCTGCGGCGCCCGCGTTCAGGTTGCGCAAGCCAACGGCTTCGCGCAGTTCCTGCATCATGGGCACGGCCAGCTTGCGGGCACGGGCGGCTCCCGCTTGCAGGATGTCTTCAATGCGGCCCGGGTTGGCGATCAGGTCGAAATACTTCTCGCGCATCGGCGCCAGCAGCGCTTCCAAGTGTTCGTACAGGGCTTGCTTGGCGTCGCCCCAGCCCATCCCCTCTTCCAGCTGCTTGCGGAACGCCGCCGATTCAGCCTGCGTCGCAAACGCGCGATACAGCGTGTACAGGTGTGAGCTTTCGGCGTCCTTGGCTTCGCCCGGCGCCCGCGAATCGGTCACGATGCGCATCACGGATGCGCGCAGCGCGCTGGCGCCGCCTTCGAACAGCGGGATCGTGTTGTTGTAGCTCTTGGACATCTTGCGGCCGTCCAGGCCCGGCAAGGTCGCCACGTCTTCCTCGATCGTCACTTCAGGCAGCGCGAAGTAGTCGCGGCCATACAGGTGATTGAAGCGCTGGGCGATATCGCGCGCCATTTCCAGATGCTGGATCTGGTCGCGGCCCACCGGCACCTTGTTCGCGTTGAACATCAGGATGTCGGCCGCCATCAGGACCGGGTACGAGAACAGCCCCATCGTGACGCCGTCGTCGGGCTCCACACCCTTGGCCACGTTCTGGTCCACCGACGCCTTGTAGGCGTGCGCGCGGTTCATCAGGCCCTTGGCCGTGACGCAGGTCAGCAACCAGCTGAGTTCGGGGATCTCGGGGATATCGGACTGGCGGTAGAACGTCACGCGTTCGTGGTCCAGCCCCACGGCCAGCCAGGTTGCCGCGATTTCCAGGCGGGAACGGGCGACGCGGGCCGGATCGTCGCACTTGATCAGCGCGTGGTAATCCGCCAGGAAGAAGAATGCGTCCACGCCGGGCTGCGTACTGGCCTGGACCGCGGGACGGATCGCGCCCGCGTAGTTGCCGAGGTGGGGGGTTCCAGTGGTGGTAATGCCGGTAAGGACGCGGGTATTCATAGAGGCGAAGAGGCGTTTGCTAGGGGAAACAAGCAGTGTAACGTGCCGGCGCACGCCGCCGCCGGGGCTTCCGCCCCGCCCACGCGAATTCGCCGGGCTACAGGACGGCCAGCAGCGGCGCCGCCAGCGCGCAGAGCCCGCCCGCGGTCAGCGCAGCGCGCGGACGGAACGTCAGGAACCAGATCAGCAGCAGGCCTGCGATGCTGAGGATGCCGATCCATTCGACCGTGCCGTAGCTCCATCCCCAGACCGCAGCCGAGGCGCACAAGGACAGCGCCAGCGCGATCCAGCCGAATGCCCGTAACGGTACCCGGTGGCGCCGCGGCATGGCGCGGTCGAACAGGTCTTCGTAATGGCGGTCCATGCCCAGGCACAGGGCGGAAAACCCTGCGTACGCCAGGCAGAAAGCGGCAAGCGTCATGGCGTGTCACCTCGCGGTTCATAGACGACGGGGTTCGAGGCGCGCGGCGCCTCAGGGTCAGCGACCTGGGGGGAAACCGTCTTGGCCGGCGACTGGCTGGCGCGGGGCGTGGCCGCCGCCTTCGCAGAAACCTTCGCCGGCGCCTTGCGGACCCGCGCGGCCTTCATCGCCATCCAGCCGAACAGCAACGCGCTGGCCAGGCAGGTCAGGTCGAACCCGGCCATGACCCAATCACCTTGCGGCAGGGACACGCCCAGATGGCGCGACGTGGTGAACGCATTGACGACCGGCACCAAGGCCAGCGACGCGGCGGCCACCGCCAGCAGATCCTGCCATTTGCGGCGCTGGAACAGGAACGCGTAGACGAGCGACACCGCCCAGGCGCAGAAGAAGGCCCGCACTTCCCAATCCTGACGACCAGGCAGGTCGGCCGGCAGCAAGCGATTGGCCAGGAAAAAGGCCCCCACGCCGAACACGACGCCCGCGATGGTACCGGCGTTCAGGCCGTCCACCAGGCGCAAGGAGAAGGCTTCGCGGGCGTCGCCGGGCCGCGTCTTCTGGCGGCGCTTGGCAATCCACAGGACAAGACCCGTGCCCACCATGCCGGTGCCCGCCAGGCTCACGAGGAAATAGAACCAGCGCAGCAGGGGTTCGGCGAAGAGCCCCAGATGCAGGCCCGTGATGACGCCGGCGGTCTTCACCGTGGCGCTCAGTTCGTCCTCGCCTTCCTGGAATTCGCCCGTCACGCCGTTAAAGCGCATATAGGGCGCCAGCCGGCCGTACGACACGCCATCGGCGGCATCCCGCGTCAGCGTGACGGTCGCCCCGGCATCGCCCGGGTTGTTGACAGTGACGCGGCCGACGCGGCCTTGCCAATGCTGCTGGGCCTGTTCCACCAGCGGCGCGATCGCGATCAGGGTCCCCGGCTGGTTCAGCGGCGGCGTGACCTTGAAGGATTTGAAGACGTCGTCCGAATACTGGCGGGGGTTTTCGTACACGGCATGGATACCCGCGGGTATCAACATGAACATGAACAGCACCAGCCCGCTGAATGTGATCATCAGGTGGAACGGCAGCCCCAGCACCGACAACACGTTGTGCCCGTCCATCCAGGCGCGCTGACCGCCCTTCTTGGGACGGAAGGTAAAGAAATCCGTGAATATCTTCTTGTGCGTGATGATGCCGCTGATGATCGCCACCAGCATGAACATGCCGGCAATACTCGCCAGCCAGCGCCCCCACGGGAATGCGGTTTCCAGTTCGAAGTGGAAGCGGTAGAAGAATTCGCCGCCGCGCGTCTCGCGGCCCGTCACGGCCTGCCCCGTCGCGGGGTCCAGCTTCACGCGCACGAACCCGCGTTCGCCCGGCTTGGGCTTGGGCAACTGATACAGCATCAGGATCAGCGGCTCGCGGTTCGACGGCGGCGTGATGAACCAGCGTTTGGCATCGGGCGCATGTTCGCTCAGGTAGCGCTGCCCCATCTCCACGGCCTGCACGGCAGGCACCGGCCTGACGTCGATCTCGGGCTGCATCCAACGCGTGATCTCGGGGCGGAAGAACGCCAGCGACCCCGTCAGGAACATCGCGAACAGCACCCAGCCGAAGATCAGGCCGGCCCAGGTGTGCAGCCACGACATGGACTGGCGCAGGCCTTCTTCACCCTGCGCGCGGGCTTTGCCTGCCTTCATGCCGCCCCCATCATGCGCCCCGCCAGGAACAGGCCGCCCAGCACGGCGGCCGGCAGCAAGATCCCCATCCAGGCGCGCCAGGCGTTGCGCGTGGCAAATACCCAGATCACGCCACAGGCGTAGAACACGAAGGACAACATCTGCGCCGCGGTGACGGCGTCCGCCCGCCCCATGGGCAGCCAGACGGCCAGGCACGCCGCAGCCGCCGAGGCAAGGACATAGCCGCCCAGGATGGCCGCAGCCATCCTGGAAAAAACGGCCATTCGGTAGCGCATCATGCCTGCGCCGGCTGCGGGAGCTTTCACTTGGACACGTTGAAGGTCAGGGTGGATACGTAGCGGATCTTGGCGTAGGACTTGCCATCGGCCTCGCCCGCCTTCTCTTCGACGTGCGCGGCTTCCAGCACATACTGGCCGGGCCACGGCGTCGTGATTTCAATGCGGCCGTTCTCGTCGCTGTGGAAACGCTTTTCCCACTTGGGCGGACCGAACACGGTAACTTCGGTCTTGGCGAGCGGCTTGCCCTGGAATTGCAGGACGAACGTGTTGGCGTCCGCAGCCGTCGGCACCAGTTCCAGGTCCAGCTTGCCTTGCGTGTCCGCACGGCCCGCCTTGGCGTTGTACTTGACCAGTGTTTCCTTGAACTGGATGGGTGCCGCCAGGCGGACGTCGCCCTTGCCCGTCGCGCCGAACTCCACGAAATCGGCGCCTTCGGCCGACGCTTTCAGCGCCTTGCCATCCGCGCCCGTCACAACCGGCGCCACCAGGACCTTGCCCAGCAGGCCATCGCGCTTTTCGCGCAGATCGTCGGCCCATTCACCAAAGTACGCCTTGGCCGGACCCTCGGCGCTGCGTTCCAGCCAAACAAAGTGCGCCTGCGCGGCGCCCGCGCTGCCCAACAGGGCAATCGCGGCCAAAGTCCTAGCGAATTTCATTTTGGTTTTTTCCTTTAGTCCGAAGACTGGTCCGATGACCCAAGCAGGCAAGCCCCGCGGCCTATGCCTGTCAGGTGGGTCTGAATTATAACCATTCTCACTACCGAAGACGCCAAATAATTGGGGATCGATGCCTTGGGCCTCGACCGCAAGGGAAAACGGCCCTTGCAGACCGCTTCCCCTGCCCCGCTTACCAGCGATACCGCAAGCTGGCCTTGATGGAACGTTGATAGCCGTACCAGCACCAGGAGTCCCCCGAGCACGAGGCGATGTATTCCTTGTCGAACAGGTTCTGCACGTTCAGCGCCACCTGCATGCCCTTCAACGTCGGCGAGACGCGACCCAGGTCGTAGTCCAGCATCAAGTCGAACAACGTGACGGACGGCACCTTCATGGTGTTGGTGTCGTTCACGTAAGAAGACCCGATGTAGCGCACGCCGCCGCCCACGCCCATGCCTGCAAGCGGACCGTCCTGCAACTGGTAGCGCGCCCATGCGGACGCCTGTTGCGACGGCACGCCCACCGGCGTCTTGCCCTTCAGGTTCAATCCGGTCAGGCTGGGGTTGGCCTTGGAGTATTCGTTGTCCATCAACGAATACGCCGCCACCAGCGTCAGGCCGCGCAGCGGCTCGGTTTTGGCCTCCAGCTCGATCCCTTGCGTGCGCAGTTCGCCCGCCTGGATCGAGCATCGGCCGCCCGCCGTGCCGCAGATGTGCGTCGGATCCGGATCGGTCGTCGTCATGTTCTCGCGGCGGATATCGAACGCCGCAAACGACAGCATCGTGGCGCTGCCCGGCGGCTGGTACTTGATGCCCACCTCGTACTGGTTGCCTTCGATCGGCTTGAAGGGCACGTTCTGCCAGCCCGTTCCCGATTGCGGCTCGAACGACTCCGAATAGCTGAAGTACGGCGCCACGCCATTGTCGAAGTTGTAGATCACGCCCAGACGGCCCGTGAACGCCTCGGCGTTCAGCGCGGACGGCGCGACCCGGCCGGTCGCGATGGTGGTGGTCTCGCCCACCGTGCGCGACCAGTCATAGCGTCCGCCCAGCAGCACGGAGAGGCGGTCGATCTTGATCTGGTCCTGGAAATACAGGCCCGTCTGATACTGGCGGGACGTCGCGTCGGTCGAGAAGGCCGGCACCGGAATGTTCTGGTGGTTATCCGGGTTCAGCACGTACAGCGGCGGCGCGCTGCCGAAGCCGGACAGCGTATCGGTCTTGACGTGCTGGTAATCGAAGCCCAGCAGCACCGTGTGGCCGAAGGCGCCGGTGTTGAAGCGCGCCTGCAGGTTGTTGTCGATGGTCAACGCGCCCACATCCACGTCGGTCGCGATCGAAGCGCGTTGCTGATAGAGGTAGTCCGGGTCCAGATAGCCGAAGTTCGGATTGGACGCACCGTAGATGCTGCGGTACTTCGCCTCGGAACGCGTCCAGCGCAGGCTTTGCGTCGCCTTGAACGTGTCGTTGAAGCGGTGGTCCAGCACGTAGCCCAGCGAGTAGCTCTTGCGGTCGCTCTTTTCGAAATTGGCATCGCCGTCGTAATAGTCCGACGGCAGGCGGATGCCGTCGGGCGCGGACAGCAGCGTGCGCATCGACGACACGCTGCCGTACGAGCCCATGTCGGGATCGCGCTGGAAATTCGTCAGCACGGTCAACGAGGTATCGCCGTTGGGCTTCCACGTGAAGGCCGGTGCCACGAAGTAGCGGCGTTCCTTGGTGTCCTTCACCTGGCCGTCGGACATGTAGCCGGAGCCGACCAGGCGATAGAGGTATTTCCCTTCTTCGTCCACCGGGCCGCCGAAATCGAAATTGGCGCGGCGGTAGTCATAGTTGCCGACCTGCACTTCCACTTCGCGCAGCGTCTCCTCCAGCGGGCGCTTGCTGACCTGGTTCACCACGCCGCCCGGGCCGCCCTGGCCATACATGACCGATGCCGGCCCCTTCAGCACGTCCACGCGCTCCAGGCGATAGGCGTCCACTTGCGGCAAGGCGTCGCGTCCGCCGAATACCCGCAGGCCGTCCAGGTAGGTCGAGGCCGAGAAGCCGCGCACGGTGAACTGGTCCAGGCGCGTGGCGGTCGCGCCGCGCGATTCGGTCGCCACGCCCGCCGTGTAGCGCAGCACCTGGTTCAAGGTCTGCGCGCCCTGCTCCGTGATCTGATCGCGCGTCACGACGGACACCGACTGCGGGGTCTCGATCAGCGGCGTGTCCGTCTTCGTCGCGCTGACGCTGGCGCGGGCAACGTAGCCCACCGTGGGCGCCAGCGCGCTGTCCGATATGCCGGACACCGTCACCGGCGCCAGCACGTGCGTGTCGCCCGACGACGACACGGGCGCCGGCACCAGCGTCCAGGTGTTGCCCGATTGCGCGCGCGCCTGCAGGCCGCTGCCCGACAGGAGGCGGGCAAAACCCGCGCCCACCGAATACGCGCCGTTCAGCCCGTCCGAGCGCTGGCCGCGCACCAGCGCGGGGTCGAACGACAGGATGACGCCGGCGCTGCGCGCGAACTGCGTGAGCGCATCGGCCAACTGACCGGCGGGAATTTGATACGTGCGCGACGCACTGGCGGCGGCAGCCGGTGCGGATTGCGCCCAGGCGGCGGGCATGCCGGCGGCAAGCGCGCCCGCGCAAGTGGCGGCCAACACGGCCATGCGGCCGGTGGTCAGCGTGGCGCGCAGGCGCGCATGAGATGAAGCAGACAAAAAACTCTCCCTGTACGGTGGTCTATCTCTGCCTTTCCGTATGGGGATCAAAAACCTGCAATGCGTCGGGCAAAAAAGTTGTAACGGTCAGATCTGACGCGGCCCGACTTGCAGCCAGTATTGCGTGTGCCGCGTCACGGTGATAGGCAGCGCAGGCTCCAACGCCTTTAACGCGCGTTCGGCGTCGTCCAGCGGGAAGACGCCGGACAACCTCAGGTCCGCCACGGCCGGATCCACGCGGATCAGGCCCACGCGCTGGCGCGCCAGGTACTCGGCGAAGTCATCCAGGCGCCAGTCCTTGGCCACCACCAGGCCGTCCACCCAGGCCAGACGATCCGGGTCGGACGCGTGGCGGCCGATCTGGCCGCCGTCCGCAAAGGCCAGGCGTTCGCCGGCGGACGCATGCGTCCATACGCCATCGCGCAGCAAGGCGACGCTGCCTTCGTATACGCCCAGGCGCGAACCTTCGTCGGTGCGACGCAGGTCGAACCGGGCCTGTTCCGCGTGGAGTTCGCCGTAGCCGGTGTCTACGCGCAACGCGCCGATACCCGGGCGCGCTACGGTGTGCACCAGCATCTCGCCGCGAAGCAGGTCGATGCCGCGCGCCTGTGCGGTCAGATGCAGGCGCACCGCGCTGTCACTGTTCAGGGTGATGTTCAAGCCCTCGGCCAACGCCACGGTGCGGCGCTCTCCCACGCTTGTGCTCAGGTCGGCCGCCAGACGCTGCCAGGGCGTGTGCCGGTAACCGGCCCAACCCGTGGCCGCCAGCCCGGTGAACGCCAGCAGGCCGCGCAACGCGGTGCGGCGTCCGGGCGACCGAGGCGCATTCAAGGCGGCATGGGCCAACGCCGGCGGCACCCGGCGCGCATCGCGGCCGATGGCCTGCAATCGGTCCCAGGCCTGCCGGTGCGCGGCGTCCGCTTCCAGCCAGGCCTGACAGGATTCCCGGTCGTGCGCGTCGGCCAGGCCGGATTGCAGCTTGGCCCACCAGGCGATGGCCTGGCGCACGACCGGGTCCGGCGGCATGCCGCGCGCGGCGTCACTCATAGAACGCCACGTAGCACGCGGACATCGCGCGCACCATGTACTGTTGAACGGAACTCAAGGACACGCCCAGGCGCTGGGCGATTTCGGGATAGGTCAGGCCATCCAGCTGCGACAGCAGAAAGGCCGATCGCGCCTTGGGCGGCAGGCCATCCAGCAACCGGTCCAGCTGCATCAACGATTGCAGTTGCTCGGCCTGCACCTCGGGCGACGGCGCATAGGCTTCCGGCACCGTGGCCAGATACGCCAGGTAGGCGTACTCCAGCGCGGCATGGCGCTGGTGGTCCACCACAAGCCCCTTGGCGATCGTGGTCAGCAAGGCGCGCGCTTCGTTCACGCGCACCGCCTTGCGCCCCTGGATCACCCGTACGAAAACATCCTGCGCCAGATCCTCGGCGCGGTGCTCGCATCCCAGCTTGCGGCGCAGCCACCCGAACAGCCAGGAGCGGTGGTCGCGATACAAGCCATCGACGGGCGCGATGGCGGAGTCGGCGCACGGGATCGATGCGGGGAGATAGGGGGAGGACACGATTGAGACGGCGGTGCGGGACCAGAAGTCTCAAAATCTTAATTGATAATGACTTGCGTTACCAATTCTATGTCCGTCCGGCCCCTGCAACAGGGGCTAGATGCGGCATAACTACAACGTCACGGTCAGCCGGCGTTCCGATTCCAGGTATTCGCGCGACTGCATTTCAAGGATGCGCGACACCGTGCGGTGGAACTCGTTAGCCAGCGCGCCTTCCGTGTAGATGGCTTCGGGCTCGCATTCGGCCGACATGATGAGCTTGACCCGGTGGTCATAGAACACGTCGATCAGCCACGTGAAGCGGCGCGCCTCGGACGCCTGGCGCGGCCCCATCTTCGGCACGCCGGACAGGATCACGGCGTGGAACCGGTTCGCCAGTTCCAGGTAATCGTTCTGCGAACGGGGGCCGCCACAGAGGGTCGCGAAATCGAACCACACGACCGAACCCGCCAGCGCCAGCGCGCGGATCTCGCGGTGCTCGATGTGCAGTAGCGGTTCCTGCGGCGGGGTATCCGCCAGGCTGTCGAACGCCTTCTGCAACGCGGCTTGCGCATGTTCGTCCAGCGGCGTGTGATAGCACTGCACCTGTTCCAGCGAGCGGCGGCGGTAGTCAATGCCGGCATCCACGTTCATCACGTCCATGCGCGACTGGATCAACGCGATGGCGGGCAACACGCGGTCGCGGTGCAGGCCATCGGTATACAGCGTGGACGGCTCGTAGTTGGACGTCATCACGAACGACGTGCCGTACTCGAACAGCTTGAGCAACAGGCGGTGCAGGATCATCGCGTCGGCCACATCCGACACGTGGAACTCGTCGAAGCAGATCAGGCGGTAGCGCTTGGCAACCCGCTTGGCCACTTCATCCAGCGGATCCTGCATGCCTTTGACTTCTTCCAGCTCGCGGTGGACGCCGCGCATGAACTCGTGGAAGTGCAGCCGCGTCTTGCGCACGACCGGCACGGTGGCATAGAACGCGTCCATCAGGAAGCTCTTGCCCCGCCCCACTCCGCCCCACAGGTACACGCCGCGCGGCACGTCAGGCCGGTTCAGCAGCTTCTTCAGCGCGTTCGAGCGCATCGACTTGAACTTGAGCCATTCGTCGTAGTAGCGCTGCAAGCGGTCGATCGCCAGCTTCTGGGCGGCATCGGGCTCGTAGCCTCGCTCGGCCAATGCCTGTTCGTAGTATTCGCGGACGTTCATGTGGATCGGATAACCTTGACTGGGCCCCCACGGTACGCATGCCTGGCATGCTTGCTGCCCCAAAGGGGCGCTCTTCTCTTGGGTCGGCCCGGCGATAAAAAAAGGGCGGGTCCTGGAACCCGCCCCCTGTCTTGCTCAGCTCAAGCGTCGCTTAGAAGTTCAGCGCGCGCTTGTCCACGGCCAGAGCGGCTTCCTTCACGGCTTCCGACAAGGTCGGGTGCGCGTGGCAGATGCGGGCGATGTCTTCGGCGGCGCCGCGGAATTCCATGATGGTCACGGCTTCCGAGATCAGTTCCGAGGCCATCGGGCCCACGATGTGCACGCCCAGGACTTCGTCGGTCTTGGCGTCGGCGATGACCTTGGCAAAGCCGGTCGTGTCGCCCAGCGCGCGGGCGCGGCCGTTGGCCAGGAACGGGAAGCTGCCGGCCTTGTACTCGCGGCCTTCGGCCTTGAGTTGCTGTTCGGTCTTGCCCACCCAGGCGATTTCCGGCGACGTGTAGATGACCCACGGCACGGTGTCGAAGTTGACGTGGCCATGTTGGCCGGAGATGCGCTCGGCAACCGCCACGCCTTCTTCTTCGGCCTTGTGCGCCAGCATCGGGCCGCGCACAACGTCACCCACTGCCCACACGTTCGGCAGGTTGGTCTTGCAGTCGGCGTCCACGGCCACGAAGCCGCGTTCATCCAGCTTCAAGCCCACGGCGTCGGCGTTCAGGCCGCCGGTGTAGGGCACGCGGCCGATCGAGACGATCAGCTTGTCCACCACCAGCTTCTGCTCGGCGCCCTTGGCGTCGACGTAGGGCACGGTCACCGACTTGGCGGTGGCCTTGATCTCGCCGATCTTCACACCCATCTGGATGTTCAGGCCTTGCTTGGTGAAAGCCTTCAGGGCTTCCTTGGCCACCTGGCCGTCAGCGGCAGCCAGGAATTCCGGCATCGCTTCCAGGATGGTGACTTCAGAACCCAGGCGGCGCCACACGCTGCCCATTTCCAGGCCGATCACGCCAGCGCCAATCACGCCCAGCGTCTTCGGCACGGCGCCGATGTTCAATGCGCCGTCGTTGGACAGCACCACCTTTTCGTCGAACGGCAGGCCGGGCAGTTCACGCGCCGACGAGCCCGTGGCCACGACCACGTGCTTGGCAACCAGGTCTTCTTCCGTGGTGCCGGTGACCTTGATGGCCCAGCCGCCTTCCACTTGGCCGCTGAACGCGCCCTTGCCGTGGAAGAACGTGACCTTGTTCTTCTTGAACAGGTACAGGATGCCGTCGTTGTTCTGCTTGACCACCGTGTTCTTGCGGCCGATCAGCGTGTCGAGCTTCAGGCTGACGCCCTTGACTTCGATGCCGTGCTCGGCGAAGTGGTGGTTGGCTTGTTCGAAGTGCTCGGACGATTGCAGCAGCGCCTTGGACGGGATGCAACCAACGTTGGTGCAGGTGCCGCCAGGAGCCGGGCCGCCTTGGCCGTTCTGCCAGGCGTCGATGCAAGCGACCGACATGCCGAGTTGCGCTGCACGGATGGCGGCAATGTAGCCGCCAGGGCCTGCGCCGATCACGACGACGTCAAATTGTTTGGACATAGTGTTCTCGCGGGTGAGATGAGGGGTGGAACACGCCCCGCCCGACGCGGTGTTGCCGGAGGCCGGCTGAGAGCCGGCCGGGGCGCCGCAGGCCCGAAGGCCGGGTGCGGCGCCACGCGCGGAGCGTCGAGATTACAGGTCCAGCAACAGACGCTGCGGATCTTCCAGGGCGTCCTTCATGGCGACCAGGCCCAGCACGGCTTCGCGGCCGTCGATGATGCGGTGGTCGTAGGACAGCGCCAGGTAGTTCATCGGGCGGATGACGATCTGGCCGTTTTCGACAACGGCGCGATCCTTGGTGGCGTGCACGCCCAGGATGGCCGATTGCGGCGGGTTGATGATCGGGGTCGACAGCATCGAACCGAACACGCCACCGTTGGAGATCGAGAACGTGCCGCCGGTCATTTCTTCAATGCCCAGCTTGCCGTCAGCGGCGCGGCGGCCGAAGTCAGCGATGGTCTTTTCGATTTCAGCGATGGACAGCTGGTCGGCGTTGCGCAGGATCGGCACCACCAGGCCACGCGGGCTGCCGACAGCGATACCGATGTCGAAGTAGCCGTGATAGATGATGTCCTTGCCGTCGATCGACGCGTTGATCAGCGGGTACTTCTTCAGCGCGGCCACAGCGGCCTTGACGAAGAACGACATGAAACCCAGCTTGATGCCGTGTTCCTTTTCGAACTTGTCCTTGTACTTGCTGCGCAGATCGATGACCGCTTGCATGTTCACTTCGTTGAACGTGGTCAGGATCGCGTTTTCTTGCTGCGATTGCAGCAGGCGCTCGGCGATGCGGGCGCGCAGGCGGCTCATCGGCACGCGCTGTTCCGGACGGCCGTCCAGCGACAGCGTGGTCGGGGCGGGGGCAGCCGGGGCCTTAGCCGGAGCGGCCTTGGCGGCGGGAGCGCTGGCGGCCAGGGCGTCGCCCTTGGTCACGCGGCCATCACGGCCGGTGCCGGCCACGGAAGCGGCGTCAACGCCCTTCTCGGCCAGGATCTTGGAAGCGGCGGGCGATGCCACGCCAGCGGCGGCGGTCGAAGCCGGGGCAGCTGCGGCCGGAGCAGCAGCAGCTTGGGCAGCGGCCGGGGCGGCGGCAGCCGGAGCGGTCGCGGCGGCGGCGGCCTTGCCAGCGGTGTCGATGCGGGCCAGCACTTCGCCCGAGGTCACGGTGCTGCCATCGCCCTTGACGATTTCGGCCAGCACGCCCGAGGCGGGAGCCGGCACTTCCAGCACGACCTTGTCGGTTTCGACTTCGATCAGGATTTCGTCCGCTTCAACGGCAGCGCCCGGCTGCTTCTTCCAGGTCAGCAGGGTCGCTTCGGAGACGGATTCGGAAAGTTGGGGGACAACGACGTCGGTAATAGCCATTTTATTTGTTCCGTAAAGTTGTGTTCTGGTCACGCGGCGCGGCAAGGTTCGAAACGGGGTTCCAGAACGCTTGCCGCCCGCGGCGCGTGCATCAAGCCAGGGTTACTTCGTCAACATGACCTTGAACTTGGGCGCAAAGGCCGTTTCGATCAGGGCCTTCTGCTGCTCCTGGTGCTTGGCCAGGTAGCCCACGGCCGGCGATGCCGACGCGGCACGACCAGCGTAGCCCAGCTTCTGGCCTTCGACCATGTTCTCGTACACGTGATGCTGAACGTAGAACCAGGCGCCTTGGTTCTGCGGTTCGTCCTGAACCCAGATCACTTCGGTTGCCTTCGGGTACTTGCGCAGTTCCGTTTCGAACGACTTGTGTGCAAACGGGTACAGCTGTTCGACACGGACGATCGCGACGTTGTCGGCGCCACGCTCGCGGCGGGCGTTGACCAGGTCGTAGTACACCTTGCCCGAGCAAGCCAGCACGCGCTTGACCTTGCTGGCGTCGATGGTGTCGTCCACTTCGCCGATCACCGGCTGGAAGCTGCCACCGGCCAGATCGGTCAGCGGGGACCCTGCATCCTTGTTGCGCAGCAGCGACTTCGGCGTGAACAGCACCAGCGGCTTGCGGAACGGGCGGATCATCTGGCGGCGCAGAACGTGGAAGATCTGCGAGGCAGAGGTCGGCTGGACCACTTGCATGTTGTTGTCGGCGCACAGCTGCAGGAAGCGCTCGATGCGGCCCGAGGAGTGCTCGGGGCCCTGGCCTTCGTAGCCGTGCGGCAGCATCAGCGTCAGGCCCGACTGGCGGCCCCACTTGGCTTCGCCGGAGCTGATGAACTGGTCGATCACGACCTGGGCGCCGTTGACGAAGTCGCCAAACTGGCCTTCCCAGATGGTCAGCGTGTTCGGTTCAGCGCTGGAGTAGCCGTATTCAAAACCCAGCACCGCCTCTTCGGACAGCACGGAGTCGATGACGGTGAACGGCGCCTGGCCTTCCGACACGTTCTGCAGCGGAATGTACGTGCCGTCGTTCCAGCGTTCGCGGTTCTGGTCGTGCAGCACGGCGTGGCGGTGCGTGAACGTGCCGCGGCCCGAGTCCTGGCCGGTGATGCGGATGGCGTAGCCCGAGGACACCAGGGTCGCGAAGGCGAGGTGTTCGCCCATGCCCCAGTCCAGGTTCATTTCGCCCTTGGCCATCGTGCGGCGATCGTTCAGCAGCTTGGCGACCAGCGGGTGCACCGTGAAGCCTTCCGGAACCGTCGTGATGCGTTCGCCGATGCGCTTGAGTTCAGCCAGCGGCACGGCCGTGTCGGCCTGATCGGTCCACTTGGCGCCCAGGAACGGCGACCAGTCGATCGCGTACTTGCTCTTGTAGTCGGTCAGCACCGGTTCGATGGTGCGCTGGCCGTCTTCCATCAGCTGGCGGTAGTCCTTCACCAGTTGATCGGCTTCGCCTTCAGCCAGCACGCCTTGCGTGGTCAGCTTGTCGGCGTACAGCTTGCGCGTGCCGGGGTGATGGCCGATGCGCTTGTACATCAGGGGCTGCGTCAGCGACGGGGTGTCTTGCTCGTTGTGGCCCAGCTTGCGGAAGCAAACGATGTCCACCACGATGTCGTGACGGAATTGCAGACGGTAGTCCAGCGCCAGCTTGGTGACGAACACCACGGCTTCGGGATCGTCGCCGTTGACGTGGAACACCGGGGCTTCGATCATCTTGACCACGTCGGTGCAATACAGCGTCGAACGCGAGTCACGCGGGTCAGACGTCGTGAAGCCGATCTGGTTGTTGATGACGATGTGCAGCGTGCCGCCCGTGCCGTAGCCGCGGGTCTGCGCCAGGTTCAGCGTTTCCATGACCACGCCCTGGCCGGCGAAAGCCGCGTCGCCGTGCACCAGCACCGGCAGCACTTGCTTGCCTTCGGCGTCGCCGCGGCGTTCCTGGCGAGCGCGTGCGCTGCCTTCGACCACGGGGTTGACGATTTCCAGGTGGGACGGGTTGAAGGCCAACGACAGGTGGACCGGACCGCCACGGGTGGACAGGTCGCTGGAGAAGCCGTTGTGGTACTTCACGTCGCCGTCGGTCAGGCCTTCAGCGTGCTTGCCTTCGAACTCGGCGAACAGGTCGCCAGGCATCTTGCCCATGATGTTCACGAGCAGGTTCAGGCGGCCGCGGTGGGCCATGCCGACCACGATTTCCTGGACGCCGTTTTCACCGGCGTGGTTCACCACTTCGTCCATCGAGGCGATGAAGCTTTCGCCGCCTTCCAGCGAGAAGCGCTTCTGGCCGACGTACTTGGTGTGCAGGAAGCGCTCGAGCCCTTCGGACTCGGTCAGCTGCTGCAGGATGTGGCGCTTTTCTTCGACCGAGTAGGCGGGCGCGCCCAGGGTGGTTTCCAGGCGTTCCTGGATCCAGCGCTTGGCGGCGGGGTCGGAGATGTGCGTGAATTCAGCACCGATGCTGCGGCAATACGTGTCGCGCAGCGCCTTCAGGATGTCGCGCAGCGTCATCGTGCTGGCGGTCGTGAAGTAGGTGTTGGTGGCCGAGTAGGTCTGGTCCAGATCGGCTTCGGTCAGGCCGTAGAAGGCGGGATCGAGTTCCGGGATCGGGGGACGTTCCTGGCGCTTGAGCGGATCCAGGTCGGCCCAGCGCGAACCCAGCGAGCGGTAGGCGGCAATCAGCGACTGCACCGAAACCTGCTTGCTGGCGACGCTCAGGTCGGGTTCGGCCGAGCGTTGCACGAAGGCATTGGCCTTGGCGCGCTGGGCAAACGATTCGACGATGGGAGCGTGGGCCTGGTCGCGAGTGGATTCCTGGCCGTCGGTTGCGGGAGCATGCTGCAGCTGGTCGAAATACTCGCGCCAGTTATCAGGTACCGAACCTGGATTGTCGAGGTAGGCTTCGTAAAGCTCCTCAACATAAGGGGCGTTACCCCCAAAGAGATAAGACGTGGATAGAGATTCTATTTCCGAAGACATATCGCTTCACCTTTACGAGTGCTTCACTCGACACGATGCAGGAAAACCTTCCGCAGCACGGGCTTCCCGTTAAGCGGATCGCAGGGGCAGAAGGCGCGTACAAGCCTTGATAGCCGTATGGTTGAAAGTATAACCCTTTGAGTTTATGGGCGTCTTCTTGCGTTTCTGTGACGCAAAAGCCGAATCGGAATGTCTGCATGCGGCTTTGGAATGTCCGTCGAACGCCTGCAATCCAGCCGTCTACACGCCATCAAATTCCGTCAATCGAAAATGCCGCAGCGCGTCATTTTCAGGCACTCCACACCAGAGTGTTGCGCAATAGCCGCGTCATACCGGCAGCGAAGTCGTGGACAGGATCTCTTTCAACACGAAAAAGGTGCGGATCTGGCGTACGCCGGGCAGCTTGATGATCTCGCCCGCATGCAGCTTGTTGAAGCGTTCCAGATCACGTATGCGCAACATCAGGAAGTAGTCGAATTCGCCGGCTACCAGATGGCACTCCAGACAGCCGCTGATGCCCCGCGCGGCTTCCTCGAAATCGGTGAAGGACTCGGGCGTGGAACGGTCCAGCACCACGCCGACGATGACTAGCGTGGCCATGTCGACCTCTGCCGGTTCCAGCAACGCGACCGTCTTCTTGATCACGCCTTCGGCCTTGAGCTTTTCCACGCGGCGCAGGCAGGCGGCGGGACTCAGGTGCACGCGCGCGCTCAGGTCGAGGTTCGTGATCTGCGCGTCGTCCTGCAGCACGCGCAGGATGTGGCGGTCGATGCGGTCCAGGCCCGAGGCGACGGTCATTTGATATGTCCCTGAAAATTTAATTTCGTTGTTGTTTTTATATTCGAAATATTGAATTCCAAACAACCATTATTAATAACTTTAAAAACGAAAAACGGACAAATAACGCAATTGACCGCAAATCCCGGCGATTCCTATGATTTCTCCATCCGCGCCACCCGCCCGGCCCGGACCTTTTTCCCAGGAGTCCGCATGGATCTGCAACGATTTCCCCGCCACCGCCTGACCTTCGGCGACACCCCCATTGAAAAGCTCGACCGGCTGTCCGCCCACCTGGGCGGCAAGGTCGATATCTACGCCAAGCGCGAAGACTGCAACAGCGGCCTGGCCTTCGGCGGCAACAAGCTGCGCAAGCTGGAATACCTGATCCCGCAAGCGCTCGAGCAAGGCTGCGACACGCTGGTGACCATCGGCGGCATCCAGTCCAACCACACTCGCATGGTGGCCGCCGTGGCCGCCAAACTGGGACTGGCCTGCGTGCTGGTCCAGGAAAACTGGGTGGACTATTCGGACGCGGTCTATGACCGCGTCGGCAACATCATGATGAGCCGCCTGATGGGCGCCGACGTGCGACTGGTGGACCAGGGCTTCGACATCGGCTTTCGGCGCAGCTGGGAAGAAGCGCTGGAAGACGTGAGAAAGCGCGGCGGCAAGCCCTATGCCATTCCTGCGGGTGCCTCCGACCATGAACTGGGCGGCCTGGGGTACGTGGGCTTTGCCGAAGAGGTGCGGCGCCAGGAAGCCGACCTGGGGTTCAAGTTCGATTACATCGTCGTGTGCGCCGTCACCGGCAGCACCCAGGCCGGCATGGTGGTGGGCTTTGCCGCCGACGGGCGCGCCGACCGCGTCATCGGCATTGACGCTTCTGGCACGCCTGAGCAGACGCGTGCGCAGATCCTGCGCATCGCGCGCCGCACCGCGGATCTGGTTGGGCTGGAGACAGGCATCACCGACCGCGACGTGGTGCTGGACACGCGTTATGCCTACCCCGCCTACGGCCTGCCCTCCGCCGAAACCAACGACGCCATCCGCACCTGCGCGCGGCTGGAAGGCATGATGACCGACCCGGTCTACGAAGGGAAATCCATGCAGGGGATGATGGACATCATCCGCCGCGGCGAAATCCCGGCGGGATCGAAGATCCTGTATGCGCACCTGGGAGGGGTGCCGGCGATCAACGCCTACAGCTTTCTCTACCGCAACGGCTGAGGCTGGCTTCGGGGCCATGGGCTGGCCCGCAGGTGATCTGCGTTAAACGATGCCGGCGTGCGTGGAAACGTACGCCGACATTAGCGTTTTCCTCAGTGATGTACATAAATTGTATACAGAGGCTTGCTTTCCCGCTATTGTTTAGCCGAACATGACGCGACCGCCCTGCGGCGCCCGCTTGTCGAATCCGGCCCTCTGCCCGCCTCCTTCATGCATACCTACGACTCCACGCTTGCCTATCCCCGCGACCTGATCGGCTACGGCCGGAATCCGCCGCACGCCCAATGGCCCGGCCGCGCCCGTATCGCCGTGCAATTCGTGCTGAATTACGAAGAAGGCGGCGAGAACAGCGTGCTGCACGGCGACGCCGGGTCTGAACAGTTCCTGTCCGAAATGTTCAACCCCGCCAGCTACCCCGATCGCCACCTCAGCATGGAAGGCATCTATGAATACGGATCGCGCGCGGGCGTCTGGCGCATCCTGCGGGAATTCGAAAAGCGGCAGCTGCCGCTGACGGTCTTTGGCGTCGGCATGGCATTGCAACGCCACCCCGAGCTGACCGCGGCATTCGTCGAACTCGGCCACGAGATCGCATGCCACGGCTGGCGCTGGGTGCACTATCAGAACGTGGACGAAGCCACCGAGCGCGAACACATGCGCCTGGGCATGGACGCCATCACCCGCCTTACCGGCACCCGCCCCCTGGGCTGGTACACGGGGCGCGACAGCCCGCGCACCCGCCGCCTGGTGGCCGACGACGGCGGCTTCGAGTACGACAGCGACTACTACGGCGATGACCTGCCCTTCTGGATGCAAGTGCAAAAAACCGACGGCAGCGTCGTGCCGCAACTGATCGTGCCTTACACGCTGGACTGCAACGACATGCGTTTCGCCTTGCCGCAAGGCTATTCGCACGCCGATCCGTTCTTCCAATACCTGAAAGACAGCTTCGACGTGCTCTACGCCGAAGGCGAGGACTCGCCCAAGATGCTCAGCATCGGCATGCACTGCCGCCTGCTGGGGCGTCCGGGGCGCATCACCGCGCTGCAACGTTTCCTGGATCACATCGCCAGCCATGACCGCGTATGGGTGTGCCGCCGGCTGGACATCGCCCGCCACTGGAAGGCCACGCATCCCTATCTTCCGAATCGCTAAGGGTAATGACCATGGTTTCAACCCTGGAACAACTTAACGCCGCCACGCACGACGATGCTGCGGCCATGCTCGACGGCCTGTATGCGCAGTCGCCATGGATCGCCCGCCAGGCCTTACGGGCGCGCCCCTTCCGGTCGCTGGCGCAGTTGCAGCACCAGCTGCGCCACGTCGTCGACAGCGCGGATGCCGACACCCGGCTCGCGCTGATCCGCGCCCAGCCAGAACTGTCGGACGTGACCGATTTCACTCCCGACGCGCTGACGCGCCTTCAGCAACTGCGCGCGCACTACAGTGACCGCTTCGGCTTTCCGTTCGTCCTGGCCGGGCGCGACCCGCGCGGCGTCCCGCTCACTCCCCAGCAGATCATCGACGAACTGGTGCGCCGCCTGGACAACCCGGCAGACGTCGAACACCAGGAAGCGCTGCGCAGCATTCACCGCATGGCCGAAATCCGGTTGGGCGGCGACTTCGGCATCGATCTCTCGACAGGCAACGACATCTGGGACTGGCACGAGGCGCTCAGTCAGCACAGCGATCCCGGCTACGCCGAAAAGGGCCAGCTCACCGTCACGTACCTGACCGACGCCCACCGCGCCTGCGCCCAGCGCATCTCGCAATGGATGCGCGATTGCGGCTTCGACGAGGTTGACATCGACGCGGTCGGAAACGTGGTCGGCCGCTACCACGCGGACCGTGCCGACGCCCCCACGCTGATGACGGGCAGCCATTTCGACACCGTGCGCAATGGCGGCAAATACGACGGCCGGCTGGGCATCTTCGTGCCAATGGCGTGCGTGCGCGAATTGCACCGCCAGGGCAGGCGCTTGCCCTACCACCTGGAAGTGATCGGCTTTGCCGAAGAGGAAGGCCAGCGTTACCGCGCCACCTTCCTGGGTTCGGGCGCGCTGATCGGCGATTTCAAGCCCGAATGGCTGGACCAGAAAGACGCCCAAGGCATCACCATGCGCGAGGCCATGCAGCACGCCGGCCTGCGCATCGACGACATTCCGACGTTGCGCCGCGATGCCTCCCGCTATCTGGGCTTTATCGAAGTGCATATCGAACAAGGGCCGGTGCTGTTCGAAATGGGCTTGCCGCTGGGCATCGTCACGTCCATCAACGGCAGCGTGCGCTACATGGTGCAGATATTTGGCATGGCCTGCCATGCCGGCACCACGCCGATGGACCGGCGCCGCGACGCCGCCACGGCCACGGCCGAACTGGCGCTGTACGTCGAACGGCGCGCAGCTCAGGACGGCGACTCCGTGGGCACGATCGGGATGCTTGAAGTGCCGAACGGTTCGATCAACGTCGTGCCGGGCGAATGCCGCTTCAGCCTGGACTTGCGCGCCCCCAGCGACCCGCAACGCGATGCGCTGGTCAACGACGTGCTGACCGAGCTGGCCGCCATCTGCCAGCGGCGCGGCGTGCGCTACACCCTGGAAGAAACGATGCGCGCCGCCGCCGCCCCCAGCGACCCCGCGTGGCAACTGCGCTGGGAACGCGCGGTCGACGCGCTTGGCGTTCCCCTCTACCGCATGCCAAGCGGCGCAGGCCACGACGCGATGAAGCTGCACGAGGTCATGCCGCAAGCCATGCTGTTTGTGCGCGGCCAGAACGCCGGCATCAGCCACAACCCCCGTGAATCCACCACCAGCGACGACATCCAGCTTGCCGCGTTTGCCATGCAACGCCTGCTGGACGACCTTGCCAACGACTCCTCACCTTCAAAATGACCGACTACGACCGCCTGGACGCCTGGGTTGATGCCCACTTTGACGAGGAAGTCCGCTTCCTGCAGTCGCTCGTGCGCGTCCCCACCGACACGCCGCCCGGCAACAATGCGCCGCACGCGGCGCGCACCGCCGAACTGCTGCAAGACTTTGGCTTTGACGCCGAAGCGCATCCGGTACCGGCGGACGCGGTGCAGGACTACGGCCTGGAATCCATCACCAACCTGATCGTGCGGCGCGAATACGGCCCTGGCCGCCGCATCGCGCTCAATGCCCATGGCGACGTGGTGCCCCCGGGCGACGGCTGGCAGCACGACCCTTATGGCGGCGAAATCGAAGACGGCAGCCTCTACGGCCGCGCATCGGCCGTCAGCAAGAGCGACTTCGCCACCTTCACGTTCGCGGTGCGCGCGCTGGAAGCCGTGGCCAAGCCCAGCCATGGCGCGGTCGAGCTGCACTTCACGTATGACGAAGAGTTCGGCGGGCTGCTCGGGCCGGGCTGGCTGCTGGCCCAGGGCCTGACCAAGCCCGACCTGCTGATCGCCGCGGGCTTCAGCTACGAAGTGGTGACGGCGCACAACGGCTGCCTGCAAATGGAAGTGACCGTGCACGGCAAGATGGCGCATGCCGCCATTCCGACCAGCGGCGTGGACGCGCTGCAAGGCGCGGTCAAGATCCTGAACGCGTTGTATGCGCAGAACGCGCGGTACCAGCAAGTGACATCAGACGTGCCGGGCATCACGCACCCCTATCTGAATGTCGGACGCATCGAAGGCGGCACCAACACCAACGTGGTGCCCGGCAAGGTCAGCTTCAAGCTGGACCGCCGCATGATCCCGGAGGAAAACGCCACCGAAGTCGAAGCAGACATCCGCCGGATCATCCAGGAAGCCGCCGCCTCGTCCCCAGGCATCACGGTCGAGATCAAGCGCCTGTTGCTGGCCAACTCGATGCGCCCCCTGCCCGGCAATGAACCGCTGGTCAGCGCCATTCAGAAGCACGGGGAAGCCCTCTTCGGCGAACCCATCCCTGCCATGGGCACCCCGTTATACACCGACGTGCGCCTGTATGCCGAGGCCGGCATCCCCGGCGTGATCTACGGCGCCGGCCCGCGCACGGTGCTGGAATCGCACGCCAAGCGCAATGATGAACGCGTGGTGCTGGAAGATCTGCGCCGCGCGACGAAAGTCATTGCGCGCACGCTGTCCGATCTGCTCAAGCCGGCCTGATCCGCCTGCGCGCATCACTCCGGGACGGCAGGCGGTCGATGACCGCCCCGCCGCCCCGGGCCAGCACTAGGCCAGGCGCATCACCCGGCGCCAGAACAGCATGGCCACCAGCACGAACGCGGCCAGTCCCAGGTAGGAGGCGATCTCCGCGAAGCCCGGGCCGGTAAGCGCCAACGGCGCGTCCGAACCGCTGGCGCCGATCACCGCGGCCATCAGCACGCCCACCAGGCTTTCGCCCACGATCAGGCCAGACGCAATCAGCACGCCGCGCCGATTGGGCGCATCCGCGAATTGCTCATAGGGCTTGCCGGCGGCTGCGGCGCGGCGCCGCAACGCCCGTTCCAGCAGCCATGCCAGCACGGCGCCGGCCACGATGGGCGCGGCCACCGTCGGCGGCAGATAGATGCCGATGCCCACCGCCAGGACCGGAATGCGGGCCACGCGGCAGGTACGCTTAAGTATTTCGTCCACCACGATCAGGCCCACGCCCACGGCCATGCCGATCAGGATCATGGTCCAGTTCAACTGGTGGGTGAAGATGCCACGTGCAATCGCCAGCATCAGCGTGGCCTGCGGGGCGGACAGCGCCTGGGCCGGGTCCATGCCGTCGCGCGGCATCGCATCCGCGAAACCGTAGGCGTTGTACAAGAGTTCCAGCACCGGCGAGATCACCGCCGCGCCTACCACGCAGCCGATCAATAGCGCCACCTGCTGGCGCCACGGCGTGGCACCCACCAGCCAGCCCGTCTTCAGATCCTGCAGGTTGTCGTTCGAGATCGACGCCACAGCCACCACCGCCGACGTGCTGAAGATCGACAGCGCGATCGCCATCTGCACGCCGTTCTGCACGCCCAGCAATTCGCCGCTCAGGGCCAGCATCAGCAGCGACACCAGCACGATGGCCACGATGCCCACGCCCGAGATCGGACTGGTCGACGAGCCCACCAGGCCCGCCATGTAGCCGCAGGCCGCCGCCACCAGGAAGCCGAACACGAAGGCAAACAGCACGGCGTAGGCCACCAGCTTCCAGATGGCGGCGGCCGACAGCGGCGCGCCCGACAGGAACACCTGGAAGGTGATCACCAGAATCGCCACCAGCACCAGCGTCACGACCGAAATCCACCCGGCCGACAGGTCGCGCTCGGTACGCGGCGCCTGGCCGGCCCGGGCGGCGCCGGCCTTCGTCAATGCCGAAAACGACGCCTTGACGCCGCGCGCCATCGGCATGAACAGGGTCGCCAGCGTCCAGATCGCGCCCACGCCGATCACGCCTGCGCCGATGAAGCGCACCTGCGACGACCACAGCCCGGTGGCGTATTGCGCCAGCGTCTGCCCGGCGGGCATGTCGCCCATGGCCGTCAGGACAGGAACCGCGATGCCCCACGAAATGATCAGGCCCGTCAACATGGCCAGGCCCGCGACGATGCCGATGAGGTAACCCGCACCCAGGAGCGCCAGCGAAAAGCCCATCGGCAGGCGGAACACCGCGCCGCCCAGGGCGAACCAGCCGCTCACGCCGTCGCCCAGCACGCGCAGGCCGCTGGCGGCAAAGCTGACCACTGCGGCCACGACGCCGCCGGTCACGATGTCGCCCATGCCGGTTGCAGCAGGCTTGGCATCGGACTTCCCCGACGACTCGTCGGCGGCGTCTTGCGCGCGTTCGGCGCTGCCCACCCGCAGGATCTCGGCCGCCGCCACGCCTTCGGGGTACGGCAGGTCGCTTTGCACCACCATTACGTGGCGCAGCGGGATGGTGAACATCACGCCCAGCATGCCGCCGGCCGCGCAGATGCCCAGCGTCTGCCAGAACGGGAAGCCCTGCCAATGCCCCATCATGACCAGCGCGGGCAGGATGAAGATGATGGAAGACAGCGTGCCGGCCGCCGAGGCCTGCGTCTGCACCATGTTGTTTTCAAGGATGTTGGCGTCCTTGAACAGGCGCAGCACCGACATCGAAATCACCGCCGCGGGAATGGCGGACGAGAACGTCAGGCCGACCTTCAGCCCCAGGAAGACGTTGGAGGCCGTGAAGATCACGGTGATCAGGGCGCCGAGCAAGACGCCGCGGAACGTCAGTTCCGGAAGGGTGACGTTTGCCGGGACGCTGACGGGTTGTGTCATTGAAGTCTCCCGATGGGAATTTCGCTAAACCGCGCATTCTAGCGCTTCGGCGTCCACCCAGTGGTCACCACGCGTAAACGCCGCCTGGCGGCAGATGCTGCCGGCAATGCATATACCCGCAAAAGATTATGCTGAAAGCTGGCACATTAGCCCTGGAATTTGATGACTCATGCCTGCCACACAGGTCTAGCATTGAGCGATAACAGGAGACATCACGACCATGCGCGACGCCAGCCACCCTATCGCCGGGCAAGACGACCGGCACGACGCCGACCCTTCGGAAACCGCCGAGTGGCGTGACGCCCTGCAGTCGCTGGTCGAGGCCGGCGGCGCAAGCCGCGCCGGCTACGTGCTGGACAGCCTGCTGGGGCACGCTGCGACGCTGGGCCTGCGCGCCAACAGCCAGACCCGCACCGCCTACTTGAACACCATTCCCGCCGACCAGGAGCCGCCCTTCCCCGGCAACCTGGCCGTTGAAGAACGCATCGCCCGCATCAACCGCTGGAACGCGCTGGCCATGGTGGTGCGCGCCAACCAGGCGCATGGCGAGCTGGGCGGCCATATCGCCAGCTATGCGTCGGCCGCCGACCTGTTCGAGGTCGGTTTCAACCACTTCTTCCGCGCGCAGTCCGCCGACGGCCCGGGCGACCTGGTCTACATGCAGCCCCATTCGGCGCCCGGCGTGTATGCCCGCGCCTACCTCGAAGGCTTCCTCGGCGAAGACGACCTGGCGCACTTCCGCCAGGAAATCACCGCCACGGCGAACGGCCTGCGCGGGCTGTCGTCCTATCCCCACCCGTGGCTGATGCCGGACTTCTGGCAGTTCCCCACCGGTTCCATGGGCATCGGCCCCATCAACGCCATCTACCAGGCGCGCTTCATGCGCTATCTGGAACACCGCTCGCTCGTGCCCGGCGGCGACCGCAAGGTCTGGGGCATCTTTGGCGACGGCGAAATGGACGAACCCGAATCCATCGCCGCGCTGACCTTGGCGGCGCGTGAAAAGCTCGACAACCTGGTCTTCGTCGTCAACTGCAACCTGCAGCGGCTGGACGGACCGGTGCGCGGCAACGGCCGCATCATCGACGAACTGGAAACGCTGTACGCGGGCGCGGGCTGGAACGTGATCAAGCTGGTATGGGGCAGCGACTGGGACGCCCTGCTGCGCCGGGATACCAATGGCGCGCTGGCCCGCGCCTTCGCCAACACGGTGGACGGCCAGTTCCAGACCTTCGCCGCCAACGACGGTGCGTTCAACCGCGCCCATTTCTTCAACCAGAACCCGGAGCTGGCCGCACTGGTGGCCGACTGGACGGACGAGGCCATCGACCGCCTGCACCGTGGCGGCCACGACATGGTGAAGATCCATGCTGCCTACCACCGGGCGGCGCAACACCGCGGCCAACCCACCGTGATCCTGGCGCAGACCAAGAAAGGCTTTGGCATGGGTTCGGCCGGCCAGGGCAAGATGACGACGCACCAGCAGAAGAAGCTGGACGACGAGGCCTTGCTGGCCTTCCGCGACCGCTTCGCGCTGCCGATTTCGGACGCCGACTGCCTGGCGCTCAAGTTCTACCGCCCGGCCGAAGACAGCGCTGAACTGCGCCACCTGCAAGCGCGCCGCGCGGCGCTGGGCGGCCACATTCCCCGCCGCCGCACGCAGGCCCCGCGCCTGACGCCGCCCGATGCCGAACACTGGGCACGCTTTGCGCTGGCCGCCGACGGCAAGGAAATGTCGTCGACCATGGCCATCGTGCGCATGCTGACCGCGCTGCTCAAGGACGCCACCGTGGGCTCGCGCATCGTGCCGATCGTCGCGGACGAAGCGCGCACGTTCGGGATGGCCAACCTGTTCCGCCAGATCGGCATCTATTCGGCGCAAGGCCAGCTGTACGAGCCCGAGGACATCGGCTCGGTGCTGTACTACCGCGAAGCGCGCGACGGCCAGATCCTGGAGGAAGGCATCACCGAGGCGGGTGCGATCTCGTCCTGGACCGCGGCCGGCACCAGCTATTCGGTCAACGGCCTGCCGATGCTGCCGTTCTATATCTATTACTCGATGTTCGGCTTCCAGCGCATCGGCGACCTGATCTGGGCTGCCGCCGACCAGCGCACGCGCGGCTTCCTGATCGGCGCCACGTCCGGGCGCACCACGCTGGGCGGCGAAGGCCTGCAGCACCAGGACGGCTCCAGCCACATCATGGCCGCCGCCGTGCCCAATTGCCGCGCCTACGACCCGGCCTACGCGTTCGAAGTCGCCGTCCTCGTCGAATACGGCATGCGCCGCATGCTGGACGAGCAGCGCGATGAATTCTTCTACCTCACGGTCACGAACGAAAACCTGGCGCAGCCCGACATGCCGGCGGACGCCGGCGTGCGCGAGGGCATCCTGCGCGGGATGTACCGGCTGCGTCCGGCGCACGGGCAAGCCCAGGTGCGTCTGTTGGGCGCAGGCCCGATGCTGCGCGAAGCCGAAATGGCGGCCGATCGCTTGCGCGAACGCTATGGCGTGGACGCCGAGGTCTGGAGCGTCACCAGCTTTTCCGAGCTGGCCCGCGACGGCCGCGAGGCCGAGCGCGCCCGGGTGCTGGGGCTTGATGCCGGGGGCAGCGTGGACTGGGTCCGCCAGTGCCTGGGAACCAGCGACGCGCCCGTCATCGCGGCCACCGACTACGTGCGCGCCGTCCCTGAACAGATCCGCGCCTGGGTGCCCGCCCCCTACCGGACCTTGGGCACGGACGGCTTCGGCCGCAGCGACACCCGCGCCCAGTTGCGCGACTTCTTCGAAGTCAGCGCCGACTGGATCGTGCTGTACGCGCTGGACAGCCTGGGCCGCCAGGCCGACGCCGACACGCTGCGCCAGTCCTTGAACTCGCGCGCGCGGCAGACGCCGCCCTGGGAGCTGTAGCCGCTTCGCTGCACTGCAACAACCAAGCACCCGCGCTTTCTGGTGAAATACGGGTGTTCCCTAAGCATTTCGCAAAGAAACCGGCGGGCCGCGAGCCCGCCTTTTGTCATCCCGTTTTCTTTTTCAGTTAGTGCCTCAGAGGCCCCGATCCCATGGACGAAACTCTTACCAAAATGGCGTTGGATTACCACGCCTATCCCACCCCCGGCAAAATCTCGGTCGTCCCGACCAAGACGTTGGCCAACCAGGACGACTTGTCCCTGGCCTACTCCCCCGGCGTGGCCGCCGCTTGCATGGCCATTTTCGACCAGGGCGATGACGCCGCGTCGAAGTACACCTCGCGCGGCAACCTGGTGGGTGTGATCACCAACGGCACCGCCGTCCTGGGTCTGGGCAACATCGGCCCGCTGGCCGCCAAGCCGGTCATGGAAGGCAAGGGCTGCCTGTTCAAGAAGTTCGCCGGCATCGACGTGTTCGACATCGAACTGGCCGAGAACGATCCCGACAAGCTGGTCGACATCATCGCGGCGCTGGAACCCACGCTGGGCGGCGTCAACCTGGAAGACATCAAGGCGCCCGAATGCTTCTACATCGAGAAGAAGCTGCGCGAGCGCATGAAGATCCCCGTCTTCCATGACGACCAGCACGGCACCGCCATCATCTCGTCGGCCGCCATCCTGAACGGCCTGAAGGTCGTGAACAAGGACATCGGCTCGGTCAAGCTCGCCTGCTCGGGCGCCGGCGCCGCCGCCATCGCCTGCCTGGACCTGCTGGTCCACCTGGGCGTCAAGCGCGAGAACATCTACGTGGTGGACTCCCGCGGCGTGATCTGGGATGGCCGCGATGAAAACATGGAGGCCAACAAGAAGCGCTACGCGCAGAAGACCGACGCGCGCACGCTGGCCGACGTGGTCAACGGCGCCGACGTGTTCCTGGGCTGCTCGACCGCTGGCGTCCTGACCGGCGACATGGTCAAGACCATGGCCGACCGCCCGCTGATCCTGGCGCTGGCCAACCCGGAACCGGAAATCCGCCCGGAAGTCGCCAAGGCCGCGCGCCCCGACTGCATCATCGCCACCGGCCGTTCGGACTACCCGAACCAGGTCAACAACGTGCTGTGCTTCCCCTTCATTTTCCGCGGCGCCATGGATGCCGGCGCTTCGCGCATCACGGAAGAAATGAAGCTGGCTTGCGTGAAGGCCATTGCCGAACTGGCGCAAGCCGAGCAGAACGATGAAGTGGCCCGCGCCTACGCCGGCCAGGAACTGTCCTTCGGCCCCGACTACATCATCCCGAAGCCGTTCGACCCGCGCCTGATCGTCCAGATCGCGCCGGCCGTGGCGCAGGCCGCCGCCGACTCCGGCGTGGCTGCCCGCCCGATCGAAGACATCGAAGCCTACCGCCAGAAGCTGATGGGCTTCGTGTACCACTCGGGCCAGCTGATGCGTCCGCTGTTCGCCCAGGCCAAGAAGGCGCCCAAGCGCGTCATCTACGCCGACGGCGAAGACGAACGCGTCCTGCGCGCGGTGCAGACCGTGGCCGACGAGAAGCTGGCATTCCCGATCCTGATCGGCCGCCCGGCCGTCATCGAAATGCGCATCGAGAAGGCCGGCCTGCGCCTGATCGCCGGCCAGCACTTCGAGATCGTGGATCCGGAAGACGACAACCGCTTCAACGAAACTTGGAACGCGTACTACCAGTTGAAGGGCCGCGAAGGCGTGACGCCGGCCATCGCCAAGGCGATGATCCGCAAGCACAACACGCTGATCGGCGCCATGCTGCTGCGTCGCGGCGACGCCGACGCCCTGCTCTGCGGCGTGGCCAGCAAGTACGACAACCAGTTGAAGTACATCGACGAAATCATCGGCAAGAAGGAAGGCCAGACGTACGCCGCCCTGAATGTGCTGATGCTGCCTGACCAGACGCTGTTCGTCACCGACACCCACGTCAACGAAAACCCGACGTCGGAAGAAGTGGCCAACATCACCATCCAGGCCGCCGACGAAATGCTGCGCTTTGGCGTGGTGCCGAAGATCGCCCTGCTGTCGCACTCGAACTTCGGCAGCCGCGTGACGGAATCGTCGCGCAAGATGGCTGCTGCCAGCAAGCTGGTGCAAGAGCGCGCGCCCGACCTGGAAGTGGACGGCGAAATGCACGCCGACGCCGCCTTGTCGGAAAAGATCCGTGTACTGGCCTACCCGGACAGCACGCTCAAGGGTCGCGCCAATCTGCTGGTCATGCCGAATCTGGACACCGGCAACATCACGTACAACATGCTGAAGATGACGGGCAGCAATGGCGTCGCGATGGGTCCGATCCTGCTGGGCGCCGCGCGCCCCGTGCACATCCTGACGACCAGCGCCACCGTGCGCCGCATCGTCAACATGACGGCGCTCGCCGTCGTGGATGCGCAGCAGGAAGCCGCCGAGGCCGCCCGCAAGCGCCGTTGATCGCCGCCACGCGGTAACCGAACGGGCGCCCTGCGGGGCGCCCGTTTTTCTTTACGCGGCATCAAGGGTGGGCAGGCGCAACGGTAGTCCTCCTTGGCAAGCGGATGGTACAACCCAAGCTTGCCCCTTTTCCTGGAGACGACATGCTGGCCGATGCCCTGTACGCCTGGTTCCACTATCTGGCGATCTTTGTAATGGTGGTGGTCCTGACCGCCGAAGCCGTGCTGCTGCGCCCCGACCTGACGGCGGCCGGCGTCAAGCGGCTGGTCATCTATGACCGCCTGTATGGCGTCAGTGCCGTCCTCGTGCTGATCACCGGCCTGCTGCGGCTGACGCAGGGGATCAAAGGCGCCGCGTTCTATATGAGCAGCCCCTGGTTCCACGCCAAGATCACGCTTTTCGTCATCATCGCGCTCTGTTCGATCCCGCCCACGCTGGCCGTGCTGCGCTGGGCAAAGCAGTCGCGCCAGCAGCCGGGCTTCGTACCCGCCTTGCCCGAGATCAAGCGGGTGCGGCGCTGGGTCATGATCGAATCGCACCTGTTCATTTTCCTGCCTTTGTTCGCGGTCCTGATGGCGCGGCACATCAGCGTGTAAACGCAGGTCCCGGCCAGCCCTTGGCCAGGCGCATCATCAGGTAATCGACGAATGCCCTGGCCCGGGCCGGCAACAGCCGCGACTCTGTCACGACATGGACCGGAAACGGTCCCAGGCTCCAATCCGGCAAGACCCGCGCAAGGCCGCCCGAACGCTCGAGTTCGGTCTGGTCGCCGCCCAGCGCGGCGATGCCCGCGCCCAGCATCGCCAGCCGGCGCGCCATGCCGGCTTCGTTGACCGAAAACCGGCCGCCCGGCATCACGTTGACCTGTTCGTGCCCCCGCGCCAGCGGCCAGCGCGTGGCGGCGCCATTCGCGTCGGCCCGAAAGCCGATGCAATCGTGCGCAGCCAGTTCCGACGGATGGGCCGGCGCGCCGTGGGCGGCCAGATAGTCTTCCGACGCGTAAAGATGAACATTCAGGTAGCCCAGGCATCGGGCGATGCGCGTGGAATCCGGCATATCGCCGATCTTGATCGTCAGGTCGCTGGGCTCGGCAACCCGGTCGGCGTGTTCCAGGCTGGCCAGATTCAGGTGAAACGCGACCTCCGGGTGGCGGCGCGAAAAGCCCAGGAAGATCTCCGCCATCACGTCGGTCGCGAATGTTGCCGGCATATTGACGCGCAACAGGCCGGACGGCTTGGCGGTCAGCGCCTGCAGTTCCTCGTGCGCGACTTGCGCCTCTTCCACGATACGCAGGCAGCGCTCCAGATACACCTCGCCTGCCCCGGTCAGCTCCACCTTGCGGGTGCTGCGGTTAAGCAGGCTCAGGCCAACCGAACGCTCCAGCTCCGCCACGCGACGCGACAGCGTCGATTTCGGCAGCCCCAGCACGATGGCGGCGCGGCTGAAGCTGCGCGCCTTGGCCACCTCTGCGAACAGCTCCATGCTGTGCAGGCGTCTCACGGGCGTCTCATCCGGCATCACTCCCTGACGGTTGGGCCGGCGCGGAACGCCACCGGCAAGCCGCATTGTCGGAAGAGACTTTTAAGAATTTCTTAACGCGGCCCGGTGGCCGCAGGCGCCGGGCAACGGGCGCGCACCGGAGCTTCCGGTTCCTCGTCGCCGACGACGAACGTCGCGAACTCGAACACGCCGACTTCCTCGTTTTTCACGATGCCGGCAAACGACCCATCCAGGCCCTGCATCACCGACATGCCTTTGGACACGTCGTCATGGCCATCGCGCTTGGCCGGCTGCCCGTTGCTCGGACTGAAGACGATGACGCCTGGAAACGGTTCGCGGCCAGCGCCTTGCACACGCCGCACCGTCTTGACCTGCGTGCCCGCGGCATGGCGGAAGTCTCCCCACTGCACGTCGCATGCCAGTTCGGTATCGCTGACCCGCAGCAGGCGGCGGTCTGCGTCCAGGTAGATCCTGGGGTTGCTCAGCATCAGCCCGAAGGCCTTCACCGCCACAGGGTCCTTCACTTCGATGCGCCAGCGGTCCGGGTCCTTGAAGCCGTCGACGTAGACCGTCCCTTCCGAGCCATACAGGATCGATCCCGGCGCGATCTCCATATCCCCAACATGGTTGCCGCGGCCCAGCTGACACTGGTTCAGCGCCTTCATGGCGCCGTCCCGCTCGGCATCGAATTCGATGTCCTGCGTGGCGTCGCACTGCCAGCCTTGCACGGCCTGGTCTCCCGCACCGCGCAGGATGACGGTGCGGGGATAACGGGCGATCAGCGCATAGGTGTCATCGTCGTAGTCGGTGCCAAGGAAGCGCCGCACCTGCGTTGCCTGGATGCCGTATACGGGTACCGGTTGAGGAAACTCGGCGTCCAGATAGGTGTCAAGCTGCCCTTCGTCCTGCAGCTTCAACCGCGTGCCGGCGGGCATGTCGGTGCCGCCCACAGTCGTTGCCTGCGCCAGCGTGACGTTGCGCGCCGCCTCCTGCCGTTCGCTCTCGTGTTCCACCTGCCAGATAATCGCCTGGAACCACGCGTAGTAGCTGAAGAGCACCGCCAGCAGCACGAACAGCACGGCGGATTTCTTCCAGTGCAGGCGCACGGCGCGGCGCATTCCTGCGCTGGACGCCAGCGCCAGCAACCATCCGAAAAGCAGGACGCCCGCGAAAAAGGAAACGGTGAGCAGCAGGTAGAAGCTGGCGGAGGGGAGCGCGATGGGAATCATGGCCCAGATGATATCTCCGACAACAAAAAACCGCCCGAAGGCGGTTTCTTGTCGAAGCGAAAAGCGGTTTAACGCTTGTCCATCGGGGGCACGTCGCGGGTGACCGAACCCGTGAACAGCTGGCGCGGACGGCCGATCTTGTAATCGGGATCCGACAGCATTTCGTTCCACTGGGCGATCCAGCCCACCGTGCGGGCCAGCGCGAAGATGGCCGTGAACAGCGAGGTCGGGATGCCGATGGCGCGCTGGACGATACCCGAGTAGAAGTCCACGTTCGGGTACAGCTTGCGCTGCACGAAGTACGGATCGGACAGGGCGATGCGTTCCAGTTCCATGGCCAGCTTGAACAGCGGGTCGTTTTCCAGGCCCAGGGCCGAGAGCACTTCCTTGCAGGTTTCCTGCATCAGCTTGGCGCGCGGGTCGTAGTTCTTGTAGACGCGGTGGCCAAAGCCCATCAGGCGCACGCCCGAGTTCTTGTCCTTGACCTTCTCCATGAACTCACCGACCTTGTCGATGCCGCCGTTGGCTTGCAGCTCTTCCAGCATCTGCAGGCAAGCTTCGTTGGCGCCGCCGTGAGCCGGGCCCCACAGGCAAGCCACGCCAGCCGAGATGGCGGCGAACGGGTTGGTGCCCGACGAACCGCACAGGCGCACGGTCGAGGTCGACGCGTTTTGCTCGTGGTCGGCGTGCAGGATGAAGATGCGGTCCAGCGCGCGCTCGACGACTTCGTTGACCTTGTAGTCTTCGCACGGCGTGGCGAACATCATGCGCAGGAAGTTGCCCGTGTAGGACAGGTCGTTCTGCGGATAGATGAACGGTTGGCCTTGCGAGTACTTATACGCCATCGCAACCAGCGTCGGCATCTTGGCGATCAGGCGGATGGCCGAGATGTGGCGATGCTGCGGGTTCGTGATGTCGGTGGAGTCGTGGTAGAACGCGGACAGCGCGCCGACCAGGCCCGTCAGGACGGCCATCGGGTGGGCGTCGCGGCGGAAACCACGCAGGAAGAAATGCAGTTGCTCGTTGACCATCGTGTGATGGGTCACTTGCGAGTCGAAGTCAGCCTTCTGAGCCTCGTTCGGCAGTTCGCCGTTCAGGATCAGGTAGCAGATGTCCATGAAGTCGCAATTGACGGCCAATTGCTCGATGGGGAAGCCGCGGTACAGCAGTTCGCCCTTGTCGCCGTCGATGTACGTGATACCCGATTCGCAAGCCGCGGTGGACATGAAGCCCGGGTCAAACGTAAACATGCCCGTCTGGCCATACAGCTTGCGGATGTCGATCACATCCGGACCGACCGTGCCCTTGTAGACAGGGAACTCAATGGGTGCGCTGCCATCCGAGAAGGATAGAGTGGCTTTTTTGTCAGACAGGTTCATGTTATTTCCTCTCACATTAATCAGAGTGCGCGCATCTGGCCAATAATCCCCCGAAGCCTGGGCGTATCCAGGTCGCCTTCGAGTTCCTTGCGGGCCAGCAGCAGGTCGAGAAGGTCGTTGTCTCCCATCTCGAACAGCTGGGTCAATGCGGCCACATCATCATCGGTAAGTTCGGCCTCGTAAGCGTCAAGATACCGGGTGATGATCAAGTCGTTTTCGAGCAGGCCGCGGCGCGCCCGCCAACGCAGACGCGCCCGCTCCAGTTCAGTTAGCCTGCTCATCGTTACACCATAAATACAAAAGTCTTCACACTAAAAACTAGACCGTGCGGCGGACCATCAGTTCCTTGATCTTGCCGATTGCCTTGGTCGGGTTCAGTCCCTTGGGACAGACGTCGACGCAATTCATGATGGTGTGGCAACGGAACAGGCGGTACGGATCTTCCAGGTTGTCCAGACGCTCGCCCGTGGCTTCGTCGCGGCTGTCGGCGATGAAGCGGTAGGCTTGCAGCAGGCCGGCCGGGCCGACGAACTTGTCCGGATTCCACCAGAACGACGGGCAGGAAGTGGAACAGCACGCGCACAGAATGCACTCGTACAGGCCGTCGAGCTCTTCGCGCGCCTCGGGCGACTGCAGGCGCTCTTTTTCGGGCGGCGGCGCGTCGTTGATGAGGTACGGGCGGATCGAGTGGTACTGGTTGAAGAAGTGCGTCATGTCCACGATCAGGTCGCGGATGACGGGCAGGCCCGGCAGCGGACGCAGAACGATGGGTTCCTTCAGTTCGCGCAGGTTCGTCGTGCAGGCCAGGCCGTTCTTGCCGTTGATGTTCATGGCGTCCGAACCGCACACGCCTTCACGGCACGAGCGGCGCAGGGCCAGGCTGTCATCAACGTCGTTCTTGATGCGCACCAGCGCATCAAGCAGCATCTTGTCGGTCGGCTGGAGTTCGACGTCCAGCTTCTGCATGTACGGGCGCTCGTCCTTGTCCGGATCGTAGCGGTAGATTTCGAACTTGACGATTCTCTTGGTGCTCATAATGGGCTCTATCCGGACTTAGAAGGTACGCGCCTTGGGCGGGAAGGACTCAACCGTCAAAGGCTTCATCTGCACGGGCTTGTAATCCAGGCGGCTGCCTTCGGAGTACCACAGCGTGTGCTTCAGCCAGTTCTCGTCGTCGCGGGTCGGATGGTCGTCCAACGCGTGCGCGCCGCGGCTTTCGGTGCGGGCAGCGGCCGACTTGATCGTGGCGCGAGCCACTTCGGTCATGTTGGCCAGTTCCAGCGCTTCGACGCGCGCGGTGTTGAACACCTTGGACTTGTCCTTGAAGTAGATATTGTCGGCTTGCTTGGCCAGATCTTCGATCTGCGTCACGCCTTCGTTCAGCAGTTCCAGCGTGCGGAACACGCCGCAGTGGCGCTGCATCGAGAAGCGGATGGCGTTGCCGATGTCTTGCGTCTTTTCGCCCGAGGTGCGCGATTCCAGCTTGTTCACGCGGTCCAGCGAGAAGTCGACGGCTTCCTTCGGCAGCTCCTGGTGGGCGCGTTGGCGCTCCGGGTGCGAATTCACGATGTGGTTGCCGGTGGCGCGACCGAACACGATCAGGTCCAGCAGCGAGTTCGTGCCCAGGCGGTTGGCGCCGTGCACCGACACCGCGGCGCATTCGCCGATGGCGTACAGGCCGTTGACGACCTTGTTCTCGCCGTTTTCACGCGAGAGCACCTGGCCGTGGTAGTTGGCCGGAATGCCGCCCATCTGATAGTGGATGGTCGGAACGACGGGGATCGGTTCCTTGATCGGGTCGACGTTGCCGAACTTGATGGCGATTTCGCGGATCGAGGGCAGACGCTTGTTGATGACGTCGGCGCCCAGGTGGTCCAGCTTCAGGACGACGTAGCTGCCGTCCGGACCGCAACCGCGGCCTTCCTTGATTTCCTGGTCCATCGAGCGGGACACGAAGTCGCGCGGAGCCAGATCCTTCAGCGTGGGCGCATAGCGCTCCATGAAGCGTTCGCCATCCTTGTTCAAGAGGATGCCGCCTTCGCCACGCACGCCTTCGGTAATCAGCACGCCCGCGCCGGCCACGCCGGTCGGGTGGAATTGCCAGAATTCCATGTCTTGCAGCGGGATGCCTGCGCGCGCAGCCATGCCCAGGCCGTCACCGGTGTTGATGAAGGCGTTGGTGGAAGCGGCCCAGATGCGGCCGGCGCCACCGGTGGCCAGCACCGTGGTCTTGGCTTCCAGGATGTAGATCTCGCCCGTTTCCATTTCCAGGGCGGTCACGCCCACGACGTCGCCAGCCTCGTTGCGCAGCAGGTCCAGCGCCATCCATTCGACGAAGAACTGGGTGCGCGCAGCGACGTTGCGCTGGTAGAGCGTGTGCAGCAGCGCGTGGCCGGTGCGGTCGGCGGCGGCACAGGCGCGCTGCACCGGCTTTTCACCGAAGTTGGCGGTGTGGCCGCCGAACGGACGCTGGTAGATCGTACCGTCGGGGTTGCGGTCGAACGGCATGCCGAAGTGCTCGAGCTCGTACACGGCGTTCGGCGCTTCACGGCACATGAATTCGATAGCGTCCTGGTCGCCCAGCCAATCCGACCCCTTGACGGTGTCGTACATGTGCCAGTACCAGTTGTCTTCGCTCATGTTGCCCAGGGAGGCGCTCACGCCGCCTTGCGCGGCAACGGTGTGCGAACGCGTGGGGAACACTTTGGACAGCACCGCAACCGACAGGCCCGCTTGGGACAGTTGCAGCGAACAACGCATGCCGGCTCCACCGGCGCCAACGACCACCACATCAAACTGGCGGCGCGGCAAGGATTTCATGACAGAGACCACGGCTTAAATGCTCCAGAGGATTTGCGCGAAGTAAACGACCGTACCGATCAACCAGAGGATCGTCAGCACTTGCAGCAGCAGGCGCAGGCCCACCGGCTTGACGTAATCCATCCAGATGTCGCGCACGCCAATCCAGGCATGCCAGGCCAACGCAATGAATGCAAGGGAGGCCAGGATCTGGCCCACCGGAATGAAGCCCACGTAGAAATTGAACAGCTTGACCCAGTGTTCATACGTAAAGGCAGGCATCGTCAGGATGCCGACGAGCAGTACCAGCGTATACACGGCCATGATGACGGCGGTGATGCGCTGGATGATGAAATCCATGACGCCATAGTGAGCGCCGACGACCAGGCGCTTGGGTCCGTAGTTTTTAGCGGCGGCCATTTACAGCACTCCGAACAGTTTGAGACCGAACACCAGCGTCAGCGCCAGGCTGACACCGAAGACCACGCCGGCGCTTTTCTTGGCCGACAGCTTGTCGATACCGATGTGCAGGTCCAGCAGCAGGTAGCGGATGCCTGCACAGAAGTGGTGCAGGTAGCCCCAGATCAGGACCAGGAAGACAAGCTTGACGATCGGGTTGGCCGCGATGGAGGCGATCCAGGCGAACGACTGCGGTGCGGCCACGCTCGCCGCGAACAGCGGAACGATGACCAAGGGCAAACAGAGGAACAGCAAAATGCCGCTGATGCGGTGCAGGATGGACAGCTTGCCGGCCAGGGGCAGGCGATAAGAGAACGCAACTTGGGCAAGCCCAATATTGCGAAACTGCGGACGTGGCTTGGCAGCGGTGTCGGACATGACGGCCTCGGTGTTTCTGAACTAGGGAATCGTGACGGCGGGAATGCCGTGGCCCTTTCGGGCAAACACGGTATTTTCGCCCAGAGATTGGGTTGGTATCAAATCGTAGTGTAAAAGCTCATCAATTCAGACTATTGCGGTAGTGGTATCGATCGGTCAAGTACAAACCCCGGCGAATTTCCATGGGGCGGTCACCATAGGTGTACGACACCCGATCCACCTGCAACAACGGCGTGCCGGCGGGAACATTAAGCAGCGGACAGACTTCGGCCGGCGCGATCACCGCGCGCAGCTTTTCATCCGCGCGCACCATGCTGACGCCGAACTCGGATTCGAACAGGCCATAGAGCGGCGCCTTGTTGGCGGTCAGCAGCTCCAGGGTCAGTCCACGGAAAATGGTGCCGGGCAGCCAGATGTCGTCCACGACGGTGGGTGTCTGCCCCATGGACAGCAGGCGGCGGATCATGACGACCGTCTCGCCTGCGCGCAGGTCGAGGGCGCGCGCGATCTCGGCGGGCGCCCTCAGGCGCCGGCATTCCAGGATGCGGCTTTCGGCACGGCCGGGCTCGCCTTCTTCGTCGGCGGCCAGGCGCAGGAAACGGTAGCGCACGCGGGCTTCGTGGTGGGTGGCGACAAAGGTGCCCTTGCCCTGGCGGCGCAGCAGCATGTGCTCGGCTGCCAACTCATCGACCGCCTTGCGCACCGTGCCCTGGCTCACCTGAAAACGGGCGGCCAGATCGATTTCGCTGGGGATGAGTTCACCGGGCTTCCATTCGCCGCGCTCAAGGCTTTGAACGAGCAGATCCTTGATCTGGCGGTAGAGCGGACTGAAAGCGGCCCCCTCGCCCGTTGAACGGGCGGCGCGAGTGCGTAAGGAGGTTTCGGGCCGAGGCTCTGCCATGGATCTTCTTGAAAGTGTCATGTTCATCCGGATGATGGGAGGCAGCGCAAAACAGGATGCAAACCCACATCCGCAATGCGCTGTCAGGGGCACAACCGACCGGGCTGCAACGCATTCGAATAAACGCTCTATTGTGGCATATCGGGGGAGATACTGTCCAACGTCTTATGTCTTATATAAGATAGAAGAGCGTTTGACGCACCCGTAAAATCGATCTAGGATTCACGGCTGTCAGGCCCCTGCCCCCGCTTGGGTTTTTGGTGCGCTAATTTGTTTTTTGCCGCAGGTCCGCCCCAAGGCAAAAATGCCCCCGCAAGGGGCAGCAAGTCCGCGTCAGCGGGTGCGGCGTGGGGGCCCTTGATTCCTGGCCTAACGATTACACTGATTGGTGAGATTTTTCTCGCCAAACCATTACGGAGAACGTCCATGTCCAAGCCTGCCTTGCGTGTCGCCGTCACCGGCGCCGCCGGCCAAATCGGTTACGCACTGCTATTCCGCATCGCCTCCGGCGAAATGCTGGGTAAAGATCAACCCGTCATCCTGCAATTGCTGGAAATCCCCGACGAGAAAGCGCAAAAGGCCCTGAAGGGCGTCATCATGGAATTGGATGACTGCGCCTTCCCGCTGCTGCAGGAAGTGACCGCCCACAGCGACCCGCGCACCGCCTTCAAGGATGCCGACGTGGCCCTGCTGGTCGGCGCCCGTCCGCGCGGCCCCGGCATGGAGCGCAAGGACCTGCTGTCGGTCAACGCCCAGATCTTCACGGCGCAGGGCAAGGCCCTGAACGACGTGGCCAGCCGCAACGTCAAGGTCCTGGTCGTCGGCAACCCCGCCAACACCAACGCCTACATCGCCATGAAGTCGGCGCCGGACCTGCCGGCCAAGAACTTCACGGCCATGCTGCGCCTGGATCACAACCGCGCCCTGTCGCAACTGTCCGCCAAGTCGGGCAAGCCGGTCGCCGCGATCGAGAAGCTGGTCGTGTGGGGCAACCACTCGCCCACGATGTACCCCGACTTCCGCTTCGCCACCGTCGGCGGCGAATCGCTGTCCAAGCTGATCAACGACGACGCCTGGAACCGCGACACGTTCATCCCGACCGTGGGCAAGCGCGGCGCCGCCATCATCGAAGCCCGTGGCCTGTCCTCGGCCGCTTCGGCTGCCAACGCCGCCATCGACCACGTCCGTGACTGGGTCCTGGGCAGCAACGGCAAGTGGGTCACGATGGGCATCCCGTCGGACGGCTCCTACGGCATCCCGGAAGGCATCATCTACGGCGTGCCGGTCACGACCGAAAACGGCGAATACAAGCGTGTCGAAGGCCTGGAAATCGACGCCTTCTCGCGCGAGCGCCTGGACTTCACGCTGAAAGAGCTCCTCGAAGAGCGCGACGGCGTCAAGGACCTGCTGAAGTAAGCAGCGGTTGAGTGAAGAATTGGGCCCGTTCATGCGGGCCCAATTCCTAAGCAAGGCCGCCACATCATTGCCGAAGCATGAACCTGTCCCTTCACCCGGCCTGCGGCGATTGTCGCGGAGGGGACAGATTCATGTTCCGGACCCGCGATAAGGTCGTGGGCTAGCCATAAGAAAGAACGGAGACCTCCATGTCCAGACCCGAATCGCCCGGCGCCCTCTTTCGCCGCGCCCTCGCCGAAGAAAGCCCCCTGCAGATCATCGGCGCCATCAACGCCAACCACGCCCTGCTGGCCAAGCGTGCCGGCTACCGCGCCATCTACCTGTCTGGCGGCGGCGTTGCGGCCGGTTCGCTGGGCCTGCCCGACCTGGGCATCAATACCATGGACGACGTGCTGACCGACGTGCGCCGCATCACCGACGTGTGCGACGTGCCGCTGGTGGTGGACATCGACACCGGCTTCGGCCCGTCGGCCTTCAACATCGCCCGCACCGTCAAGAGCCTGATCAAGTTCGGCGCGGCCGCCTGCCACATCGAAGACCAGGTCGGCGCCAAGCGCTGCGGCCACCGTCCCGGCAAGGAAATCGTCACCACCGAAGAAATGGCCGACCGCGTCAAGGCCGCTGCCGACGCGCGCACCGACAGCGATTTCTATCTGATCGCCCGCACCGACGCCATCGCCTCGCACGGCGTGGACGCCGCCATCGAGCGCGCCCTGGCCTGCGTGGAAGCCGGCGCCGACGCGATCTTCGCCGAAGCCGCCTACGACCTCCCCACCTACGACCGCTTCGTCAAGGCCGTCAAGGTGCCGGTCCTGGCCAACATCACCGAATTCGGCAAGACGCCGCTGTTCACGGTCGAAGAGTTAAAGAGCGTGGGAGTGGGCATGGTGCTCTACCCGCTGTCGGCCTTCCGCGCCATGAACAAGGCCGCCGAAGCCGTCTACACCGCCATCCGCCGCGACGGCCACCAGAAAAACGTGGTGGACCTGATGCAGACGCGCGAAGAACTGTACGACCGCATCGGCTATCACGAATTCGAATCCAGATTGGATGCGCTCTTCCAAAAGGGCAAAGCGTAAGTCCGCAACGCCTTTGGTATCCGGCGCCGCGGCCATCCCGGGGCGCCAAGCTTTTCCCCCATATCGTCAATCGCGAAAGGAAAGGAGTAGAGACATGAGCACGGCTCCCAAGAAGCAAGAAGCCAAATCGGACGCCAAGCCGGAAGAGAAAGCCGGTTTCAAACCCAAGAAGTCCGTTGCCCTGTCGGGCGTGGTCGCAGGCAATACCGCGCTGTGCACGGTCGGCCGCAGCGGCAACGACCTGCACTACCGCGGCTACGACATCCTGGACATCGCGCACACGAGCGAGTTCGAGGAAATCGCCCACTTGCTCGTCCATGGCAAATTGCCCAACAAGTCCGAACTCGCCGCCTACAAGCAAAAGCTGAAGAGCTTGCGCGGCCTGCCGGCCCAGCTGCAAGTCGCGCTGGAAGCCCTGCCCGCCTCGAGCCACCCGATGGACGTCATGCGCACCGCCGTGTCGGTGCTGGGCTGCGTGCTGCCCGAGAAAGACGATCACAACACCCCGGGCGCGCGCGACATCGCCGACCGCCTGATGGCCAACCTGGGTTCGGCCCTGCTGTACTGGTACCACTACAGCCACAACGGCCGCATCATCGACGTGCAGACGGACGACGACAGCATCGGCGGCCACTTCCTGCACCTGCTGCACGGCGAAAAGCCCAGCGACGAATGGGTCAAGGCGATGCACATCTCCCTGAACCTGTACGCCGAGCACGAATTCAACGCGTCCACGTTCACGGCACGCGTCATCGCCGGCACGGGTTCGGACATGTTCTCGTCGATTGCCGGCGCCATCGGCGCGCTGCGCGGCCCGAAGCATGGCGGCGCCAACGAAGTGGCGTTCGATGTGCAGAAGCGCTATGAAACGCCGGACGAGGCCGAAGCCGACATCCGCCGCCGCGTCGAAGCCCGCGAAGTTATCATCGGCTTTGGCCACCCCGTCTACACCGTGTCCGACCCGCGCAACAAGGTCATCAAGGACGTGGCCAAGAAGCTGTCCAAGAAGGCCGGCACCACCAAGATGTTCGACATCGCCGAACGCCTTGAGACGGTCATGTGGGACATCAAGAAGATGTTCCCCAACCTGGACTGGTTCTCGGCCGTCAGCTACCACATGATGGGCGTGCCCACCGCCATGTTCACCCCGTTGTTCGTCATTGCGCGTACCGCAGGCTGGTCGGCTCACATCATCGAGCAGCGCATCGACAACAAGATCATCCGCCCCACCGCCAATTACGTGGGTCCGGAAGACCAGAAGTTCGTGCCGCTGGACAAGCGCAAGTAAGCCCCGCGCAAGCCAGACGAGAGCGAGGGCGCAGCATGGCCACCTGTATTCATTCTATGGAGAGGTACCGCTATGTCTGCCCCGATCTCCAACGTACGTCCCGATCCCGACCAGGTGCTGGTCGATATCGCGGACTACGTTCTGAACTATGAAATCCAGAGCGGTCTGGCGTATGACACCGCCCGCAACTGCCTGATCGACACGCTGGGCTGCGGCCTGGAAGCGCTGGAATATCCCGCGTGCAGGAAATTGCTGGGTCCGATCGTGCCCGGCACCGTGGTGCCCAACGGCGCCAAGGTGCCGGGCACGTCGTTCCAGCTGGACCCGGTGCAAGCCGCGTTCAACATCGGCACAGCCATCCGCTGGCTGGACTTCAACGACACGTGGCTGGCCGCCGAATGGGGACACCCGTCGGACAACCTGGGCGGCATCCTGGCCACCGCCGACTGGCTGTCACGCACCGCGGTCGCCGCCGGCAAACCGCCCCTGACCATGCGCGACGTGCTGACCGGCATGATCAAGGCGCACGAGATCCAGGGCTGCATCGCGCTGGAGAACTCCTTCAACAAAGTCGGGCTGGACCACGTCGTGCTGGTCAAGGTGGCGTCCACCGCCGTCGTGGCGCAGATGCTGGGACTGGACCGCGATGAAGTGATCAACGCGGTATCGCTGGCCTGGGTCGACGGCCAAAGCCTGCGCACCTATCGCCATGCCCCCAATACCGGCAGCCGCAAGAGCTGGGCCGCCGGCGACGCCACCAGCCGCGCCGTGCGCCTGGCGCTGATCGCCAAGACCGGCGAAATGGGCTATCCGTCGGTACTGACGGCCAAGACCTGGGGCTTTTACGACGTGCTCTTCAAGGGCCAGCCGTTCAAGTTCCAGCGTCCCTATGGCAGCTACGTGATGGAAAACGTGCTGTTCAAGATCTCGTTCCCCGCCGAGTTCCATTCGCAGACCGCGGTGGAATGCGCCATGCAGATCCATGATCTTCTGCGTGCCCAGGGCAAGAGCGCGGATGACATCAAGGCCATCACGATCCGCACGCACGAGGCGTGCATCCGCATCATCGACAAAAAGGGGCCGCTGAACAACCCAGCCGATCGCGACCACTGCATCCAGTACATGGTGGCCGTGCCCGTGCTGTTCGGCCGCCTGACGGCCGGCGACTACGAAGACGAGATCGCCCGCGACCCGCGCATCGACGCGCTGCGCGACAAGATCGTCTGCGTGGAAGACCCGGCGTACACCCGCGACTATCACGACCCGGACAAGCGCTCGATCGCGAACGCGCTGACCGTGGAGTTCAACGACGGCTCCCGCCTGGACGAGATCGTCTGCGAATACCCCATCGGCCACAAGCGCCGCCGCCAGGACGGCATCCCGCTGCTGGAGGCCAAGTTCCGGACCAACCTGGCCCGCATATTCCCGGCCAAGCAGCAGCGCCGGATCCTGGAGGTATCGCTGGACCAGAAAGCGTTGGAAGCCATACCGGTGCACGAGTACGTGGACTTGTATGTGATCTGATTCCAGGGCCGGACGTCGGAAGCTGGCGTTCGTGACTCAGGGTTCGGGATCCGGGATTCTGGATTCGTAGGATGGGTGAAGCGCGGGATGCCGGCGTTTGGGTCCCCGGTCTCGAGCGCGCGCAACCCATCAAGCGGCGCTGGCGTTGTGGCTGACTCCGCAAAGACGCCTGCGCTGCGTGATGGGTTCCGCGCGCTCAAGGCAGCGTTCTTCTTCAAGGACTCTCGCGCTTCACCCATCCTACGAATCGCTCGGCGACTTCGCGCGATATCCAGGGCCGGATGAAGGCGGGCACCGGCCTTACAATGCGGCTTTCCTCGATCGGATCGCGCCATGGCCATGCTCTGGGTCAAGACCTTCCATATTGTCTTTATCGCTTCCTGGTTTGCCGGCTTGTTCTACCTGCCGCGCATTTTCGTGAACCTGGCCCAGCAGACGGACGCCTCTGTCCAGGCCACGCTGCTGGGCATGGCCCGGCGCCTGTACCGCTTCACCACCATCCTGGCCGTGGTCGCCATCGTGTTCGGCATGTGGCTGTACCTGGGCTATCGCATCGGCGTAGGCCCGGGCAACGGCTGGATGCACGCCAAACTCTTTTTCGTCCTGCTCGTCATCGGCTACCATCACGCCTGTGGCTTGATGCTGCGTAAATTCGAACAGGGCAAAAACACCCGTTCGCACAAGTTCTATCGCTGGTTCAACGAAGTTCCCGTCTTGCTGCTCTTGGTGGTGGTGGCGCTGGTCGTCGTCAAACCCTTCTGATTCCCCCTACCTTTGCACATTCGCCAGGATTCGTATGTCCTCTGATGAACACGACCGTCCGCGCAAGACGCTGACGATCAAGAAAACGGCGCGCGACGCCCACGCCGAAGAAGCGCCCAAGCGCACCCGCACGGGCGCCCGCGCCCGCCTGGTCGCGCAAATTGAGCGCACCCGCGAAAACGTCGAACGCCAGAAAGACCCAGAAGGCTATCAACGCCGCCAGGAAGAAGAAGCACGCTACGCCCGCAAGCCGGCCGCCGGCGGCCGCGGCGCAGCCCCCCGTGGGCAGGCGCCACGTGGCGGGCAGTCTTCCGAACGCGGCCAGTACGATCGCGGCGCGCCCGGCCGGGGCGCATCCGAACGCAGCGCGCCCAGCCGTGGCTCGTCCGATCGCGCGCCTGCGGCCCGCAGCCGTTCCGACGATACGCGCCGCGATGCGGGCGCCAGCGCCAGCTCGCGCCCCCCGCGTCCGCAGCAGCGCGCGCCGCGCCTGCGCGACGACCAGTACATCGCCCCCGCCACGCCGGCAGGACGCTTCTACGACCCGTTCGAGGATGACGGCCCCGCGCCCGAATTCGCCGCCGAACCCGATCACGACGACGTGCCGGATCACGGCCAGGATGCCCAGCCGGAATTCGTCGATGCGCGCGACGATAACCGCGAGCGCGCCCCGATCATCGAGACCCGCAGCCGCGCCCCGCGCCAACCGCGCCAGGCCGAAGTGTTTACGGTGTTCGCGCCCTGCCCGCAAGGCCTGGAAGAAGCCCTGACGGCAGAGATGCAGGCGCTGGGCTATGAAGATGCCAAGGCCGGCCGCGCCGGCTGCTCGTTCACGGCCGATTGGGCCGGCGTGCAGCGCGCCAACCTGTATTCGCGTCTGGCCACCCGTATCCTGGTGCAGGTGGCACACGCTGAAATCTCGCACGAAGACGACATCCTGGACCTGGCCCGCGATACCCCGTGGGAACGCTGGTTCGGCGCCGAACAGACGCTGCGCGTGGACACCTCGGCCATCAAGAGCCCGGTGCAAAGCCTGCAGTACTGCAATCTGCGTGCCAAGGACGGCATTTGCGACCGCTTGCGCGAACTGGAAGGCGAACGCCCCAGCATCGACACGGTGCGCCCGGACGCCCGCGTTCACCTGTTCCTGACGGGCCACACGGCCACCCTGTACCTGGATACCTCCGGCGAATCCCTGTTCAAGCGCGGCTGGCGCCTGGACAAGGGCGAAGCCCCGCTGCGCGAAAACCTGGCGGCCGGCATGCTGGCCCTGGCAGGCTGGGACCCGGCGGCGCCGTTGCTGGACCCGTTCTGCGGGTCGGGGACCATCCTGATCGAGGCGGCCTGGATCGCCCTGGGCGTGCCCCCGGGCATCTCGCGCCCGTTCGGTTTCGAACGCCTGCGCGATCATGACGCCTACCGCTGGCGCGACCTGAAGGACGACGCCCGCTCGCGCATCCTGCCGCAGCTGGACGCGCCGCTGGTCGGCTACGACCTGGACCCGCAAGCCATTGAATTCGCTCAGAACAACGCCGAGCGCGCCTGGCTGACGGCCGATTCCATCCGCTTTGAAGTGGGCGACGCCCGCGAGATCACCGCGCCCGCCGACCACGGCTGGATCGTCACCAACCCGCCCTACGGCGAGCGCATGCTGACGGAGCAGGACGCGGACCTGTGGCGCGATTGGGCCAGCTGCCTTAAGCGCAATTTCGCGGGCTGGCAGTTGCACGTCATCACCAGCGACCTGACCCTGCCCAACCAGATGCGCTTGAAGCCCAAGCGCCGCGTGCCGCTGCATAACGGTGCGCTGGACTGCCGCCTGTTCGGTTTCGAACTGGTCGCCGCCGGCTACCGCGACGCCTGATCGCATGGCGCCCGGTGCGGCTTTCCGCCCGGGCGCCGGCCGCTTTCCCGCCGGATCTCACGCGTTGTAAAAGCGCCGCAACATGGTGCGCGTATCTTTGCTTATGGTGCCCCGCCGCTCGGTTTTGGGGCATTATCAGCACCAAGGTGTTGCCAAGTTGCACATGCTTGCACCTCCCTCTTGCACAGTTTCAGGGTAAACCCTATAATTCGGGTTATCCCTAGTAGCAAACAACTGTGCAAGCCCGTGGAGGCTAACGTGATCAACCCGAACAACACCATCCGCCTGACCGACGAACTCGAGCGCCAACTGATGCTCCAGGCTATTGAAGAACAATTCCGTCCGCACCCGATGCGGGCGTTGGCCGCAGGCCTGCGTAAGCTGGCCCACGGCGTGAAGGCCCTGGCTGGCAAGACGAGCGCCAAGAACGCGCACTCCGCAGCCTAAAGACAGGCCTGGGCCTTAAGCGCTAAGGCCCGAAAGATTTTCCCCTTGGGGGCTGCATAGCCCCTTTTATAGACCCGCCCTTACCGGCGGGTTTTTTTTCGTCCTTCCCTTGCGCGAAGCGTGGGGGCCACCTTCCTCCCGCCGGGCCGCCCCAAGGGAGGAAAGCCCCCTCGGGGGGCAGAGAGCGCACGAAGGGCGCGAAGCGTGGGGGCCGCCTTCCTCCCGCCGGGCCGCCCCCAAGGGAGGAAAGCCCCCTCGGGGGGCAGAGAGCACACGAAGGGCGCGAAGCGTGGGGGCCGCCTTCCTCCCGCCGGGCCGCCCCAAGGGAGGAAAGCCCCCTTGGGGGGCAGAGAGCGCACGGAGTGCGCGAAGCGTGGGGGCCCTCCCTCTTCTATAATGCCCGTCCATGACGACCGACGCCCTCCTTGACCAGACTCCCAATCGGCTGCGCCGATTCGCCTGCATGATGTACGAAGCCGTGCTGCTGTTTGGCGTGGTGTTCCTGGCGGGCTACCTGCTGGATACGTTGACGCAGAGCAAGAATGCGCTGGAGCTTCGCGGGGCGCGGCAGGCCTGGCTGTTTACCGCCATCGGCGCCTACTTCGTGCTGTGCTGGCGCCGCCGCGGCCAGACGCTGCCCATGAAGACCTGGAACATCCGGCTCGTCGACCGGGACGGCAACACGCCCAGCACGGGCCGCCTGATCTTGCGCTACGTGCTGGTCTGGCCGCTGGTGCTGGCGGGCGCTGCCGTCGTCTGGGGCGCCGCCAATCTCACGGGCTGGGCCTCGGTTGACATGTTCATCGTGGCCGCGCCCTTCACTATCTTCATCTGGTCCTGGCTTGATCCCGACGGGCAGTTCCTGCACGATCGCATCCTGGGCACGCGCCTGCGCAACGCGCCGCAGCGCCAGAAAAGCCGGTAAGCCGACCGCGCCCACACAAACTATTACAAACGGCAAAATCATGCGGCCATTTGGCCGCCTGCTTTCAGAAAGTTGAAAGTCGCCCGCAAAGACAATGAGGCCCCTTTTAAACAGACGCCTCAAGACTCCCATGCGCGCTTTCATTTCCCGCCTGTCGCTGGCCGCCGCCAGCGCGCTGCTCTTCCTGCCGTCCGGGGCCTCGGCCCAGAATGCATCGGCCCAGCAGGAAATCGAATCCGCCATGAAAGCCGCGTTCGCCGCCGCCCAGCAAGGGCCGACGGATGTGAAGCTGGGCGATCAGGCCGTGGTGCACCTGCCGCAGAACATGTTCTTCGTCCCGCGCTTCCAGGCCGAGCGCCTGATGCAGGCCTACGGCAACGGCAAGGATCCGTCGCTGTTGGGTGTGGTGATGCCCAAGAGCGACGATGATGACTGGGTCGTCACCGTCAACTTCGACAAGGCCGGCTACATCAAGGACGACGACGCGCGCAACTGGAACGTCAGCGAACTGCTGGACAGTCTGCGGGAAGGCACCGAACAGTCCAACGAAGAGCGCAAGAAGCGTGGCTTCCCCGAGCTGACGGTGGACGGTTGGGTCGAAGCGCCCAAGTACGACAGCAACACGCAGCGGCTGGTCTGGTCGGTGGCGGCCAAGCACAAGGGCGCCGAAGCCGGGGAAGACCCCACGGTGAACTACAACACCTACGCGCTGGGCCGCGACGGCTACATCACGCTGGATCTCATCACCCAGCAAAGCCTGGTGCCCAAGGACAAAACCGCCGTGCTGGCGCTGCTGGACAACCTGAACTACGTGGACGGCAAGCGCTACGCCGACTTCGATTCCTCGACCGACAAGGTCGCGGAATACGGCCTGGCCGCGCTGGTGGCCGGCGTGGCCGCCAAGAAGCTGGGCCTGTTCGCCGTGATCGCCGCCTTCCTGGCCAAGTTCGCCAAGGTCGGCATCCTGGCCGCGGCCGCACTCGGCGGCGGACTGTGGAAGCGTCTGCGCGGCAAGAAGGCCGACACGCAGCAGCCCTGAGCATTGCCTGTGACGGTGGCGGCGCCCGGCGCCGCGCCGCCGTCACAACAGCGTCACGGTTTCTTCATACGCCCGTCATCGCCGGATGATTTCATCCTGAGGCATGACGACAGCCCACATGGAAGCGACCGTGAACGAAATCCGACCCGCACACTGGCGTGCTCTCTGGATTTCCGATATTCACCTGGGTACTGCCGGGTGCAAGGCGGAATTCCTGCTCGATTTCCTGGACCACAACGATTCGGACACCCTTTACCTGGTGGGCGATATCGTGGACGGCTGGCAGTTGCGCAAGCATTGGCACTGGCCACGGGCGCACAACGACGTCATCCAGCGCATCCTGCGCAAGGCGCGCAACGGCACGCGCGTGGTGTTCATCCCCGGCAACCATGACGAATTCGCGCGCGAATTCGCCGGCTACGCGTTCGGCGACATCGAGATCCTGGACGAAGACGTCCACGTGACCGCCAAGGGCCTGCGCCTGCTGGTGCTGCACGGCGACCAGTTCGACGGCGTGATCCAGCACAGCCGCTGGCTTGCCCACCTGGGCGACGGCCTCTACCAGCTGGCGCTGTGGATCAACCACCACTTCAACCGGCTGCGCCACCGCCTGGGGCTGCACTACTGGTCCCTGTCGCAATACCTCAAGCACAAGGTCAAGAACGCCGTCTCCTTCATCACGGATTTCGAGGAAGCGCTGGCCGGCGAGGCGCGCCGCCGCGGCCTGGACGGCGTGGTCTGCGGGCACATCCACAAGGCCGAACTGCGCGACGTGGGCGGCATCCTGTATTGCAATGACGGCGATTGGGTAGAAAGCCTGTCCGCCCTGGCCGAAACCCACGACGGCCAGCTGCAGCTGCTGGACTGGGCCGCCATCCAGGCCGAACGGCAGGCGGAACCGATCGCCCGCCCGCCCCGTTCGCTGTCCCTGCCCGCCCTGCCCTCCGCACTACGCCGCCAAAGCAAACACCCGTGATAACCCGTATGCGTCCCCATTACGCAACGGGGATATTGCAGTTCACGGCCCTCTAGGTCATGCTTGCATCTGAGGCAACGGGCGAGTTGGCCCGTTCACGCAGCTGCAACATGCTTACAACATAGGGCCATGAACGACCAATATCAGGCGCTCTACCAATCATTCCGCTGGCTGGTACCCACCCAGTTCAACATTGCGGATGCGTGCTGCCACCGCTGGGCATCCAGTAGTCCGGATGCGCGGCGCATTGCCATCTACTACGAAGATGAGTCCTGCAACCGCGAGGTCTGGACCTATGCCCGACTGGCCGAGGCCGTCAACCAATTGGCCAACGGCCTGGTGAAAATGGGCGTGGGCCGCGGCGATCGGGTCGGTGTCGTTTTGGGGCAACGCCCTGAAACCGTCGTCGCCCACATGGCCATCTACACGGTGGGCGGTGTCGTGCTGCCGCTATCGACCCTGTTCGGCCCTGAGGCCCTGGAAACCCGCCTGCGCGACTCCGAAACTCGCGTCGCCATCGTGGACCACGCCTCCAGCGCCAACCTGCTGGCCGTCAGCGACAACTGCCCCAACCTGCAGCAGATCATCGGCATCGGCTTCGCCGACGAGCGCGTGCTGCCCTGGCGCAGCCTGCTGGCCCGCCAGCCCAGCGAATTCAAGGCCATCCCGACGCGGTCGTCCGACCCCGCCATCCTGCTCTATACCTCGGGCACCACGGGTGCGCCCAAGGGCGCCCTGCTGCCGCACAGCGTGCTGATCGGCAACCTGCCGGGCTTCGTGGCCTCGCAGGACTGGTTCCCCAAGCCGGCCGACGTGTTCTGGTCGCCGGCCGACTGGGCGTGGACGGGCGGCATGATGGACGCGCTGCTGCCCACCCTGTATTTCGGGCACCCCATCGTAGGCACGCGCGGGCGCTTTTCCGTCGAGCGCGCGTTCGAGCTGCTGGAACGCTATCAGGTCACCAACACCTTCCTCTTCCCCACCGCCCTGAAGATGATGATGAAGGCGGTGCCGGAACCCCGCAACCGCTACCAGCTGGCCCTGCGCTCCATCATGAGCGCGGGTGAAAGCGTGGGCGAAACCGTCTTTGAATGGTGCCAGTCGGCGCTGGGCGTGACGCCCAACGAAATGTTCGGCCAGACCGAAATGAACTACGTGGTGGGCAACAGCCAGAAGCGCTGGCCCGCCCGGCCCGGCAGCATGGGCCGGCCCTACCCCGGCCATCAGGTCGCGGTCTTAAACGATGACGGCCAGCCCGTGGCTGCCGGCGAAACCGGCGAAATCGCCGTCAACCGGCTGGACATCCACGGCTATCCCGACCCGGTGATGTTCCTGGGCTACTGGCGCAACGAAGCGGCCACGCAGGCCAAATTCAAGGGCGATTGGTGCCTGACGGGTGATCTCGCCACCCTCGATGCCGACGGCTACCTCTGGTATGCCGGCCGCGCCGACGACGTGTTCAAGTCGTCCGGCTACCGGATCGGCCCGGGTGAAATCGAAAGCTGCCTGATCGGGCATCCCGCCGTGGCCAACGCCGCCGTCGTGCCCAAGCCGGACGCCGAGCGTGGCGCCCTGGTTAAGGCCTATGTCGTGCTGACGCCGGAGTTCGCCCATCGTGACCGCGCCGACGTCATCGAAAACCTGCAGGAACATGTGCGCGAGCGGCTCGCGCCCTACGAATACCCGAAAGAGATCGAATTCGTCGACGAATTGCCGATGACCACCACCGGTAAGATCCAGCGCCGTGTCTTGCGCCTGCGCGAAGAAGAGCGCGCCCGCGCCGCCGCCCCGGCGCCGGTCGCCGCGGCAGGCCCCGTCGCGACGGCACCTGTCGCAACCACGACCGCGACCGTCACCGTCGACACGGCCCACGGCGGCCCCGAGAAGCAACCGGAGACCTGAGGCAATGCCCATTTACCAGCTTGATGACCTGATCCCCCGCATCGACCCCGCCGCCTACGTGGCCGACAGTGCCGACATCATCGGCAATGTCACGCTGGAAGCGGGCGTCAGCATCTGGTCCAACGTATCGATCCGCGGCGACAACGACGCCATCCTGATCCGCCACGGCACCAATATCCAGGAATCCAGCGTCCTGCACGTGGACAGCGGCTGTCCCATGACGATCGGCCCCAACGTGACGGTGGGCCACCAGGCCATGCTGCACGGCTGTACCATCCACGAGGGTGCCCTGGTGGGCATGCAGGCCATCGTCTTGAACAATGCGGTCATCGGCCGCAACTGCCTGATCGGCGCCGGCGCGATCATCCCGGAAGACCGGATCATTCCCGACAATTCGCTGGTGATCGGCATCGGCAAGATCGTCCGCGAGCTCTCGGACGAGGAAATCGCCAATCTGCACAAAAACACCGCCCATTACGTGGCGCGGGGCCAACACTACAAGACAGCCCTGAAACGGCTGGCCTGAACGCCCCAGGGCGCCGTTGAACCCCCTGCTGCCAGCAGGGGGAATCGCGCCCCTGATCGGCTAACATTCCGCTATGACCGATCAGCTCAAAAAATACCTTACCGAAGACCGCAGCGTCCGCGTTCAGGCCGTACGCCTTGAGGCGACCTGGAAGGCCGTCCAGGCCAACCACGACTACCCGCCCGCCATCACCCACCTGCTGGGCGAACTGGTGGCCGCGTCCACCCTGCTTGCCGCCAACATCAAGTTCGAGGGCTCGCTGGTGCTCCAGATCCAGGGCGACGGCCCCATCGCCCTGCTGGTGGTGGAATGCCGTTCCGACCTGAGCCTGCGCGCCACCGTCAAAGTGCGCGAAGGCCATGACGTGCCCGCCGACGGCACGATGCAAAGCCTGCTGAACCCGGGCGGCGCCGGCCGCTTCATCGTGGTGTTGGACCCGCAGCGCAAGCTGCCGGGCCAGCAGGCCTACCAGGGCATCGTGCCGCTGGAAGGCGAGACCGTGGCCGAGGCCCTGCAACACTACATGAAGGCGTCCGAACAGCTGGACACGCGCCTGTGGCTGGCGGCGGATGCCGACCATGCCGCCGGCATGCTGATCCAGCGCCTGCCTTTCCATGGCGGCACGGATGCGCCGCTGTTGACCGAGCAGGCCGCGGCGGAAACCTGGGACCGCACCAATGCGCTGGCCAGCACCCTCAAGCGCGACGAACTGCTGGAAGCCGAGATCGACACGCTGATCCACCGCCTGTTCTGGGAAGACACCCTGCTGGCGTTCGATCCGGTGACGGTAAGCTGGCATTGCCCCTGCACCCGCGAGCGCGTGGCAAGCATGCTGCGTTCACTGGGCGAAGAGGAAGTCAACAGCGTCCTGGCCGAGCGCGGCCAGGTGGACGTGTCGTGCGACTTCTGCGGCAAGCCCTACAAGTTCGACGCGGTCGACTGCGCCACCCTGTTTGCGCCGAATCAGCCCCCGGCCGACGACGCGCCCCCGACCGTGCACTGATTCCCCGCGTCCCGCCTGGCGGGACGTTTTAACCCCTTCGGATTGTCCGTATCGACGGGCGGTCATGCCTGCGCCACACTGCGCAGCCATGACCGCCTTTTTCTTTGCCTGTTCGCGGCAGCGGGGCGCCGCCGCCATCGAATTCGCCGTGGCTGGCGCCGTGGTGCTGCTGCTGGGCCTGCTGGCGATCGAAGCCGCCCGCTGGCAGGCCGTACGCCAGATGGCGCACCTGGCGCTGATCGAAGCCGCCCGCGCAGGCGCCACCGCCCATGGCGAACCCGCCCGCATGCGGCGCGCTTTTCAACAGGCGTTGCTGCCGCTGCATGCCGGCGGGGAAGGCACGGCCGGCAAGGCCGACGCGCGGCGCCGGCGGGAACGCGCCCAGGCAGGTATTGCGGCGCTGACCGGCCTGACCCCGTGGCGCATTGAAATCCTGCAGCCAGACGCCCGCGCCTTCCGCCAGCACGGCCGCGCTGGGCTCACGGTGGCGGCGGCACCAGGCTTGCGCGCCATCGATAACGACTACCAGGACCTGCAGCACGCGCGCCGGCCTCCCCCGCCCGGGGGCTTGAGCATCTTCGATGCGAATACGCTGAAACTGCGCCTGACCTATCTGCACCGGCCCTTGCTGCCGCCCGTACGCATGCTGCTGGCGGCCTTAGGACGCGACGACGCCAGCTATGCAGGCGTAGCGCGTGCGCACGGCCTGCTGCCGATTCGGGTAGAGCTGGAGATGGAGATGCACTCGCATCCGGTTGATTGGTCGGGCAAGACCCCTCAACCGGAAGGAATGGTGGCCGGGGCCTGCAGCGACGTCCGCTGCCCCTGAGGAAAAGCCTCAGTGGCGGGTCGTGGCGTTGTTTGCCGGTGTGGCCGGTTTGGGCGCCGCCGGGTTGACGGCAGGGCTGCCCGCCCGATTGGCAGGCGGCTTGGCCGCCGGCACGCTTGCGCGCGTGGCGGTGGGCGGTTTGGCTGCGGGGTCTGTCGCCAGCGACGCGCCGGCAGCGGGAGGCTGCGTGTTCTGCGGCAGAATGTGCACGAACACTTCGCCATCACGCATCATGCCGAGCTCGCCGCGGGCGCGCTCTTCGATGGCGCCAGAGCCGCCTTCAAGATCCCGCACTTCGGCTTCCAGCGCGGCATTGCGCGCGCGCAGGCCTTCATTGGTCTCGCGCTGCTCCGCCACTTGGCGTTGCAGATCCCAGACCTTGAACCAGCCGCCCTTACCCAGCCACAGCGGGTATTGGATCAAGCCTACCAGCACGAACAGCACCAGGAACAACAGGCGCATACGCGAGAACCCTCAGAGCAGTCGTGGCGCGGATGCGGCGGCGGCGCCAGGCGCCGCTGCCGCGCTTCCCATCAACGCAGGTTGTAGAAAGCTTCCAGGCCAGGATACGACGCCACTTCAGCCAGCTCTTCCTCGATACGCAGGAGCTGGTTGTACTTGGCCATGCGATCCGAACGGGACAGCGAACCCGTCTTGATCTGCATCGCGTTGGTTGCCACGGCGATATCGGCAATGGTCGAATCTTCGGTTTCGCCCGAACGGTGCGACACGACGGCGGTGTAGCCGGCGCGCTTGGCCATTTCGATGGCGGCGAAGGTTTCGGTCAGCGTGCCGATCTGGTTGATCTTGATCAGGATCGAGTTGGCGACGCCCTTCTGGATGCCTTCGCGCAGGATCTTGGTGTTGGTGACGAACAGGTCGTCGCCCACCAGTTGCACCTTCTTGCCCAACTGGTCGGTCAGGAGCTTCCAGCCGTCCCAATCGTTTTCGGCCATGCCGTCTTCGATGGAGATGATCGGGTACTTGTCGCACCAGGTGGCCAGCAGGTTGGTGAACTCCTGCGAGGACAGCGAGATGCCGCCTTCGCCGGCCAGCGTGTACTTGCCGTCGCGGTAGAACTCCGAGCTGGCGCAATCCAGGCCCAGGGCGATCTGCGTGCCCGGCTCGTAGCCGGCTTCGGTGATGGCCTTCAGGATCAGCTGGATGGCGGCTTCGTGGCTGGGCACGTTGGGCGCGAAACCGCCCTCGTCGCCGACGGCCGTGGACATGCCCTGGCCGTGGATCAGCTTCTTCAGCATGTGGAAGACTTCAGCGCCCCAGCGCAGGGCTTCGCGGAAGCTGCCTGCGCCGACCGGCAGGATCATCAGTTCTTGCAGATCCAGCGTGTTGTTGGCGTGCGCGCCGCCGTTGATGACGTTCATCATCGGCACGGGCATGCTCATGGGGCCGCTGCCGCCGAAATAGCGGTACAGGGACAGGCCCGATTCGTCGGCGGCGGCGCGGGCCACGGCCATGCTGGCGGCCAGGATCGCGTTGGCGCCCAGGCGTTCCTTGGACTCGGTGCCGTCCAGCTCGATCAGCGTGCGATCGACGAAGGTCTGTTCCTGGGCGTCCAGGCCCATCAGGGCTTCGGAGATTTCCGTATTCAGGTTTTCAACGGCGCGCAGCACGCCCTTGCCCAGATAACGGCTCTTGTCGCCATCGCGCAGCTCGATGGCTTCGCGGGCGCCCGTGGAGGCGCCGGACGGCACGGCCGCGCGGCCCATGGCGCCGGATTCCAGCAGCACATCACATTCCACGGTGGGGTTGCCGCGCGAATCCAGAATCTCGCGGCCGATGATATCGACGATTGCACTCATGACTTTACATTCCCTGAACGATAAACATATTCATGACGGCCGCGCCCTCACGGGCGTTGCGGGCACGGCGGTACTGCCAGGAGTCGTAGAAGGCCTGGGCGGCGGCCATGGACGGGAATTCCATGACGACGGTGCGGCCAGGCTCACGGCCCTCAAGGTGCTTGGACTCTCCGCCGCGCACCAGGATCTTCGCATCGTACGCGCGCATGGCGAGCGTGGACAGACGCTTGTAATCCTCGTATTGCGCGGGCTTGGTCACCGTGACGTCGGCGATGAGGTAAGCACTCATGGGGTTCCTTCAGGGCAGTTGCGTTGGTAGGTATCTACAGCGGATAGCTGACGCCAGATACGGCAACGCCGCCAGTGTCGCTGAAAGCGGCACGGCGACGCATATCCGATGCTAATTGGTTGTATCCGAAAGCAGCGCCGCCGTACAGGCCGACGCTGGGGGACGGGCCCGCGGCCCCGAGGATCCGCATGCGGAACTCGAGACCGCGGACGCGCATCAGGCCCCCTGGCCGCGGCGAGCCTTCTGCTCGATGGCGGCGCGGATATAGCTGGAGAACAGCGGGTGGCCGTCACGCGGCGTGGAAGTGAACTCCGGGTGGAACTGCACGCCCACGAACCACGGGTGGTCGGGCAATTCCATCATTTCCGGCAGGTTTTCCGACGGCGTACGGGCGCTGATCACCATGCCGGCCTCTTCCAGGCGCGGCACGTAGACGTTGTTGACCTCGTAGCGGTGGCGGTGACGCTCGTTCACTTCGTCGCCATAGATGGTCTGCGCGCGGGTGCCAGCCTTGATCGGCACGCGTTGTGCGCCCTTGCGCATGGTGCCGCCCAGGTCGGACGTGTTGTCGCGCTTTTCGACCTTGCCTTCGCGGTCCATCCATTCGGTGATGAGGGCCACCACGGGATGGGGCGCCGACGGATCGAATTCCGTGCTGTTGGCGCCGCCCAGGCCGGCGACGTGGCGCGCGAACTCGATGACGGCCAGCTGCATCCCCAAGCAGATGCCCAGGTACGGCACGCCGTTTTCACGGGCGTAGCGGATGGCAGCGATCTTGCCTTCGGTGCCGCGCTTGCCAAAGCCGCCCGGAACCAGAATGGCGTCCAGGTGCTTGAGTTGGTCGGTGCCGCGGGTTTCGATGTCTTCCGAGTCGATGTACTCGATGTTGATCTTCGAGCGCGTGTGGATGCCGGCGTGGACCAGCGCTTCCGTCAGCGACTTGTACGATTCGGTCAGGTCGACGTACTTGCCGACCATGCCGATCGTCAGCTGGTGCTGCGGATGCTCCAGCGCTTCAACGAGGTTGTCCCACATGGACAGATCGGCCGGCGGCGGGGTCAGGCCCAGCGCTTCGCAGACGATGTTGTCCACGCCTTGCTTGTGCAGCATGGCCGGGATCTTGTAGATGGAATCGGCGTCCCAGACGGAAATCACCGCGTCCAGGGGCACGTTCGAGAACATCGAGATCTTGGCGCGCTCGTCGTCCGGGATGGGACGGTCGGCGCGGCACAGCAGCGCGTTCGGGTAGATGCCGATTTCGCGCAGCTTCTGCACCGAGTGCTGCGTGGGCTTGGTCTTCAGTTCGCCGGCGGAGGCGATGAAGGGCACCAGCGTCAGGTGCACGAAGGCGGCATTGTTGCGGCCCATGCGCAGGCTCATCTGGCGAGCGGCTTCCAGGAAAGGCAGGGATTCGATGTCGCCCACGGTGCCGCCGATCTCGACGATGGCGACGTCCGTGTTGCCGTTCCAGCCGGCTTCGGCGCCACGGGCGATGAAGTCCTGGATTTCGTTGGTGATATGCGGAATCACCTGGACAGTCTTGCCCAGGTAGTCGCCACGGCGCTCTTTGCGCAGCACCGATTCGTAGATCTGACCCGTGGTGAAGTTGTTCACCTTGTGCATGCGGGCGGAGATGAAGCGCTCGTAGTGGCCCAGGTCCAGATCGGTTTCGGCGCCGTCTTCCGTGACGAACACTTCACCGTGCTGGAAGGGGCTCATCGTGCCCGGATCGACGTTGATGTACGGGTCGAGCTTCAGCATGGTGACCTGCAGACCACGCGACTCGAGGATGGCGGCGAGCGACGCAGCGGCGATGCCCTTGCCCAGGGAAGACACCACTCCGCCGGTGACAAATACGTATTTGGTCATCGTAATGAGCACCCGGGACGAGCGGGCGCGTGCGGGAAATTTGGATTATAGCCGGGAGGCGAAGGTTATTTGGGTTTTCCCCTAGCGATCACGCGTAACATTTGGCAGCACTCGAAACGCGCCGACGGCCAGCGCGTTGCATGGCGCGGCGTGGCATCGTGCTATGTTCGATCCCTAATTTTTTTACCTGCTGTTTTTTCTCAACACTTCGCGCCCCTGCCCATGACCGATGCCGCCCGATCCCCCACCTCGCTCGCGTGGCGACTGGCGCTGACCGCCGTCTTGCTGCGCCTGGCATATGCCGCCATTGTCCAGGCCTACACGATGTTCGGCCTGCCGCAGTCCCTGCAAATGCAGGAGATGCAGACCGAGCCGCAGTTCCTGGCCCCGCTCCTGGCGCACATCGCCGCGGCGGCGGCGATCGCCGGGCTGACCACGTGGGGCGCCATGCGCCGCTGGCTGGCGCGCAACAATACGACGGCGGTCGACGAGCCCCGCAAGCTGTTCGGCACCTTCATCGCCCTGATGCTGGTCTATACGCTGGCCGTGGCCGCCGCGATGGCCTTCCTGCACAACGCGCTGATGCTGTTCGTCATGAACAACCGCGACATGCTGGAAGCGTGGTCGGGCGTCGGCGTCGTCGGCCAGTTCATGGCGCTGGGCCTCATCGTGCGGGTCGTGACCATCGTGCTGGAGATCATCGGCCTGTGCATCGTCGTGCGCATCGCCGCCTGGACCGTGCAGCCTGCCGGCCCGGCCGGCGGCCCCGCCTACGACCGGCGCCACGCTGCCTGGATCACCGGGTTGACCGTGCTTATCTGGCAACTGAGCGTCTCGATCTCGCTGGGCGGCTTCCTGCAGATGCAGTCCCTGAGCGCGGGCTGGACGGCATACTTGCTGGGCTACCTGGCGCTGCCGGTGATCCTGCTGGCGCTGTGCGCGTTGCTCTGCCGGAACCTCCTGCCGCGCGCCATCGGCGCGGCGCGGCTGGGCCGGGCGGTGGCCCACGGCACGCTCGCGTTCTGGCTGGCCCAGGCGCTGGGCGTCGGGGTCGGATTCCTGATCGTCCGGGCGATGACCTGGGATCAATTGATCCACGCGGCGCTATCGCCGATGGCGCCCGTCGTGGCGCTCGTGATCTACGCCGCGCTGCTGGCCTTGGGCTGCCTGATCGGCAGGCTTCTTTTCTACCCCCGGGCAACAGCCCCGTCGGAAGGCTGACGCCCGCCCGCGCTAACCGCCCCCACAAGCAAAAAGGCCGCAGGCATGACGCCCGCGGCCTTTTTCATGGGCTTGACCTTGACGGTCAGATCGCCGCGGTACGGCGCATCAGCCAGGCCAGCGCCTCGCCTTCGACCAAAGGCGACAGGCGTTCAAACACCGTCTTGTGATAGTCGTTCAGCCAGGCGGTCTCGTCGGCGCGCATCAGCGACGGCTCGATGCAGCGGGTGTCGATGGGGCACAGCGTCAGCGTTTCGAAGCACAGGAATTCGCCCAATTCGGACGTCAGCCAGCTGCGGTTGGCCACCAGGTTCTCGATGCGCACGCCCCAACGGCCCGGGCGATAGATGCCCGGTTCGTTCGACGTGATCATGCCCGGCTCCATCGCCGTGTGCGGGCCCGGCATGGCGCGGTACGAAATGACCTGCGGGCCTTCATGCACGTTCAGGAAGTAGCCCACGCCGTGGCCGGTGCCGTGGCCGTACTCCGCACCGCCTTCCCAGATCGGCGCGCGCGCGATGGCGTCCAGCATGGGCGACGGGGTGCCGCGCGGGAACGAAGCGCGCGACAGCGCGATCATGCCCTTGAGCACCAGCGTGAAGTCCACCTTCTGGTCGGCGCTGGGTGTGCCCACCGCGACCACGCGGGTGATGTCGGTGGTGCCGCCCAGGTACTGGCCGCCCGAATCGATCAGCAACAGGCCGTCGCCTTCTATGGTGGCGTGCGATTCCGGCGTGGCGCGGTAATGCGGCATGGCGCCGTTGGCGTTGAAACCGGCGATGGTGGCAAAGCTGGGGCAGACATAGGCCGGCCGGCGCGCGCGGGCGGCGGTGATCTGCTCGTCGATCGTCAGTTCGGTGATGGTTTCCTTGCCTAGCGCGCCTTCGAACCAGGCAAAGAATTCGCAGAGCGCCGCGCCGTCCTGCGCCATCACCTGGCGCACATGGGCCAGCTCGGCGTCGGTCTTGCGGGACTTCAGCAACGTGGACGGATTGATCGCTTCGATGCGCGGCACGGCCGGATCCATGGCGTGGAACACGCCGCAGGTCACGCGCGCCGGATCGATCAGCAGCTTCTGGTCCAGTTCCAGCGAGGCTAAGGCATCGGCGGCCTGGGCATAACCCGCCACTTCGACGCCGTCGGCGGCCAGCGTGGCGCGCAACGCGTCGTCAACCTTGCCGTCGGCCACGAACAACGTGGCATGGTCCAGGCCGATCAGCGCGTGGCCGACGAACACGGGGTTGTAGTCCACATCGGCGCCGCGCAGATTCAGCAGCCAGGCGATATCGTCCACGGTACAGATGAAGTGCACGTCGGCGCCCTGCGCGCGCATGCCGTCGCGCACCTGCGCCAGTTTGTCGGCACGGCTTACGCAGGCCTCGGGCGCCACGTGCTCATAGATCTTGGCGTCCGGCAGGCCAGCGCGGTCCGTCCAGACCTCGTCCAACAGGTCCGCACGGATTTCCAGCGTGGCGCCGGAGGTGGCCGCGGCCACCGACAGGGCGCGGAAGGCGCCCAGGCCCAGCACCTGGCCGTCCACGCCGATGACGTCGCCCGCCCGCGTGTTGGCGGCCAGCCAGTCCACGTGCCCGGGGGTCGAGGCCAGGGCGATCTTCATCAGTTGCACGCCCGTGCCGGCCAGTTGCGCCTCGGCCTGCACCCAGTAGCGGCTGTCCACCCACAGACCGGCGAAATCTGCCGTGACGACGAGAGTGCCCACCGACCCCGTGAAGCCCGACAGCCAGCGCCGCCCTTGCCAGCGCGCCGGCAGGTACTCGGACAGGTGCGGGTCCGAAGACGGGACGATATAGGCGGACAGGCCGCGGCGGCTCATGGCCTGCCGCAATTGGGCGATACGGGCGTCGGTGCTAGACATGGGGGATGGGATCCTTAGCGCAACATGAAAGACATGGCGGCCAGGCTGTTCAGCGTACGGACGGCGGCCTGCATGCTATCCGTGGTGAATCGCAAGGTGACGCCGTCCACGCGTTCCAGCGTGGGCCACATGCAGAACAGGTCGGCGAGCGCCGCGCTCTGCGTCTGCAACCGGCATTCTATAGGGGCGGGAATGCGGAAAGGAACGGGGGCCTGCTTCTTCAGGTTGCGCACGGCGGTTTCGGCTGCGGCCGCGATGGCGCGGCGGGAAGCCGCGGGGGACAGGGTGATGCCGCTGCCCTGCCCATGCGCCACTTTGGTCTGCACCCATTCGGCGCCGGGGAAGGTGTCTCGGGTTTCCGAAATGAAGACGTCGTCGCCCGTGCCCAGGATGACGGGCACGCCCATCTCGCCGGCCAGCGCGCCGTACAGGCCGGCTTCGCCCAGTTCCATGCCGTTGATGAACACGCGCGAGAACGCGAAGCTGTTGATCGTGTGGGCCAGGATGCCGCGACCTTGCGAGCGCGAGTGGTAGCCGATCATGAAGACGGCATCGCAACCTTCTTCAAGCCCGCCCATCATGCCCAGGTAGCGCGGCTTGCCCAGCACCAGGCGGGCGCGTTCGTCCAGGCCGTCGGGCAGCAGGTTGCGAAAGCCCCCGTGCGAATCGTTGACCAGGATCTCTTCGGCGCCGCCGGCGATCGCGCCTTGCACGGCCGCATTGGCCTCGGCGGTCATCCACGCGCGGGCGCGCTCGTATTCGCCGTTGCCGGCGCGGACTTGTTCAGCATGGAAGACGCCGGCGACGCCTTCGATATCGGTGGAAATCAGGATCTTCATGGGATCAGCCCTCAGGGGATTCAGAATGCGGTGTCGGACAGCCACTGGCGCCACTGGGGCGCCGCGTCGCGGATGGCGGCGCGGTAATGGCCGTCGCGCCCGGTCACGCCGTCGGCATGCCAGAGCGCGGAAATGATGGCTTGTTCGCAGCCCTCGGCGGCCGCTTCGAACAAGGGGTCGATGCGGGTTTCATGCAGCATGGCGACGGCCGGCATCGGCTGCTCGGCCAGTTGCGGGATCGTATAAGCGGTGGAAAACGCCAGCGCGATGTCGCCGCTGCCATGGCCGAACACCGAGCCGGTGCGCGCCAGGCCGGCGCCCGCACGCAAGGAAAGCCGGCGCAGTTGGCGCGCATCCAGCGGCGCGTCGGTGGCCAGCAGCAAGATGATGGAGCCCTTCTCCGGCACGATCACCGCGTTCTCGCCTTGCTGCGCCAGGCCACGATCCAGCTGGTCCGCCAGCCGGCGGCCGAACGGCCTGCCCGCCACGGTCAGGTTGGGCAAGCGGCCGAAGTTGGACAGCACAAGGGCCCCCACGGTGTAGCGCAGGCCGGGCTGGATGGCGGCTACGCGGGACGCCGAGCCGATGCCGCCCTTGAAGGAAAAGCACGACATGCCGCGCCCCGCGCCGACGGCGCCTTGCGCGAACGGCTTGGCAGCGTTGGCGCAAGCCTCGGCATAGTGCGATTCCTGCACCGCCAGCGCCTGGATGTCATTCAAATAGCCGTCATTGCATTCAAAGACGAGCGGGTTCACGGTCGCCATGCCACGGCCAATGCCGGGGTTGGCCGCCACCGCCTGGCGGATCTGCGCGTTGGCGACGGTGCCCACGCCAAAGGTGTTGGTCAACGCGATGGGCGTTTCCAGCACGCCCAGTTCCTGCACCTGGACCAGGCCCGTACTTTTGCCGAAACCGTTCAGGATGGTCGCGGCGGCGGGCACCTTGTCCAGATAGGGGTCGCCGCCGTGCGGGCGCACCACGGTCACGCCGGTCTGCAGGGGGCCATCGGCCAGCGTGCAGTGCCCGACCGTGACATCGCCCACGTCGCAGATCGTATCCAGCGGGCCCGACGGCAGCACGCCGATGCGGGGAAATTCGTGCGCTTGTTTATCCATGGTTGCCGCGTGTCGCCACGCTCCTTAATGCAAAACGCCGCCGCCCTTCGTTCGACTCATGCGCCCCCAATTGGGGCGCATGATCCAAACGAGGACGGCGGCGAGAAGAGCCTGCCGCCTGACGCCGCCCCCTTTTGGGATAGCTGCCCCCGAAAAGGGGCGGCGCGGCGCGGCGCGGCACTCATTTACTTGCGGTCGATCTTGGGGTCGAGCGCGTCGCGCAGGCCGTCGCCCAGCAGGTTGAAGGCCAGCACCGTCAGGAAAATCGCCAGCGCCGGGAAGATCGCCACGTGCGGGGCGATCACCATGTCGGCGCGCGCCTCGTTCAGCATCGCGCCCCACTCCGGCGTGGGAGGCGATGCGCCCATGCCCAGGAAGGACAGGCTGGCCGCGGTGATGATCGACGTGCCGATACGCATCGTGCCGTACACCACGATCGGCGAGATCGTGCCGGGCAGGATGTGGCGCATGATGATGGTCCAGTCGGACGCGCCCACGCTCTTGACCGCTTCGACATAGGTCATCTGCTTGATCGACAGCGTATTGCCGCGCACCAGGCGGGCGAACGCCGGCACGCTGAACACGGCCACGGCCACGATCACGTTGACCATGCTGGAGCCCAGGATGGCGACCACGCCGATGGCCAGCAGCATGCCGGGGAATGCCAGCAGCACGTCCGAGATGCGCATCGTGATGCGTTCCCACCAGCCTTCGTAGTAACCGGCCATCAGGCCCATGAAGGTGCCGACGATGGCGCCCATGGCCACGGACAAAAAGCCCGCCGCCAACGAGATCCGCGCGCCCATGACGATGCGGCTGAAGATGTCGCGGCCCAGCGAATCCACGCCCAGCCAGTGGGTCAGCGACGGGCCAGCGTTCAGCGCGTCGTAGTCGAAGAAGTTCTCGGCGTCGAACGGCACGATCCACGGCGCGAAGACCGCGACCACGACCAGCAGCAGGACGAAGATGCCGGCGCCCACGCCCAGCTTCTGTTTCTTGAATTTGCGCCAGAACTCGGTGGCGGGCGTGCGCACGTCGTTCTTGGGAACAGCGGCGATGGTCGTGGCGGGTGTCGTATTGCTCATGGCCGCCTCACTTGTAACGGATGCTGGGATTGATGACGCCATAGAGCACGTCGACAATCAGGTTGATCAGGATGAATTCCAGCGAGAACAGCAGCACCAGGCCCTGGATCACCGGATAGTCGCGCTGGGTCACGGCGTCGACCAGCAGACGGCCAAGGCCGGGCCAGTTGAACACCGTCTCGACCACGATCGAGCCGCCCAGCAGGAAGCCGAACTGCAAGCCCATCATGGTCACGACGGGAATCAGCGCGTTGCGCAGCGCGTGCTTGATCACGACGCGGCGTTCGGTCAAGCCCTTGGCGCGGGCGGTCCGCACGAAGTCTTCCTGGATGACTTCCACGAACGAGGCTCGCGTGAAGCGCGCCATCACGGCGGCCACCGCGGCGCCCAGCGTGAGGGACGGAAGGATGTAGTGTTTCCAGCTAGAGGCGCCGACGGTCGGCAACCAGCCCAGGTTCACGGAGAACACCTGCATCAGCATCATGCCCAGCGCGAACGCGGGGAAAGAGATGCCTGACACCGCCAGCGTCATGCCAAGGCGGTCGGGCCAACGGTTACGCCAGACGGCCGACACGATCCCGATGATCATGCCGAAGGTCACTGACCACGCCATGCTGGCCATCGTCAGCCACAGGGTGGGCATGAAGCGGTCGGAAATCTCGGTCGAGACGGGGCGCTTGGTACGCAGCGAGGTACCCAGGTCGCCTTGCAGCATATGGCTGAAATAGCGCACGAACTGCTGCGGCAGGGGCAGATCCAGCCCAAGTTCCTTGCGCACCAGCTCAACCGTTTGCTGGTCGGCCTCCTGGCCCGCGGCCAGTCGCGCCGGGTCGCCCGGAAGCATGTGCACAAACAGGAACACGACCACGGCTACCAACAGCAGCGTGGGGATCATGCCCAAAAGACGTTTGACGATGTAGGTCAGCATTGAAATTCCTGCAACATCGGCGGGGACACCGCGCCCCCGCCGTATGTGGCCTTACAAGGGCCCGAAGGCCCTGAGAGTGACTGCTAGGTTTACTGCTTCAGTTCGATGTCGCCGAACCAGAACGAGGTGTCCGGTTCCACGTACACGCCCGACAGGTTCTTCGACTTTACGTACAGGTTGTTCTGGGTCACCAGGAAGGCCCACGGGGCGTCCTTCCAGATGGTTTCCTGAACGTTCTTGTAGATTTCCGTCTTCTTGGCGCGATCGGTCGTGGCCAGCGCCAGCTGAATGCCGTCGTCCACCGACTTGTTCGAGTAGTACGACACGTTGTTCAGCACCGGCGGGAACGCGGCGGTGGTCAGGAGCGGACGCAGGCCCCAGTCGGCTTCACCGGTCGAGGACGACCAGCCGGCGTAGTACATGCGGACCTTGGCGTCTTCCGGCTTCTGCACCTGTTGGACGCGCTGCACGCGCTGACCCGATTCCAGCACTTCCACCGACACCTTGATGCCGACTTGCGCCAGTTGCTGCTGCAGGAACTGGACCACCTTCACCGAGGTGCCGTCGTTATAGGCGGACCACAGTTGGCTTTCGAAGCCATTGGGGTAGCCGGCTTCAGCCAGCAGGGCCTTGGCCTTCTTGATGTCGTACGGCCACGGGCCGGTCTTGTGCGCGAAGTCCACGCCGGTCGGCACGACGCCGTCGACGATGGTGGCGTAGCCCGAGAAAGCGACCTTGGCCAGGGCTTCCTTGTTGATGGCGTAGTTGATCGCCTCACGCACCTTGACGTTGTCGAACGGCTTTTGCTGCGTGTTCATCGACAGGTAGCGGGCCATGATCGAGTTCTTATGATCGACCACGTCCAGCTTGTCGTTCTTCGAGAGCACGGCGGCCTGTTCGAACGGCACCGGGAAAGCGAACTGCGCTTCGCCCGTCTGCACCACGGCGGCGCGGGTGTTGTTGTCGGTCACGGTACGGAAGGTCAGCGTGTCGACCTTCGGGTAGCCCTTCTTCCAGTAGCCGTCGAACTTCTTGACCTTCAGGTATTCAGCCGGCTTCCATTCGACGAATTCGAACGGGCCGGTGCCCACCGGGTGGAAACCGATTTCCTTGCCGTACTTGGCCAGGGCGGCCGGCGAGATCATCATGGCGGCCGGGTGGGCCAGCGCGTTGATGAAGGCCGAGAACGGCTTCTTCAGCGTGATCTTGACGGTCAGCGGATCCACCACGTCGATCTTTTCGATGACGCTGAACTGGATGTAGCGCGACAGGCGGTTTTCCGGGTTGGCCGGACGATCGAAGTTGATCTTGACCGCTTCGGCGTTGAAGTCGGTGCCGTCGTGGAACTTCACGTCGGGCCGCAGCTTGAACGTGTAGACCAGGCCGTCTTCGCTGACGGTGTAGTCGGTCGCCAGGACCTTCTGGACCTTCAGGTCCTTGTCGAATTCGAACAGGCCTTCGTAGTAGGCCTTGCCGGCCGCCTGGTTCAGGGTGCTGTTGGTATTGTACGGGTCAAGCGTTTCCAGTGCGATGGAGACGGCAAACGTCACGTCCTTGGCAGCAAACGCCAACGGCGAAGTGAGCACACCGAAGGCCACCGCAGCGGCGGCCATCAGCTTGGTGGGGCGCAGAACTTTCATCATTGCAACTCCTGGTTCCAAAATGGAATTAGGGGGTTTGGTGGAAGAAAAACAAGTACGACAACGGAATCAATACGCGCCGCCGACCGGATGGCGGGCAACGAAGTGATCGGTTCCAACCTGCACCAGCGGCTGCACCACCGGCTCGTCGCCGAGCTTGCGGATCGGGCTGGGGATTTCATCGGACAGCAAGGTGCGCTTCAGATGGCGGCGCGCCGGATCGGCGATCGGCACGGCCGACATCAGCTTCTTGGTATACGGGTGCTGCGGATTCTCGAAAATGGCGCGGCGCGGGCCGATCTCGACGATCTGGCCCAGGTACATCACGGCCACGCGATGGCTGACGCGTTCGACCACGGCCATGTCGTGCGAGATGAACAGGAACGAAATGCCCATGTCGCGCTGCAGGTCGATCAGCAGGTTCACGATCTGGGCCTGGATCGACACGTCCAGCGCCGACACCGATTCGTCCGCGATCACGACCTTCGGGTTCAGGGCAAGCGCGCGCGCGATGCAGATGCGCTGACGCTGGCCGCCCGAGAATTCATGTGGGTAGCGCTGCGCCATTTCCGGCGGCATGCCCACGCGCTCCAGCAATTCAGACACGCGGCGCTCGGCATCGCGGCCCTTGGCCACGCCGTGCACCAACAGCGGCTCCATGATGGAGAACCCGACCGTGACGCGCGGATCCAGCGACGCGAACGGGTCCTGGAACACGAACTGGATGTCGCGCCGCAGGGATTGCAGTTCGCTGTTCTTCAGGCGCACGATGTCGCGCCCGCCGAACTTGATCTCGCCGCCCTGGCTGTCCACCAGACGCAGCAGCGAACGGCCGGTCGTGGACTTGCCGCAGCCGGATTCGCCCACCAGCGACAGCGTTTCGCCCGGGTACAGGTCGAAGCTGACCTGTTCCACGGCGTGCACGCGACGCTGCACGCGGCTCAGGATACCGCCGCGCAGATCGAAGCGCGTCACCAGGTTGCGCACGCTCAGGATCGGCTCGCGCTTGGCGGCCGGCACTTCCTGCGTGCTGGTGACGCCGGGTTCGGCCACGGGCTGTGCCTGGCCTTCGACCTGCAGCAACGGGAACCGCGCGGGCAAATCGGTGCCTTCCATGGCGCCCAGCTTCGGCACCGCCGACAGCAGCGCCTTGGTGTAGGAATGCTTGGGTGCGGAGAAGACCTGTTCCGACGGGCCTTCCTCGACCTTGTCACCGCGATACATGACCAGCACACGGTCGGCCACTTCCGCGACTACGCCCATGTCGTGGGTGATGAACACCACGCCCATGTGCATTTCTTCCTGCAGCTGACGGATCAATTGCAGGATCTGCGCCTGGATGGTGACGTCCAGCGCGGTGGTGGGTTCGTCGGCGATCAGCAGCGCCGGCTTGCAGGCCAGCGCCATTGCGATCATCACGCGCTGGCGCATGCCGCCCGACAACTGGTGCGGATAGCGGTCCAGCACCGATTTGGCTTCCGGAATGCGCACCTGTTCCAGCATGCGCAGCGCCTCGGCGCGCGCGGCTGCGGCGTCCTTGCCCTGGTGCTGGCGGATCGATTCGGCGATCTGGTCGCCGGCCGTGAACACCGGATTCAAGGAGGTCATCGGCTCCTGGAAGATCATGGCCATGTCCGCGCCACGCACATTGCGCATCACGCGTTGGCTGGAACCGACCAGGTCGATCACGGAGCCGTTGCGCCGGCGCAGGGCCATGCTGCCCTGGGCGATGCGGCCGCCGCCATGTTCCACCAGACGCATGAGTGCCAGGGACGTCACCGACTTGCCCGAACCCGATTCGCCCACGATGGCCAGGGTTTCACCCCGGTCCACATGGAACGACAGGTTGCGCACGGCTTCGACCGTGCGCTCCGAACCTACGAAGCGCACCGTCAGGTCGTCGACCTGGACCACGCGGTTTTCCGGCAGCGCCAGGCTGTTTGCGCGATCAACCATCTCTTTAATATCCCCAAATACTGAAAAAACGAACCCGTTGCCGCTTAACGATAGATCGCGGTAACCGGCTTTTCGCCCACGCGGGCGTAACCCCGATACATGCCTTCCGTGTTGAAAGGCAACGCCACATTGCCCTGGGCGTCGACGGCCACCAGGCCGCCCTTGCCGCCGATGGTGGGCAGTTTTTCCATCACGACGCGATCCGCCGCCGCTTCCAGCGACGCACCGCAATATTCCATCTGTGCCGCCACGTCGTAAGCCGAGACCATGCGGATGAACATCTCGCCGGTGCCCGTCGTGGAGACGGCGCAGGTCTTGTTGCTGGCGTAGGTGCCGGCGCCGATCAACGGCGCATCGCCGACGCGGCCGACCTGCTTGTTGGTGATGCCGCCGGTGGAGGTGGCAGCCGCCAGGTTGCCCTGGGCGTCCACGGCCACCGCGCCGACCGTGCCGAACTTCTTGTCGGCATCCAGCGGATCGGCCGGTGCGGGCTGGCCGCGCGCGACCATGGCCTGGCCGTCGTGATCCAGCACGGCGGCTTCCGGCGTTTCGCGCTGCACGCGCAGCAGTTGTTCGCGGCGGGCTTCGGTCGAGAAATACGACGGATCGACGATTTCCAGGCCCGCGTCACGTGCGAAGGTTTCAGCGCCCTCGCCCACGAAGAACACGTGCTTGCTGGTTTCCATGACCTTGCGCGCAGCAAAGATAGGGTTGCGCACGCAGTTCACGTTGGCGATGGCGCCCGAACGCAGCGTGGCGCCATCCATGATGGCGGCATCCAGTTCGTGGGTGCCGGCGCTGGTGAACACGGCGCCATGGCCGGCGTTGAACAGCGGGCAATCTTCCAGCAGGCGCACGGCTTCGGTAACGGCGTCCAGGGCGCTGCCGCCACGGGCCAGCACGGCTTGGCCGGCGGTCAGGATGGACTCCAGGGCGGCTAGGTATTCCTGTTCTTTCTCGGGCGACATGGCCGCGCGGGACATCGCGCCGGCGCCACCGTGAATGGCAATCACGGGTTGAATCATCGTTTACCTACTCCATGGATAAGCCACGGCATCACGGACTGGGTCACCCCAGCAGCGGCCGCGACGGAATTCTTGGCCCGATAGGCCACCGCGGCGGACAGGGCTTCGATCAGCCCCAGCGCAGCGGTTTCGGAATTGGGAATCAGCTGGCGCGCGGAAAACGCGTAGAGCACGACGGATGCCGTGGGCGCCAGCGGAGACGTGGGTTTGTCGGTCAGCACCAGGACGGGCACGCCAGCCTGCTTGGCGGCGGCGGCCAGCGTCACGGTGTCGGCCAGATAGCGCGGGAAACCGATAGCGATCACCAGGTCCTTGGCGGTCATGCGCGACATCTGGCGTGCCGCGTGCGACACGCCGCCGGGACCGGCCAACGATTCGACGGAATGCAGGCTCATGCACAGGCCGCGTTGCAGCAGGCCGGCCAGAAAGCCGCTGGCCCCGAAACCAATGATGAACACGCGGTCGGCGGCCAGGATGGCTTCCACCGCCTGCTCACAGGCGGCCGAATCCAGCGATTGCAGGTTGCGCTGCGCGTTGCGGATGTCTTCTTCCAGCGTGGCAGCGAAGATCTGCACGGCGCTGGCGGAATGCGCCAGTTCGGTACGCAGCTTTTCGACGGGTTCCAGCGCGGCTTCGAATCCGCGCGCCAGTTCGGCGCGGAATTGCGGATAGCCCGGCAGGTCCAGGGCGCGCGCAAAGCGGTTGGCCGTGGCCACCGACACCCCTACCGCCGCCGCAAACTCGTCGATGGTCATCGTGGCGGCGCGGAACTGGTGCGCCAGCACGTACTCGGCCATCTTGTGCTGCGTCCGGCTCAGCGCGGGCTGAGCCCGGGCGATCCGATCAGCGATCGTAAGTGCGGCCTTGTTCATCGGTGGGGGGATGGGTCTTAGCTGAGGTTTGTGTAAATCTGTTTACACACAAATTTTAGATAAGAAAATTCATTTTCATAGTAAGGGTATACCCGTGAATTTATGTAACAGTGCATCAAAAGAAACGGGGCCGGTTTGAGGTACGCTAACGGCGCCCTGTTTTTCACCCCCTGAAGCCTTGGATTGACGCAATGCCCGAATGGATCTGCAAGCCCCACCAGGACCTGACCGTGCCGGAGATCTACGCGATCCTGCGCCTGCGCACGGAAGTTTTCGTCATCGAACAGCAGTGCATCTTCCAGGACGTCGACGGCAAGGACCTGATCGGCCAGACGTGTCATCTGATGGCATGGCAGGACGGCCAATTGGCCGCCTATTGCCGCATGCTGGACCCGTCGCAGAAAGATGGGCAGATCGAAATCGGACGCGTCATCACCGCGCCCTGGACACGCGGCCAGGGCCTGGGCCACGAGCTGATCCGCCATGCAATGCAGGAAGTGCGCCAGCGCTGGCCCGGCCGCGCCATGTACCTGGGCGCCCAGGCCCGCTTGCGCAACTACTACGGCGGGCACGGCTTCGTGCAGGTCACCGAGGAATACATCGAGGACGGCATCCCGCACGTGGGGATGCGGCTGGACGAAACCGCCTGAGCCCACGCATACGCCTGGCGGATTCCGGTATCACCCCAGCGCGCGCAGGCCCGCCAGCGCCCCCGCCATCAGCGCCGACCACGCGCCCAGCCACAGCCAGGCCCGCGTGGCGCTGCCGGTGCTGAACACCCACACCACGATGCCTGTGTGCAAGACAAAACTTGCCAATGTGGCGGCCATGACGCTCGCGGCCAGCGGCAGGCCGGCCAGGCGCGGCAGCGCCAACGCAAGCACTGACGTGGCCAGCGCCGAGAGCGCATAGCCCCCTGCCGCCGCCGCCAGCACGCGGCTGGCGACCTGCCATCGATACCCGCCGCCTGGGCGGGGGGAGGCCAACCGGCTCATGTTTTGCCCCGCCTTGCCGGGCCTGCGTCTGGCCGCAAGCGACTGGCCGCGGCGCCGAACAACAGCCCCAAGCCGATCGCCGTCAATTCCACCGCAGCGAGCGCCCGGTCGCCTTGGGCCATATACGTCACAAGATGCTGGCCCAACGTCGCCCAGTTCAGCAGCGGCAGGCACACGCACAGCAACGCCGCGGCCGCCAATTGTTCCCGCCACGCAAGATTCGGAGGCCGCAACAGGGCATGCGCCAGGCTTGCCGCCCATATCCCGAAAAACACGCGGATCTCCCACGCGGCGCGATCCGCCAGGTCCACAGGGATCAACCGGTTCGCATAGAAATACGCGATGCTGGCCAGGGCCACGCCCGCCAGCGATGCCACATTTAAGGCCTCGACGCCGCGGTAGACGCGTGCGGTTGCCGCGCCGAATTCCGCTTCGCACCGTTTGCGGCGCTTGATGGAAAAAAGCAGCGTGCCGGTGGCGACCATGGCCGTGCCCGCCAGGCCGGACAGGAAATACAGCCACTTCATGGTCCAACCGCCGAAATTCGCTTTGTGCAGCGCTTCGATCGCTTCGTGGACCTGTTTGGCCGATGCCTGCCCGTCCGCATCGGGCGCGTGCGCCTCAAGCATCGCGCCGCTTTCCGCATCGAAGCGCACGCTGCCAGGCGTGGGAAGCAGGCGCCGCGAGACCTCGGCACCCGGCTCGGTCCCGACCATGCGGATCGTGCCCCGCAAGCCGGACGGACGATCCAGGATCACCTGGCTTACCGGGCCGCCCATCAACGCGCTTGCCTCGGCAAGCAGCGGCGCGGGGTCGACGATGCGTGCATCCACGGCCGACGGCTCACGCGGCCACGTCTGCGCTGGCGCCAAGCCGGCCTGGAACCGCGCGTAGGCGCCCGCGTCCGCGCCATACGCCACGCGCAGCGGCAAGGGCGCATAGCTGGTGTAGAAAAACGCCAATCCCGTGTAGCCGATCATGAACAGGAACGGCAACGTCAGCACGGCCGTGGCGTTGTGCGCGTCCATCCACGAACGCTGCCCCTTGCCCTGCCGGAAGGTAAAAAAGTCCGTGAACAAGCGCTTGTGCACAACCACGCCGGAAACCAGGGCAACCAGCATGCCCAGGGTGATCCAGCCCACCAGCCAGTAACCCGCCAATCCGCCATGCAAGGTGTAGTGAAACGACATGAAATGCCGGCCCCCTTCCGTTTGGCGCGTTCGCGGTTCGGCCAGCGGCTGCCCGGTAGCGGCATCTAGCGTCGCATACCGGTTAGCGCCTTGCGCATCGCGCCAGGCCAACGCCAACGCGCCGCCCTGGCGTTCGGGCAGCCCCATGCGCCAGGACCGGACGCCGGCCGCGTGGTCGGCCAGATACCGCAGCCCGATCTGCAGCGCCGCCGCCTGATCCTCGCGCGTCGATGCCGCCGCAACCGGCTTGAGCGGACCGGCCTGCATCCAGCGCGTGATCGGTTCCCGGAAGACACTGACCGTACCCGTCAGGAAGATGGCGCACAGCAGCCAACCACAAGTCAGGCCGCACCACATGTGCAACCAGGACATGCTCTGGCGAAAGCCGCCCTTCATGTCAACCGCACGCCTTCACGCCCCATTGCCATGGACCTCAAAACGTACCGCGCACAGTCAGCATGACGTTGCGCGGTTCGCCATAGTGGTTGCCGCGCCGGATCTGGCTGATCATGCCGTAGTAGCTTTTGTCGAAGACGTTGGCGACGTTCACGGCGGCGGTCCAATGCCGGTTGAACCGGTAGGCGGCGCGCAGGTCCCACACCGCGCGTCCCGGCGCGCCCATCCTGACCGACGTATCGTCGTAGGCCGGGTAGGAATAGCCGCTCTGCGCGGACACCCCGCCCCCGATCGTTACGGCGTTCCATTTGCCCGGCAACTGGTAGGAGGTCGACAGCCGCAGCAGATGGCGCGGCGTTTCGGCGCTGATGGATTGGCCTTCGTCATCCTTGCTGGTCAGATACGTATAGCCGGCCATCACTTGCCAGCCCGGAGCCAGCTCACCGCTGGCTTCCAGCTCGAACCCCTTGCTGCGCAGGTTGCCGCCATTGCGGTAGCAATCGCGCGAGGCGAGCGACCCCGGGCAGCTGGCCGCGATGTTCTCGTCCACGACGGCGAGGCCGGACTTGCGGATGGCAAAGACCGCGGCGGACACGTTCAACCGGCCGTCGTACAGTTCACCCTTCACGCCGGCCTCGTAGTTGGCGCCAATGGCCGGATCCAACGGCGTTCCCGATGACGTCACATACGAACTCTGCGGTTGGAAGGTGTCGGCATAGCTGGTGTAGACAGACCACTGATTGTCCAGGTCATAAACCAGACCCGCGTACGGCGTGAACTCGTGCTTTTGCTGGTAATCGGCGGTCTTCCGGCCGGTAATGTCGTCGTCCGCCCGGTACTCCAGCCAGCTCAGGCGGCCGCCGAGGATCAGGTGCAGCGGGTCGGCCAATTGCAGGCGAGCATTGGCGTACAAGCCGTATTGCGTTTCGCGCAGGGACGATCGACTATCCCAGTCCGGGCGCTCCGGCTCAGGGATGGACGAATGATCCGGATTGAATACATCGATCGGCGTATTGGCCGTCAGGTCCGCCGACTGCTGTCCGGTGCGCTGGCGTGACCAGTTCGCGCCCACCAGGACTTGGTGCGTGCGGCCCAGCGCGCGGAAACTGCCGGTCGTGTTCGCGTCGATCCCGTCGCTGACAAGATGCATGCGGTTGAAATAGATGTCGTAGAAGCTGGATCCGATGCCCGTGGCGCGATCCACGCCGCCCACGGGGATGGCCACCCGCTGGTCCAGGTCCGTGATCGTGTGGTTGTACGAGACTTTGGCCTTCCAGTCGCCGGCAAAGCGGTGTTCAGCCTCGGCGAACACTTCACTGACTCCCCCCTTTTGGCGGTTCCAGTCCTGGATCAGCGAGGTCGAGCGCGACACGTCCAACGCTCCGCCGTCCGTATAGCGCGGCAAGCCGAATAGCCAGTAGCCGTCGGTCGTGCTCTCTTGCCGGCGCGCCCCAAACGTCAGGAGGGTGTTCGGCCCCACGTCGGCGTCGATGACCCCATAAAGCAATGGCGCGCGGGACGCGGAGCCATCGTAGAAGAAGTGGCGGTCCTGATAGGCGGTCACGAAACGCGCGCGCACCGTGCCATCGGCATTCAGCGGCCCGCCCGCATCCAGTTCGCCGCGGTAGTTGTCCCACGATCCCACGGAGCCCGCCATCTCCAGATGCGCTTCGCCACGCGGGCGCTTGCGCACCATGTTGATGGCGCCGCTAGGGTCTGCCGCGCCCAGCACCAGCCCGCCCGCGCCGCGCAGCACTTCCACGCGGTCGAACACCGCCGTATCGACCGGTAGCCAGCCCACCGGTGCGTACACGGTGCCGGGCACACCATCGATCATGTAGTTGGCGTTGTCGACGTTGAAGCCACGGATGGAGAACTTGTGGTTGCCGAAGTTCCGCGCGGACTTCGTCACGCCCGTCGTTTGCGCAAGCGCCTCCTCCAGCGTTGTCAGGTTCCTGTCGTCCAGTTGCTGCCGCGTGATCACGCTGACCGATTGCGGCGTTTCGCGGATCGACTGGGTCCATTTGCCCAAGGTCAGCGCGGGGCTGGTATAGGAGCCGGTCTGCTCGGTCGTCGCCGTACGTTCACCCTGGCCGGTGACCGTCACTGCCTGCAGCGTGACCGCACCGGACGAGTCCGCCGCGGGCCCGGTGATCCGGGTCAACGTGAACACGTCAGGTCGGGCGCTATTGACGATCACCCCCGACCCCGCCAACAAACGGTCCAGCGCCTCGCGCGGCGTGAATTTGCCCTGCACGGCGGGTGCCTGCCGGCCGGTCACGACGGCTTCATCGAAGAGCACCTGATGCCTGGATTGCTCGGAAAACAACCGCAATGCACGGTCCAGCGGCTGGGCTTCGATACTGTATTCCTGCTGTTGCACCGCTTGCGCCCGGCTGGCCTCGGGCGCCGCCGTTGCCGCCACCACGCACGCGGCCAACACGGATATCGGCATCGGCTGCGGCAACCTCTTGCCGCGCACCCCGGCCGCCATAGCGCCACCGGCGATCGCCCCCTTCAATTTCCCGCCTTGCATACCTGCTTGCTCCTGTCGGCCCGTATCGGCCTTCGCATCCACACCATGACCCGGCGCCAGTTCCATGCGCCCTGCCTGGGTAAACGGATTTCAGGAGAAAGGTGGGAACCCGTGGGCAGGCCCCAAAATGAAAGCAATTGAAACAGACGGGTCAGCGATCCGCGATGACATAGCCGCCATCGGCGCCACGCTTGACGCGAACCGGCAGCAGATCCGGCAGCGCTTCCAGGAATGCGGCCGGCGCATCGGTCGTGGCGAACCCGGACACGGTCAGCGTGCGCAGTTGCGGCGCTTCGAACGTGACGGGCTTGCCCAGGTATTGGGCAACTTCTTCGGCCACCTCGGCCAACGGCGTGCGGCGGAACACCAGCCGGCCGTTGCGCCAGCCGCCGACGCTATCGGCCACCGCTACCACCGGCTGATGCATGCCCGTCGCCGGATCGACCGCCACGCCTTGTTCCGCCCCCAGCGAGACCGTCTCGTCCGCCCGGGCGCGATCGGGCGTGACGCGGACCCGCCCGTGCAGCACCTTGACGACGACGTGCGGCGAGGCGGCACGCACATCGAAGGCGGTGCCGACCACGGTGACACGGCTGGGCCCCGTATCCACGGTGAAGGGCCTGTCCACGTCGGGCGCCACCTGGAAGAAGGCTTCACCCCGATCCAGCACCACCTCGCGGTGCCGCGGGTAATAGCGCACGGAGACGGAACTGTCGGCGTTCAGCGCAACGTGCGTGCCATCGGGCAAGTCCAGTTGGCGGATTTCGCCGGCAGCAGTCGCGAGCGCCAGGGAATAACCGGGCGTGTATTGCCAGCGGTGCCACCCATAGCCTGCGCCAACCGCCACGAACAGGCAGACGGTGGCAGCCATCTGCGCAACGGCGGGACGGCCGGTCAGCGCCGCCCAAAAGCCGCCCCCCTCAAGCTTGGGCCGGGGTTTGACGCCCGGCTTGAATTCGGAACTTGGCATGCGAGCGGGCGTGGCGTCGGTCGCCAGCACCGGTCGTGGCACCGCCGAAAAATCCTGCCAAGTGCGAGACGCGCTATCGAAGGCTTGCCGATGCGCGGGGTCTGCGTCCAGCCACGCAGCCAGTTCTCGTTCATCCTCGGCCGACCAGCTCGCGTCCTGGCGCCGCACCAGCCATTCGGCGGCGGTTTCGCGCAGGTCGGTACTGCCGGCAGGGGAAGAGGTAGCAGCGCGGATCATGGGGTAGCGGGGTCGCTATCGTTCTTGTTGTCCTGCCCATCGCCCACGCCGGGTGCGCGGTGGTGCTGGGCCATTTGCGTAGCCGTAGCATAGTGCACGCGCACTTCGCAATAAGCGATCGCGCGCGCCAGGTGCTTGACGACCATCCTGCGTGAAATGCCCATGCGCTCGGCGACTTCGTCTTGCGTCAGCCCATCGAAGCGGTTCAGCACGAAGGCCTCGCGCTGCCGCTCCGGCAGTTCCTGCAGGGCGTCACTCAGCCGCTCCAACCGCTGGCGGTGCGCGGCCGTGCGCATCGGGCAAGCCTCGGCACCCGTGGCCCACCCCTCGGCGCCGGCGTCCTCCAGCGTCATGGCTTGCACCTGTCGCCCCGCCTGGCGCTCGCGAAACTCGTCGGCCACGCCGTTCAGTACAGTCTTGCGCAAATAGGCGCCGTGCTCATCGGTGGAACGCAGCGCAGGATTGGCCGCTGCCCACTTCACAACGCCGTCGTGCAGCGCGTCCTCGGCGCTGGAGATGCTGCCCTTGAAGCGCGCCAGGCCCCGCAGCAAAGGCAGTCGCCAGCGCGCATAGGCCTTGGCGAGCGCGCCACCGCGTTCGGCGTCCGCATCCGGTGGCGACGCGCCGTCGGGCGTCCACATCGGACCGCGCCTCATGGCCGGACGTCCCCCTGCGGGTCCCGCGCGCGGTCCCGCCCGGAGAAAATCCGGGCATGGCATCCATCGCGGTCGGCAAACGGGAAGGCAGGCATGGCGCAGGCAGGTTGAAACCGGCCGCCATTGTACTGAGATTTATTCTCAGTACAGAACACCCCTGCCCTTGCTGGTGCCGCCGCAAGAAAAACGCCCCTTGCGGGGCGTTGTCACGTGAACGAGGGCGGCCGGTTTATTTGACGGCCGACACGTCCAGCCTCGCCAGCGTCTTGGACTGGATTTCGTCCACGGTCACGCCCGGCGCCGTTTCCAGCAGCTTCAGGCCGCCTTCAGTGACTTCCATCACGCCCAGGTCGGTGATGATCAGATCGACCACGCCCACGCCGGTCAGCGGCAGATTGCATTCGGGCAGCAGCTTGATGTCTTCGGTGCCGTCCTTCTTCTTGGCCACGTGCTCCATCAGGACCACGACGCGGCCGACGCCGGCCACCAGGTCCATTGCGCCGCCCATGCCCTTGACCATCTTGCCCGGAATCATCCAGTTGGCCAGATCGCCCTTTTCGGACACCTGCATCGCGCCCAGGATGGCCAGGTTGATCTTGCCGCCGCGGATCATCGCGAACGAGTCCGCGGACGAGAAGATCGACGAGCCCGGCAACGTCGTCACCGTCTGCTTGCCGGCGTTGATCAGGTCAGCGTCGACTTCATCATCGGTGGGGAACGGGCCGATGCCCAGCAGGCCGTTCTCGGATTGCAGCCACACTTCCACGCCCTTGGGCACGTGGTTGGCCACCAGGGTCGGCAAGCCGATACCCAGGTTCACATAAAAACCGTCTTGCAGCTCGCGCGCGGCGCGCGCCGCCATTTCATCGCGGGACCATGCCATGTCGTCTTCTCCTTAGGCCGGGCGAGTGGTGCGTTGTTCGATGCGCTTTTCCGGCGTCGTGTTCAGCACGATCCGTTGCACATAGATGCCGGGCAGGTGGATCTGATCGGGATCCAGGCTGCCGGTGTCAACGATCTCTTCGACCTCGACCACCGTGAACTTGCCTGCCATGGCGACGTTCGGGTTGAAGTTGCGGGCCGTCTTGCGGAACACCAGGTTGCCGCTGCGGTCGGCGATGTGCGCCTTGACCAGCGACACGTCCGGCACCAGCGAACGCTCCATCACGTATTGCTGGCCGTCGAACTCGCGGATTTCCTTGCCGTCGGCCACGATGGTGCCCACGCCGGTGCGCGTGAAGAACGCGGGGATGCCCGCGCCGCCGGCGCGCAGCTTCTCGGCCAGCGTGCCTTGCGGGGTGAACTCAAGCTCGAGTTCGCCCGACAGGAACTGGCGTTCGAATTCCTTGTTCTCGCCCACGTAGGACGCGATCATCTTGCGGACCTGGCGCGTATTGAGCAACTGGCCCAAGCCGAAACCGTCGACGCCCGCATTGTTGCTGATGCACGTCAAATCCTTCACGCCCGAATCGCGCAGCGCGGCGATCAGGGCCTCGGGAATACCGCACAGGCCGAAACCGCCCACGGCGATCATCTGACCGTCCTTGACGATGCCTGCCAGCGCCTCCTGGGCGCTTGCAAAAACCTTGTCCATCGCTCCAACTCCTAGTTAAGGTCGAACTCAAGAGTGCCCGCCCCGCCGCTTGCGCGGCCGTCCCGCCTGGGGATCAAGAAATTCGGGGAGGGCCCTGTTTTTCCTTGGAGCGCGGCTGCCGGCGTCGGCCCCAGACGGCATCGCGACATTGCCCGATGTCTCTGGGTCGCGGCGCCGAGGGTGGCGCGCCCCTTTATTTCTATTCTGGTTTTGCGCTTGATTTTAACGGCATGACGGCCAATTCCGCGCGGGCTTTCGGAGGATCGCCCCTGCGGGATTGCCCGCCCTCAGGCGGCTGCCTTGAACTGCGTCGCCATCTGCGCCAGCACTTCCTGCGGCCACGGTGCGGACGTATTGGCCACGTAGTCCATCCAGACTAGCACGTTGCGCCCGCGGGCATAGGGGCCGGCATCGTCGCCCACCTTCTCCAGCAGCAGCTCGAATTCCGCGCTGGAACGGCCGATGCGGGTCACTTTGTGCGTAACGCGTACGGTCGCCGGATACGTCAGCGGGCGCAGGAAATCGCACGAGGCATGGGCCAGGATGGCGCCGTTGTCGGCAGGCAGCTCGAAGCCCGCGTCGTACAGGATCTGCATGCGCGCCTCTTCCATCAGGCGGAAATACAGCGTGTTGTTCAGATGATTCAAGGCGTCTGAGTCGCCCCACCGCAAAGGCAATTCCACCTGATGGGTATCGCCCACCGCCAGAATCCGCGCAGACAGATTGTCCGGGTTCACCAATTACTCCTGAAGGCTAAAAGAAATACGAAGGCATACATGGCCTCCGCCTGCAATACAATCGCCGATAATACTTCCAGCCATATATGGAATACATACGGGGAGCTTTGCAAATGTCTGAACGCGAGTCGATGGAATATGACGTGGTTGTGGTTGGCGGTGGACCCGCCGGCCTGGCCACCGCAATCCGTCTAAAGCAGCTGGCCGCTGAAAAGAATCAGGAGATCGGCGTCTGCGTCCTTGAGAAAGGCGCGGAACTGGGTGCGCACATCCTGTCCGGCGCCGTCATGGACCCGCTGGCACTGACCGAGCTCATCCCCGACTGGAAGGAAAAAGGCGCGCCGCTGAACGTGCCCGTCACGCAGGACAAGTTCCTGTTCCTGTCCCAGACGGGCGCGCGCGCCACGCCCAACTGGCTGCTGCCGCCCTGTTTCCACAACGAAGGCAACTACATCGTCCGTCTGGGCGACGTCGTCAAGTGGATGGGCGAACAGGCCGAAGCGCTGGGCGTGGACATTTTCCCCGGTTTCGCTGCCGTTGAAGTGCTGTACGACGAAAACGGCGCCGTACGCGGCGTGGCCACCGGCGACATGGGCGTCGCCCGCGACGGCTCGCACACCGACCACTACCAGCCCGGCATGGAACTGCATGCCCGCTACACGGTGTTCGGCGAAGGCGCACGCGGCCAACTGGGCCGCCAGCTGATCGAACGCTTCAAGCTCGACGACGGCCGCGATCCGCAGGCCTACGGCATCGGCATCAAAGAAATGTGGGAAGTCGATCCGGCGCAATCCAAGCCCGGACTCGTCATCCATACGGCCGGCTGGCCGCTGGATTCCGACACCTACGGCGGGTCGTTCCTGTACCACCTGGACAACAACCTGGTCGCCGTGGGCATGATCGTCGGCTTGGACTACGCCAACCCGTGGCTCTCGCCGTTCGATGAATTCCAGCGCTACAAGACGCACCCGGCCATCCGCGGCACGTTCGAAGGCGGCAAGCGCATCGCCTACGGCGCCCGCGCCATCACGGCCGGCGGCCTGCTGTCGTTGCCCAAGCTGACCTTCCCGGGCGGCGCGCTGGTCGGCTGCGAGGCCGGCTTCCTGAACGCGTCCCGCATCAAGGGCAGCCACGCCGCCATCAAGTCCGGCAAGCTGGCCGCCGAAGCCGCGTTCGACGCCCTGGTGGCCGACCGCCGCCAGGACGAGCTGACCGCCTATCCGAAGGCGTTCGAGGCCTCCTGGCTGCACGCCGAACTGAACAAGGCGCGCAATTTCAAGCAGTGGTTCAAGAAGGGCCGCACCATCGCTACCGTGATGACCGGCGTTGAACAACTGCTGCTCAAGGGCAAGATGCCCTGGACCCTGCGCCACAGCAAGCCCGACCACGCCTGTCTGCAACCGGCATCGGAATGCGCCCGCATCGACTATCCCAAGCCCGACGGCAAGCTCACTTTCGACAAGCTCAGCTCGGTGTTCATCTCGAACACCAACCATGAGGAAAACGAGCCCGTCCACCTGACCTTGAAGGATCCGTCGGTGCCGGTCAGCGTCAACCTGGCCAAGTACGGCGGCCCGGAATCGCGCTACTGCCCGGCCGGCGTATACGAGTTCATCAAGGACGACCACGGCGACGACCGCCTGCAGATCAACGCGCAGAACTGCGTGCACTGCAAGACTTGCGACATCAAGGACCCGACCCAGAACATCGTCTGGGTGGCACCGCAAGGCGGCGAAGGGCCGGTGTATAGCGGCATGTGATCCGGCCGGGGCCCGCCCCGCCACAAGGCGCCCCTTGGGGCGCTTTTTCATTTTTCAGGTGACCTTCATGACCGAACGCGTACTACTCATTGGCTGCGGCGACCTGGGCCAGCGCGTCGCCCGGCGCTTCCTGGCGCGCGGCGACGAGGTCCATGCGCTGCGCCGCCATCCGCCCAAGGACGACGACAGCGGCATCCGGTGGCTGCAAGGCGACATCACGCAGCCGGCCAGCCTGCCCGCCCTGCCCGCGGGCGTGACCCGCCTGATCCACCTGCCTGCCCCTGGATCGCGCGACGCAGCGGTCTACCGGGGTGTCTTCATTGATGGCCTGCAAGCCGTGCTGGACGTACTGGATGCGTCGCGGCTCAAGCGCGTGGTGTTCGTGTCGTCCAGCGCCGTCTATGGCGAACACGAGGGCGGCTGGGTGAACGAAGACACGCCGCCCGCGCCGCAAGGGTTCAACGGCCAGGTGCTGCTGGAGGCCGAAGCGGCGCTGGCCGCGCGCGGGCTGTCGTCCACCTCGCTGCGGCTGGCCGGCCTGTACGGGCCGGGCCGCCTGCAATTGATCGAGCGGCTGCGCAACGGGGCGGCGGGCGCGCCCGTGCAACCCGAGCATTGGGCCAACCGCATCCATATCGACGATGCAGCGGCCGCGGTCGTGCATCTGGCGTTGCTGTCGGACGTCGATCCCGTCTACATCGGCTGCGACGACACGCCGCTGCCGCTGCATGCGCTGTACGCCGAGCTGGCGGCGATGGCCGGCGCGCCTGCCCCGCGCATCGCGCCTGCCCCGGCAAACGTGGGCAGCAAGAAGCTCAGCAATGCCCGTCTACGGGCAAGCGGGTTCACGCTGCAGTGGCCGGATTCACGGGTGGGATACGCGGCCCTGCTGGCCGACGCCGGCGCAGCGCAGGCATAGTTCGTCCGGCGCCGAATCGTTGCTTGTCCGGGCGGTGGATACTGGCAGCCAGATCCACCGCCGGCCACGCCATGCTTCCCGCCCATCCCCTGCTTGCTGTCACGCACGCCGACCCTTACCCCTACTACGCCGCCCTGGCGCGCGAGAGGCCGCTGTATCGGGATGAGGCGCTAGACCTTTGGGTCGCCAGCCATCCAGACACGATCCTGGCCGTCATTCGTGACCCGGCCGCCCGAGTGCGCCCTCCCTCGGAACCCGTGCCTCGGGGCTTGTGCCCAGGCCCTGCCGGCGAGCTGTTTGGACGCTTCGTGCGCATGAACGACAGCGTCTTGCACACGCGGGTCAAGGCCTTGCTGGCGGCATTCCTCCGCGTACAGGGCACGCAGCCCTGTACGCGGAGTTGGCCAGAGATGCCGACCAGGGATGCGGCCGCCGTGGACCGCTACCTGACCGCCGCGCCCGTGCATGCGCAAGCGGCCTTCCTGGGGCTGAGCCCCGCTCTACAGGCCGACAGCGCGGCGCAGATCGCCGCCTTCCTGGCCGCCCTGCCCGCCACGGCTGGCGCCGACGCGATTGCCGCCGGTCATGCCGCGGCCCAGGCGTTGCAATCCCGCCTGGAATCCTTGCTGTCTGCTGGCGACGCCGCCCCCGCATTACGCACGCTGCGCGAGGACGGCGCGCGTGCGCAGATTCCGGCTGCCGTGCTGGCCGCGAACCTTGTCGGCCTGCTGTTCCAGTCCTGCGAGGCCGGCGCCGGGTTGCTGGGCAATGCCTTGGTCCATGCCGGCAGGCAGGGCCTGTCCACCGACGCGGCCTGCGCCGATGCCCAGACGATCATCGACCACGTCATCCGCCACGATCCGCCCTTGCACAACACGCGGCGATTCCTGGCCGACTCGATCACGATCAACGGCCAGCGGATCGAAGCCGGGCAGACCGTGCTGCTGGTACTGGCTGCCGCCGCAACGGTCCACCCTGATGCCGGCTGGACGTTCGGGGCGCCCGGCTTAGGGACGCCCGGTAGAGGGGCGCCCGGCTCAGGGACGCCCGGTAGAGGGGCGCCCGGCCTAGGGGCGCCCAGCTCAGAGGCGCCCGGCCATGCCTGCCCTGGCCAAGGCCTGGCGCAGCGCCACGCCGCGGACGCGCTGGTGCATCTGCTGCAAGCCGGGGTCGACCCTGCCGCCCTGGCCTCCCATTTTCGTTATCGGCCGCTGCCCAATGCCCGCGTGCCGCAGTTTGCGTTCTCAAAGGAACCCACGCCATGATCGCCGTGATATTCGAAGTCGAGCCTGCCAACGGCAACCCCGATCCCTACCTGCACATCGCCGCAAGCCTGATCGACGAGCTGAAGGCCATTGATGGATTCATCTCCGTCGAACGCTTCCAGAACCTGACTCATGCAGGCAAGCTGCTGTCGCTGTCGTTCTGGCGGGATGAAGACGCGGTCAAGCGCTGGCGATCGCTGGAATCGCACCGCCGCGCGCAGGAAGCAGGACGCGGTGGCGTGTTCCAGAACTATCGGTTGCGGGTGGCGCAGGTGCTGCGCGATTACGGCATGACCGAGCGCGACGAAGCGCCGTCCGACAGCCGCATCCGTCACGACTGATCCGAACAGGATCAAATCACGTTGTATTAATTTCCATTAAAGTTCATATTACGGAGCCATTCACCACTGCAACGGCCTGCGGGTGTCCGGTACCATTGCCGCTCCGCCGCCTTTTCCGCTTCGCCAACGCGCCATGTCCACCGCCGCCCCCGCCCGCCCCACGCCGCTACAAGTCGATCTGGCGCGCCATATCGCGGAAGACCTCGCGGTTGGGCGCTACTCGCCGGGTGAACATCTTTCCGAAGAGACCCTGGCCGCGGCCTACAAGGTGTCGCGCACCCCGGTGCGCGGCGCGTTGCGCCTGCTGGCCGCCCAGGGCCTGATCAAACACCGCCCCAACAGCGGCTATACCGTGGCGGAAAACGCGGGCGCGGGCGCCGCCCTGTTCGAAGACGCGGGCCCGACGCAAAACGAGTTGTATCGCCGGCTGATCGACGACCGCGCCTCGCGCGGCCTACCCGAGACCTTCACCGAACGCGAACTGCTCCAACGCTATGGCGCGCCGCGCAGCGTGCTGGCCAAGACGCTTCTGCAGCTGTCCGCCGACGGCCTGATCGAAAAACGCAAAGGGCATGGGTGGCAATTCGCCCCCTCGCTGGAAAGCGCCGAAGCGCTTAGCGAGAGCTATCGCTTTCGCATGACCATCGAATGCGCCGGTTTGCTGGAACCCACGTTCCGTGTGGACAAGCCGGCGCTTGCGCGCATGCGCGCGGCGCACGAAGCGCTGATCCAGCGCGCCGACGCCGACATTTCAGCCACCGATTTCTTCGGACTGAACGCATCCTTCCACGAATTGCTGGCCCGCTTCTCCGGCAACCGCTACATCCTGCAGGCGGTGCAGCAGCAGAACCAGTTGCGCCGTCTGGAAGAGCACGCCGCGTTCTATCGCGACGCCCGCTTCGTCAACTCCAGCAGCGAACACCTGCAGATCATCGAAGCCCTGGAATCGGGCGACCAGGAATGGGCCGCGCAATTGATGCGCCGCCACCTGAAAGCCTCGCTGCAAGCCTCCTGACCCGTCACGCTCCCGCTTTTCGCGCCGCGTTGCCCGGCAGGCCGGCGCACGCCGCTTCGCTTTCGCCAGTATTGTATTTATCATCTATTTAATACAAAATAAGCGTACCCTGAACTGACTCCTGCAGGATCGCCCATGCCGTCGCTTCCCCCCTCCGCCCCCCATTCCGATGCCTTCTGGATGCCCTTTACCGCCAACCGGCGCGTCAAGCGGGACCCGGTGCTGTTCACCGCTGCAGAAGGCATGCACTACATCCGGCCCGACGGCCGCCGCGTGCTGGATGGCATTGCCGGCCTGTGGTGCGTGAACGCGGGCCACCGCCGGCCCGAAATCGTCGAAGCCATCGCACGCACGGCCTACGAACTGGATTACGCGCCCTCCTTCCAGATGAGCCACCCGTTGGCTTTCGAACTGGCCGACGCGCTGTGCGCCGAAGCGCCCGCAGGCTTTTCCAACGTGTTCTTTTCAAACTCGGGCTCGGAGGCGGTCGACACCGCGCTGAAGATCGCGCTGGGCTACCACCGGGCGCGCGGCCAGGGCCAGCGCGTGCGGCTGATCGGACGCGAACGCTCTTACCATGGGGTGGGTTTCGGGGGATTGTCGGTGTCGGGCATCGGCGGCCACCGCAAGCCCTTCGGCAATCTGCTGCCCTATGTGGACCACCTGCCGCATACCTATGACCGCCAGCAGATGGCCTATACGCGCGGCCAGCCGGACTGGGGCGCCCACTTGGCCGATACGCTGGACCGCATCGTGGCGCTGCATGACGCCTCGACCATCGCCGCGGTCATCGTCGAGCCGGTGGCCGGCTCCACCGGCGTGATCGTGCCGCCCCGCGGCTATCTGCAGCGGCTGCGCGAGATCTGCGACGCGCACGGCATCCTGCTGATTTTCGATGAGGTGATCTGCGCGTTCGGGCGCATCGACGGCGCCTTCGCGTCGTCCTTCTTCGGCGTCAAGCCAGACATCATCACCAGCGCCAAGGGCCTGACCAACGGCGCCATCCCGATGGGCGCGACGCTGGTGCAGCAGCACGTGTACGACGCGTTCATGCAAGGGCCCGAAAGCGCCATCGAGCTTGCGCACGGCTACACCTATTCAGGCCATCCCGTCGCGTGCGCCGCCAGCCTGGCGACGCTGGACCTCTGCCGCCGCGAAGGCCTGTTCCAACGCAGCCAGGAACTGTCACGCTACTGGGAGGATGCGGCGCACAGCCTGAAGGGGCTGCCGCATGTCGTCGACATCCGCAACATCGGCCTGCTGGCCGCAATCGAGCTGGCGCCGCTGGAAGGCCAGCCCGGCCAGCGCGCTTATGCGGTGCACAAGGCCTGCCTGGAACGCGGATGCCTGATCCGTTCGGCGGGCGACACGATGCTGCTGTCGCCCCCGCTCATCATCGAACGCGCCCAGATCGACGAGCTCTTCACGGTGCTGGCGGACGTACTGCGCGCCAGCGCCTGATCCGCTCAGGCCAGATGGCGCGCCACGGCCTGGACGACCCGCCGCACGTCGTCGGCGGACACGTCCAGGTGCGTCACCAGCCGCGTCGGCCCGCCGTACACGGCGCGCATCTGGATATCTTCCTTGGCCAGCGCGGCCGTCAACGCCTCGCAGCGTGCCGGCTCGAATTCCACGAACAGCATATTGGTGTCCTGGCTCAAGACCTTGACGCCGGCAATGCCGCGCAAGCCGTCGGCCAGCGCGCGGGCGTTCTCGTGGTCATCCGCCAGCCGCTCGACGTTGTGCTCCAACGCGTACAGGCAAGCGGCCGCCAGCACGCCCGACTGCCGCAGCCCGCCGCCCAGCATCTTGCGCCAGCGGCGCGCGCGGGCGATCAGCTCGTCGCTGCCCACCAGCACCGAACCGACAGGCGCGCCCAAGCCCTTTGAAAAGCAGATCGACACCGAGTCGAACGGCTGGCACATGTCGACTAGCGGTTTGCCGCTGGCGACGGCCGCGTTGAACACGCGCGCGCCGTCCAGGTGGGTGCCCAGGCCCTGCTCCCGCGCCCATGCCGTCGCCGCCTGGATATAGGCGGCCGGGATCAGCTTGCCGTGGAACGTGTTTTCCAAGGCTAGCAAGCGGGTGCGGGCGAAATGCGCGTCGCCCAACGGCTTGACCGCGGCAGCCAGCTTGTCCAGCGGCAGCGAACCGTCTTCCGCGTGCTCGATGGGTTGCGGCTGGATACTGCCCAGCACCGCCGCGCCACCGCCTTCGTACTTGTAGGTGTGGGCCTGTTGCCCCACCAGGTATTCGTCGCCCCGATCGCAATGCGCCATCAACGCGGCCAGATTGCTTTGCGTGCCGGACGGAAAGAACAGACCCGCCGCCTTGCCCGCGCGCTCGGCCACGGCCGCCTGCAGCTGGATCACGGTGGGATCGTCGCCCATCACGTCGTCACCCAACGGGGCGGAAACCATCGCCTGCAACATGGCAGCCGAAGGCCGTGTGACTGTGTCGCTACGCAGATCGATCATGGGAAATCCTTGGATAGGGAATGGAGTTTGGGGGATGAGTATCGGGAGCGCTTGCCGGCAAGCCGGGTCACGAAGCACGTACCGCCGGCGCCGCCCGGCTGACGATGAAGATGCCGGCCAGGATCAGGACCATGCCGCCCACTTCGCCCCACGAGGGGCGCTCGGACAGGATCGCCCAGGCCAGCAGCATGGCGACCACCGGCACGCCCAGGCTGGACAGCCCGGCGATCGACGCGGGCACGCGGCGCACCACCTGCAGCCACAGCAACCAGCCAGCCGCCGTGGCGATCAGCACGATGTAGGTCATGCCGGTCCAGAGCGGCCAGCCCCATTGCGCGGTCATCTGCGGCACGAGATAGGCCACAGGCACCATCACCAGACCGCCGAACAGCATCTGCCAGGCGGTGAACGTCATCACGTCGGGAGCATGGCGTTCGAACATCCGCTTGGACAACACGGTGCCGACGCCCCAGCACAGGCCGCTGCCCAGCCCCAGCAGCACAGGACGGATGTCGCCCAGGCCATTCCAGGGCTCCACGAAACAGACCAGCCCGACTGCTGCCAGGCCGATGCCCAGGCCATGCCGGATCGACGGACGTTCACCCAGCAGCCACCAGGCGAACAGCACCACCCAGAACGGCATGGTGTACGCCATCAGCGACACCTTGCCCACGCCGCCCGACACCAGCGCCGTTTGCACGAACCCCTGGAACCCTGCCGTCTGCGTCAATCCGATCAGCAGCGTCAGCTTCCACGGCGGCATGGCCAGCGGCCGGCGCGTGGCGATCGCCAGCGCGAACAGCACGATGCTGCCCGTCACATAACGCAGCGCCACGAAGTCGAACGGGCCGATGTAGGGCACGATCAGTTTCATCGCGATCCAACTGCCTGCCCAGACCACAATGGTGCTGAGCATCAGCGCTAATCCGGCGCGATCAAAACTGCTGCGGCTCACGTCCGTGGCTCCATTCAAGTGAGGGGTGCAAAAAGACAAGACGCCCGGACCGGCAATTACCGGTGCGGGCGTCTGACATTATGCTCCCCTCGCGCTGCAAGGCTCCGGCCCGTCACGGCCGGAGGCACTTACAGGGGCTTGGCCAGCTGTTCCAGGATGGCGGGATTCTCCAGCGTGGACACGTCTTGCGTGACTTCCTCGCCCTTGGCCACCACGCGCAGCAGGCGGCGCATGATCTTGCCCGAACGCGTCTTGGGCAGGTTGTCGCCGAAGCGGATGTCCTTGGGCTTGGCGATGGGGCCGATCTCCTTGGCCACCCAGTCGCGCAACAGCTTGGCGATGGCCTGCGCCTCTTCGCCTTCCGGACGCGCCTGCTTCAACACCACGAACGCCACCACGGCTTCGCCGGTCGTGTCATCCGGGCGGCCCACCACGGCGGCTTCCGCCACCAGCTCGTGCGCCACCAGCGCCGATTCGACTTCCATCGTGCCCAGGCGGTGGCCCGACACGTTCAGCACGTCGTCGATGCGGCCCATGATCCAGAAGTAGCCGTCCGCGTCGCGCTGCGCGCCGTCGCCGGCCAGGTAGTAGCCGCGCAGTTCCGGCGGGAAGTAGCTCTTCTTGAAGCGTTCCGGGTCGCCCCAGATGTTGCGGATCATCGCGGGCCACGGACGCTTGATGACGAGGAACCCGCCATTGCCCTTGTCGACGTCGCCACCGGTTTCATCCACGATGGCCGCGGCGATACCCGGCAGCGGCAGCGTGCACGAACCCGGCTTGGTCGGCGTGGCGCCCGGCAGCGGGGTGATCATGTGGCCGCCGGTTTCGGTCTGCCACCACGTGTCCACGATCGGGCAGCGTTCGCGGCCGACGTTCTTGTGATACCAGATCCAGGCTTCGGGGTTGATGGGCTCGCCCACCGTGCCGATGATGCGCAGGCTGTCCAGATCGTAGTTTTTCGGATGGGCGTCGGGCGTCGCTTCGGACGCCTTGATCAGCGAACGGATGGCGGTGGGCGCCGTGTAGAACGTCGTGACCTTGTGGCGCGCGATCATGTCCCAGAAGCGGCCGGCGTTCGGGTAGGTCGGCACGCCTTCGAACACGACCTGCGTCAGGCCGGCGGCCAGCGGGCCGTAGGTGATGTAGGTGTGGCCGGTGACCCAACCCACGTCGGCGGTGCACCAGTAGACGTCGTCCTTGCGGGCGTCGAACGTCCACTTCACGGTCAGCAGCGCCCACAGCAGGTAGCCCGCCGACGAATGCTGCACGCCCTTGGGCTTGCCGGTGGAACCGGACGTATAGAGGATGAAGAGCGGATGCTCGGCGTTGACCGGCACGGGCTCGCAGGTGTCGGGCTGGCCGGCCTCGACCTCGTGCATCCACAGGTCGCGGCCTTCGGTCCACTGGACCTTGCCACCCGTGCGGCGGTACACGATGACCTTGGAAATGGCTTCGCAGCCGCCCATCGCGATGGCGTCTTCCACCGCAACTTTCAGCGGAATCGTCTTGCCGCCGCGTACTTGCTCGTCGGCGGTGATGACCAGCGATGCGCCCACGTCCACGATGCGCTCTTGCAGGCTCTTGGCCGAGAAGCCACCGAACACCACCGAATGCGTCACGCCCAGGCGCGCGCAGGCCTGCATGGCCACCACGGCTTCGATCGACATGGGCATGTAGATGATGGCGCGGTCGCCCTTCTTGTAGCCCAGCGCGGTCAAGCCGTTGGCGAAGCGGCACACGCGCGCCAGCAGTTCGCGGTAGCTGACCTTGTTCACCGTGCCGTCGTCGCCTTCGAAGATGATGGCGGTCTTGTCAGCGTTGCCGTTGGTCAGGTGCACGTCCAGGCAGTTGGCCGAGACGTTCAGTTCGCCGTCGCCGAACCAGCGGTAGAACGGGGCGTCGGTTTCGTCCAGCACCTGCGTGAACGGCTTGGTCCACGTCAGGTTGTCGCGGGCTTGGCCGGCCCAGAAGCCGTCGAAATCATTTTCGACCTGGGCACACAACGCGTTATAGGCGTCCATGCTGGGAATCGCCGCGCCCTGCGCCGCACGCTCGGGCGGCGGGAAGACGCGGGTTTCTACCAGTACGGACTCAATGGCATTCGACATGATCTTGTCTCCAATCGGTGATTCTGTTTGTTTGTGCTGCTGTTTTATTACCCACCCGCCACCGTATCGCCGCGCTCTTACGGGCACCTTACGCAAAATGCGGGCCGGAGCCCGCATACGCATGGGAACGCAGAGACCTGACAGCGCCGGCTCAGGGCGGGAAACACCGGAACGGCGTCGACCCCAGCGGCACGCACAAGCTGACAACGCACCTGCATAGCAGTGCAAAGCAATCCGCTTGATGGGTCGCGTGGCACGCGACGCATCAAAGGCAGTTCATAAGGATAGCAGCCCGGCCGCAGCCGCGGCAGGCGGTGGCGCGGCGTTCCATCAGACGGCGGGACGGCGGGCCAGGCCGCGCTTCATGTCCACGCGCGACAGCAGGGCCAGGCCGCCCACGAAGAACAGGCCGGTCACGAGGATGGCCAGGCGGTGGTCGCCGTGCGTGCCCCAGGTCACCAGACCGTAGGTCAGCGGGCCGATCACCGCGGCCAATTGCACGGCGAAGGTCCACAGCGAGAAGAACTCGGCCAGGCGGCCGGCGGGCGCCAGCGCACCCGTCATGGCGCGGCCCGCGCTTTGGGTCGTGCCCATGCACAGGCCGGCAAGCGTGGCGGCCACCCAGAACACGGGCGCCGTGGTTGCGGCATACGCGACTAGCACCATCACGATCCAGCCACACAGCGTGATGGCCAGAGCCGGTTTGTGGCCGATGCGGTCCTGCACATAGCCGAACGAAAACGCGCCCAGCGCCGCACCGATGTTCACGGTGAACACCAGCAGCATGATCTGCGGCGTCGTGAAGCCCATGACTTCGGACGCGTACACGGCCGCCAGCGTGATGACGACTGAAATGCCCGCCTGATAGCAGGCAATGCACATCAGCAGCCGGCGGAATTCGGGAAAGTGCTGGCCCGTCTCGCGCCAGGCGTAGGCCAGGCGCTTGAGCATGTGCAGCGCTTCGGGCTTGTCCGCTTGCGGGCGCGTGCGCTCTTTCAAGAGGAAGAAGGACGGCAGCGCCGCCAGCGCGAACACCGCGCAGGTGACGACAATGACCCAAGGCACGAAGTGTTCCGCCGTCATGCCGCGCCCCTCGGCCAGCGTGACGACGACGAGCGACAGGCCCAGCGTGAGCATCCCGCCGCAATAGCCGAAGCTCCAGCCCCAGCCCGACACGCGCCCCAGCGCCGCAGGCCTGGCCAGTTCGGGCAGGAATGCCGCCACCACGGACTCGCCCACGCAGTAGCAATAGTTGGATACGACGATGGCGGCCAGCGCCAGCCAGACATCGCCCGGCCCCGCCTGGGTCAGCACCAGAGTCGCGGCCACGCAGCCGATCGTGCTGGTATAGAGCAGCCGGCGCTTGCTGCCGTTCGCATCAGCGCGGGCGCCCAGCGTGGGCATCGTCAACATGATGAGCAGATAGGACAGCGACAGCGCCGCGGTCCAGGCCAGCGTGGCCCACGGGGCACGCCCGCCGACCACGCCGACAAAATACGTGCTGAACACCGCCGTGAGGATCACGGTGGTGTAGCCGGAATTCGCGAAGTCGTACATGGCCCAGGCCCAGACTTCGCGTTTGGCCACGCCGGGATTCAGGGGGCTTGCGTCCCCTGCTCCGGCGTTCGGCGCGGAACCGTCGGCAGACGGCTCCGGTTGCTGCGCTTGGCTCACAGGCCCAGCGCGGCGATGCCAGCTTGTGCGATCAGCACGTCTTCGGTCGACTTCACGCCCGACACGCCAACCGCGCCCACCACGTGGCCGTCGACGGTGATCGGCACGCCGCCTTCCAGCAGGCCGTCGATCAGCGGCGCGGACAGGAAGGACACGCGGCCGGTGTTGATCATCTCTTCGTAGATGCGCGATTCACGGCGGCCCAGCGCGGCCGTCTTGGCCTTCGAGGGCGAAATGTGCGCCGAGATCGGGGCTGCGCCGTCCAGGCGCAGCATGCCCAGCAGATGGCCACCGTCATCGACCACCGAAATGGTCACGGCCCATTTGTTCTGCACGGCGTGTGCTTCGGCCGCGGCGAGGATCTTCTTGACGTCTTCGGCGCTCAGCACGGGTTTGGTATTCATTGCAGCGACTCCTTGATCTGTTCCAGGGCGTTAGGATCTTCAATGGTCGTCAGGTCTCCGGGATCGCGTCCTTCGCATACCGCGACGATCGCACGGCGCAGCACCTTGCCGGACCGGGTCTTGGGCAATGCACCCACGAACCGGATCCGGGCGGGCCTGGCCACCGCTCCCAGCTGATCTTCCACTAGCCGCATGATATCGCCTTCCAGCTGCTTTGCCCCTTGCTCCGTGTCGGCGCTGGCAGGATTCTTCAGCACGGCAAACGCCATGGCCACTTGCCCCTTGAGCGCATCGGCCACGCCGACCACCGCGCATTCCGCGATTCCGCTGTGGCTGTTGACCGACTCCTCGATCTCGCGCGTGCCCAGGCGATGGCCCGCCACGTTGATCACGTCATCCGTGCGGCCAAGTATGAACCAGTAGCCGTCGGCATCCACCCGCCCCCAGTCGAAGGTCGAATACACCTGGCGTCCGGGGATCGACGTGAAGTAGGTCTGCACGAAACGCGCGTCGTCGCCCCAGATGGTGGACATGGCACCCGGTGGCAGCGGCGGCACAATCGCCACCACGCCCTTCTCGTCCGGCCCCAGGTCTTCGCCCGTGGATTCGCTGACGATGCGCGCGTCGAACCCGTACACCGGAAAGGACGGGCTGCCGAATCGGGTCGGCACGCGCTCCACCCCCGGCTGGGCCGACAGGATGGGCCAGCCGGATTCGGTCTGCCAGTAGTTGTCGATGATGGGCTTGCCCAGGCCTTCCGATATCCAGTGGGCGGTCGGTTCGTCCAGCGGCTCGCCCGCCAGGTAGACGGCGCGCAGGCTGGACAGGTCATGGCGCTTTAGCAGCGCCGGGTCCTGGCGCTTCAGGACGCGCACCGCCGTCGGCGCCGAAAACAGCGTATTCACGCCGTACTGCTCGACCAGCTTCCACAGGATGGCCCCGTCCGGGCGCACGGGCGTGCCCTCGTAGAGCACCGTCGCCTGCCCGCCGATCAAGGGGCCGTAGATGATGTAGGAATGTCCGACAACCCAGCCGATGTCGCTGGTGCAGAAGAAAGTGTCGCCGGCGCGCCCGTTGAACAGGTATTCCATCGACGAGGCCAGCGCCACGGCATAGCCGCCGGTGTCGCGCTGCACACCCTTGGGCTTGCCAGTCGTCCCGGACGTATAGAGGATGTAGCTGGGTTCGGATGATTCCAGCCATTGCACCGGCACGCGCGCGCCGCGGTGGCGCTCGCGCAGGGTGGCGTAGTCCAGGTCGCGCCCGGCCACGGGTTCGAACGGCGCCAGGCCGCGGTCGAACACCACGACGGCAGCCGGCGGTGTCTTGGCCAGGGCGAGCGCACGATCCAGCAACGGCTTATAGGGCACGACCTTGCCGCCTCGCGACCCGCCATCCGTGCAGACCACCACCTTGGGCGCGGCGTCGTCGATGCGCTGGGCCAGATTGACTGACGCGAATCCGCCGAACACCACCGAGTGCACCGCGCCGATCCGGGCGCAGGCCAGCATCGTGAACACCGCTTCCGGCACCATCGGCATATAAAGCAGCACCCGATCGCCGCGCCCCACCCCCAGCTCCTTGAGCATGGCGGCGGCCGCGTTGACCTCTTCATAGACGTCCTGCCGGGTGTAGACCTGTTCCCGGTCGACTTCGGTGGACACCCAGATCAGGGCCGGCTGGTCAGCCTGCGTCGGCAGCCACCGGTCGACCGCGTTGTAGCAAAGATTGGTCTTGCCGCCTACAAACCACTTGGCGAATGGCGGCCGCGAGAAGTCCAGGACAGACTCGAAGGGCGTCTCCCAGTGGATGCGGCCAGCCTCTTCGCGCCAGAAGCCATCGCGGTCATGCAATGATCTGTAATGGAAATCCCGGGTTTTTTGCATTTGTGTCTCCTGGTATTGTTCATACGCCTTAAGGCTGATTGATTTCTTTCGAATCATTTGGTCATTCTGGTAGGCGAACCTTGCACGAGGCTTGCCACAAGTCAAAAATGTTCCACCAAATATCCACGCGTCATGGATAAATAGCCGATCTGTCACTGACCGGTCTTGAAAGTTTGGTAGAATGCCCGCGAAGTTGTAGATAATTGTTGATTTTGCTGACATCTCGGCTCGATCCACGGCTAATCCCGTGGTTTTTGCTGTCATCTCGGCAAGTCATCCCAGGCGAATGCATCGACACTCCATACTCGCGCGATTCAATTCATCCAATGGCCAAGCGTACCGCGGTCTGCGTACGCTCGCGTTAATGGCATGTGTGGCGGGTTTGGCAGGTTGTGCCGGCACTGGCCAGAAGTCAACCGCCCATACGTCCGAGATTGATCCGTACGAAATGGAGTGGGTCGCCACCGCCGATGACCCCATCGGCATGCTGGTCACGCACAAATTCAAGCGCGACCGCCAGCAAAACCACACTGGCACCAACAGCGACAACGCCATGGTCAGCGAAGCCCTCAACTACCTGGGCATCCGCTACCGCTTCGGCGGCAGTTCCCCCGATACCGGATTCGATTGCAGCGGCTTGGTCGCCTATTCCGCCGAGCGCTCGCTGGGCCTGAAGCTGCCTCGCAACGCCGCCGAAATCGCCCAGCAAGGCGTCTCCGTCGCCAAGAACGAACTCAAGGCCGGCGATCTGGTCTTCTTCAACACGATGGGCCGCCGCTATTCGCACGTGGGCATCTACCTGGGCGACGACCGCTTCGTGCACTCGCCCAGCGCCGGTGGCGTCGTCCGCGTCGAAAGCATGACCATGGCCTACTGGACCAAGCGCTACAACGGCGCCCGCCGCCTGGACAACAGCCTGATGGCGTCCGCCCGCGCCGCGAATTGAATTCGGTTTCCGGCATCCTCGCATAAGCAGGTTGCCCGGCGCCATCCCCCAAAAGCAAAACGCCGTCAGACTGAAGTCTGACGGCGTTTTTTCTTGCTCTTCGCGGCTTGGGGATTCATGTGCCAAGCCGCAGGCCGTTTCGGCCTCCCCAGTTCTTGTGTTCCAGCGGCAACCGGAAATCAGTGCACGGTGCCTGCGCGCGGGCACAGGCCGCATTGCTGCAGGGCCTGCTGCATGCTGCATACCGAACGGCGACAAGCCACGACCCGGATGCCGCCGCGCTGCGCGGCGTTGCGGAAGGTCTTCATGACGTTGTGCCCCAGGAAGTCGGTCAGCAGGATGACCAGCTGCGTGCCCGACGGAAGTTGAAGCGTTTTCTTCTGATGCGAAGGATCGCGGCCACTGATGTGGTGCGTGATCGAAATATTGTGTCCTTTCAGCAGATCCGGGATGTTGCCCAGTCGATCTGCGCCAACCACTACTGCACTGAGTCCTGCCGTCATGATGAACCTCACTGGTCGTTGAGCCTGGATGTAATGATAATGATTCCTATTTTTTAGTCAACTTAAATGAGATCGGTTCTTATTTAATAATATTAATGAGCTTCACGAAAGGGATAGCGAGATTTGCTATCAGCCAGGGAACTCGCGGCTTTCCGGCGAGTCAGCGCCGCGGGGCCCAAAAGAAAAAGCGCGGCATTCCAGGAATGCCGCGCTTTTTTTGCTGTAGGCCAAGACCGTCCTGGCCGCCCTACTTCGGCGCGCCCTGCACGGCTTCGGTCACCACCGCGCGGGTCAGCGACGGCGCCAGCATTTCCAGGAATGTGTAGACGTAGTCACGCAGGAACACGCCCGATTTCACGCCCACGCGGGTCGTGTGCGTGCCGAACAAGTGCCCCACCGGCAGACCCACCAGGTTGGAGTCGCGGCGCGGGTCATAAGCCACGCCGGCGATGATGCCGATGCCCAGGCCAACGTCCACGTAGGTCTTGATCACGTCGGCGTCGATGGCTTCCAGCACGATGTCCGGATGGATGCCCTGGTTGGCGAAGACTTCGTCGATCGTGCTGCGGCCCGTGAACGCGCGGTCGTAAGTGACGATGGGGTATTCCGCCAGTTGCGTCAGCGACAGGCGCTTGGCGGCGCTGGAAGTGAGTTCCGCCAGCGGATGGTCGGGGCGCACCACGACGGTGTGCTCCCAGGCATACACCGGCAACGTCGCCAGGCCCGGCGTCAGCGCAAGGGATTCGGTCGCCAGCGCCAGGTCGGCCTGCTCGTGCAGCACCATCTCGGCCAATTGCGCGGGGCTGCCTTCAGCCAGCGACAGATGCACTTTGGGGAATTGCTTGCGGAATGCCGGAATCACACGCGGCAGCAGATAACGCGCCTGGGTGTGCGTGCACGCGATCACCAGGCCGCCTTCGTCGCGGCGCGCGAACTCGTCGCTGACCTTCTTCAGGTTGTCGACTTCGCGCATGATGCGGTCGATCACCTGCGAGACCGCCAGGCCGGGCTTGGTCAAGCCCTTGATGCGCTTGCCGTGGCGTTCGAAGATCTTGATGCCGAGTTCGTCTTCGAACTCGATGATGGCCTTGGAGACTCCAGGCTGCGAGGTATAGAGCATCCGGGCAGCTTCAGTCAGGTTGAAGTCGCGCCGGATGGTTTCACGCACAAAACGAAATTGCTGGAGGTTCATTAATTGGCCCCTAATAGATGGGCCAATTATAAGTAATAAGGACGCCTTGTTATATGACTTATTTATATAAGCTTAGGAGCAAGGCGTCCCTGTTTCAGCGCATCGAGATCGTGGTGTTCACGGTCTTGGCGTGAGCCGACCAGCGGGCGGTGACCGTCTTGGTCTGCGTCCAGAACTGGACTGCCTGCTTGCCGTTGGGGCCCAGGTCGCCCAGCTTGGAGCCGCGCGAACCCGTGAAGCTGAACCACGCCACCGGCACGGGGATCGGCACGTTGATGCCGACCTGGCCGACGTCGATGTTGTTCTGGAAGTAGCGCGCCGCGCCGCCGTCCTGGGTGAACAGCGCCACGCCGTTGCCGTTGGGGTTGCGGTTGATGAACGCCACCGCGTCTTCCAGCGTTTCCACGCCCACGCAGCACAGGACCGGCCCGAAGATTTCTTCGGTGTAGATGGTCATGTTTTCGTCCACGCCGTCGAAAATCGTGGGGCCCACGAAGTTGCCTTGCTCAAAGCCCGACACCTTCAGATTGCGGCCGTCCAGCAGCAGCTTGGCGCCTTCGTCCACGCCCTTCTGGATCAGGCTTTCGACGCGTTTCTTGGCGTTGGGCGAAACCAGCGGGCCCAGGTCGGCTTCGCGGTCGGTGCCGGAATTCACCTTCAGCTTCTTCGAGCGCTCGACGAAGTCGGGCAGCCAGTTGCGGGCGTCGCCCACCAGCACGGCCACGGACGAGGCCATGCAACGCTGGCCCGCCGCGCCGAATGCGGCGCCGACCAACTGGTTCAGCGCGACTTCCGGATCGGCGTCCGGCAGGATCACGCAGTGGTTCTTGGCGCCCATCATCGACTGGCAGCGCTTGCCGGCCGCCGAAGCGCGGTTGTAGATCTCGGTGCCCACGCGGGTCGAACCGATGAACGACACCGCCTTGATGTCGGGGTGTTCGCACAGGCCGTTGGCGGTATCCGGGCCGCCATGCACCACGTTCAGCACGCCCGGCGGCAGGCCGGCTTCCAGCGCCAGCTGGGCCAGGAACAGCGACGCAGTCGGATCCTGTTCAGAGGGCTTGAGCACGAAGCTGTTGCCGCAGGCGACAGCAATCGGGAACATGAAGCACGGCAACATCACCGGGAAGTTGAACGCGGTGATGCCCGCGCACACACCCAGCGGCTGGATCAGGGTGTAGACGTCGATACCCGAAGCGGCATTCTCGGCGTACTCGCCCAACTGCAGGTTGGCGATCGAGCATGCGTGCTCGACCACTTCCAGGCCGCGCCCGATCTCGCCCTCGGCGTCCGGCAGGGTCTTGCCGTGTTCGCGGGTGATCATCTCGGCCAGCTTGCCGGTGTTGGCGCGCAGCAGTTCCTGGAACTTCAGCATGACGCGCATCCGCGTGCCCTGCCCGCTGTTGCGCCAGGTCTTGAAAGCTTCCTTGGCGTTGGAGACGGCCAGGTCCAGCTCTTCGCGCGTCGCGAAGGGCACCTTGGCCACGACCTCCTGGGTGGCGGGGTTGATCACGTCTCGCCATTCGGTGGATTTGGACTGCACAAGCTTGCCGCCGATCAATAGCGGAACGCGGGGGACTTCACTCATTTGATGCTCCTCACACTGCGTAGTCGATGCGGATGGAATCCGCGTTCATGAATCTTGCGGCGCGCCGCCGGGCAAGGGCCCGGCCGGCGCGCAAGGGGTTATTTCTTCACCAGCGAGCAGGTCGAATCGGCCAGGGGCTGGAACGCTTCGGCGGCCGGGATGGTGGCCACCAGCTTGGAATAGTCCCAGCCGCCCTTGGATTCCGCGGGCTTCTTCACTTCGTACAGGTACATGTCGTGGATGACGCGGCCGTCGGGACGGATCGACGCATTGCGCATGATCGGGTCCTTGATGGGCAGCTCACGCATCTTGTCCGCCACCACCTTGCCATCGGTGCTGCCGGCTGCCGCCGCCGAACGCAGGTAGTGCAGCACGCTGGAATACACGCCGGCCTGCGTCATCGTGGGCTTCAGGCCGCGGAAGGCCTTCTCGAAACGCGACGACCATTGGCGCGACGCATCGTCGTAATCCCAATAGAAGCCGTCCACATAGGACAGGCCTTGGGCACTTTCCAGGCCGAGCGCACGCAGGTCCGACAGGAAGATCAAGAGCGACACCAGGCGCTGCCCGCCGGCCACGATGCCGAATTCGCGCGCCTGCTTGACCGCATTGACCGTGTCCTGGCCGCCGTTTGCCAGCGCCACGACCTGCGCCTTGGAGCTTTGCGCCTGCAGCAGATAGGACGCGAAATCAGGCGCGTTCAACGGGTGGCGCACGCTGCCGGCAACCGTCCCGCCCAGCGCCTGCACCGCCTTGGCCGTGTCCGCTTCCAGCGAATGGCCGAAGGCGTAGTCGACGGTGATGAAGTACCAGGACTTGCCGCCCGCCCGCACGGTGGCCTTGGCGCCGCCCGCGGACTGCGAATAGGTGTCGAACATCCAGTGGAAACCAACAGGCGAGCATTCCTTGTTGGTCAGCGCCGTCGTGGCCGGGCCAGAGAACATCACGACCTTGTTCTTCTCGCGCGCAATGCCTTGCACTGCCAGCGCCACCGCGGAATTGGTCAGGTCGGCGATCGCGGTCACGCCGTCGCGGTCGAACCATTCGCGCGCTTTCGCCGCCCCCACGTCCGCCTTGTTCTGATTGTCGGCGGACACCAGTTCGATCTTCATGCCCTTGCATTCCGCCGCCAGGCAGTCGTCGATGGCCAACTGCGCCGCCGCCACGGAACCCGCGCCCCCCATGCCGGCGTAGGTGCCGGACATATCCGTCAGAATGCCGATCTTCACTGGCGGCTTATCCGCCGCTTGCGCTTGGCTCACCAACAATGCGCCCAGACACAAGCCTGCGGCCAGCCCGCGTGCGTGCAATTTCATGGATTTGTCTCCTGAGTGTTATGCGCTGATTTTTAGCGTTATGCGCCGTCTGTGCGGCCTGCGACCTCAGGGCAATGCCCCGAGGCCTGCCGACCCAGTGTAGATGTGTGAAAATCAACAAGCAACACTAGAAATGCACATTCCTTATGCATTCATGCACAATCAATATTTGTGCCTCCCGCCAGTTGGCGCGAGGCGCCTGGAGAGCCGGAACGTGCTTGATTGGGACAGCCTGCGATATTTCCTGGAAGTGGCCCGCACCCAGCGGGTCAGCGCGGCGGCACGCAAGCTCGGGGTCGAACACACCACGGTGTCGCGACGCATCCGGGCACTGGAAACCGAGCTCGACACCCTGCTGTTCGAGAAATCCCGCAGCGCGGGGTTTGTACTGACCGACGACGGCCAACGCCTGTTCGTGCACGCCGAACAGATGGAAAGCACGGTGCACACCGCCCGCGAAAACCTGTCGGGCATCGGCCAGGCCCTGTCGGGCCACCTGCGCATCGGCGCAACCGAAGGGTTCGGCAGCTATGTGCTGACGCCGCTGGCGGCCGATTTCCAACGCCGCTATCCGCATATCACGCTGGACATCCTGCCGGTGCCGCGCTTTGTCAGCCTGTCCAAGCGCGAGGCGGACCTGGCCATCACCATCGAACGCCCGCAGCGCGGCCCCTACGTCTGCAGCAAGCTGTGCGACTACACATTGCGGCTGTATGGCACGCCGGGCTATCTGGCGCGCCACCCGCCGATCACAAGCCGCGCGGACCTGGCCGACCATACCTTCATCGGCTACGTGGACGAACTGCTGTTCAGTGAACGCCTGCGCTATCTGGAGGACTTGCTGCCGGCCAGCAAGGTGGTGCTACGCAGCACGAGCGTGGTCGCGCAATACCACGCGGCCTTGCAGGGCCAGTCGCTGGCGATCCTGCCTTGCTTCATCGCCGCGCAGGATCCGCGGCTGAAACCGGTGCTGGAGAACGAGGTGGAGATCACGCGTTCGTTCTGGATGTACTGCCACGAAGACCTGCGCAAGCTCAAGCGCGTGACGGTCCTGTGGGAGTTCATCCGGAAATCGGTACTGAAGAATGCCGACCTCCTGGCCGGCAAGCGCGGCACGATGAAATACCTGCCGTAACGGGCGGGACGGGCGCGGGGTGAAGCGGGGCCAGGGCCCCGTCCCCGCTATGCCGGCGCGCTGTTCTTGGGCGCCTTCACCCGCAGGCGGCGCATGAGCAGGAACACGGTCAGCAAGGCCACCACCCCGTGGATGGCCCACACCCCGACGCCGAAGCTGAGCTTGCCGTTGGAAATCCAGGCGCGCGAGAGGTTGATCAGGTTCATATAAAGCAGCCCGACCAGACCTGCGATCAGCAGGTCGCCCGAACGGCCCAGGCGCGGGTTCACTGCCCCCAGCGGAATGGCCAGCAGCGCCAGGTTCAGCGCGGCCAGCGGCAGCGACACCCGCCACATCACCTGCGACCAGCTGCTATCGGTGTTGTCCGCCATCAGCTGCATGGTGGTGCGGGCCTTGGCCGAACGCTCGGCGGCGGCCCGGGCTTCACCAATGGGATCGCCGCCGGCCTTGCTTTCCAGGCGCAGGCCATACTTGTCGAAGTGGACCAGCCGGATTTCGGGCGTGCCCGGCTTCAGGTCATAGCGATGGCCTTCGCCCAGCACCAGGAAACGATCGCCGTTGGGCAGCGTCTCGCTGTGCGCGCTGCTTGCGGTCAGCACGCTCAGCCATTCCGGCCCGATTTCGCGCGCGAACACGTTGCCCAGTTCGTCGGACGGCGTGGCCGGGTCTTCCGAGAAGAACACGCGGTTGCCGCCGGAAGATTCCGCGAACTGTCCCGCCGTAACCTTGGACAGGTCCGAACGCTGCTCGAAGCGTTCGTGGTATTCGCCGATCTGGCGGTACGCCCAGGGCGCGGCCACCAGCGTCAACCCGGCCACCGCCAAGGCGATGGGGATGGCCACCCGCAGCACGGGCCTTAACCAGTCGGCCAGCGACAGGCCGCTGGCGAACCACACCACCATTTCGGATTCGCGGTAGTTGCGCGTGACCGTCGTCAGCACCGCGATGAACACGGAGACGGCCAGAATGGTCGGCAAGGCGGTGATGGTCGACAGCGCGGCCAGCACCAGCACGACGTCGGCTCCGATGTTGCCGCCCGCGGCTTCACCGAGCAGGCGCACAAGAAGCACGCTGAGCCACACGACGAGCAACGTGGAAAAGACAACGCCAGCGTGACTGGTGATCTCGCTGACGACAGAGCGTTTAAATAGAGACATGGGAGAATATGCGGGATAATCGACCGCATCATACACAGACGCACACGGGAAACCCTCATGGAATTTAGCACACAGACCACTGCTTCCCTGCACCAAGTCAAAACCGCCGCCCTGGCTGTCGGCGTATACGCGGATGGCGTGTTGAGCCCCGCCGCCGACATCATCGACCGCGCCTCCAACGGCGCCGTGCGGGCGGCGGTCAAGGCCGAGTTCCGCGGCCGCGCCGGTTCCACCCTGACCTTGCGCGCGCTGCCCGGCGTGACCGCGCAGCGCGTGGTGCTGGTGGGCCTGGGCAAGCAGGACGAATACTCGGCACGCGCCCACGCGTCGGCCGAACAGGCATTCGCCTCGGTCTGCGTCGCCGCTCAACTGACTGAAGGCGTGTCCACGCTGGTGGCCAACCCCGTCACGGACGTGGCCGTCATTGCCCGCGCCCGCAGCGCCGCCATCGCGGCCGGCAACGCCACTTACCATTACGACGCCAGCTTCGGCAAACCCGACCGCGACGCGCGCCCCAAGTTGAAGAAGATCGTCCAGATCGTCGAGCGCGCCGAAGCCGCCCAGGTCCAGAAGGGCCTGCGCGAAGGCGGCGCCATCGCCAACGGCATGGAACTGACCCGCACGCTGGGCAACCTGCCCGGCAACATTTGCACCCCCACCTACCTGGGCGACACGGCCAAGCGACTGGCCCGCGAATTCAAGTCGCTGAAGGTGGAAGTGCTGGACAAGAAGCAGGTCGAAGCGCTGGGCATGGGCTCGTTCCTGTCCGTCGCACGCGGCTCCGCTGAACCGCTGCGCTTCATCGTGCTGCGCCACGCCGGCGCCAAGGCCGCCGCCAAGAAGGGGGCGCGCGCCGCCCAGGGCCCGATCGTGCTGGTCGGCAAGGGCATCACGTTCGACGCGGGCGGCATCTCGCTCAAGCCTGCCGCCACCATGGACGAAATGAAGTACGACATGTGCGGCGCCGCCAGCGTGCTGGGCTCGTTCCGCGCCCTGGCCGAACTGGAGCTGCCGCTGGACGTCGTCGGCCTGATCCCGGCTTGCGAGAACCTGCCCAGCGGCACGGCCAACAAGCCGGGCGACGTCGTCACCAGCATGGCCGGCCTGACCATCGAAATCCTGAACACCGACGCCGAGGGCCGCCTGGTCCTGTGCGACGCCCTGACCTACGCCGAACGCTTCAAGCCGTCCGCCGTCATCGACATCGCCACGCTGACCGGCGCTTGCGTCGTGGCGCTGGGCAACGTCAACACCGGCCTGTTCTCCAAGGACGACGCGCTGGCCGACGCCCTGGCTGCCGCCGGCCGCCAGTCGCTGGACACCGCCTGGCGCATGCCGATGGACGACGCCTACCAGGAACAGCTGAAGTCCAACTTCGCTGACCTGGCCAACATTGGTGGCCCTCCGGCCGGCGCGGTCACCGCGGCTTGCTTCCTGTCGCGCTTTGCCAAGGCCTACCGCTGGGCCCACCTGGACATCGCCGGCACTGCCTGGCGCGGCGGCAAGGACAAGGGCGCCACTGGCCGCCCCGTGCCCCTGCTGATGCAATACCTGCTGGACCAGGTTTGAAGCGCTTGCAACGGAACCGGGCATGACGCGGATCGACTTCGCCTTCGGCGCGCCCGACCGCCTGCGCATGGCCTGCCAGGTCGTGCGCAAGCGCTTCCTGGCCGGCCAACGGCTGGTGGTGTACTGTAGAGACGGTTCCCGCCTGGCTGCTTTTGACCGCATGCTGTGGGCGTTCGACGATACGTCGTTCGTGCCGCACGTGCTGGCCAATGACCCGCTGGCGCCTGAAACGCCGGTGGTGCTGACGGCAGGCGATCCGCAGCAAGCCGCGCAGGCGGCCCGGCCGGCGGATGGCGCCGACCAGCCCTTGCCCTGGCTGCTGAATCTGGACAACGAGTGCCCCCCGGGCTTTGACGCCTTCGAGCGCCTGCTTGAAATCGTGTCGGACGACCCTGACGACAAGCAGGCGGCGCGCCAACGCTGGCGCGTGTACCTGAACGCCGGCCATACGCCGCAAAGCCACGACCTCAGCCGCCAGCCGTCCGGCGACTGAACGCCCTGCCCGCCCTGGCGGGCCCTGCCGCCCCGCCCATCGATATTCGGAAAGCCCCCATGCCTACTCGCCCCAACGATCCCGGCATCCCCACCCTGACCCAGCGGGCCGAGCCGACGCTCTACCCCCTGCCGGCCGACGAGGCGGACGCGCCCTTGCTGACGGAATTGGCCGATGACGCCGATCCCGCGTTCGACGACGATGCGTTTCCCCTCTTGACCGAGGTTGCCCACGAGCAAGAGGCTGAAGCCGATGCCCAGGCGCAAGCCGAGGCCGCCGTGGCCGCCCTGCCCGATCCCACCGTCCTGACGGCCCGCCTGCAGGCCGAGGTCGAGCAATTGATGCGCCAGGCGCTGGCGCAAGCCATCGAGCAGATTCAAAGCCGCATGGATGCCGAATTACCGGGTATCGTTGCCCGTGTGCTGAAAGATGTCAGGCCGGGGTGAACCGGCTGGCGGCGGGCGTCCGGCAACCAGTCTAAATCTTCCAAAACTGGATTCTTCAGGGAACTGTAAGGTATCCTTCCCATCTAAGCCTTCTAGGCAATCACTATTTTTGCCGTACACAGGAGTTCTCCATGAACGAATATCGTCCGTCCCCTTTTAACCGTTCCGGTGCAGTTGCCGGCGCGCCGGGCGAGGTCGCTCGCAACCAGGTCCTGCGCAACACCTACTGGCTCTTGGCGCTGTCGCTGATCCCCACGGTCCTGGGCGCCGCTGTCGGCCTCTACACCGGCATCAACCGCGTCATGGGCGCAAGCCCCGGCCTGTCCGCCATCGTGTTCCTGGTGGGCGCGTTCGGCCTGATGTTCGCCATCGAGAAGAACAAGAACAACTCGATGGGCGTGGTGCTGCTGCTGGCCTTCACGTTCTTCATGGGCGTCATGCTGTCGCGCCTGCTCGGCTTCGTGATGGGCTTCAGCAACGGCTCGCAACTGGTCATGACGGCCTTCGGCGGCACGGCGATCGTATTCGGTACGATGGCCACGCTGGCCACGACCATCAAGCGCGATCTGTCCGGGATGCAGAAGTTCCTGTTCATCGGCGCCGTGGTCATCCTGATCGCCGCGCTGGCCAACATCTTCCTGCAACTGCCCGCGCTGATGCTGACCATCTCGGTCATGGCTATCCTGGTCTTCTCGGCCTTCATGCTGGTTGACCTGCAACGCGTGGTCAACGGCGGCGAAACCAACTACGTGTCCGCCACGCTGGCTATCTACCTGGACGTCTACAACGTCTTCTCGAACCTGCTGATGCTGCTGGGCATCTTCGGCGGCAACCGCGAGTAAGCACCGGTCGAAAGACCCCTGCAAAAGGCCTACATTCGCGTGTAGGCCTTTTTTCTTTGGAGCGCCCCTCGTCATGCACGACCGCCGCCGATTTCTTCAGACCGCCGCCTGCGCCGCCTTGCTGGGATCTGCCGGCACGGCGCGAGCGCTCAGCGTCAAACAGGCCATGCTGAGCCGCGCCATCCCCGCCTCGGGCGACTCGATCCCCGTCATCGGCCTGGGTACCGCAGACACCTTCAACGTTTCGCCCGGCGACACGGCGGCGATGGAGCCGCTGGCGCAAGTGTTGGACATCTTCACCCGGGAAGGGGGCTTCCTCATCGACACCGCCCCCAGCTATGGGCAGGCCGAAGCGGTTGTCGGCTCGCTGCTGGCCGGGCACGGTGGCGTGCGTGACCGGTATTTCCTGGCGACCAAGATCGGCGCCCACGGCCGCGAATCCGCCATGAACCAGGTGCGGCAGTCGCAAAAGCAGCTGGGCAGCGACAAACTCGATCTGATCCAGGTGCATAACCTGATCGACACCCGCAACCAGCTGGCGCTGCTGCGCGAATTCAAGCAGCAAGGTGTCACCCGCTACATCGGGATCACGCACTACACCGACTCCGCGCACGACGAACTGACCGAGCTGGTCGAACGCGAAAAACCCGACTTCCTTCAGGTCAACCTGTCGGTGGGCGCGCGCAATGCCGAAAAGCGCCTGCTGCCCGCCTGCCAGGCCAACGGCGTCGCGGTGCTGATCAACCGCCCGTTCCAGGACGGCGCGCTGTTCCGGCAGGTCAAGGGCCGCGCCCTGCCGGCGCTTGCCGCCGAGATCGACTGCACGAGCTGGGCGCAGATTTTCCTGAAATTCATCATCGGCCATCCAGCCGTCACGGCCGTCATCCCCGCCACGTCCAAACCCGCCAATATGGCCGACAACGCGCGGGCCGGGTTCGGGCGCCAGCCGGACGCAGCCCTGCGCGAACGCATCGCCGCCTTGCTGGCCTAGCGCCATGGCAGCCGCCGCCCCCTCCTCCCTGCGCGAACGCGCGGCGCGGGCGCTGGGCATCCACGGCGAGGAAATCGCACCGGCCGCCTGCGGCTTCGCCTTTTTCTTCTTCTTGTTCTGCGGCTATTTCATGCTACGGCCGATCCGCGAGACCATGGGCATCCAGGCCGGCGTGAACCAGCTGCAATGGCTGTTCACCGCCACTTTCGTCGCCACGCTGGCCGTGGTGCCGCTGTTCGGCTGGCTCTCGGCACGCGTGCCGCGCGCCACCCTGCTGACCTGGGTCTACAGCCTCTTCGCCCTGACCATGGCGGGCTTCGCCGCCCTGCTTCATCTGCGGCCAGACAGCATCTGGGCGGCACGCGCGTTCTACGTCTGGCTGTCCGTGTTCAACCTGTTCGTGGTCTCCATTGCCTGGAGCCTGATGGCCGACGTGTTCCGCATGGAATCGGCCAAACGCCTGTTCGCGCTGATCGCCGCGGGCGCCAGCGCAGGCGGACTGTGCGGCCCGTTGCTGGGCGCCCTGCTGGCGGGCAGCCTGGGGCCGGCCGGACTGCTCCTCCTGTCGGCGCTGCTGCTGACGGCCACGCTGCCGCTCAAACAATGGCTGCTGCGCTGGCGCGCCGCCACGCGCGCTGAAACCGGGCTGGAAGACATGCGGCATCCCATTGAAGGTACCGTCCTGGCCGGCATTTCGCGTATTTTCCGCTCGCGCTACCTGCTGGGCATTTCCTTGCTGGTCGTGCTGCTGGCCACGCTGAATACGTTTCTGTACATGGAGCAGGCGCGGCTGGTGGCCGACACGTTTGCCGACACCGCCCAACGCATCCGGGTCTTCAGCGCGCTGGATTTCACCGTCCAGACGCTGGCGCTGTTGTCGCAGGTCTTCATCACGGGCCGGGTCGCCGCCCGCCTGGGCCTGCGCTTCCTGCTGACTGCCGTGCCACTGGCCGTGGGCCTGTCGTTCCTGGCGCTGGCCGCTTTTCCGGTTTTTGGGGTGCTGGCGGCCGCGATGATCCTGCGCCGCGCCGGGGAATACGCGCTGATCCGGCCCGGGCGCGAAATGCTGTTCACGGCGGTTCCACCCGAAGACAAGTACAAGACCAAGAGCGTGATCGACACCGTGGTCTACCGCGGCGGAGACGCGGCCAGCGGGTGGGTCAAGGCGGGCGTCGACATGCTGGGTTATGGCGCGGCGCTGATCGCGCTGCTGGGCGCGGCGGTCGCCTTGGGCGCAGCCGCCGTGGGTTACGGCCTGGGTAAGCAGGCCGACGCACGCAAGCCCGACGACCATTAGTTTTTACTGAACATCCATCTGATCAAGGCAAACGGATTCTCCTGGCGGCGCCCCCACAATGGCGCAGCTCTCAACGCCTCGGGAATCGTCATGAAACGCAATGCCTGCCTTGCCGCCCTGTTGCTTTGCCTTGCCGCGCCTTCCGCGCAAGCCGACTATCCCGAGCGTGCCATTACGCTGATCGTGCCGGCCGCTGCCGGGGGCAACGCGGACATCACCGCTCGCCTGATCGGCCAGGAAATGAGCCGCCAGCTTGGCCAGCCCGTCGTGGTGGAAAACCGCGTCGGCGCAGGCGGCCGCATCGGCACGCAAGCGGTGGTGCGCGCCCCGGCCGACGGCTACACCATCGGCTATGCCCACGTCGGCACGCTGGTGCTGCACCGATTCCTGTTCAAGCAACAGCTCTACGACCTGGACCGCGACGTAACGCCCATCGGCCTGGTGGCCGAAACCCCGAACGTGATCGTGGTGAATGCCGCCTCGCCCTATCGCGACCTCAAGAGCTTCATCGACGCCAGCCGCGCCCAGCCCGACCGCCTGACCATGACATCGGCGGATCCCGGCACCACCAGCGAGGTCGGCGTGAAGCTCTTCATCGCCCAGACCGGCGCCGCCGTGCGCCAGATTCCCTACAAGGCGACAGCCGCGCAACTGTCCGACCTGCTGGGAGGCCACGTCGACGCCATGATGGAAAACCTGCCGCCCTTGATCGGCAACCTGAAGGACGGGCGCCTGCGCGCGCTCGCTGTCACCACCAAAGGCCGCGCGGCCTCCAACCCCGATGTGCCCACGGTGGCCGAACAGGGCTATCCCGATTACGAGCAGTCGGCCTGGAGCGCGCTGATCGCGCCCGCGGGCATCCCGCCCGCCGCCGTCGCCCGCCTGAATGCCGCGCTGAACCAGGCGCTGCGTTCGGAGAACGTCGAGAAGGAATTGCGCAGCCGTTCCCAGGAACCCCTGGGCGGCACGCCCCAGGACGTCCAGACCCAGATTCGCAAGGAGCTGCCTAAATGGGAGAGCATCATCAAGGCCGCCACGCTGGATTGACCCCGATGAACACCGATACAGGAGCCACCGCATGGTCAGCGTAAGCCGGGAGGATTTCTCCGTCGCCGCCGCCACCAACGACTCGGCCTATCGCCGCATCACGATCCCCATGTTGCGGATCGAGGCGGGTCCCGGCCCCGCCGTTGCGCTGATCGCCGGCGTGCATGGCGATGAATGGGAAGGCCAGGCGGCCATCCTGGACTTGTGGCACCACCTGCCGGTCGTTCTGCAACGCGGTACGGTCTACCTGCTGCCCGCCGTCAATGCCGAGGCCTCGCTGGCCGGCACGCGGCTGTCGCCCGCCGACGGCGGCAACCTGAACCGCGCCTTTTTGGGCGTGCCGGCGCGCGGCTACACCGAAAGCGTGGCGGCCGCGCTGGAAGCCAGGCTGCTGCCTCGCGTGCAGGCCATGGTGGACGTGCACAGCGGCGGCGCGTCGCTGCGCTACCTGCCGTCATCGGTCATCACGCGCTACGGCGACGACGCCTACGACGAACGCCTGCCCGCTCTGGCGCGCGCCTTCGGCCTGCCGCATTGCGTGTTCTTCCGCGGCAACGAAGCGGGCTCCCTGCCCGCTGCGGCCAGCCGCCACGGCGTCTTGCGCCTGAGCGCCGAGATCGGCGGCGGCAGGGAAACCAGTAGCAACCTGGCCGACCGGTGCCGCGATGGCCTGCTGGGTTGTCTGGGTGAACTGGGCTTGCTGTCGGACCTTCCCCTGCCACGTCATCCGAACATCCGGCTCTATGACCTGGATGCGCCCGCCGCCACGCTACGCGCGGGCGAACCCGGCGTGTTCGTGCCCGGCGTTGAATTGGGGCAATCGGTCACGGCCGGCCAGCGTATTGGGCGCCTGATCGAACCGGCTCGCCCCGATACGCCCCTGCGCCCCTTGCTCAGCCCCCAGGCGGGCACGATCGTCTGCCTGCGCGCCATCGCCCGCAGCGACGACGGCGACTGCCTCCTGCAAGTCGCGCCCGCCCTCCCCCTGGACTCCCTTGCCTCGAAGTACTGAACCATGCTGATGAACCCGAGATTGTCCGCCCTGCGTTGCATCCGCTGCGCGAGCCTGTGGTCGCCCGACGACTATCCCGAAGGCTGCCCAAGCTGCCTGGCGACGGGCCATCCCGCGACCCTGGAGTGTTGCTACGACCCCGCTGACGAGGACAGCGCCATCCCCCTGCCCGTGCTGGCGCCCATCACGTTGGGTGAAGGCGGCACGCCCACCCTGGAAGGCATGGACCTGGCACGTGCGGAAGGCGTCGGCCAGCTTTGGCTCAAATGCGAAAGCGCCAATCCCACCGGCAGCCACAAAGACCGTATGGCGGCCCAACTGGTGTCACGCGCCCGCCTGGCGGGCGCGACCCGCGTGGCGGCGGCTTCCAGCGGCAACGCCGGCGTTTCGCTGGCCGCCTATTGCGCGGCAGCCGGCTTGCAGGCCGATATCGCCATCACCCGCAACTGCCCGCCCCTGCAGCGCGAGGCCATGCAGCGCTTCGGCGCCAAGCTCAGCGCCTTCGAGGACAGCCTGGCCCGCTGGCCTTACGTGTCTGGCCTGTGCCGCAACCACGGCGCATTCGCGGGCACCAACTACCTGAATCCCCCGGTCGGCACGCACCCCTACGGCGTGGAAGGCTACAAACCGATCGCCCAGGAGATCCTGGACGCCTGCGGCGCGCCCACCGACATCATCGTGCCCACGGCGCGTGGCGACTTGCTATGGGGAATCTTCCTGGGCTGGCAGCACCTGCTGGGCAACGGACGCATCTCGCGCCTGCCGCGCCTGCACGCGGTCGAGCCCTACGCCCGCCTGTCGCGCGCCCGCGCCGAAGGCGATGCGCGCGGCCAGTGGGAAGGCATAACGGACCAGTACTCCATCGCGGGCGGCACGTGCACGCTGCAATCGTTGGAGGCGTTGTCCCGTTCGGGGGGTACGCCGGTGGAGGTCTCGGATGCCGCCGCTGCCCAGGCGCAGCAGCGGCTTGAACGCCGAGGGCTCAGCACGGAACTGTCTTCAGCCGCCGCGCTGGCAGCCGTGTCCCGCCTCAGGCGTTCGGGCGTGCTGGATGCGGAATCGTCAGTGGTGCTGATGGTGACGTCCGACGGTCGCCGGGGCTGAGTCCGGCCCGGACCTGGGCCCTAGACGCCGAAGCGGTCCACCAGCGGGGCCAGCGCGCCGCGCAGGCAGGTCGCCCAGAATTTGCCCGCCTCGGACAAAGGCCGGCTGCCATGCAGGATCATGTGGCATTCGAAATGCACGGGGGCCGTCAGCGGCCGATAGCACAGGCCCGCGGCCTCCATGCCCACTGCCGTCGCAGGGTTGGCGATGCCCACGCCATGGCCTGCCAGCGCCAGCTGGCAAACGGTACTGGAGTACGGGGTTTCAATCGCCACCCGCAAGCTCAGCCCCGCCTGGCGCAACAAGGAATCCAGCCGCTTGCGCGAGCCGTCTTCCGCGTTCAGGGCAATCACGTCCAGATCGGCCAGATGCGGAAAATCCACGCGCGCCAGGCGCGCCAGCCCATGCGCCGCCGGAAAGACGGCAACCGCCCGCAAGCTGGCCAGCCGGTGGCCGCGCAGCCCTTCCAGCTCCGACTCGTCGGCCACCACGGCCAGGTCGAGCTCGCCCGACACCACCATGTCGCGCAAGGTATTGGAATCCCGGATCTGCAGATACAACGGGGTATCGGGGTAGCGCGTGCGAAAACGCGAGATCGCATCGCTGACGACGGCGCCGCTGTAGGCATGGATGCAACCGATGCGCAGTCTGGGCTGGGCCGCCCCACGGATCGCGCGGATCTTACGCCCCAGGCTTTCCAGGCCGACATTCAAACGCCGGATTTCCTCGTATAGCAGCGTGGCTTCCGGCGTGCGTTGCATGCGCTGTCGCACCCGCTCGAACAGCCGCAGCTCGATGCTGGCTTCAAGCGCCGCCAAGGTGGCGCTGACCGTCGCAGGCGACACGTCCAGCCGCCGGGCGGCGGCGGTGACACTTTCCGTCTCGTAGACGGTGCGAAAGGTTTCGACCTGCTTTAGCGTGAAGGTCATGATCGGGGCGCCGTGCGCTCAGATGCGTTGCAGATCCATCAGTACGCGGCGCGTGGACAGCGGACGGCCAGCCAGGATTTCGGCCAGGCGCTCGCGCAAATCGCGGCGCAGCGCGGGCTCAATCACGGGGTCTTCGAAGTCGGGCGCGTCTTCGTCCACGCCATAGCCGGTTTCGCGCAGCAAGGTCCATTCGAACCGGCGCAGCGCACCCGCGGCACGGGTTCCGTTGGACAGTTGCTGTAGCGCCACGTCGTAGGCATCGAACAGTAAGGGGTGGGCGTCCTCGCGCGGCAGCAGGCGCAGAAGCAGCTCGTTCATGTACCAGGCCGACATCAAGGCCGTGCCCGTCAGCGGACGGATGCCCGCGATCTCGGCGCGGGTCAGTGTCTTGACCTCGCCATTGCCGGTCCAGGACAGCAGCAAGGGCTGGAAGGCCGACAACACGGGACGCAGAACGGAGTACGGGCGCTTAGCGCCCTTGGCGACCATGGCCACACAGCCATGATCGCGGGAGAACGTCTGAACAATAAGGGAAGTCTCACGCCACGCGGTGGCGTGCAGCATAAACCCCGGGCGATCCTGGACGCGAGGCGCCCGTCTACTCATAGCCCAGATCGCGGAGCGCACTCTCGCGGTCGGACCAGCCCTTGCGCACCTTGATGTAGACCTCAAGGTGCACGGGCTTGTCCAGCAGCTTGGCGATGTCCTGCCGCGCCTCCGTGGCAATACGCTTCATGTGCATGCCGCCCGTGCCCAGCAAGATGGGCTTGTGGCTGTCGCGTTCGACCACGACGCAGGCATTGATGCTGGCGCCCTTGCTGGTCTCTTCCCATTGCTCGATGACGACGGTACAGCCGTAGGGCAGTTCGTCGCCCACCAGGCGGAAGATCTTCTCGCGCACCAGTTCGGCGGCGATGAAGCGCATGGGGCGGTCGGTCAGCGTGTCTTCTTCGAACATCGCCTCGCCTTCCGGCAGGCGGGCCGCGATCTCTTGCAGCAGCTGATCCAGCTGCTGGTTCTTGGTGGCGCTGACGGGCACCACGGCGCCGAACGGATGCAGCGCCATGATCTTGGCCACGAAGGCGAACAGGTCGTCGCGGTTCTTCAGCGCGTCGATCTTGGAGACGACGAGGATGGTGCGCTCGGGGTTCGGCAACAGCGGCAGCAGCTTGGCGTCGCCTTCAGACCATTTACCGGCTTCCACCACATGCACCACCACGTCGACGTCGGCCAGCGCCTGCGTCACGACGCGGTTCATCATGCGGTTCATCGCGCCGCCATGGCGCGTCTGGAAACCCGGGGTATCGACAAACACGAACTGCTCGTGCTCACGCGTCAGCACGCCATGGATGCGATGGCGCGTGGTCTGCGCCTTGCGCGACACAATGGAGATCTTGGAACCGATCAGGGCGTTCGTCAGCGTGGACTTGCCCACATTGGGGCGGCCAACGATGGCAACGAAGCCGGTACGAAAAGGGGTATCGCTCATTTAGTCTCTTGAGCCACTGCCACGGGCAGCGACAATTGCGCGGTTTTGCGCGCCTTGCCCGACTTGCGGGCAGCCTTGGTCGCCGGGCTGATGGCCAACGCGGCCTCCAACGCCAGCTTGGCCGCCGATTGCTCAGCGGCGCGGCGGCTGGCGCCGGGCGCCATAACCTTGATCTCGAGCGCCGGGATGGCACACTCGACTTCGAACTGCTGGCTGTGGGCCGCGCCATGCGTGGCCACCACCGTGTACAACGGCAGCGCCAGCTTGCGGCCTTGCAGGAATTCCTGCAGCAAGGTCTTGGCGTCCTTGCCCAGCGTCTTGGGGTCGACCGAGGCCAGTACCGGCTGGTACTGGCGCACGATCACGCGACGGGCGGCATCAAAGCCCGCGTCCAGGAAGACGGCGCCGAAAAGCGCCTCGACCGTGTCCGCAAGAATGGATGGCCGGCGGAATCCGCCGCTCTTCAATTCACCTTCGCCCAGGCGCAGGTATTGCGACAGTTCCAGGCGCTGCGCGATATCCGCCAGCGAGGCCTGCTTGACCAGATTGGCCCGCAGCCGCGACAGATCGCCTTCATCGATTTTGGAATACCGCTCGAACAGCATGGCCGCAACGACGAAGTTCAGCACGGAATCCCCAAGGAATTCCAATCGCTCGTTATGGCGCGCACCATGACTGCGATGCGTCAGTGCCTGTTCAAGCAAGGCTGGATCACCGAAGTGGTGATCCAGGCGGTTTTCTAGCGTGGCTAGCGACATAATCAGTTGAACCGGCCAATGCGGCTGAGATCGCTGAAATTCATCCAGATGAAGAACGCGCGTCCGACGATATTGGATTCAGGTACGAAGCCCCAGTATCGGCTGTCTGCGCTGTTGTCCCGATTATCGCCCATGGCGAAATAACTGCCTTCAGGTACTTTGCAGCGTACCCCATTGCGGCTGTATTGGCAGTTTTCCCGGTTGGGAAATTTCCACATCGGCGAATAATCCTGCGGTTTGTTCTCATCAAGCAGGATTTTGTGCTCAACGTCGCCCAACTTCTCTTTATATTGTGCGATATACGAGACACGGTCCGGCTCAAAATAGTCGCCGTCGCGTACATGCGGCACCAATTCACCGTTCACGTACAGTTTTTTGTCCAGGTAGGCGATCTCGTCGCCCGGCAGGCCGACCACGCGCTTGATGTAGTCCACGTCCGGATCCACCGGGTAGCGGAACACAAAAACGTCACCGCGCTGGGGCTTGCCGACTTCGACGACCTTTTTGTCGATCACGGGCAGGCGCAAGCCGTAGCTGAACTTGTTCACCAGGATCAGGTCGCCGGACTGCAGCGTGGGCAGCATCGAACCCGACGGAATCCGGAACGGCTCCACCACGAACGAACGCAGCATGAAGACGAACAGGATGACGGGAAAGAAGCTGACGGCGTACTCGATCCACCACGGCACGCGCCGCGCGGCATCACCGGCTTCGCGGCGCAGGCGTTCGGCTTCCTGAGCGTCTCCGACCAGGGCCGCGTCGTACTGCGCCATTGCCGCTTGCGCGCGGGCTTCGCGACCCCGTCGCAGCACCGCCAGATCAAGCACCCAGATAATGCCGGTCAGGACCAGCAGAACAAACAGGATCAGGGCAAAGTTCCAACTCATCAGCTAACCGCCTTCTTTTGGTTCTACTTGTCTTCCACTTGCAGGATGGCCAGGAACGCCTCCTGCGGAATTTCCACGCTACCCACCTGCTTCATGCGCTTCTTGCCGGCCTTCTGCTTTTCCAGCAGCTTCTTCTTGCGCGAGATGTCGCCGCCGTAGCACTTGGCCAGCACGTTCTTGCGCAATGCCTTCACGTTTTCACGCGCGATGATTTCCGCGCCGATGGCAGCCTGGATGACCACGTCGAACATCTGGCGCGGGATCAGTCCGCGCATGCGGGTGACGACGTCGCGGGCGCGATGGCGCGCATTGCTGCGGTGGACAATCACGGCCAGCGCATCCACGCGGTCGTTGTTGATCAGCAGGTCCACGCGCACCACGTCGGCCGAGCGATACTCCAGGAACTCGTAGTCCATCGAGGCATAGCCGCGCGACACCGACTTCAGCTTGTCGAAGAAGTCCAGCACGATCTCGGCCAGCGGAATCTCGTACACCAGGTGGACCTGGCGGCCGTGATAGCTCATGTTGACCTGCGAACCGCGCTTGTTGTTGCACAACGTCATGACCGGACCGACATAGTCCTGCGGCATGAAGAGCGTGACCTTCACGATGGGCTCGCGGATATCCTGGATCTTGCCCACTTCGGGCATGCGCGACGGGCTTTCCACGGTGATCACGGAACCATCGCGCTGCTCGACTTCATACACCACCGACGGCGCGGTGGTGATGATGTCCATGTCGAATTCGCGCTCCAGGCGTTCCTGCACGATTTCCATGTGCAAGAGCCCCAGGAAGCCGCAGCGAAAGCCGAAGCCCAGCGCCTGCGAGACTTCTGGTTCGAACATCAGCGCCGCGTCGTTCAGCTTCAACTTGTCGAGCGAATCGCGCAGCTGGTCGTATTCGGAGCTTTCCACCGGATACAGGCCGGCGAACACCTGCGGCTTGACTTCCTTGAAGCCGGGCAGCGCGCTGGCGGCGGGCTTGTTGGCCAGCGTGACCGTATCGCCCACCTTGGCGTCTTCCAGCTGCTTGATGCCGGCGATGATGAAGCCCACCTCGCCCGCCGACAGATGCGGACGCTGCTGCGACTTCGGCGTGAACACACCGGTCTGCTCGCACAGGTGGGTGGCGCCGGAGGCCATCAGCAGGATCTTGTCCTTGGGCTTGAGCACGCCGTTGATGATGCGCACCAGCATGACGACGCCCACGTAGTTGTCGAACCACGAGTCGATGATCAGCGCTTGCAGCGGCGCGTCGGGATCGCCCTTGGGTGCCGGCACGCGGGCCACGATGGTTTCCAGGATCTCGTCGATGCCCATGCCCGTCTTGGCGCTGGCCAGCACGGCCTCGGACGCGTCGATGCCGATCACGTCTTCGACTTCCTGGCGCGCACCGTCCGGATCGGCCTGCGGCAGGTCCATCTTGTTCAGCACCGGCACCACTTCCACGCCCAGTTCGATGGCGGTGTAGCAGTTGGCGACCGTCTGGGCTTCCACGCCCTGGGAGGCATCCACCACCAGCAGCGCGCCTTCGCACGCCGACAGCGAGCGGCTGACTTCATACGAGAAGTCCACATGCCCCGGGGTGTCGATCAGGTTCAGGTTGTAGGTCTTGCCATCCTTCGCCTTGTAATGCAGAGCGGCGGTCTGGGCCTTGATGGTGATGCCGCGCTCGCGTTCGATTTCCATGGAATCGAGCACCTGCGCCGACATTTCGCGATCCGCCAATCCACCGCAGCGCTGGATCAGGCGATCGGCCAGGGTCGATTTGCCATGATCGATGTGGGCAATGATGGAGAAGTTGCGAATATGCTGCATGCTTGAAATTATAAGGGACGGAACACTCGGCACATGGCCGGAAGACACCGCCGCCGGAGTACGCACGGCTGACGTGAGGGGTGCTGCGGGCCGCCGGTGGGCTGCTGGTCGGCCAATAACCCGGGCAAAAACGAGGGGGCGCCAGGCGCCCCCTCTTGCGGCAACCAGCCATTTTAGCTGGTCTTGGGGTTTTTTTTCTGCCGCCGGGCCGCCCCGGGGCAAAAAGCACCCCACTCAGGGCTTTACTTCGAGGCCGGAACCGCCACCCATTGCGTCTGATCGCCGCGACGAACCAGCAAACCTGCGGCGCGGGCCTTGTCCAGCTTGCCCACCAGTTCGGCGAATTGCTTGGCGCCGGTGACGTCAGTGTCGTTCAAGGCCAACACAATGTCGCCTTCCTGCAGGCCCGCCTTGGCGGCCGCGCCTTCGGCGACCTTCACCTGGACGCCGCCCTTGATGCGCAGCTTCTTCTGCACGTCGGCGGGCACATCCACCACGCCCAGGCCCAGCGCGTTGGTGACTTCAGGCGCCGGGGCCGGCTTCTTGCCCGCCGCCGCGGCCTTCTCGGTCGGGATTTCACCGACCTTGACCGACAACGTCAGGCTCTTGCCCTTGCGCCACACTTCCATGTCGGCGCGCGTGCCCGGCTTGGTTTCGCCCACGATGCGCGGCAGGTCGGACCAGCGCTTGATCGGTTCGTTGTTGAACTTCAGGATCACATCGCCCGGCTGGACGCCCGCCTGCTCGGCAGGGCCTTCGGCCTCCACGCTGCTGACCAGCGCGCCTTCGGCTTTGGGCAGGCCGATGGCTTCGGCCACGTCCTTGCCCACTTCGCCGATCTGCACGCCGACACGGCCGCGGGTCACCTTGCCCGTGGCGCGCAACTGGTCCACCACCCGCATCGCTTCATCGATCGGGATGGCCAGCGAAATGCCCATGAAGCCGCCGCTGCGCGAAATGATCTGGGAGTTGATGCCCACGACTTCGCCGTCCAGGTTGATCAGCGGGCCACCCGAGTTGCCGGGGTTCACGGCCACGTCGGTCTGGATGAACGGCAGGTATTCGCCCGTATCGCGGCCAATCGCGCTGACAATGCCGGAGGTCACGGTGGAATCCAGGCCGAACGGCGAACCGATGGCCAGCACCCACTGCCCTTTCTTCAGCTTCTTGGGGTCGCCGATGACCAGCGGGATCATTTCCTTGGCTTCGATCTTGATCAGCGCAACGTCCGTGCGCTCGTCCGTGCCGATGACCTTGGCCTTGAACTCGCGGCCGTCGGTCAGCGTGACGTAGATGTCCGTCGCATCGACCACCACGTGGTTGTTGGTCAGGATGTAGCCGTCATCCGAAATGAAGAAGCCCGAGCCCACGCCACGCGGCACGGTGCGCTCTTCAGGCTGCGAAGGCTGCGGGCGCTGACGCGGGTTCGGGGACTGACCGCCCGGGCCCGGAGGCTGGAAGTCGGGGCCGAAGAACCAGCGGAACAATTCGTAGGGGTCGCCGCCGCCACCACCCGTGCCGGGGCCACGCACCGGCACGGTGGCCGTGGTGCGGATGTTCACGACCGCAGGGTCGGCCTTTTCAACAATGCCCGTGAAGTCGGGCAGCGCGACGGTGGGCGTCTGCGCCACCGAAGCGGGGACATACGCGGCGGACATCATCACGCTTGCCGCCACAACCGTCAGAAAGCGCCGGAAATAAGCGTTCGACACCGTCATTGCTTTCATAAGTTACTCCGAAATTGCTGCTAGCCGCCCCGGGGCATGGATCACTTGGACCCGGCCGTCCCAGGTACCGGCGCTGCTGCCGCAGGTGCGGCGGGCACATACTCTGTCGCTTCCGCCAGTTGCTCCAGCGTCGCCACGGGCACCTCGCCCACGGCCGTCAGCCAGAAGTCCGCAATGCGCGTTCCGTAGACGGTAATCGACCCGCGCTGCGCGGCGCCATGGGGGGGATGATGCCCGCGCTGGCTGTCATAGGGCTCGATGAAGACCGAGATGGCCGCCAGGCCGTCGGACAACACCATCTGGCTCACCGTTGCGCCGCGCCCCATCGAGCGCGCCACCTGCATGATCACCTTGAAGCCCTTGGGCGCCGGGATGCGCCACCCCTGGGCCGACAGGTCCACGGGCGCCATCGTCGGCTCGAGCACCTTCCAGTCGCGCGTGCTCCAGCGCGACGTCAGCAATTGGGGATCGACTTCGGAGCCCAGCCGCAGCGACGTGAACGACACCTGCTCGACGACGCCGCGGGCGGCGTTCAAGGTCTGGGCCTTCAGCAGCAGATTGGTTTCCACGTCGGCGCACAGGCGGTAGCCGTAACGCAGCTTGTCCAGGGGTTCGATCGTGATCAGCCGGCATTCGCGGCCCGCCACCCGATGCAGCGCGGGTTCGGTGCTGATCTTGTAGTGCTCGGCCAGATTCGCCGGATCTCCCAGCAGCAAGCCCGGGAAACGGTCGCCGCGGCGACGCTCGACCAGCACGGTCTTGCGCTCGGGAATCAGGCACTGCACGTCTTCGTTGTGCCGCAGGTATTCGCGCGGTTGGCCGTCAAGGATTTCCAGCCGTTCGCGCTCGCCCGTGCCGTCCAGGACGTGCACCAGGCGCGAAGACTGGATCATCTCGCCCTGCTGATACATGAAGACGCCTGCGTAATCCTGCTTGCGCGCGGCCTGCTGGATGCGCGACAGCAACTGGACCACGTCGTCCGTTGCCGGCACAGGATCTGCGGCGCGCGCGGGTTCGTGCGCGGCCAGGAAAGCGGTCAGAAGCGTGGCGGCGAACCAGCCAGCGCGATGCGCGTGCCAGGAAGCAGCGCGCGGCCAACGTGTCGGTAACACCAGTGCCATCAACGCCCCGCTCCGACGTCGAACGAGACTTGGCGCACCGCGCTGGGGCCGGCCATCTGGCGATGGGCCTCCAGGTAGTCGCGCAAGCCCGCATCATCGGCGGAGGCAGGCGTGCCGCTGGCGTCGGCCAGCACGCGGACTTCGGTCGCCGGCGTGCCCGTCACGTAGGGCTGGGCCACCCAGGCGACGGTCGCCACGGCGGCGGCCACGGCCAGGCCCGACAGCCCGTAGCGCAACGGCGAACGGCGCCGGGGCGCCGCCACGATCGGCAGTTCGGCGTCCAGCGCCCGCGCCAGTCGGGACTGGAAGGCGGCGCTGGGCGTCAATGCCAGATCGGCATTACGGAGGGAATCACCGATCAAATGATAGGTGTCCCAGGTCTGACGTCCTTCCTTGGACAACAGACTGGGAAGAATATCGTCGGAATCTTCTCCGTCCATCCAGGCGGAAACCGATTCCTCCCAGGAGGATTCGGCGATTTCAACGGACTTGGCTGCGGTTTGCATGACTGCCACTCCTTACCAGCGACGCTCGGCATCGGTGCCAAGCAATGGACGCAATTTGGTCGCGATGGCCTCGCGCGCACGAAAAATGCGGGAGCGCACCGTACCGATCGGGCAATCCATGCTCTGGGCGATGTCTTCGTAACTCATACCTTCGATTTCACGCAGGACAATTGCGGTGCGCAACTCTTCGGGCAATTCCTCGATGGCCGCGTTCACCGTCTCGGCGATTTCGCGGCTGGCAACCATGGACTCCGGCGTGCTTATATCGGTTAGGTTGTCGGTTTCGTTAAAAGTTTCACCGTCTTCCGTTTCTATCGCATTTGGCGCGCTGGGCCGGCGGCCCTGCGAGGCCAGCCAGTTACGCGCCGTATTGATGGCGATACGATACAACCAGGTGTAGAACGCGCTCTCGCCCCGGAATTGCGGCAGGGCCCGGTAGGCCTTGATGAAGGCCTCCTGAGCCACGTCCTCGATTTCCGAGGGGTCGCGGATCATCCGGGCCAGCAGGCGCAGGATCTTGCGCTGGTATTTCAGCACCAGCAGATCAAAGGCCTTCTTGTCGCCCCGTTGAACGCGCGCGACCAGCTCGGCGTCGACTTCGCGCTCGCTCATGACGCCTCCTGCAGGCGTGCCGCCGGCTGTGCGCGCCGCGCCGTGCCCGTCAGCAGGCACAGGCGCCGCCAGGACTCAGGTCGCAACGTCCGCTGCCAGACGGTGAGGGTGATTGTGCTATTGGTGAAGGCCGTACTCCCGGTGGGCAATGGCTGCAAAGTGAGCGTCAGCCAGCGGGGACCGCGTTGCTGGCTCAGCAGCACCGCGTCTTGCCAGCCTTGCGACTGGCATACCTGCCAGCGGCCAGCCCCGGTCGCCGTGCGTATTGCCGATACAGGGGACAGGCTGCTCCGTGCCGAGTGTAACAGCCCGGCCGGCACAAGCAGCAGCGCGATCACCGCGCCCGCCACCCATGCCATGCCGCCCCAGGACGCCGCCGTCAGCGCGCACGCCGCGGCCACGGCGATCGCCAGGCCGCCAAGCGCCCGGACGCCGGGCGGCTGCCCGGCAGGCACCTGAAACGACCAGCGCCCTGCGTCCGAGCCTTCCAAATCAGACCCGGCGAACGGCCATGGAGCCGTTGGTGCCGCCGAAGCCGAACGAATTGGACAGGCCCACTTCGATCTTCATCTGCCGCGCTTCGTTCGCGCAGTAATCCAGATCACATTCGGGATCTTGATTGAAGATGTTGATCGTGGGAGGCGAAACCTGGTTGTACACGGCCAAAGTGGTGAACACGGCCTCGATGCCGCCGGCCGCGCCGAGCAAGTGCCCGGTCATGGACTTGGTCGAGTTGACCACCAGCTTCTTGGCGTGATCGCCGAACGCGAGCTTCAGCGCATCGGTTTCGTTCTTGTCGCCCAGGGGCGTGGACGTACCGTGGGCGTTGACATACTGGATGTCATCCGCGTTCAGGCCGCCGTTGCGCAGCGCATTGAGCACGCCACGTCGCGGGCCGTCCTTGTCGGGGGCCGTAATGTGGTGCGCGTCCGAGCTCATGCCGTAGCCTGCGAGTTCGCCATAGATGCGCGCGCCGCGCTTCTTGGCATGCTCGTATTCTTCCAGCACGAGAACGCCGGCGCCCTCGCCCAGCACGAAGCCGTCGCGGTCGCGGTCCCAGGGACGCGAAGCCGTCTGAGGATCATCGTTGCGGGTCGACAAGGCGCGCATGGCGGCAAAACCGCCGATGCCCAGCGGGGACACGGTCGATTCGGCGCCGCCGGCAACCATGACGTCCGCATCGCCGTATTCGATCAGGCGCGCTGCGTCGCCGATGCAATGCAGGCCGGTGGTGCAGGCCGAAACGACGGCGTAGCTGGGGCCCTTCATGCCGTAGGCAATGGACAAATGACCGGAGATCAGGTTGATCAGCGAACCCGGCACGAAGAACGGCGAGATCCGTCGCGGACCCTTGGCCAGATATTCGACCTGGGTTTCCTCGATGCGCGGCAAACCGCCGATACCGGAGCCCACGATCACGCCGATGCGCTCGGCATTGGCTTCGGTGACTTCCAGGCCACTATCGCGCCATGCCTGCATCCCGGCAGCCAGGCCGTAATGGATAAACGTATCCATCTGGCGGGCTTCTTTGGACGAGACATAGGTGCTGATGTCGAAGTCTTTGACTTCGCCAGCAATGTGCGTGGTGATGGCCGAGGGATCGAAACGGGTGATGCGGCTGATGCCAGAACGTCCGTTGACGATATTGTCCCAAGCGGTGGTCAGGTCGTTCCCTACGGGAGAAACGATACCAAGGCCGGTGATGACGACACGTCGCTTCACGGATGACTCCTCAAACAGACAAAAGAAAGGCGGTTTTCGGGATGCGCTGCACGTGTGGCCCACGCGAAAGCGGGTCGGGCATTACTACGCCCTTCCCGCACGCGGACCACACGGCAAATTCCTGAAACCGCCCCGTTTCCCGGTTGGCCCCGAAAGTCGGGCAACCGGAAGGATATAGGCTGAGCTTACTGCTTACCGTGCGAATTGATGTAGTCAATCGCTTGTTGCACGGTCGTGATCTTTTCGGCCTCTTCGTCGGGGATCTCGGTCTCGAATTCGTCTTCGAGCGCCATGACCAGTTCGACCATGTCGAGCGAATCGGCACCGAGGTCGTCAAGGAAGGAGGATTCGTTCTTGATCTCGGCTTCGTTCACGCCAAGTTGTTCAGCGACGATCTTCTTGACGCGCTGTTCGATGCTTTCCATGCAGATCTCCAATTGGGAAAAATCCCGCGAATTATAGCCAAGCGTAGAGGAAAGCAACGCCTGGCCGTGACAAAAATAACACCGCGCACTTGTTCTGTCGCCCATCGGGGCGCAGGAATACCGGTATGCGGCGTTTCCGGATGAACTGCGCGCAGCCTCGCTGGTTGCCCGGCGGCGGCGCGGCGGCCTGGGCCGCCTGCGCGCAATTCGTGATTTATTGCATGTACATCCCGCCGTTTACGTGCAGGGTGGTGCCGGTAATGTAACCCGCTTGCGGCCCGGACAAAAAGGCCACCGCATGGGCGATGTCTTCCGGCGAGCCCAAACGGCCCAGCGGAATCTGCTGCAGCAGCGCCGTGGTCTGGCTTTCAGCCAGCGCGCGCGTCATGTCGGTGTCGATGAAGCCGGGCGCCACGCAGTTCACGGTGATGTTGCGGCTGCCCAACTCACGGGCCAGTGCGCGCGACATGCCCGACACGCCCGCCTTGGCGGCCGCGTAGTTCGCCTGGCCGGCGTTGCCGCTGGAACCCACGACGGACGTGACGTTGATGATGCGTCCCCAGCGGGCCTTCATCATGCTGCGCAAAACCGCGCGCGACAGGCGGAACACGGACGTCAGGTTCGTGTCCAGCACGGCGGACCAGTCGTCGTCCTTCATGCGCATGGCCAGCGTATCGCGGGTGATGCCGGCGTTATTGACGAGGATGTGCGGGCCGCCGCCTTCCTTGCCCAACGCGTCGATCAACGCATCGCAGGCTTCGGCGTCGGTCACGTTCAGCACCACACCGCGGCCGCCGGACGGCGCCAGGGCTTCGGTGATGGCGGCTGCGCCCGATTCGGACGTGGCGGTGCCCACGACGGTTGCGCCGCGCGCAGCTAGTTCCTGGGCGATGGCGCGGCCGATGCCGCGCGTGGCGCCGGTCACCAGCGCGATCTTGCCGTGCAGTTCGATCGAGTTGTCCATGTCTTTAATTTCCGTTAACGGCGGCCAACGCGGCTTCAAGCGACGCGGGATCGGTGATGGCCAGGCCGGTAAGTTCGGGGTCGATACGCTTGGTGAGGCCCGCCAGCACCTTGCCGGGGCCGCACTCGATGATATGCGTGACGCCTTGCGCCTTCATCGCGCGCAGCGTTTCCACCCAACGCACAGGATGCCATGCCTGACGCACCAGCGCATCCCGGATTGCCCCGGGTTCCGTGGGCGACGCCACATCGACGTTGTTGATCACGGGGATCTGCGGCGCCGAGACCGTGACAGCGGCCAGCGCGCCAGCCAGCACGTCAGCGGCAGGCTTGAGCAGGCTCGAGTGGAACGGCGCGGACACCGGCAGGAGCAGCGCGCGCTTGGCGCCAGCGGCCTTGGCCAATTCGCAGGCGCGCTCAACGGCGGCCTTGTGCCCCGCGATCACGACTTGCGCAGGCGCATTGAAATTCACGGCTTCGACGATGTCGCCTTGGGCGGCTTGCGCACACGCGGCGCGCACGGCATCGTCGTCCAGGCCCAGGATGGCGGCCATGGCGCCCGTGCCCACCGGCACGGCAGCTTGCATGGCGTCGGCGCGCACACGCACCAGGCGCACGGCATCTTCAAGCGCCAGCGAACCGGCTGCGGTCAGTGCGGCGTATTCGCCCAGGCTGTGGCCGGCCACGACGTCGGGCTTGCGGCCGCCGGCGGCGCACCAGGCGGCATAGAACGCCACGCCAGCGGTCAGCATTGCCGGTTGGGTATTGGTGGTCAGGTTGAGCTGTTCCACCGGGCCTTGGGCGATCAGCGCGCCCAGATCCTGCCCCAGGGCTTGCGAGGCCTGCGCCACGGTGTCCGTGACGGCAGCGACGCCCGACCAGGCATCCAGCATGCCGACAGCTTGCGAACCTTGGCCAGGGAAGACAAATGCGATTTTCATGATTGACCGGTTGGATTGATTCAGTGTCTGTGTGGAATGTCAGGCGCGCTCTCCGGGCGGCGGCGCAAGCGCCGCTCTGCCCCGGGCGCACCCTTACATGCGGGCGAGTACCGAGCCCCAGGTGAATCCGCCGCCCACACCTTGCATCAGAATGAGCTGGCCCGGCTTGACGCGGCCATCACGGCGCGCGGCATCCAGTGCCAGCGGCACGCTGGCCGCAGAGGTGTTGGCGTGGCTGTCAACGGTAATGACGACTTTCTCGACCGGCACGGCAAGCTTGCGCGCCAGGAAGTTCAGGATGCGCACGTTGGCCTGATGCGGGATCAGCCAATCGACGTCGGCGAGCGCCACGCCGGCTTCGGCGCAGGTGTCGCGCGCCGATCGGTCCAGCACGGTCACGGCCTGCTTGAACACAGCTTGGCCGTCCATGCGCAGGAACGGATCGCCCGTCACGTCGCCGTAGGCCACGTTGCCCGCGGCGCTCAGGATCTTCATCTGGCTGCCGTCGGCATGCAGTTGCGCAGCCATAATGCCCGGCTCGTCGGACGCCTTCAACACCACGGCGCCCGCACCGTCGCCGAACAGCACGCAGGTGCTGCGGTCGTTCCAGTCGAGGATGCGCGAAAACACTTCCGCACCGATCACCAGGGCACAGCGGGCACGGCCCGCGCGGATGAAGCTGTCAGCGGTGGTCAGGGCGTAGACGAAGCCGCTGCACACGGCCTGCACGTCGAACGCCGCCGAACCCTTCGCGCCCAGGTTCGCCTGCACCAGGCAGGCCGTGCTGGGAAACACGAAGTCGGGCGTGGACGTGGCCACGACGATCAGGTCGATCTCGGAGGCGTCGACGCCGGCATCCGCCAACGCGCGGCGCGAGGCCTCGGTGGCCAGCTGGCTGGTCGTGACGCCGCGTTCGGCAAGATGGCGCTGACGGATGCCCGTGCGCTCAACGATCCATTCATCGGACGTGGCGATGTCGCGCGTCGCCAGCTCCGCTGCCAATTCGTCATTCGAAACCACGCGTTCCGGCAGGAAGCTGCCGGTGCCCGCGATTGCGGAATATTTCATTGCGGTATCCATCAAGCGGTGTCCCCAGCCACGTTCCGCGAAGGCGTTGCGGCGCCCTCGCCCGATTGAACGCGCTTGGTAATCTGAGCGACCGTCTGAGCGGTGCGCTCCAGCAGTTTACTCACTACGGCTTCGCGAGCTCGTTGCAACGCAAAACCGTAGGCGTAGACATCCGCGGAACCATGGCTCTTGATGACCACGCCACGCAAGCCCAGCAACGCGGCGCCGTTATAGCGCCGGTTGTCGACGCGATTGCGCAGACGGTTGAGCACCGGCTTGGCGATGGCGCCGGCCAGCAGGGTGACGATGTTGCGTTTGAACTCTTCGCGAATGATGCTGGATAGCATCTTCGCCAGCCCCTCGACGGACTTGAGCACGACGTTGCCGACGAAACCGTCGCAGACGACGACGTCGACCGTGCCCTTGAAGATGTCGTTGCCTTCCACGTTGCCGTAGAAATTCAACGGGCTGCCGCGCAGGAGCTCTGCAGCTTCCTTGACGACTTCGTTGCCCTTGATGACTTCTTCGCCGATGTTGAGCAAGCCCACGGAGGGGTTCTCACGATGGTCCACCGCCTGCGACAGCGCGGCGCCCATGATGGCGAATTGCAGTAGGTGCTCGGCCGAGCAGTCCACATTCGCACCCAGGTCCAGCACCGTGGTGGCGCGGCCCGTCTGGTTCGGAATGGACGTGGCGATCGCGGGGCGGTCGATACCGTCCAGCGTTTTGAGCACGTAGCGTGAAATGGCCATCCACGCGCCGGTGTTGCCCGCGGAAACGCAGGCGTCAGCGCGCCCGTCCTTGACGGACTGGGCGGCCAGGCGCATGGAGGAGTCTTTTTTGCGGCGCAGGGCGACCTCGACCGGGTCGTCCATGGTGACGACTTCAGAAGCCGCCACGATTTCCATACGATCGCGCGCTACGCCGCGGTGCTCGGAGAGCGCCGCTTCGATAGCATCGGGAAGCCCGACCAGCAATAGCCGGGTATCCGGAAATTGCCGGGCGAACTCGATCGCAGCCGGAATCGTGACGGGCAGACCGAAGTCTCCGCCCATACAGTCTATGGCGATGCGTATCACGGGTGCCAGGTATCAGCGCTCAGCCGAATTGGTCCGAGTACGAGTTCGGCCCGGGGGCCTTATTCGTCGGCCTTGGTCTTCAGGACCTTGCGGCCACGGTAAAAGCCGTTGGGGCTGATGTGGTGACGCAGGTGCGTTTCGCCGGTGTTCGGTTCGATAGCCGTCGACGGGCTGACCAGAAAATCATGCGAACGGTGCATACCGCGCTTGGAGGGGGACTTCTTGTTTTGTTGAACGGCCATGATGACTCCTAGAAACGGGGCGCATTGTACGCGATGCGGCCCGATGTTGATCTCAATCTTTGTGCTTCAGTTGTTCCAGCACCGCAAACGGCGACGGACGCTTGACAGCGGGCTCATCAAGAGCATCGCTGACTTTGGCCTGCGCGCCCGGGCATACTTCATGCTTGGGCACATACGGAACGCTCAGAATGAGCTCATCTTCGATCTGGGCCAGCAGATCAAAATGATGTGAACCCACCACCTTTTCAGGCTGGTTGGACACAAAACCATTTCCTTCTTCGTCTTCATCGTCCTCGTCGGCATGACCGTCGGTGTAATCACCGTTGGTAAAACCATCGTCGAGATCGGCTTCGGACTTGACCAGCTGCAAGAGGACTTCGCTATTGACCGGATACACGAACGGCGCGTTGCACCGCTGGCACACCAGCACCGGGTTCGCCTGCACGTGAACGTGCAGGAGGGGCCGGCCAAGCAACAGACCAGACTTGCCCACCTCACCGCGCACGGACCAAGTCACAAGCCCGGCATCGCCCAGCGGTTGTTCGGGTAACCCTTCAACCGCGCGCGAAAACCGCACAAGAGGTATGGTGCCATGCGCTTCCTTGCCACTATGGGCAAATGCGAATGCATCGATGCGCTTAATGATCAATCCTTTGCATTTACGGGTCTTTGCGATGGATCACGTATTTGCCACCTTGGGTTTGCAAACCTGGCTTTACCAAACAGCATGCCGTGACCAGAACGCGACCCGAATTTGGGTACCCGTTCACTGCAAAAATCCCGCAAAACGTTAGATAATACTGCGACTTACGCTTTAACGTCAAATATCGCATGCCTTCCAAGCCTAGCCTGATCCTCGCGTCCAGCTCGCGTTACCGCAAAGAACTGCTGTCGCGCCTGCGCCTGCCCTTTACGGCCATTTCCCCAGATGTAGACGAAACGCCACACCCCGGTGAAACGCCTGCCGCGCTGGCCCTGCGCCTGTCGGTCGCCAAGGCCATGGCCGTGGCGGACAAGCACCCCGGCAGCCTCGTCATCGGGTCGGATCAGGTGGCCACCGTGGACGGCCAGCCGATCGGCAAACCGGGGGATTTCCCCCGCGCCCTGGCGCAATTGCGGGCCCTGTCGGGGCAAATCGTGGAATTCCACAGCGCATTGGCGGTGACGGATGGCCAACGGGTGGAAAAAGCCGACATCGTCACGCGTTGCCATTTCCGCCAGCTGTCGGACCGCGCCATCGAGGCCTATCTGCGTGCCGAGGAACCCTACGATACCGCAGGCAGCGCCAAGGCGGAAAGCCTGGGCATCGCCCTGATGGAGAGCATCCAGAGCGACGACCCGACCGCCATCATCGGGCTGCCGCTGATCGAGTTGACGCGCATGCTGACGCGGTTCGGCCTGGATCCGCTGGACGCGCCGGGAGCTTCCGAATGAGCGGCGGCGCCCTGCACCTGATCCCCGTCGGTCTGGGAGAGGCCCCGCCCGAGCGCTGGCTGCCCACCGACGTGCGCGCGCTGGCCGGACGGCTGGACACCTACATCGCCGAGAACGCCAAGACAGCGCGCGCCTTCCTGAAGCTGATCGGCACCACACGGCCGCTGCAGGAAATTACCATCCACACACTGACCGACAAGGTCAACGACGGCCAGATCAAAACGTGGCTGGAGCCGGTCAGGAAAGGCGCGGAAATCGGGCTGGTCTCCGAAGCGGGCTGCCCCGCCGTCGCGGACCCCGGCGCCAAGGTCGTGGACGCCGCCCATCGCCTGGGCATCACCGTCAAACCCTGGGTGGGCCCCTCTTCCATCCTGCTGGGCCTGATGGCCAGCGGCCTGGACGGGCAGCGTTTCGCTTTCCACGGCTACGCGCCGGTGGACCCGGCCGAACGCGCCAAGCAATTGCGCGCCTGGGAACAGCATTCGGCCAAGCACAACCAGACCCAGTTACTGATCGAAACGCCGTACCGCAATGCCGCCATGTTCGCCACCTTGCTGGCCAGCCTGAAGGGCGACACCAAGCTGTGCGTGGCCCGCTCGGTCACGACTGCCGATGAATGGGTCGTGACACACACCGTGGCCGACTGGAAAAAGCTGCCGGCGCCCCAATTGGACAAGCTGCCCACGCTGTTCCTCTACCTGGCCCGCTGACCCATGTTCCGCTTGATCACCACACTGCTGGCCACGGCAGTCCTGGCGGGCTGCGCCACGCGCGGCCCCGCCGGACTGGACCTGGACACCTCCGTCACCGCCGTCAGCCAGGCCAGCCGCGTACGCAGCGTCGTCCTGCACTACACCTCGGTCGACGACGCCACCTCCATGAAGCTGCTGTCCCAAGGCAAGGTCAGCGCGCACTACCTGATCAACGACGCCGGGCGCGCCTATCGCCTGGTGGATGAAAACCGTGCCGCCTGGCATGCCGGCGCCAGCTCCTGGTACGGCAACATTGCCATGAACAGCACGTCCATCGGCATCGAAGTTGTCAACCCCGGCTGGACGGACGGCCCGGATGGCAAGCCGCTCTGGCACCCCTACAACGAACGCCAGCTGCGGGCGCTGACGATCCTGCTGCGCGACATCATCCAGCGGCACGGGGTCGCCCCTGAAAACGTGGTGGGCCACAGCGATATCGCCCCGCAGCGCAAAGTGGACCCTGGCCCGCTTTTCCCGTGGAAAGCATTGGCTGCGGCGGGGATCGGCCGCTGGTACGACGAGGCCGGCGCCACCGAGCATCTGGCGCGCCTGCAAACCGAGGGCGTGCCGGACGTGGCCTGGTTCCAGAAGCAATTGCTGCGGCTGGGTTATGCCTGCCCGCAGGATGGCGCCCTGGACCGCGCAACAATCAACACATTGGCGGCCTTCCAGATGCACTATCGCCCCGCCCTGCACGATGGCCAGCCGGACGCGGAAACCGCGGCGATCATGCTGGCAATGCCTTAGGCGAGCCCTACGTACGGCGGCGCCACCACGCCACGATCCGCCACCCCAGTAGCAGGGCCAGCACCGAGGCATACAGGAGCGGCTGCGCTAGGTCGTTCTTGCCAGCCTTGTGCCACCAATAGTGCAGGACCGCCAGCAGCCCGATCGCGTAGATGGCGCGGTGCAGTTGCTGCCAGCGCTTGCCCAGCCGGCGCATGGCCCACTGTGTGGAGGTGGCCGCCAGCGCCGTCATCAGCACAAAGGCGGCAAACCCCACCGTGATGAAGGGGCGCTCGCCAATGTCCTGCAGCATCGCCGCCGGATCCAGCCCGCGGTCCCACCAGACCCAGGCCATGAAATGCATGGCACCGTAGAAAAACGCGAACAGCCCGCACATGCGGCGCACGCGAACCAGCGCGGGCTGCCCGGTCAGGCGGCGCAGCGGCGTGATCGCCAGCGTGACCAGCAGGCAAACCAGCGTCCACGTGCCGGACGAGCGCGTCAGGAACTCCACGGGGTTCGCGGTCAGGCCGTTGTTGAACCCCAGCCAGATCCACCGCAGGAACGGCGTCAGGCCCAGCAGGAACAGGACAGGCTTGAACCGCCCGACTGCCCGAGCGGACAGGGACGCCTTGCGCGGGACTGCGGTAGCCGCGGGTTGCGAAGTGCCTTCAGGCATCGATGCCTCAGTAGTTGGCTTTCAGGTCCATGCCCTGATAGAGCGATGCCACCTGTTCGCCATATCCATTGAACATCAAGGTCTTGCGCTTGGGGCTGAACAGGCCGTCCTCGCCGATGCGGCGTTCGGTCGCCTGGCTCCAGCGCGGATGCGGGACGTTGGGGTTCACGTTGGCATAGAAGCCGTACTCCTGGGGCGCCGCCTTGATCCAGGACGACACCGGCAGCTTTTCCACAAGCCGGATCTTGACGATCGATTTGGCCGACTTGAACCCGTACTTCCACGGCACAGCCAAGCGCAGCGGGGCTCCGTTCTGGTTGGGCAGGACCTTGCCGTACACGCCGAACACCAGCATCGCCAACGGATTCATGGCCTCGTCGATACGCAGGCCTTCCACGTAGGGCCAGTCGAGGATCGCGGCGCGCACGCCCGGCATGTTCTCGCGCTGCACCGCCGTCACGAATTCCACGTATTTGGCGTTGCCCGTAGGCTCGACCTGTTTCAGCAGTTCAGACACCGAATAGCCCACCCATGGGATCACCATGGACCAGCCTTCGACGCAGCGCAGGCGGTAGACGCGCTCTTCCATCGGTGCGAGCTTGAGCAATTCCTCGATGCTGAAGGTGCGTGGCCGGGCGACCTCGCCTTCGACGCTGACTGTCCAGGGGCGCGTCTGCAACTTGCCTGCGTTCGCGGCGGGATCGCCCTTATCGACGCCGAACTCGTAGTAGTTGTTGTAGGACGTCACATCGGCCAGCGAGGTCTGCTTGTCCATGACGCTGAGCGACGCATTGGGCTTGCCCGGCAGGGCGCCGGCGTCCTGAGCAAAGGCGCTGCGCGTCGCCCAGCCCGGCAAACCCACGGCGGCGGCCGTCAGCCCGGCGCGCAGCATCAACTCGCGCCGCGAGCGCCAGACGGCCTCGTCGGTGATTTCGGACGGAACAATATCGGCGGGCTTGCGTATCAGCATCGTGGTCTCTCCGGTCTGGGGCCTGCCAGTGATGGCCGCGCCCTGCGCATGCCATAGACGTTGCGCCATCCCATGATATTCCGCGGCAGCATCGCCGCGGACGGGAACTTCCAGATTGACCCGCCCCGAGGCCGGACGTTCCCGGCCGGCTACCCGATCAGGCGCTTGCGGACACCCGCGGCAAGAGCCAGTCGCGCACCAGCGGCACGCTATCGAGCACCGCCTGCGGCGCACAACTTTGTAGCTCCTTCAGGGTATGCGCGCCATACGTCACGCCCAGGCCATGGACGCCGGCGTTGGCCGCCATCTGCAGGTCGTGGGAGGTATCGCCGATCATCACGACTCGACCCGGCTCGACGTCCAATTCCTGCATCAGCTCGTGCAGCATCGCCGGGTGCGGCTTGCTGAAGGTTTCGTCCGCGGTGCGGGTGGCGTCAAACAACGGGCCCAGGCCGGTCGCGGCCAGCGCGCGGGTCAGGCCGACCCGGCTCTTGCCCGTTGCGACGGCCAGGCGCACGTTCTGCCCGGCCAGCTCGGCCAACAGTTCCGGGATTCCGTCAAACAGACGCAACTCGGGGTCGCGCAGCAGGTAGTGGGTGCGATAGCGCTCCAGGAACCGGGGCATCATCGCCTGCGTCAGTTCCGGCACGGCGCGGCGCAGCGCGCTTTCCAGGGACAGACCAATCACCCAGCTGGCTTCGGATGCCGAGGGCACCGCCAGGTCCAGATCGCGGCAAGCGCCCTGAATGGCCGCCACGATACTGTGCGTGGAATCCATCAAGGTGCCATCCCAGTCAAACACGACCAGCGAATACGACGACATAATCAGACCGACTCCAGTTGTTTCAGTATTTGCCGGCACGCGGGAGGCAGTTCGGCGGTAAGGGTCAGGGGCTCGCCCGTGACCGGATGAGCGAGGGTCAGCTGGTGGGCGTGCAGGAACATCCGGCCGAACCCGTTGCGGGCGAATTCCGCCCGGACGTCGTCATGGCCGTATTTGTCGTCGCCCACGATGGGAAAGCCGCTGGCGGCCAGGTGCACACGGATCTGATGGGTGCGCCCAGTGCGCAGCTCGGCGTCGACCAGGCTGTAGCCGCCAAAGCGCTGCTTGAGCGTGATGATGGTGTGCGCCGTCTGGCCGTCGGGATCCACCTTGACCCGGCGCTCGCCCGATTGCGTGGTCCACTTGGACAAGCTTAGCTTGATGTGCTGGCGGTCGTTGACCCAATCGCCCTCGACCAGGGCCAGATAGTGCTTGTCGCCCTTGCCTTCCCGCAGCATGGCGTGCAGGGCCAGCAGCGCGCTGCGCTTCTTGGCCACCATGAGCAGACCCGAGGTCTCGCGGTCCAGCCGATGCACCAGCTCCAGGAACTTGGCCTCGGGCCGGGCGGCGCGCAATTGTTCGATCACGCCGAACGACACGCCGCTGCCGCCGTGCACCGCCACGCCGGCGGGCTTGTCCACGACCAGCAAGGCGTCGTCCTCGAACACGATCGGGAATTCCGCGCCGGGCACCGGCCGGGGCTTGCCCGGATCCGGCAACCGCAGGGGCGGGATGCGCACGATATCGCCCTCGACGATGCGATAGTCGACCGAAATGCGTCCCTTATTTACGCGCACTTCGCCGCCGCGGATGGCTTTGTAGATATGCGTTTTGGGGACGCCCTTGCACAGGCGCATCAGGTAGTTATCCAGACGCTGGCCGGCATGCTCGGCATCGACCTCCACCATTCGAACGGCGGGGGCGGCTTTAGAGGGGGATATAGGGGAGGAAGTTTCTTTGCGCATTGCGGAAAGCGACATATAATCGGGACAGCCTTAAGGGGCTGAACTAGCCGCCTGGCGTAGAGATGCAATTTAAATACGCAACTCCGTCGAGCGCGCGGGCCGCCATTGTACTGCCTGCTCATTCAACCCCTGGGTCTCTTGGTCGCCGGCGCAACCGCGCCCTGCCGGATAGTGGTGTGGCATTCACTTTGCCCGCTGTCCCAGCAGGTCCGTTGCATGCCGCAAGCGGCTCTGAAGCACTGCAAGAATCGTCGCATATTTAAAGCACCAGCTGCGTGTAGGCAACCAATCCGACCGCAACTGCCGTTCACAGCAATTTTTCCGTCAAACCACATTCAGTGAAGCTGACCCTCCTGCTGACAGAACCCCGTGCCCCACGGCACGACGTGCCCGCCTGACCCGCGGCGGATACGCCTGGGCGCCGCCCAGGTACGGTCCGCATTTCTTGCCCGCTTCAGCCGCAGCCCGAGTGACCCGAGGTCACGCGCCGATATCGGCGCGTCATGACAACGGAGAAACCCTCTCATGAAGCGCATGCTGTTCAATGCGACGCATCAGGAAGAATTACGCGTCGCAATCGTCGATGGGCAAAAACTCATCGACCTCGACATCGAGACTGCCGGCCGCGAACAACGCAAAGGCAACATCTACAAAGGTGTCATCACCCGGATCGAACCCGGCCTGGAAGCTTGCTTCGTCAACTACGGTGAAGACCGTCACGGCTTTCTGCCCTTCAAGGAAGTTGCCCGCAGCTTCTTCAAGGAAGGTGTAGATGTCCGTAGCGCCCGCATCCAGGATGCGCTGCGCGAAGGCCAGGAACTGATCGTTCAGGTCGAAAAGGAAGAGCGCGGCAACAAGGGCGCTGCCCTGACCACGTTCATCTCGCTGGCTGGCCGCTACCTGGTCCTGATGCCCAACAACCCCCGTGGCGGTGGCGTTTCGCGCCGCGTCGAGGGCGAAGACCGTCAGGAACTGCGCGACACGATGGAGCAGCTTGAGCTGCCCCAGGGCATGAGCATCATCGCCCGCACGGCCGGCATCGGCCGCAACGTCGAAGAGCTCCAGTGGGACCTGTCCTACCTGTTGCAGCTGTGGACCGCCATCGACGGCGCTGCCCGCGACAACTCCGCGCCCATCCTGATCTACCTGGAATCCAGCCTGGTCATCCGGGCCATCCGCGATTACTTCTCGCCCGAAATCGGCGAGATCCTGATCGACACCGACGAGATCGCCGACCAGGCCACCGCCTTCATGAGCGTGGTGATGCCGGACAACGTCCAGCGCGTCAAACGCTACCGTGACGACATCCCGCTGTTCTCGCGCTTCCAGATCGAACACCAGATCGAAACGGCGTACTCGCGCACCGTGACGCTGCCTTCGGGCGGCGCCATCGTGATCGACCACACCGAAGCGCTGGTTTCCGTCGACGTGAACTCGGCCCGCTCCACGCGCGGCGCCGACATCGAGGAAACCGCGCTGCGCACGAACTCCGAAGCGGCCGACGAAGTGGCCCGCCAGTTGCGCTTGCGCGACCTGGGCGGCCTGATCGTCATCGACTTCATCGACATGGAAGACAGCAAGAACCAGCGCGCCGTCGAACAGCGCCTGCGTGATGCCCTCCATTTCGACCGTGCCCGCGTGCAAATGGGCAAGATCTCGCGCTTCGGCCTGATGGAACTGTCGCGCCAGCGCCTGCGTCCGGCCCTGAACGAAGGCTCGCACATCACCTGCCCGCGCTGCAACGGCACCGGTGTGATCCGCGATGCCGAATCCAGCGCCCTGCACGTGCTGCGCCTGCTGCAAGAAGAAGCGATGAAGGAAAACACCGCGGCGGTCCACGCCCAGGTGCCGGTGGATGTTGCCACCTACCTTCTGAACGAAAAGCGCGCCGACATCACCAAGATGGAAGCCCGCCTGAAGGTCAACCTGATGCTGATCCCCAACAAGCATCTGGAAACGCCGCACCACCACATCGAGCGCCTGCGCCACGACGATCCGCGACTGGAAGAACTGAAGACCAGCTTCGAGCTGGTGGAAGCCCCGGCCACGGACGCGCCCTGGCAGCCGCGCGAAAGCGAGATCAAGGCCCGTCCGGAAGCGCTGGTCAAGGGCATCACGCCCTCGCAGCCCGCTCCCGTCTCGACGCCCGCAGCCCCGGTCGCCGCCCCCGCAGCGCCCGCCGCAGCCGGTGGCCTCGGCGGCCTGTTCAAGCGCCTGGTCGGCTGGCTGACCGGCAATGCCGACACCGCCAAGCCCGCCCCCGCCGCCCAGGAAGACAGCGCCAAGCGCGCGGCCTCCGGCCGTGGCGGCAAGGGCCGCAGCGGCCATGACGGCCAGGAACGCCGCGGCGAACGCCACGGCTCGGACCGCAACCGCAACCGTCGCGGCGAATCGCGTACCGAAGGCGCTGAAGGCAGCGAAGGCGGCCGCCATCACGTGCGTGGCAACCGTCGTCCCGAAGGCGAACGCGGCGAGCGCCAGGAACGTGGCGACCGCGGCAACCGCAACGAGCCGCGCGGCGACCAGGCAGCACAGGCAGCCCTGGCCTCCAACCGCCCCGATCAGGCTGACCAGGCCAATGGCGACGACACCGGCGCCGGCCGCAACCGCCGCCGTGGCCGTGGCCGCAATCGCCGTGAAGAAGGCCAATCCGACGCACCGATGAGCGAACAGGAAAGCATGGTGGCCGCGCTGGCGCAAAGCGTCGCGACCGCCCTGCCCGACACCAAGCCGGCCGCTGAAGCCACTGCGGACGCGGCCGACGCCGCCGAGCAGACCGCTGACGGCATCCCGACGGCAGAAGGCGCCGAAGGCGCAGCGGATCCGGAACGCAAGCGCCGTCGCCGCCGCAGCCGCCGTGGCCGCCGCAGCCCGGACGAAGCAGGTTTGGCTGGCAGCGACGAGCAACTGGAAGACGGTTCGGATGACGACGCCAGCGAACAAGCCGAAGGCGTCCCTGCCCAAGCCGCTCCCGCTGCTCCGGCTGCCCCGGCCCAGGTTGCAGAAGCCGCTCCGGTAGCTGCCGAGCAAGCCACTCCGGTTCAGACGCAAGCCGTCCAGACCAAGGTGACGGAAGCCCAGGTCATTGAAGCCGCACCGGTGCAAGCCGAAGTGGCTGCCCAGCAGGTCGAAGCCCCGGCGGTCGAAGCCCAACAGGCTGACACCCCGAAGGCAGAACCCGTGCAAGCCGCGGCCGAACCGGTGGCCCAGCCCGTGCAAACGGCTGCCCCGGAAGTGACGCAGCCGGTCGCCGTGGAACCCGCCAGCCAGGTGTCCGCACCTGCGCCGGTGGCCGCCCCCGTGGAAACCGCTGCCGCGGAACCCGTCGTGACGGCACCCGCACCGGTGATTGAAGCCGCCGCGCCGGTCGCTGCTGCGCCGGTCGCCGCTCCGGCGGATGCGCAACAGCCGATCGTGGTGCCCGCAACGGCCCCGACGGCCAAGGCCCAAGCTTTGCACGACGTGGTGAACGCCGCTGGCCTGAAGTGGGTGGAAACCGATCCGGACCGCCACGCCCAGACCCAGCTGCGCATCGCCGCCGCGCATACGCCGACCCGCCTGGGCCGTGAGCGCAAGCCGGTTGCGACCGTTTCGAACGAACCGCTGGTTCAAGTCGAAACGCGCCACTAAGCCGCTCGCGCGACAAAAAAGCCCCCATCGCATGATGGGGGCTTTTTTTTGCCTAAGGCCGCCCCGGCGCGTTCGGTGCCAGCCGCAGCGGCAAGAACCACAGGGCGAAAAAAAGCCCTCGTGATCGAGGGCTTCAAGATTGCAGCCGAGCTAGGCTCAGAACTGGTATGTGTAGGTCAGCTGGACCAGGTCCAGACCCGGGTTCGGGCGCTTGATGCTGGCGTTGGAGAAGTGCGAATAGCGCACGCCGATACGGTTGTTCGGGGTCAGGAGGAAGCCCATGCCGACGTGGTCGCCGAACTGGAAGGCGGTACTGATGTTCTCGTTGGCGAAGCGCGTGCTGGAGAACACCGTGGCGCCAATGCCGGCCTCGAGGTAGAAGCGCTCGCCCGTCCACCAGCGGAACATCGGAATGGCGTTCAACTGCCAGACATGGCCCGGCGAACGCGAACCGTCGGCCCACCAGTAGGATGCGCCAAGCTCAGGCGTCAGGTCCAGACGGCCCCAGTTGCCACCGAACTGGTGGGTCCAGACAGAGGGGGTTTCGTAGTTCAGCGTGAAGCGCTGATAATGGTCGCCGATGCCGTAATGCATACTGACCCCGCCTTGCGTGCCCTCGGACGATTGCGCGCTGGCCACGGTGGCGGCGCCGGCAAGCGCCAGACCGATAAGGCAGGTAAGCATTTTCTTCTTGGTCGACAGCATAGGTAACTCCGTAGAATTCTGGTCTAACCGGCAACATATCAAAATCCGGGCCACATGGCTTGGCTATTGTCGCAATATGGCAACAATTCGAGGTGGAAAACACTGTTCCGAAAAACGTGGTCACACCCGATACAAGATCCGGCCTGCCGCACAACAATTATGCGTCTGACCAACAACGAAAATGCCGCCGCCAGCACCAAGCTGACGGCGGCATTTTTTGACGCGGCGAAGCGAATCAGACGGCGGTGACGACGTCCGCTGGCTGGTTGGTCAACAGCGCCAGCAGGCGGGCGATTTCCTCGCGCAACTGGCGGCGGTCTACGACCATGTCGATCGCGCCCTTCTGCAGCAGGAACTCGGCGCGCTGGAAGCCTTCAGGAAGCTTCTCGCGGACGGTCTGTTCGATCACGCGCGGGCCGGCAAAGCCGATCAGCGCCTTGGGTTCGGCGATGACCACGTCGCCCATGAAGGCGAAGCTGGCCGACACGCCGCCCATGGTGGGGTCGGTAAGCACGCTGATGAATGGCAGGCCCGCCGCCGACAGGCGCGTGAGCATGGCGTTCGTCTTGGCCATTTGCATCAGGGACAGCAGGCTTTCCTGCATGCGCGCGCCGCCAGAGGCAGCCACGCAGATGAACGGCGTCTTGTTGTCCAGGGCGGCCTGGGCGCCGCGCGCAAAGCGCTCGCCCACCACCGAGCCCATGGACCCGCCCATGAATTCGAATTCAAAGCAGGCAAGCGTCGCCGGCACGCCGCGGATCGAGCCGCTCATGACCACCAGCGCATCGGTTTCACCGGTTTGCTTGACGGCCTCTTGCAGACGCTCGGGGTACTTGCGGGTGTCCTTGAACTTCAGCGTGTCCACGGAACGCGTGGTCTGGCCGATTTCGACGCGGCCTTCCATGTCCAGCAGCGAATCGATGCGGGCGCGGGCGCCGATGCGCATGTGATGGTCGCACTTGGGACACACATGCAGATTGGCCGCCAAGTCTTCGCTGTACAGCACCGATTCGCACGACGGGCATTTCACCCAAAGGCCTTCGGGCACGCGGCGGGCGCCGCTGTCGCTGGTCTTATTGATGCGAGGAGGCAGGAGTTTTTCGATCCAGCTCATTGATATTTCATCCCGTGTGAGGTCGCGCCCGCCGTTCAGGCCGACGCGTTTTCTCGTTTTACTTGATCCAGCGCGAGCCGGATGGTGCGCAGCCAGCCGCTGGCGGCGGTGACTGCAGCGTCGGTTTTTTGGGCAGCCGGGGCGTCAGCCACCGCCTGCTCCATCGTTTCAATCAGTTTGCTGCCGATGACGACCGCATCGGCCACGCGCGCCACGCGTTGGGCGCTTTCCGCATCGCGGATGCCGAAGCCGACGCCCACCGGGATGTTGCGCACGTGGCGGCGGATGACGGCCACGCGTTCAGCGACGTCGTCGGTATTCAGCGACCCCGAGCCCGTAACGCCCTTGAGCGACACGTAATACACGTAGCCGCGCGCCACTTCCGCCACGGCCTGGATCCGGGCCTCGGTGGAGGTGGGAGCCAGCAGGAAAATGGGGGCAATGCCGTGTTCGCCCAAGGTCGCGGCGAACTCGATGACTTCTTCAGGCGGGTAGTCCACGACCAGCACGCCGTCCACGCCCGCGCGTTCGGCGTTGACGGCAAATGCCGTCTGGCCCATGCGCTCGATCGGGTTGGCGTAACCCATCAGCACCACGGGGGTGGTGGTGTCGCGTTGGCGGAATTCCGCCACCAGTTCCAGCACGCGGGTCAGGCCCACGCCCTGCGCGATGGCGCGGTCGGCGGCGCGCTGGATCACCGGGCCGTCGGCCATGGGATCCGAAAACGGCACGCCGAGTTCGATCACGTCGGCGCCGGCCTCGACCAGCGCGTGCATCAGGGGAACGGTAGCGGCGGGCGACGGGTCGCCTGCCGCGATATACGGAATCAGCGCCGCGGCGCGGCCGGATTCGGCGGTGCGCTCAAAGGCGGCGGCGATGCGATCAGTGCGAGTTGTCATGTGTTAGAGCTCGATACCAGCACGTTCGGCGACGGTATGCATGTCTTTGTCGCCACGGCCCGACAAGTTGACCAGGATGACGGCGTCGCGCGGCAGCGTGGGAGCCATCTTCGCGGCCTGCGCGATGGCATGGGACGACTCCAGCGCGGGCATGATGCCTTCGATGCGGCAGCAGTCGTGGAACGCCTTCAGGGCTTCATCGTCGGTGATCCCCGCGTATTCCGCGCGGCCCGTGTCTTTCAGCCAGGCATGCTCGGGGCCGACGCCGGGGTAGTCCAGGCCTGCGGACACGGAATGCGTTTCCTGGACCTGGCCATCGGCGTTCTGCATGACGTAGGTACGGTTGCCGTGCAGCACGCCCACCTGGCCGGCGGCCAGCGATGCGGCGTGCTTGCCGCTGTCCATGCCCTCGCCCGCGGCTTCGACGCCGATCAGGCGCACGTTTTCATAGGGGATGTAGGGATGGAAGATGCCCATGGCGTTCGAGCCGCCGCCCACAGCCGCCACGACGTAGTCGGGCTGGCGGCCGATGGCTTCAGGCATCTGCGTCAGGCATTCGTTGCCGATGACGGTCTGGAAGTCGCGCACCATGCGGGGATAGGGGTCGGGACCCGCTACCGTGCCGATGATGTAGAACGTGTTTTCGATGTTGGTGACCCAGTCGCGCATGGCTTCGTTCAGCGCGTCCTTCAGGGTGCGCGAACCCGAAGTGACCGGCACCACCGTGGCGCCCAGCAGCTTCATGCGGTAGACGTTCGACGCCTGGCGGCGGATGTCTTCGCTGCCCATGTACACCACGCATTCCATGCCATAGCGGGCCGCCACCGTGGCCGTGGCCACGCCGTGCTGACCGGCGCCGGTTTCGGCGATGACGCGCGGCTTGCCCATGCGCTTGGCCAGGAGGGCCTGACCGATGCAGTTGTTCACCTTGTGCGCGCCGGTGTGGTTCAGGTCTTCGCGCTTGAACCAGATCTGCGCGCCGCCCAGCAGGTCCGACCAGCGGCGGGCATGGTAGACCGGGCTGGGCCGGCCGACGAAATGCTTGAGTTCGTAGTTGAACTCTTCCAGGAAGGCGGGATCGACACGGTAATGGTCATAGGCGGCACGCAGCTCGTCGAGCGCGTGCATTAGCGTTTCCGCCACGAAAACACCGCCATAAGGGCCGAAATGGCCCTTGGCATCCGGAAAGTCGTAAGGTTTCACCAAGCATCTCCCCCGGTATCGCGACAGACCACTGCCGGCCGCAAATCCGGTTTGCAACCCGTCATTTTACCTGAGCCGGGCGCGGCCAGGGTGGGAAGCCCCTGCCCTGGCTGCACCCCGACGGCGCTTAGAGCGATTGGCCCAGGCGGCGCAGGAACGTCTCGCACGAGGCCATCTGGTCCAGGGCGACGTATTCGTCGGGCTTGTGGGCCTGTTCGATGTGGCCGGGGCCGCAGACGACCGTGGGAATGCCGATGCCCTGGAACAGACCGGCTTCGGTACCGTAGGCCACCTTGCGGGTGGTGCGGTCTTCAGTCAGCGCGCGCACCAGCTGGGTGATGGCGGCTTCTTCCGAGGCTTCGAGGGCGGGGGCAGCCGCGCCAGTTTCGATTTCGATGCTGGCGCCGTCGAATTCGGCCTTCATGCGCGGCAAGAGCTCATCGCGCACGTATTTTTCGACTTCGGCCTGGATCTCGTCAGGTTGCATGCCCGGCAGGTTGCGGAATTCGTAGGTGAATTCGCACAGTTCGGGGATGGTATTGACCGCGATGCCGCCCCGGATCTGATTGGTGGTCATGGTCGAGAACGGCACGTCGTAGAACTGGTCGTACGGGCCGTTGGCCTTGAAGCTGTCGGCCAGATCGCGGATGCGGCAGATCAGGCGGGCAGCGTATTCGATGGCGTTGCAGCCGCGCGGGGTCAAGGACGAGTGCGCCGCCTTGCCATGCACCTTGCAGCGGAAGAGATTGATGCCCTTGTGGGCCACGACCACCTGCATGCCGGTGGGTTCACCCACCACGCAGCCCTCGGGGCGGATGCCGCGTTCCAGCAGGTCGGCCAGCATGTACGGCGCGCCCGCGCAGCCGACTTCCTCGTCATAGGAGAACGCCAGGTGGATCGGCTTCTTGCGCGGCATGGCCAGGAATTCCGGCACCAGCGCCAGCGAGCCGGCAATGAACCCCTTCATGTCGCAGCTGCCGCGCCCATAGAGCAGCCCGTCTTTCTCGACGAGCTTGAACGGGTCCGTGCTCCAGTCCTGGCCATCCACGGGCACCACGTCGGTGTGGCCCGACAGGACGATGCCGCCCTGCTGGTTGCCATCCTGCGCAGGCAGGGTGGCGAACAGGTTGGCCTTGGTGCGCTCGGGGTTGTGCGCCAGCCACGCATCGACGCCCTGGCCTTTGAGCCAATCGCGGACGGTTTCGATCAGGGCAAGATTGGAATTGCGGCTGGTGGTATCGAAACCCACCAGCGTTTCCAGCCAGGTGCGCGCGTTCATGTCACTTCTCTTTTGGGGGAAAACGGCAAGTGTAAAGCCAGGAAGCGCCCGCGTCTTGGACGGCCTTACCCACCGTTCACGGGTTAAGCGCCTAGAATGTCGCCCGGATTGGAAAATACCCCCAAGGAGAAACCGTGCAGCACAAAGCAGTTCCCACACGCAACATCGTGGCCGCAGTGATAGGCAACGCCCTCGAATGGTATGACTTCCTGGTGTTCGCGTTCATGACGCCGATCATCGCCAAGCTGTTCTTCCCCACCGACCCCAACCTGCCCGGCAGCGAACTGAACGCCATCCTGATGACGACCGCGATCTTCGGCGTCGGCTTCTTCATGCGGCCAGTGGGCGGCATCATCCTGGGCATGTACGGCGATAAGAAGGGCCGCAAGGCCGCGATGGTGATGGTGACCTCGCTGATGGCCGTGTCGATCGCACTGATCACGGTTGCCCCGACCTACCACGCCGCCGGCATCCTGGCCCCGATCTTCATCCTGATCGCGCGCCTTTTGCAGGGCTTCTCGGCGGGCGGTGAATTCGGCACGTCGACGGCGCTGCTGATCGAAATGGCCCCCAACGGCAAACGCGGCTTCTACGGGTCGTGGCAGATGGCCGGCCAGATGCTGGCGCTCTTGATCGGCGCGGCTTGCGGCACGCTGATCACCGAGTTCTTCACGCAGGAACAGATCGCCGCCTGGGCTTGGCGCATTCCGTTCGCCTTCGGCCTGGTCATTGTTCCCATCGCGATCTATATCCGCAAGAACATCGACGAAACCGAAGTCTTCAAGAAGATGCAGGAAGAAGACCGCCAGGCCGCCGCGCGCGGTGAAGTGCAGCGCCTGAGCCTGGTGCAGATGGTCAAGACCCACACGCGCGAAACGATGATCGGCGTGGGCCTGGTCGTGACCGCGACGGTGTCCATCTACATTACCTTCACGTATCTGGTGACGTACTCCACGCAGATCCTGAAGCTGCCGATGAAAGACACCTTCATGGTGCAGATGGCCGGCGCGGCGCTGATGGTGCTGATGACCCCGTTCATGGGCGCCTGGTCGGACCGCATCGGCCGCCGTCCGCTGGTGATCGGTTCGCTGATCGGTTACCTGATCGTGCTGTACCCGTTGTACTACTGGCTGTCGGACGCGCCGTCGATCGGCCGCCTGTTGACGGTGCAGATCGTGGTGTGCTTCTTCGTGTCGGCCTTCTTCGGCGTGTTCAGCACGGTGATGGCGGAATTGTTCCCGGCGCGCGTGCGCTCCGTGGGCCTGTCGCTGGCCTATAACGTGGCGGTGATGATCTTCGGCGGCTTCGCGCAGTTCATCGTGACCTGGCTGATCAAGACCACGGGTTCGCCGATGGCCCCTGCCTACTACGTGATGTTCGGCGTAGCGCTGGGTCTCGTTGCCTCGTTCTTCATGCGCGAACGCGCGCACGAGAACCTGGACCACTAAGGCCACCTCCCCCACGGCCGTCCGGCCCTGGGGGCTTTGTCCTAACGGCGCGTCGCCGAGGACACACCGGCCACTTCGGCCAAGGCGTCCAGCGCGCGGGCGAGCGATTCGCCCCCGCGCACTTCCACCGTGAACACCATGTGGGCCAGCGACTGCTTGCTTTGCGTATTCACGCCCACGACATTCAAGCGCAGCCGCGCAAAGACTTCGGACAGGTCGCGCAGCAGGCCCGAGCGGTCGTGCGCGCGCACGCTGATGTCCACGGGATAGAAGGTATCCGAGGTCTCGCCCCAGGCCACTTCGATCACGCGTTCAGGTTCGCGCGCCGCCAGCGCCAGGTAGCTGTGGCAATCGCTGCGGTGGATGGACACGCCGCGCCCCCGCGTGACGAAGCCGGCAATGGCGTCCGGCGGCGCCGGGCGGCAGCAGCGCGCCAGCTGCGTCAACAGCGACCCCACCCCCACCACCAGCACGCCGCTCTTACCGCTTTTCTCGGCGCTGCCCGCACTGGCGTGGCGCAGCGCCGCCGGTTGCGGTTCGACGGCCGGCGCCGGCTGCTGGAACACGCTGTCGATCTGGCGCAGGCTGAACTCTTCCTTGGCCGCCGCCACGTACAGGTCGTCGGCGCGGGCAAAGCCCAGGTTCTGCGCCAATTGCTCCAGATTGACGGCCGTCTTGCCCAGCCGCTGCAATTCCTTTTCGACCAGCGCCTGCCCTTGGGTGATGCGCTGCTGCAACTCGATGGCGTTGAACCACATGCGCACCTTGGCGCGCGCCCGCGGGCTGGCCAGGAACCCCAACTGGGGGTTAAGCCAGTCACGCGACGGTCCGCCCGACTTGGCGGAAATGATCTCGACGGTCTGCCCCGTGGACAGCCGCGTCTGCAGCGGCACCATCTGGCCGTCGACACGGGCGCCGCGGCAGCGGTGGCCCAGGTCGGTGTGCAGGTGATAGGCGAAATCCACCGGCGTGGCACCAGCGGGCAGTTCGATCACCCTCGCCTGCGGCGTCAGCACGTAGATGCGTTCGTCGGTATGCGCGGGCGCCGTCACCACGTTGCGGTTCTTGCCCGGACCCGACTTGCCGGCGGCGGGTTTGGCGGCTTCCGGTTTGGCGGTTTCCGCGCCCGGTTCGGCGCCGCCTTCGACATCGCTGTTCCAGGCCAGCAATTGGCGCATCCACGCCAATTGCCGGTCGTATTCGCTGGAGGCCGCCACTTGGCCGCCCTTGGCGCCGGCTTCCTTGTAGCGCCAGTGCGCAGCCATGCCGTATTCGGCGAACTGGTGCATTTCGCGCGTGCGGATCTGCACTTCGAACGGCCGGCCGTCGTCGTCCGCCACGACCGTATGCAGCGATCGATAGCCGTTGGGCTTGGGCCGCGAAATGTAATCGTCGAACTCGTCGGAAAGCGGCGTCCACATCTCGTGCACCAGCCCCAGCGCCGTATAGCAGGCGCGCACGTCCTCGACGATGACGCGCAAGGCGCGCAGGTCGTACATCTGGGCGAAGTCCAGGCGCTTGACGCGCATCTTGTTCCAGATGCTGTAGATGTGCTTGGGCCGGCCGCTGACCTCGGCCTCGATGCCGGATTTGGACAAGGCGGTCTGCAGGCGGTCGATGGCGCCGGCGATGAAGGCCTCGCGCTCGACGCGCTTTTCTTCCAGCAGGCGGGCGATCTGCTTGTAGCGGTCGGGTTCCAGGAAGCGGAAGGCCAGGTCTTCCATTTCCCATTTGATCTGCCAGATGCCCAAGCGGTTGGCGAGCGGCGCGTACAGGTCCAGCGTTTCGCGCGCAAAGGCGATGGAGCACGGAGCCTTGCTTTCGGCGTGCCAGCGCAGCGTGCGCAGCCGGGAGGCCAGGCGCATCAGCACGATGCGCAGGTCGGCCGCCATCGCCAGCAGCATCTTGCGCTGCATTTCCTTTTGCGAGCCGCTTTCAGCCTCGGCATCGCTGGCCTGGCGGGCCACCACACCCAGGCGCAGCAGCGCGCGGGTACCCTGGACCAGGCGTGCGACCTCGGCGCCGAACGCCGTGGCAACGGGGTCGTTGCGCAAGGCCGGCGCGGGCGCCATCAAGTCAGTAGGCAAGGCGGCCAGCAGCGCTGCGGCGCGCGTGGCGGCGTCGGTATGCAAGGCCGCCAGGATGCGGACGACGCCGGCGCCGTGGCTGGCCAACGGTTCGCCCGTCAGCGCCTGTTGCCCTTCAAAACGGGGGATGGCCCAGGCAACTGCCTGGTCAATCAGCGCCATGCCGTCGGCGTCCAGGCCCGCCCCTACCTCCTGCCGCCAGGAAGCGTCGAAAGGCGAAGGCGCGTCGATAACAGGCGGGGCGGACATGAAGGGCGTCGTGCGTAGCGGGTTGATATCCCGACACTCTACACTAGGGCCTATTAGCCCTAGGGCCTGTTAGCACTGAATGCCCCACCGTCTCCCGGTATATAGAAGGAACCGAAGCTTATGTTGCGCTGGCTCAAGGGCCGGGGCGCCCGCGCCTCCGAAGTGGCCGAGATGCAGGCCCGGATCTCGCCCGAACTCTGGCGGCAGGTGCTGGATGCCCACCCCTTCCTGGCGGCGTTGAACGCCGACGAATCCGCTCAGTTGCTGGCGCGGTCGGCCTGGCTGCTGGCCAGCAAGACCATCAATGGCGCGCAGGGCCTGGAGGTCTCGGACTTCATGCGCCTGTCCATCGCGGCGCAGGCCAGCCTGCCCATCCTGAACCTGGCGCCCGAACTGTATGAGGGCTGGGACGAGATCATCGTGTACCCCGCCAGCTTCCGCATTCCCCGTTCGCGCCAGGACGACGACGGCGTGGTCCACGAATACATCGAGGACGCAGCCGGCGAAGCCTGGGAAGGCGGCCCGCTGGTGCTGTCCTGGGAAGACACGCAGTTGTCCGAAGGCGGCTTCAACGTGGTGATTCATGAATTCGCCCACAAGCTGGACCTGCGCTCGGGCTTTGCGGACGGCATGCCGTCGCTGGCTGCGCACCCGGATCTGAAGCCGAAAGTCTGGCGGCAGGTGCTGGACGACAGCCTGGACCGCTTCATCGCCGCGCTGGACGCGGTCGAGGCGGCCATCCCGCACGACGTGGACCCGGAAAGTGAGGAAGCGGACGCCTGGTATGGGCAACTGCCGATGGACCCGTACGCCGCCACCGACGAGGCGGAATTCTTCGCCGTCAGCTCGGAGCACTTCTTCGTGGATCCCGTCCCCATGCAGCAGGCGCTGCCCGAATGGTATGGCTTGCTGCGAGCGTACTACCGGCAGGACACCCTGGAACGCTACGCATGAAGCAGCTGCTGATCACCTGGCATTCGCGCACGGGCGCGGCCCGGCAGATGGCCGAGGCCGCCGCCCGGGGCGCCGTCGCGGCCGCCACGCAGCTGGAGCAGGCCGACGCGCTGCGCGTCGTGCTGCGGCGCGCCTCGGAGGTCGACGCCGACATCCTGCTGGCAAGCCAGGGCTACCTGTTTTGCGCGCCGGAGAACCTGGCCAGCCTGAGCGGCGAAATGAAGGAATGCTTCGACCGCAACTACTATGCCGTGCTCGACCGGATCCAGGGCCTGCCCTACGGCTGCGCGATCAGCGCGGGCAGCGACGGCTCGGGCGCAGCACGGCAGGTTGAACGGATTTGCACCGGCTGGCGGCTGAAGGCTGTGGCGCCGGCGCTGATCGTCAACATGGGTGCGCAGACGGCCGAACAGATCTGGGCAGAGAAGACGGTGCGCGAGGAAGACCTGGCTAGGTGCGAGGAATTGGGGGGATTGCTGGCGGGGATGGTGCTGATGGGGGGATGATGGGTTGCGCGCGGTCGCCGTGCCAAAAAGAAAAAGCCCTTCGGCATGCCGAAGGGCTTTTTGCTTGCAGGCGGATATCGCTTAGACGGCGGCCGTCACGACGATTTCGACCTTGAAGTCCGGGTTGGCCAGGCGGGCTTCGACCGTGGCGCGCGGAGGCGAATTGCCGTCGGCGACCCATGCGTCCCATGCCTTGTTCATGCCGTCGAATTCCTTCATGTTGGCCACGTAGATCTGGGCCATCAGGATCTTGGTCTTGTCGGTGCCGGCTTCGGCCAGCAGGCGATCGATCGTCGCCAGCACTTGCTCGGTCTGGCCGGTGATGTCCAGCTTGGCATCGTCAGGCACCTGGCCTGCCAGGTACGCGACGCCGTTGTACACGGCCATGTCCGACAGGCGCTTGGCGACGTGGAAGCGCTTGATGCTGCTCATGAATATTCCCCTAGAGTCGAGTTGGGTGGGTGGATCAATACAAGGAAACCAGCAATTTACCCCGAGCCGCCCTCAGGCGGGGGGCAGCTGGAACACCTGGCGCAGATATGCCAGGTAGGCAGGATCGTCGCACATGGTCTTTTCAGGCGCGTCGGACACCTTGGCCACGGGCTGGCCGTTGCAGCGGACCATCTTCATGACGATCTGCAGCGGTTCATGGCCGAGGTCGTTGGTCAGGTTGGTGCCGATGCCGAACGACACCTTGCAACGCCCGGCAAACTGGCGGGCCAGTTCAATCGCGCGCGGGAACGTCAGCGAATCCGAGAACACCAGGGTCTTGGCGCGGGGGTCCACGCGATTCTTCCGGTAGTGTTCCAGCAGACGCTCGCCCCAGACGAAGGGGTCGCCGGAGTCGTGGCGCGCGCCGTCGAAAAGCTTGCAGAAATACATATCAAAGTCGCGCAGGAAGGCATCCATGCCGTAGACGTCGGACAGCGCGATGCCCAGGTCGCCGCGGTATTCCTTGGCCCAGACTTCCAGCGCGTACACCTGGGAATCGCGCAGGCGCGGGCCGAGGGCCTGGCAGGCCTGCAGGTATTCATGGCCCATCGTGCCCAGCGGCAGCACTTCGTGCTGCTTGGCCAGCAGCACGTTGCTGGTGCCGGCAAAGTGCGGCCCCATCTGCGCCTTCATGGTGGACACGACTTCCTGGTGCCAGACTTTCGAGAAGCGGCGGCGCGTGCCGTATTCGGCCACGCGGAAATCGGCCAGCGCGGGGTCGTCCAGCACCAAGTGCATCTTGGACTGCAAGCGCTGGCGGCCTTCTTCCCAGTCGGGATTCTTGCGCGTGTTGCGGAAGTAGACCTCGTTGACGATGGCAAGCACCGGGATCTCGAACAGGATCGTGTGCAGCCACGGGCCCTTGACCTCGATCGAGATCTCGCCGGGCGCGTCGCCTTCGCTGATGTGGATGCAGCGCTCGGGCATGTGGAACAGCCCAAGGAAATCAACGAAGTCGCTCTTGATGAAACGCAAGCCGCCCAGGTAATCCAGTTCGTCCTGCGTGAAGCGCAACTGGCACAATTGGTGCACTTCTTCGCGGATTTCATCCAGATAGGGGCGCAAGTCGGCGCCCACGGTGCGGCACTTGTAACGGTACTCGACCTGTGCAGCGGGGAATTGATGCAGCACCACTTGCATCATGCTGAATTTGTACAGATCGGTGTCGAGCAGCGAAGTGATTATCATGATTGCGCGTATCGTTTCGCGACACCATAGCATAGAGGACAGGGGGTTCAGGGCGATGGGCCACGATGTCAATACGGGTATTACCGGCACATCCCGCCCGCATTGGGTAAAATCCGGGCAACAAGACACAAAAGCCGCCGATCCCGGAGTTCCTGAATGACCCACGTTGTCACCGAAAACTGTATTAAGTGCAAGTACACCGATTGCGTTGATGTGTGCCCGGTGGACTGTTTTCGTGAGGGTCCGAACTTCCTCGTGATCGATCCGGACGAATGCATCGATTGCGCCGTCTGCATCCCGGAATGCCCGGCCAATGCGATCTACGCCGAAGAAGACGTGCCGCAAGACCAACTGAATTTCATCGCGCTGAACGCCGAACTCTCTCCCGAGTTCGCCAGCATCAGCCGCGCCAAGAAGCCCCTGCCGGACGCCGACGACTGGAATGGCAAGCAGGACAAGCTGCAATACCTGGAAAAATAATCCGCGACGGCCGGCTGCCGCATGGCGGCCGGCATCGTGCGATGCCCCGATGACCGACGACTCCAAATACACGCGCCAGACCGTAACCCAGATCCATACCTGGGTGCCCGACAAGCTGTTCTCGGTGCGCGTGACGCGCGACGATGCGTATACGTTCCTGCCGGGCCAGTTCGCCCGGGTCGGTTTACCCGGGGCGGACGACCCAGACGGCCCGCCCACCCTGTGGCGCGCCTATTCCATGGTCTCGGCCCCGCACGAGTCCGGGTTGGAGTTCTATTCCATCGTGGTCCCCGACGGCCTGTTCAGCCCGCGCATGGCGCAGCTGCAACCGGGCGACGCGCTGTACGTGGAAAAAACGCCCTACGGCTTCTTGACGCTGGAACGCTTCGCCCCGGGCGGCGACCTCTGGCTGCTGGCCTCCGGCACCGGGCTGTCCGCCTACCTGTCCATCCTGCGCGACCCCGCCACCTGGCGCGCCTACCGCCGCATCATCCTGGTGCATGGCGTGCGCACCGCGGCGGAGCTGGCCTACCGCGAAGAGATTGAGTCCTGGGGCACACGGCCCGAGCTGGCCGAGCTGTTCGCGGCCGACCCGCAAAAGCTCGTCTACCTGCCCATCGCCACCCGCGAAGCCCTGCCGGGCATGCCCCAGGCGCGCCTGACCACGCTGATCGCCGATGGCCAGCTGGAAAGGCTGGCCGGGCAGCCGCTGGACCCCGAACACGCCAAGATCATGCTTTGCGGCAACCCCGAAATGCTGGCGGATGCCCGCAAGCTGCTGGGTGAACGCGGCTTCAAGCCGGGCCGCCGGGGCATCCCCGGCAACCTGGCGGTTGAGAATTACTGGTGATCCCGCACGACCCGGCTTAGTGCATAAATCCTCCGTTTGGGCTCTGGCCGGGGCAGGAAAACGCCCTAAACTGGTGCTTAATGGGATGACGGGTCTCTTTTTAGCAACAGAATCCCGGTCTTTGCGGCAGTTTCTTCAGGCTGATTGGATATATCTTTAGTCCTCGGCGCAATAATCGGGGCACACGCACGACCCAGAAGGACTTCCCCCAAATGCTGTACCAATTGCACGAAATGCAGCGCGCCTTCCTGACTCCGTTCGCTGCATTCACGGATGCCGGTTCCCAGCTGTTCTCCAGCCCCTACAGTCCCCTCGCCTACACCCCGATTTCCCGCCAGATGGCGGCCGGGTACGAGTTGATGACGCGGATCGGCAAGGAATATCAGAAGCCCGCCTGGAATCTTCCCGAGACCCAGATCAACGGCAAGTCCGTTCGCGTCACCGAAACCCTGGCGCTCGATAAGCCCTTCTGCCGCCTGGTGCACTTCCACCGCGACGTGCGCGCCGCCGGCCGCGACGACCCGAAGGTGCTGCTGGTTGCCCCGCTGTCCGGTCACCACGCCACGCTGCTGCGCGATACCGTGCGCGCCCTCCTGCCCAACCATGACGTCTACGTCACGGACTGGGTCGACGCCCGCATGGTGCCGCTGTCGGCGGGCCCGTTCCACTTGAATGACTACGTGCGCTATGTGCAGGATTTCATCCGGCACCTGGGCCCGGACGTGCACGTGATCTCGGTTTGCCAGCCCACCGTGCCGGTGCTGGCCGCCGTGTCGCTGATGGCGACCGCCAACGATCCCTGCCAGCCGCGCAGCATGGTGATGATGGGTGGCCCCATCGATCCGCGCCAGTCGCCCACGCAGGTGAACCGCCTGGCCACGACCAAACCTTATTCGTGGTTTGAAAGCCAGGTGATCCACCCGGTCCCGCCCCGTTATCCGGGTGCCGGCCGCAAGGTCTACCCGGGCTTCCTGCAGCATGCCGGGTTCATGGCCATGAATCCCGACCGCCACATGAAGTCGCACTACGAGTTCTACCTGGACTTGCTGCGCGGCGACGACAGCGACGCCGAAGCGCATCGCCGCTTCTACGACGAATACAACGCGGTGCTGGACATGCCGGCCGAGTTCTACCTGGATACGATCCGCATGGTGTTCCAGGACTTCGCGCTGCCCAGCGGCACCTGGGAAGTGGACGGCCAGACCGTGCGCCCGGCCGATATCAAACAGGTCGCCCTCTTCACCATCGAAGGCGAGCTGGACGATATTTCGGGCCAGGGACAGACGCGCGCAGCCATCAAGCTCTGCAAGAACATCCCGGCCGAGCGCAAAATGCACTACACCGCGCCCAACTGCGGCCATTACGGGATTTTCTCGGGCCGCCGGTGGCGCGAAATGATCTGTCCTAAAATTGCCGAATTCATCCGGCAATCGGCTTGACGACGGCATAGCGCCGACCGGCAGGTGACGCGCGGGCCCGGCCCGCGCGCCCTCAAGCCAGATCCGTATTCCACGGGGCCCGAGTGGCCCCTTTTTCTTTTATTGGCCTTACATGTCCTGTCGCTCACTTGCCGACCGCATCGACGCCTTGCTGCCCCAGACGCAATGCACCAAGTGCGGCTATGACGGCTGCCGGCCCTATGCCGACGCCATTGCCGAGGGCGCAGCCCCGATCAACCGCTGCCCGCCTGGCGGCGACGAAGGCATCACCGCGCTGGCCGCCCTGCTGCAGACCCCCGTCTTGCCGCTGGACCTGGAACGCGGCGAACCCGGCCCGCTGCTGGTCGCGCGCATCGACGAATCCCATTGCATCGGCTGTACGTTGTGTATCCAGGCCTGTCCGGTCGACGCCATCGTGGGCGCGAACAAGCACATGCACACGGTGCTGGCCGACTGGTGCACGGGCTGCGACCTGTGCGTGGCGCCCTGTCCGGTGGATTGCATCCAGATGGTCCCCGCCGGGCGCGCCTGGAGCGCGCAGGACGCCGCCGTCAGCCGGCAGCGCCATCGCAACCACCTGGCGCGCACCGAACGCCTGGCGGCTGACAACGCGCGCCTGATGGCGCCGGAAGCTCCCGCTCAGGCATCTCCAGTTCAGGCCGCCGCCGACGACGCGCAAAGCGAAGACCGCAAGCGCTCCGCCATTGAATCCGCGCTGGCCCGCGCCCGGGCCCGCCGCAATCCGACGCAGTCATGAACGCAGCCAAACGCCGTGAGATCTTCGCCCGCCTGCAGGCGGCCAACCCCCACCCCACCACCGAACTGGAATACGACACTCCGTTCCAATTGCTGATTGCGGTACTGCTGTCGGCGCAAGCGACCGACAAGTCGGTCAACATCGCCACGCGCAAGTTCTTCCCGCAGTACGGCACGCCCCAGGCCCTGCTGGACCTGGGCGAAGAAGGCCTGTCCGACTACATCAAAACGATCGGCCTGTACCGCACCAAGGCCAAGAATACGATCGCCACCTGTCGGATCCTGATCGAGCACCATGGCGGCGAAGTGCCGCAGACCCGCGAGGCGCTGGAGTCGCTGCCCGGCGTGGGCCGCAAGACGGCCAACGTGGTGCTGAACACTGCGTTCGGCCAGCCGACCATGGCCGTGGACACGCACATCTTCCGCGTGTCCAACCGCACCGGCATCGCGCCCGGCAAGAACGTGCTGGAAGTCGAAGAGAAACTGGTGAAGTTCGTACCACGCGAATATATGCAGGACGCCCATCACTGGCTGATCCTGCAAGGCCGCTACGTCTGCGTGGCGCGCAAACCGAAATGCCCGCAATGCGGCATTTCCGACCTGTGCGAATTCAAACAGAAAACGCCAGCGTGAACGCGGCATTCCGAATATTGCGGAATCATTTCATCGCGTGAAAAACCGGGTTTTCCCTCGATGAAATTTGCATAAGGCGTTGATAAGAATCAACGCCTATTTGCTGCAACGCATTGGATAAGAAAAGGGTTTTCCCGCCTTGTGCGCCAAGTATTGTCGGCCTGTTGACAATTCAACATGCCGCACTGCAAAACCTATGTAAAACCCTCATGGAATTTTGATAAAGAGGTCCGCATACTCGCCGGCAACTCATCGGAAAACAACGAACAATCGTTGTATTTCACGACCCCGCGGGGGGCCTGTCGAAATCACGGCGGGTTGAGACCATAAAAATCAACGCCGGTGCAGCGGACATGGATGACACAATCCTGGAGACAAAAGGCCTCACCAAGGAGTTCCGCGGATTCGTCGCGGTCAATGGGGTCGATTTGCGTATCAAGCGGGGCGAGATTCATGCCTTGATCGGGCCTAACGGCGCGGGCAAGACGACTTGCTTCAACCTGCTTACCAAGTTCTTATCTCCCACGTCGGGAACGATCAAGTTCAACGGCATCGACATCACCGGCGATCGCCCCGCGCAAATCGCGCGGCGCGGCGTTATCCGCTCGTTCCAGATTTCGGCGGTGTTTCCCCACCTGACCGTGCTTGAAAACGTGCGGATCGGCTTGCAGCGCAAGACCGGCCTGTCGTTCCATTTCTGGCAAAGCGACAAACGCCTGGCTGCGCTGAACGAGCCTGCTCGCGCGCTGCTGGAACAGGTGGACCTGGGCGCCTTCGCGAACGAAACCACGGTGAACCTGCCGTATGGCCGCAAGCGCGCGCTGGAAATCGCGACGACCCTGGCGATGGAACCCGAACTGATGCTGCTGGACGAGCCCACCCAGGGCATGGGCCACGAAGACGTGGACCGCGTCACGCAGCTGATCAAGCGCGTGAGCGCCGGGCGCACCATCCTGATGGTCGAACACAACATGAACGTCGTGTCCTCCATTGCCAACACCATCACCGTGCTGGCGCGCGGTTCGGTGCTGGCCGAGGGCACGTACGCCGAAGTCTCGCGCCACCCGGCCGTGATGCAAGCCTACATGGGCACCACCGACGGCGAACTTCAAGGAGCGCACGCATGAGCACCCCGGCACTGGAAATCTCGGGCTTGCAAGCCTGGTACGGGGAATCGCACATCCTGCACGGCGTGGATATGCGCGTAGGGCAAGGCGAAGTCGTCACGCTGCTGGGCCGCAACGGCGCCGGCCGCACCACGACGCTGCGGGCCATTCTGGGCCTGACCGGATCGCGCAAGGGTTCGGTGCGCATCCACGGCACCGAAGCCATCGACCTGCCCACCTACAAGATCGCCCATCTGGGCGTGGGCTATTGCCCTGAAGAACGCGGCATCTTCGCCAGCCTGTCTTGCGAAGAAAACCTGCTGCTGCCCCCTGTCGTGGGCTCGCTGGGCGGCGGCATGTCGCTGGCCGAGATCTACGACATGTTCCCCAACCTGCAAGAGCGCCGGAATTCACCCGGCACGCGCTTGTCGGGCGGCGAACAGCAAATGCTGGCGGTGGCGCGCATCCTGCGCACCGGCGCCAACCTGCTGCTGCTGGACGAAATCTCCGAAGGCCTGGCGCCGGTCATCGTGCAGGCGCTGGCCCGCATGATCACGACGCTCAAGCAGCGCGGCTACACCATCGTCATGGTGGAGCAGAACTTCCGCTTCGCGGCTCCCCTGGCCGATCGCTTCTATGTCATGGAGCACGGCCAGATCGTCGAGCATTTCGAAGCGGCAGAACTTTCAGAAAAACAGGACACGCTCAACGAATTGCTGGGCGTCTAAAACAACCTGTCATCCGCCGGAACCCCGGCAACACTACACCGTAGGGAAGAGGAGTCATCCCATGAAGCTGCACACTATCACTGCTGCACTGGCCATGGCGGGCCTGGGATTTGCAGGGGCGACCGCCCATGCGCAAGGTATCTCCGACGATGTCATCCGCATCGGCTTCATCACCGACATGTCGGGCGTGTATTCCGACATCGACGGCAAGGCTGGTCTGGACGCGATCCGCATGGCGATCGAAGACGCCGGCGGCTCGATCAACGGCAAGAAGATCGAAGTCGTCTCGGCCGACCACCAGAACAAGGCCGACGTCGCGTCGGCCCGCGTGCGCGAATGGTTCGACGAACAGAAGGTCGACGTCATTATCGCCGGCACGAACTCGTCGACCAGCCTGGCCATGGCCGGCGTGGCCGCCGCCAAGAAGAAGCCCTTCATGGCCATCGGCGCGGGCGCTTCGGACCTGACCAACGCCCAATGCTCGCCCTACACCGTGCACTATGCCTACGACACCGTGGCCCTGGCGCGCGGCACCGGTTCCGCCGTCGTGAAGGACGGCGGCAAGAGCTGGTTCTTCCTGACCGCCGACTACGCCTTCGGCCATGCGCTGGAGCGTGACACCATGGCGGTCGTCAAGGCCGCCGGCGGCGATGTGAGAGGCCAGGTGCGGGCGCCGCTGGGCGCCTCGGACTTCTCGTCCTTCCTGCTGCAAGCGCAAGCCTCCAAGGCGCAGATCCTGGGTCTGGCCAACGCGGGCGGCGACACCATCAACGCGATCAAAGCCGCCAATGAATTCGGCGTGACCAAGACCATGAAGATGGCGGGCCTGCTGGTCTTCATCAACGACGTGCACGCGCTGGGCCTGCAGGCCACGCAGGGCATGTACTTGACCGACGGCTGGTACTGGGACCAATCCGACGCTTCGCGCGCCTGGTCCAAGAAGTTCGAAGCCAAGGTCGGCCGCAAGCCGTCCATGCTGCAGGCCGGCGACTATTCCGCCCTCACCTTCTATCTGAACGCGGTCAAGGCCACCGGCACGGACGACGGCGACGCCGTCATGAAGTGGATGAAGTCCAACAAGATCAACGACTTCTTCGCCCAGGGCGGCTACGTGCGCGAAGACGGCCGCATGATCCACGACATGTACCTGATGCAGGTCAAGACCCCGGCCGAATCCAAGGCACCGTGGGACTACTACAAGGTCGTGGCGACGCTGCCGGGCGACGAGGTCTACACCAAGTTGTCCGAGTCCACCTGCAAGCTGGTCAAGAAGTAATCACCAGCTTATGTGACCCCGAGGTGCGGCCAGGCGCAAGCCGCCGCCGCACCTTGCATTTGCTCGCTTCCATCCGTACGCGCAGGATTTTCACAAGATGACTGACCTTTTCGGCATCCCTATACAGGCCTTGTTCGGCCAGCTATTACTGGGCCTGGTCAACGGTTCCTTCTATGCCATGTTGTCGCTCGGGCTGGCCGTTATCTTCGGGCTGCTGAACGTCATCAACTTCGCGCACGGCGCGCTTTACATGCTGGGCGCGTTCATCGCCTGGATGGGGCTGTCGTACCTGGGGTTGAACTACTGGGTCATGCTGATCCTGGCGCCGTTGGTCGTCGGGCTATTCGGCATCCTGATCGAGAAATTGCTGCTCAAGCACCTTTACAAGCTCGACCACCTGTATGGCCTGCTGCTGACTTTCGGGCTGACGCTGCTGATCGAGGGGCTGTTCCGCAGCTTCTACGGCGTGTCGGGCCAACCCTATCCCACGCCGGAGGCCTTGCGCGGCGCGACCAACCTGGGCTTCATGATCCTGCCGAACTATCGCGGCTGGGTCGTGGCGGCGTCGGTGGTCGTGTGCCTGGCCACGTGGTTCGTGATCGAACGCACCCGCCTGGGCGCCCTGCTGCGTGCCGGCACCGAAAACCCGCGCCTGGTCGAGGCCTTCGGCGTGAACGTGCCCCGCATGATCACGCTGACCTATGGCTTCGGCGTGGCGCTGGCGGGCTTTGCCGGCGTGCTGGCTGCGCCCGTCCTGCAGATTTCCCCGCTGATGGGGTCCAACCTCATCATCGTCGTGTTCGCCGTGGTCGTGATCGGGGGCATGGGGTCCATCATGGGCGCCATCGTGACCGGTCTGGGCCTGGGCGTGATTGAAGGACTGACCAAGGTGTTCTGGCCCGAAGCCTCCAGCACCGTGGTGTTCATCATCATGGCCATCGTTCTGTTGATCCGCCCGGCCGGGCTGTTCGGAAAAGAAAAATGAATCGTCAACTCCTGGGCTATGCGGTCCTGGCCGTCGTGGTGGCCGCTCTACCCTTTCTCGGGGTGTATCCGATCTTCGCCATGAAGATCATGTGCTACGCGCTTTTCGCCTGCGCGTTCAACCTGCTGCTGGGCTTTACCGGGCTGCTGTCCTTCGGGCACGCCGCCTTCCTGGGCAGCGCGGCGTATGCCGCCGGCCATGCGATGAAGGTCTGGGGTTTCCCCACCGAAATCGGCCTGCTGTTCGGCGTAGGCGTGGCGGCGCTGCTGGGCCTGGCGATGGGCGCCATCGCCATCCGGCGCAGCGGCATCTACTTCGCCATGATCACCTTGGCATTGGCGCAGATGGTGTTCTTCTTCTTCCTGCAGGCCAAGTTCACCGGCGGCGAAGACGGTCTGCAAAGCGTGCCGCGCGGCACTTTGCTGGGGCTGGTCGACCTGTCCAAGGACATCAACCTGTACTACCTGGTGATGGCCATCTTCATCATCGGCTACTTCATCATCTGGCGCACGGTGAACTCGCCCTTCGGGCAAGTGTTGCAGGCGCTGCGCGAAAACGAGCCGCGCGCCATTTCGCTGGGCTACGACGTCGACCGCTTCAAGCTGCTGGCCTTCGTGCTGTCGGCCGCGCTGGCCGGCCTGGCCGGCGCCACCAAGACGCTGGTGTTCGTGTCGGCCACCTTGTCGGACGCCACCTGGCAGATGTCGGGGCTGGTCATCCTGATGACGCTGATCGGCGGGCTCGGTACCTTGACGGGCCCGATCCTGGGCGCGTTCATCGTGGTGCTACTGGAGAACAAGGTGGGCGATTTCGGCCAGATGATGGCCAACCTGACCGGCGTGGACTGGTTCCTGCGCCTGGGGGAATCCGTCACCATCGTGATCGGCCTGATCTTCGTGATCTGCGTGCTGGCCTTCCGCCGCGGCATCGTGGGCGAATTCGGCGCCTTCATCGAACGCCGGCGCGCCGCCCGCGCCTGACCCACGTACGTTTTGCCACCCGAACGGGGCCGCACCATGCGGCCCCGTTTGCGTTTGGCCTGCGGCCAAGCACCCGTACAATAAAACGCACCCCATCACACAGGTGCCTGACCATGCGCAATCCGCATCCGCTCGCCCCCGTCATCGGCGCCCTGGCGCTGGCCGCGGCCCTCCTGGCCCCGGCCGCCCAAGCGGCGTCGCCCGCCCCCACCTGCGAAGTCAACCGGCCCATCCGCTTCAGCGGCCTGAACTGGGAGTCCAACCTGGTGCTGGCCGGCATTGAACGCTATGTGCTGGAACACGGCTACGGCTGCAAGACCACGGTCGAAATCGGCGAAACGCTGCCCATGCTGGCGGCGCTGCAACGCGGCGACGTCGACGTGACGCCCGAAGTGTGGCCCGGCCAGATCGAGGGCGCCTGGAAAAAGGCGCTGGCCAGCGGCAAGGTGCTGGGCGTGGGTCACGTGTACGACGCCGGCGAAGGCTGGTATGTGCCCCGCTACACCGTCGAACGCCACCCGGAGCTGAAGGCCGCGTCCGATCTGGCGCGCTTCAAGAACGTGTTCACCGACCCCGAAGACCCGGGCCGCGGCCGCATTTACGGCTGCCCCGCCGGCTGGGCCTGCGGCACCCTGAACGACAACCTGCTGCGCGCCCTGAAACTGGACAAGGACTACTCGCTATTCGCGCCCGGCTCGGGCGCGGCGCAGAAGGCGGCCATCGTGTCGGCCTACAAGCGCAAGCGCAACATCGTCTTCTACTACTGGACTCCCACGTCGCTGGTGGGCGCGCTGGACCTGGTCAAGCTGGAATTGCCCGCCTTCGACCAGGCAGCCTACACCTGCATGACCGATCCCAAGTGCGCCAATCCGGTCGCCACCGAGTTCAAGCCCAACCCCGTCGTCACGGGCGTGAACGCGGCGTTCGCCAAGGAAGCGCCCCGGATCGCCGAGTTCCTGGGCAAGCTGACCGTACCCGACGACGCCATCAACGCCACCCTGGGCTGGCTGGAGAACGAAGGCAAGGAACCCGAGGACGCGGCCCGCTATTTCCTGAAGCAGTACGGCCCCGTCTGGCGGCAATGGATGCCGGCGGAAGCCGCCGATCGCGTCCAGGCAGCGCTTGCGCGCGAGTGACGGACCGAACGCAGCCGCCGCCTCATGTATCCTGACGTTTCGGCGCCGAAGAAGCGCCTACCCGATTCAAGCAAAGGAAGATGAACATGGATGCCCTGTACTGGCACAACGGTCACTGGACCACCGAGAACCCCAAACTGCTCGGCCCCGCCGACCACGCTTTCTGGATGGCCAGCATGGTCTTCGACGGCGCGCGCGCGTTCCGCGGCCTGACGCCCGACCTGGACCTGCACTGCCAGCGCGTCGTGCGCTCGGCTGAAAAGATGCTGATGAAGCCGCAGATCGGCTGGGAAGCGATCCAGAAGCTGTGCCTGGAAGCTGTGGCCAAGTTCCCGGCCGGCACCGAGCTCTATATCAAGCCGATGTTCTACTGCGCCGACGGCTTCCTGCTGCCGGATGCCGACAAGACCCAATTCGTGCTGCACGTATTCAAGGTGCCTATGCCCGGCGAGCAAGGTTTCTCGGCCTGCTTCTCCAGCTTTGCGCGTTCCTGGCCCAATATGGCGCCCACCGACGCCAAGGCGTCGTGCCTGTACCCCAACGGCCAGCGCGCCATCCGTGAAGCCGCGGAAAAAGGATTCGATAACGCCATCATGCTGGACGGCGCGGGCAACATCGCCGAATTCGCCACCAGCAACCTGTGGCTGGCCAAGAACGGCGTGGTGTCCACGCCCGTGGACAACGGCACGTTCCTGAACGGCATCACGCGCCGCCGCGTCCTGGCCTTGCTGAAGGCAGACGGCGTCGAAGTGCAGGAACGCAGCCTGACCCGCGCCGACGTCGAAGAGGCCGACGAAGTGTTCTCGTCCGGCAACTACGGCAAGGTGGTGCACGTGAACCGCGTGGAAGGCCGTGCGCTGGAATATGGCCCGCTGGCCCGCCGCGCACACAAGCTGTACATGGACTACGCGGAAAGCACCGGCAGCCGCTGAACCGGCGCCGCCCCCCCTCCCGCACACCCATGACACTGCCCGCTCTCTCGCGGGCAGTGTCGTATTCAAGCGATGCCCGACGATGCAGACACGACGCGACTTCCTGCGCAACAGCGCAACCCTGGCAGGCGCCGGCAGTGCGCTGGCGCTGCTGCCGGCCTCCATCCGCCGCGCGCTGGCGATTCCCGCCAACCACCGTACCGGCACGATCCGCGATGTCGAACACATCGTGATCTTCATGCAGGAGAACCGTTCGTTCGACCATTATTTCGGTGGCCTGGCGGGCGTGCGCGGCTTTGGCGACCGATTCCCCATCCCCGTGCCGGATAGCCCTGAGGCCCGCCACCGCACCGTCTGGGCGCAATACAACGACAAGCCCGACGAAGGCGCTCCGCGCACCGTGCTGCCCTATCACCTGGACACGCGTGAAGCCTTCGAGACCTTGCGCATCGCCAGCACGCCGCACACCTGGTCCAACGCCCAGGATGCCTGGGAAGCTGGCCGCATGGGCCGCTGGCCCGCGGCCAAGAAGAACCATTCGATGGCGTACTACACCGAGGCCGACATGCCTTTCCAGTACGCCATGGCGCGCGCCTTCACCATCTGTGACGCTTACCACTGCTCATTCACCGGTGGCACCAACACGAACCGGCTGTTCGTGTGGAGCGGCACGAACGATGGCGCCGGGCGCGGCAACGGCCCGGCGCTGGGCAACGTCTACAACAAGCTCAAGGGCGGAGACCCCGCCCGTGCCTACACGTGGACCACCTATCCGGAACGGCTGGAAGCCGCTGGCGTCAGCTGGCGCATCTACCAGGACATGGCGGACAACTACTCGCTGAATCCCACCGCCGGGTTCAAAGCGTATCGCGATGCCTACCACGGGGTGCCGGGATCGCTTGCCGCGCTGAAGGAAAAGGCGCTGACGACCCGTAGCCTGGACCGGTTGCGCCAGGACGTGCTGAACGGCTCGCTGCCGCAGGTGTCGTGGATCTGCGCCACCAAGGCGGGATCCGAACATCCCAGCCCGTCCAGCCCCGCGCAAGGCGCGGACTATACGGCCCGCGTCCTGGATGCGCTGACCGCCAATCCCGAGGTCTGGAGCAAGACCGTCCTGCTGCTGATGTTCGACGAGAACGACGGCTTCTTCGATCACATGCCGCCGCCCGCTCCACCGTCGCGCGACGCCACGGGCGCCCTGGCCGGCGCGTCCACCGTGGACACCCGCGGCGAATACCACGAGCTCATCACCGGGGTGGAAAAGGACGACACGCCTGCGCATCTGCACGGCGTCTACGGGCTGGGGCCGCGTGTGCCTATGTACGTGCTGTCGCCGTGGACCAAGGGCGGCTGGGTCAATTCGCAAGTGTTCGACCACACGTCGGTGCTGCGTTTCGTCGAGCAGCGCTTCGGCGTGGCCGAGTCGAATATCTCGCCCTGGCGCCGCGCCGTCTGCGGCGACCTGACGTCGATCTTCGATTTCGCCAACCCGGATGGCGCCGACTTGCTGCGTGACTTTCCCGCCACGGCCGAGCGGGCTGCGCAAGCCTCCGCCCTGCCCGGCACCGTGACGCCCCCTGCTCCCGCGCAACCGGCGCTGGCTCGCCAGCAATCCGGCACGCGTCCCTCTCGCGCACTGCCTTATGCGCTGCATACCCACGCGCGGGTAGACGGCGACCGCGTCACGCTGCAATTCGAGAACGTCGGCGCGGCCGCCGCGGTACTGCATGTCTACGACCGGCTGCATCTGGACCGCGGCCCGCGCCGCTACACCGTGGAAGCCGGCAAGCGGCTGGAAGGTGAATGGCTGACGGCCGGCGATGACGGCCGTTACGACCTGTGGGTGCTGGGGCCGAACGGGTTCCATCGCCATTGCACGGGGCGCTCGGTAGCCGGGGCGGTGCCGCCCTTGGACGTCACCGCCGCCTATGCCGGACCCGGCGCTTCCCTGCGGCTGACGGTGCATAACCCCGGCCCCGAACCGCGCACGTTCCGTGTCGATCCCAATGCCTACCGCCACCCGCCACAAACCGGCGCCGCATTGGCGCCTGGCGAATCCGTCGAACTCTCGTGGGACCTGACCCGCACGGGCGGCTGGTATGACGTCACCGTGCATGTCCCCGACGACCCCGCCTGTACGCGCCGGCTGGCCGGACGCATCGAAACCGGCGCCCCTTCCACGTCCGACCCTGAAATGGGCGAGGAGCTGACTCTGCAATGGACACCCCAAGCGTAAAACCCCCGGCCCCCTACGAAAACGCCGTGACATTCCAGTTCGGCGACTCGCCCGAGCTGGCCGACGAACTGCTGGCGCTGGTGCTGGCCGGCACCAAGACGGCGACCTGCGGTGCCCTGCATCACTTCAACGACAAGGAACCCGTGCCTGCGACCGGGCGGCGCGACGTGGTGCTGGACGGCAAGGGCCGGCCCGCTTGCGTCATCGAGACCACCAGCGTGCTGATCCAGCGCTTTGAGCAGGTGGATGAAGCGTTCGCGCTGGCAGAGGGCGAAGGCCCCTACGATGTCTGGCGGGACGCGCACATCGCCTACTTCGAGCGCAACGGCGGCTATGCGCCGGACATGATGCTGGTCTGCGAACGCTTCCGCGTGGTCGAGGTGTTCGACAGATAAAAAAAGCCGGGCACCTGTCGGTGTCCGGCTTTTTCAGGATCGGCTTGGCGTGCCACTCAGTCTTTTTCCGCGCCCTTGCCCAGGCCAAGGTAGCTTTCGATGACCTTCGGGTCGCCGGCCAGTTCGCGCGCCGGGCCGTGCAGGATCACTTCGCCGGTTTCCAGCACGTAACCGTAGTCGGCCACTTGCAGGGCCGCGCGGGCGTTCTGCTCGACCAGCAGGATCGCCACGCCGGTTTCGCGCAGGCGCGCGATGATGTGGAAGATCTCGCGCACGATGCGCGGCGCGAGGCCCAGGCTGGGCTCGTCCAGCATCAGCAGCGTGGGCTTGGCCATCAGCGCACGGCCGACAGCCAGCATCTGGCGTTCGCCGCCGGACAAGGTGCCGGCCTGTTGGGCGCGGCGTTCACGCAGCCGCGGAAACAGGTCGAACACTTCGTTCAGCGTGTCGCGCCAGCCGGCTTCGCGCGCCCGATAGCGGCGAAAACCTCCCAGCAGCAGGTTGTCTTCCACGGACATGGTGCCGAACAGTTCGCGGCGTTCGGGCACCAGCGACATGCCGGCCGCCACGCGGCGCTCCACCTGCCAGGCCGACACGTCGGTACCAGCGTACTGCACGGTGCCGGCGGAATGGCCGGTCTGCGGCAAAGAACCCATCATGGCGTTCAACATGGTGGATTTGCCGGCGCCGTTGGCGCCGATCACGGTCACGATACTGCCGGCGGGCACGGTCAGGGTGGCGCCCACCAGCGCACCCACCTTGCCGTAGCGGGCCGACAGGTTACTGACTTCCAGGACGGGGGGTTGCGTCGCGCTCATTGCACACCTCCGGCCGACACGGGCTTGGCCTGATCCGCTTCGGGCAGGTCGTCGTCGATGCCGCCCAGATAGGCTTCCAGCACCGCCGGGTTCTTTTGCACGTCGGCCGGCACGCCTTCGGCCAGCTTGGTGCCGAAATCCATCACCACGAGGTGGTTGGTCAGGCGCATCACAAAATCCATATCGTGTTCGACGAGCAGAATGCTCATGCCTTCCGCGCGCAGCTGTTCCAGCACGCGCGCCAAGTCCTGCTTTTCCTTGTAGCGCAGGCCGGCGGCGGGTTCGTCCAGCAGCAACAGCACAGGATCGGACGCCAGGGCGCGTGCGATTTCCAGGATGCGTTGCTGGCCCAGCGCCAGGTTGCCCGCCTGCTCGTACAGGTACTCGCCCAGGCCCACCCGCTTGATCTGCTCGGCAGCCTCATGCAGCAACTGCGCCTCGCGGGCGCGGTCCGAATGCAAGGCGCCCGCCAGCACACCGACGTCGGAACGCAAGTGCGCGCCCAGCGCCACGTTTTCCAGCACGGTCATGCCGGGCAGCAGTTGCACGTGCTGGAAGGTGCGGCCGACGCCCAGCTTGGCGATCTCGCGCGCCGAGCGGTTGTCGATGCGCTGGCCCATGAACGTGACCTTGCCGCGCGTCACCGGCAGCACGCCGCTGATCAGGTTGAAGGTCGTGCTCTTGCCGGCGCCGTTGGGGCCGATCAGGCCCATGATTTCGCCCGAACTGACCTTGAAGGTGATGTCGTTGACCGCGACCAGGCCACCGAATTCCTTGCGGATGGCGTCCACTTCCAGCACGACCTGCCCCGCTTGCGGACGCTCGCGCGTCGGCAAGGCGGGCGCGGGCGCCGGCGGCGCCAGATTGCGACGCGAACCGTCGGCCCCGGTAACGCTGCCCCACCAGCCCGCCAGGATCGGCCACAGGCCGTTGCGGGCGTATTGCAGCATCAGGATCAGCAGCACGCCGAAAACGATCATTTCGAAGTTGGCGTTGGTATCCAGCAGCTTGGGCAGCAGGTTCTGCAACTGGTCCTTCAGCACCAGGATGACGCTGGAACCGAGCAAGGCGCCCCAGACGTAACCCGCACCGCCCACCACCGCCATGAACAGGTATTCAATGCCGTAGTTCAGGCCGAAGGGGCTGGGGCTGACGGCGCGCTGCATGTGCGCGTAGAGCCAGCCCGAAATGCAGGCCAGCAGTGCCGCCCAGACGAAGATCACGACCTTGTACGCGGCCGTGTTCACGCCCATGGATTCAGCCATGCCTGCGCCGCTTTTCAGCGCGCGGATGGCGCGGCCCGGACGCGAGTTCAGCAGATTCCGCGTGGCCCACAGCGCCAGCAGCACGAACACCCAGATCAGGTAATAGATGTGCCGGCCGCTGGCCAGCGAGATGCCGAAAACGCTGAGCGGTTCGATGCCGGCAATGCCGTCGTGCTTGCCCAGCCAATCGATATTGCCGAACAGGAAATAGAGCGACAGGCCCCAGGCGATGGTGCCCAGCGGCAGATAGTGGCCCGACAGGCGCAACGTGATCGCGCCCAGCAGATACGCCACGACGGCGGTGATGACCAGCCCGACGGGCAACGCCAGCCAGGGTGATACGTCGTACTGCGTGGTCAGGAAAGCAGTGGTGTACGCGCCCAGGCCGACGAACGCCGCCTGGCCGAAGGACGTCAGGCCGCCCACGCCGGTCAGGAGCACCAGCCCCAGCACGACCAGGCTCGCCAGGCCGATGTAATTGAGTTGCGTCACCCAGAATTCGGGCGTGACCGGCACCAATGGCAGGCCCGCCAGGACGACGATGAATACGGCAAGCAAAATGCGGTTCATGGCGTTTATTCCTCTTCGTCCACGTGATGGGTGCTGAACGAACGCCACACCAGAACCGGGATAATCAGGGTAAAGACAATCACTTCCTTATAGGCGCTGGCCCAGAAGGACGAGAACGACTCCAGCACGCCGACCAGCAGCGAACCCGCCGCGGCGATGGGGTAGCTGGCCAGGCCGCCGATGATGGCGCCCACGAAGCCCTTCAATCCGATCAGGAAGCCCGTGTCGTAGTAGACGGTGGTGATGGGCGCGATCAGCATGCCGGACATGGCGCCGATACCCACCGCCAGCGTGAACGTCAGGCTGCCGGACATGGTGGTGCTGATGCCGACCAGCCGCGCGCCGCGGCGGTTGACGGCAGTGGCGCGCAACGCGCGGCCATACAGCGTCTTGCCGAAGAACAGCCACAGGGCCACGATCAGCAGCGCGCAGGTCGCCACCACGAACAGGCTTTGCGCGGACCAGACCATGAAGCCCAGATCCACCTGGCCGCTGACGAACGCCGGCGTGCGCCAGCCTTCGGCGCCAAAAAACACCAGTGCCAGGCCCATCAAGGCAAAGTGCACGGCCACGGAGACGATCAGCAGCACCAGCACGGTGGCTTCGGCCAACGGCTGGTAGACGATGCGATAAACCATGGGGCCCATCGGGATCACCAGCAACAGCGTCAGCAGCATGTTCAGCCACAGCGAGTTGTCCGGTCCGGTATAGCTCTTGGTCACCCAGAACAGCGCAAGCGGCAGGACGACACAGGTGACCAGCGATTTGGGCAGGCCGGCGAAGCTGCGGGTGCGCACGGCGCGCAGCAGTTCAAGCGCCAGGCAGACGGCGCCCAGCAGCGGCAGCAGATAGGCGGTGCCGGGCACCTTGCCGTCCACCAGCATGGCGAGCGTCAAGGCGCCAAACGCCACGAACTCGCCCTGGGGAATGAAAATGACGCGCGTGACGGCGAAAACCAGCACCAGAGCCATGCCCAACAGGGCATAGATAGCGCCGTTGACGACACCGTCTTGCAGCAGGATCAGCGCAATTGAGGAATCCATCGAACAACTACCTTGTGATTTCTTGCTGATACGACGCACCGGCCGGAAAGGCCGGTGCGAAGCATTGCTCGGGTGCTGCAAGGCGGGCGCCAGCGACTGGCGCCTGCTTTACGTCGCGCACCCGTGGATCGGGCAATCCTGGGGAATTACAGGCCGGGCTGATAGACCCACTTGCCGCCTTCGACCTTGACGATGACGCGCGAACGCTCGTCAAAGCCGGCGTGGTCGGTCGGCGACATGTTGAACACGCCTTGCGAGGCAGCCAGATCCTTCACGCCTTCCAGCGCGTCGCGCATGGCAACGCGGAATTCCGGCGTGCCGGGCTTGGCGCCCGACTTCAACGCCACCGGCAATGCCGCCACGACCAGTTGGCCGGCGTCCCACATGTGGCCGCCGAACGTGTTGGTCGAGCCGGCGCCGTTGGCCTTCTCGTAGGTCTCGACGTAGGCCAGGGCCGACTTCTTGACCGGGTTGGAATCGGGCAACTGGGCCGCCACCAGCAGCGGGCCGGCCGGCAGGAACATGCCGTCGCAGTCCTTGCCGCAGACACGCAGCACGTCGTTGTTGGCGGCGCCGTGGGTCTGATAGATGGTGCCGCCGTAGTTACGGGCCTTCAGTTCTTTCTGCGGCAGGGCCGACGGGGTGCCGGCGCCGGCGATCAGGATGGCGTCGGGCTTTGCGCCGACCAGCTTCAGGACCTGGCCCGTCACGCTGGTGTCGGTACGGCTGTATTTTTCAATGGCGACGATCTCGATGCCCTTGGCCTTGGCGGCCTTTTGCATCACGTCCAGCCAGCCGTCGCCGTAGGCGTCGGCAAAGCCGATGAAGCCCAGCGTCTTGACCTTGGACTTGGCCATGGCGTCAGCCAGGGCGCCGGCCATCAGCGCATCGTTCTGCGGGGTCTTGAAGACCCAGCGGCGCTTCTCGTCCACCGGCTCGACGATCTTGGCGCTGGCGGCCACGCTGATCATCGGCACCTTGGCTTCGGCAGCCACGTCCACCATGGCGAGCGAGCCCGGGGTCACGGACGTGCCGATCAGAACGTCGACCTTGTCGTCGGAGGCCAGCTTGCGCGAGTTCTTGACGGCTTGCGTCGTGTCGGTAGCGTCGTCCAGGACGATCCATTCGATCTTCTGGCCGGCCACTTCCTTGGGCAGCAATGCCACGGTGTTGCGCTCGGGGATCCCCAGCGACGCGGCGGGGCCGGTGCTGGATACCGTCACGCCCACCTTGACCTGTGCGCTCGCCAGGAGCGGCAGCGTCAGGGCGAAAGCGGCAGCCGCCGCGGACAAGCCGAAGTGCTTGCGCATATTTTTGTCTCCTGTGGTGGCTCTTATGTGCCTCGATTGAGGCGAAGCGAGCCTAGTTAAAGTTATACAGAAAAAAATATTATATGGTTAAAACAGTATCAGATGACTTCCCGCAACTACGGTAAATCCCTGATGTGCTACGGAAACCTTGTTTTAGCAAACGCATTCGTTAATGGCGAACTTGTACTAGAAAAACTTTCGGCGCGTCAGTTGGGGGATTCCCTGTGCCGCCAGCCTAGCGTCCCAGCATCGGCCAGACGCGTTCAACTCGCGAGGCCACCCACGCCGCCACCACGGCCTTGACCAGATCGCCCGGCAGGAACACCGCCACCGCCGTCGCCGCCTTGGGCAGCCCCATCTTGGTCACCGACGCCAGCCACGGCACGCCAAAGGCGTACACCACCGCGATGCCGCCTACGACGCATGCGGCCATATAACCTGCCAACACCGTCCAGGTGCCCGTGGCGCGGCCCGCCAGACGGCGCGCCAGCCAGCCCGTCACGAAGGCGCCCGCCACCATCCCGACCAGGAACCCGCCGGTGGGGCCGAAGAAGGCGCCCAGACCGCCCCGGCCGCCCGGCAGCACGGGCAGGCCGATCGCCGCCAGGGCCAGATACAGCAGGCAGGCCAGCGCACCGCGCAGCGGCCCCAGCATCGCGCCGGCCAGCATGGCGCCCAGCGTCTGCAAGGTGATCGGCACCGGAATGCCGGGCAGTGGAATCGGCGGCATCAGGCTCAAGACGACGATCAGCGCCGCGAACAGCGCAATCAGCACGGTGTTATTGGATTTCATGGCTTCCCCTCTAAGGAATCAAGGCTGTGCGCGCCGCCCTCAGGGGCTGCGCGCGTCGATGGCTTCGGCGACTTCCTGGGCGCGCTTCAACGTCAGCACGATCAGCGGCACGATCAAGGCGACCGGGTGAGCGCCAAGCCCGCGGGCGGCTTGCGCTTCGCGGATCTCCTGGAAATTGCGCCAGATCTCGGGGACGAAGCGTAACGCCAACGCCAAGGCCAGCGCGACCTTGCCGGCATCCGCGAGGCCGATGCGTTCAAACGGCATCAGCGCGCGTTCGCAGACGGCGATCAGGTCCGAGGTGCGGGTGGCCAGCGTGACCGCCAGCGCCAGCCCTACCATCGCCCCGATGCGCAGCACCACAGCCAGCGCCTCGACCCAGCCTTGAAACCATCCGGTGAACAGCGCGACGGCCAGCAGCACCCAGAGCAGCCCCCGCACCTGGCGCCAGACGGCGGCCGCAGTGACGCCCGTCGATCCGACCAACGCCGCCGCCGCGGCAAATGCCACGGCCAGCCAGCGCGGGTCGCGCAGCATGAACAGCCCTGCCCCGGCCCCGATCAGTGCCGCGAGCTTCAGCCAGGCCGGCAGTCGATGCAACGGCGACTGGCCAGCGACGTATAGCGGCTCCATCATGCGCAATGCTCCCGGTACCAGCGCAGGGCGGCGCCGGGCGTGTCGTCGGCAGCGATGCCCCCATCACGCACGACCAACACGCGGTCGAAGTCTTCCAGCAGTTCCAGATCGTGACTGACGACAATGGCGTCGTGAGGCAGCCCGGCGATGGCGCAGCGTACCCGGTTGCGGTTGCGCAGGTCCAGCTGGGTCGTGGGTTCGTCGAAGACGATCAGCGCCGGCTCCATCACCAGGACGGCCGCCAGGGCCACAAGCTGGCGCTCGCCGCCCGACAACGTATGGCTGGTGCGATCGGCCAGATGCCCCACGCCCAGGGCGCTCAATTGGGATTCGATGCGGCTTTCGCGCCGCGCCTTGTCGGGTTCCAGGCGCTTTAAGCCGAACGCCAGGTCTTCCCGCACGATGGGAAAGACAATCTGGTTCTCGGGGTTCTGGAACACGAAGCCGACCCGCTGGCGCACAGCCTTCAGGTCCCGGCGCGTATCCAGCCCATCCACCCGCACGCTGCCCGCGGAAGGCAGCACCAGGCCGTTGACCAGGCGCGCCAGCGTGCTCTTGCCGGCGCCGTTGGGGCCGACGATGCCGATGCGGCGTTCGGCCAGGGTCAGGCTCACCCCGCGCAACACTTCCGCCTGGGGCGTGGACACTACCGCCTGGTCAAACTCGATTAACATGGGGCGGGATTATGCCCGAACCATTTCGGGCATCGGGACTCCAAGAGCTCATATGGAAAAAGTACGCAAATCCGACGCCGAATGGCGCGCACAGCTTTCCCCCGAAGAATACGTGGTCACCCGGGAAAAGGGTACCGAACGTGCATTCACCGGGCGTTACTGGAATACCACCACGCCCGGCATCTACCGCTGCGTGGGCTGTGGCACGGCCCTGTTCGCATCCGACACCAAATTCGACGCCGGCTGTGGCTGGCCCAGCTACTTCCAGCCGCTGGACCCGGAACTGGTTCGCGAAGAGCGCGACACCACCCACGGGATGGTGCGCACCGAAGTGCTGTGCAACGTCTGCGATTCGCACCTGGGCCACGTCTTCCCCGACGGCCCCGAGCCCACCGGGCTGCGCTATTGCATCAACTCCCTGTCGATGACGTTTGAACCCATAGAAGACTGAATGAAGAAGTTTCTGTTCGACCTGTTTCCGCTGTTCCTGTTCTTCATCGCCTACCGGTACACGGACATCTTCATTGCCACGGGCGTCGCGATGGCGGCCGCCGTGCTGCAGATCATCTGGCTCAAAGCCACGGGCCGCCCCACCGAGGCCATGCACTGGATCAACCTGACGGTCATCCTGGTCTTCGGCGGCGCCACGATCTGGCTGCACAGCGACGTCTTCATCAAATGGAAGCCCACGGTGCTGTATTGGCTGTTCGGCGGCGCGCTGCTGTTCGCCCGCCTGCTGTTCGGCCGCAACCTGATCCGCCGGCTGATGGAAAAGCAGATCCAGTTGCCCGACGCGGCCTGGGACAAGCTGAACCTGGTCTGGGCCGGCTTCTTCCTCATCGCGGGCGCGCTGAACCTGTATGTGGCGTTCTCCGGCCATTTCACCGAATCGCAATGGGTCAGCTTCAAGGCCTTCGGCCTGATGGGCCTGATGGTCGTATTCGTAATTGGCCAGTCGGTGTGGCTGGGCAAACACATCCAGACCGACGAAAACGCCGGTTCCGGCACCCCGCCGGGCAAGCCCTGATCCGCCAGACGGCCCTCCTTATCGGCGCACCCGCCCCAGGGCGGCGCGCCGGAACTTACCCCTTGCCGCCATGTCAGACACCACCGACCGCATCGCCCTGATCCGGGAGCGCCTAGCCGCCCTGGAACCCCTCACTTTGGACATTCTGGACGACTCGCATTTGCATGCCGGCCACGAAGGCAGTAAAAACGGCGCCGGCCACTATCGCGTGCACATCGTTGCGTCTTGCTTTGCAGGGCTCTCTGCCGTGGCGCGACATAGGCTGGTGTATCATCATTTGCAAGATTTGATCCCCTATCCGATTCATGCGCTTGCGCTAGATGCCCAGGCTCCCAAATAGAAAGTCAAAGGATATTCATGAAACGCATCGTCATGCTGGCTGCGGCCTGCGTCATCGCCGTGCCTGCTTTCGCGCAAAACGTGGCAACCGTCAACGGTAAGGCCATTCCGCAAAAGAACCTGGATCAATTCGTCAAGCTGCTGGTCAGCCAAGGCGCAACCGATTCGCCGCAACTGCGCGAACAGGTCAAGCAAGAAATGATCAACCGCCAGATCTTCGTGCAAGCCGCCGAATCCAGCGGTATCGCCAAGCAGGCCGATGTTCAGACCGAAGTCGAACTGGCCCGCCAAGGCATCCTGGTGCGCGCCCTGATGGCCGACTACCTGGCCAAGAATCCGGTGTCGGACGCCAAGGTCACGGCGGAATACGACAAGATCAAGAAGGAACAAGCCGGCAAGATGGAATACAAGGTCCGTCACATCCTCGTCGAAGACGAGAAGACGGCCAATGACCTGCTGGCCCAGATCAAGAGCAACAAGAGCAAGTTCGACGACCTGGCCAAGAAGAACTCGAAGGACCCCGGCAGCGCCGAAAAGGGTGGCGATCTGGGTTGGGCTCCTCCGACCAACTACGTCCAGCCGTTCGCGCAAGCCGTGACCCAACTGAAGAAGGGCCAACTGGTCGACAAGCCGGTGCAAACCCAGTTCGGCTGGCACATCATCATGGTTGACGACACCCGCCCGGTGGAATTTCCGCCGCTGGATCAAGTGCGTCCGCAACTGGAAGAAATGCTGCGCCAGCAAACCCTGGCCGACTACCAGAAGCAGCTGCGCGACAAGGCCAAGATTCAGTAAGCCTCTCGCCAGACAAGAAAACTGCCCGCCGATGCGGGCAGTTTTTTTTGCCTCAAGCCGCCCTGAAGCAAAAAAAGCTGCGCGCCCAAGGCGTGCAGCTTTTTCGTTTTGCAGGGAAGACCGAGTAGGAACTCGGGCCTGGGCCTAGGACATGCCCAGCAAGGCCTTCAGCGCGTCTTCGTCCAGCACCGTCACGCCCAGTTCCTGGGCCTTGGTGAGCTTGCTGCCGGCCTCCTCACCTGCGACCAGGTATGCCGTCTTCTTGGATACCGAGCCGCTGACCTTGCCGCCGGCCGCCTGGATGTGCATCGAAGCCTCTTCGCGCGTCCAGTTCGGCAGCGTGCCCGTCAGCACAAAGGTCTTGCCCGCCAACGTCGTGCCTTGCGGCACGGCTTCGGCCACCGGGTTCACACCCTGCGCCTTCAGTTGTTCGATCACGTCGCGGTTGTGCTGCTCGGCAAAGAAGCGGCGAATGGAAGCCGCAACCACCGGGCCCACGTCCGGCACGGACGACAAGGCATCTTCGTCGGCATCCATGATGGCGTCAATGCTGCCGAAATGCCGCGCGACGTCCCGGGCGGTCGTTTCGCCCACGTGGCGAATGCCCAACGCGAACAGCAAACGGCCCAAACCGGGCTCCCGGGCCTTTTCAATGGCGGCCACCAGGTTGTCGGCGGATTTCTGGCCCATGCGGTCCAGCCCCACCAGTTCCAGCGGACGCAGGCTGTACAGGTCGGCCAGCGTCTTCACGCGGCCGCTATCGACCAATTGGTCCACCAGTTTTTCGCCCAGGCCTTCGATGTCCAGCGCCTTGCGGCTGGCAGCGTGCCACAGGGTCTGCTTGCGCTGCGCGCCGCAGAACAAGCCGCCGGTGCAGCGCGCGATGGTTTCGTCTTCGAGCCTTTCGATGGCCGAACCGCAGACCGGGCAGGCCGTCGGCATGACGAATTCCCGGGCGTCGTCCGGCCGCTTTTCAAGCACCGGCCCCAGCACCTCGGGAATCACGTCGCCGGCGCGGCGCACGATGACGGTGTCGCCGATCCGCACGTCCTTGCGGCGGATCTCGTCTTCGTTGTGCAGCGTGGCGTTGGTGACGGTAACGCCGCCCACGAACACGGGCTTCAAGCGAGCTACCGGGGTGATTGCACCGGTGCGCCCTACCTGCACCTCGATATCCAGCAGGGTCGTCGTAGCCTCTTCGGCGGCAAACTTGTGCGCCAGCGCGAAGCGCGGGGCGCGCGCCACGAAACCCAGGACTTTCTGCGCCGGCAGTGAATCCACCTTGTAGACCACGCCGTCGATGTCATAGGGCAAGGTCGCGCGCATCGCGCCCACCTTGGCGTAGAACGCCATCAGCCCTTCGGCGCCGGTGGCCCGGTGGTTGTGCATCAGATTGACCGGCAAGCCAAGCTCGTGCAGCCAGGCCAGCATCGCGCCGTGCGATTTTTCCGGAAGCACCGACGCCTGGCCGGCGCCGGCCGAAGTTTCATCGAACAGGCCATTCTGCGCGCCGGGCAGGCCTTGGACCTCTCCCCAACCATACGCAAAAAAGCGCAGCGGCCGCTTGGCCGTGATGCGCGGGTCCAGCTGGCGCAGGCTGCCGGCGGCGGCGTTGCGCGGGTTCACGAACACTTTCTCGTCGCGCTTGGCCTGGGCCACATTCAGCTTTTCAAAGTCGGCGCGGTTCATCAGCACTTCGCCGCGCACTTCCAGCACTTTCGGGGCAGCGCCCTTCAACTGCAGCGGAATCGCCTTGATCGTGCGGATGTTGGAGGTAACGTCCTCGCCCGTCTGGCCGTCGCCGCGCGTCGCGGCCTGCACCAGGCGGCCGTCTTCGTAGCGCAGGCTGATCGCCAGGCCGTCGAGTTTCAATTCACAGAAATAATCGGCCTGTTGCGCCGGGCCCAAGAGGCCCGCGCCTCGCAGCGTATCCGTCACGCGACGATCGAAGGCCGCGACCTCTTCCTCGTCGAACGCGTTGTTCAACGACAGCATCGGCACCACATGGCGCACGCTGCCGAACGCCGAGACCGGGGCCGCCCCCACGCGTTGCGTGGGCGACTCCGGCGTGACCAGCTCGGGGTGCTCGGCCTCCAGCGCTTCCAGCTGGCGCATCAGCCCGTCGTACTCGGCATCCGAGATCGAGGGTTCGTCGTAGACGTAATAGCGGACGTTGTGCTGTTCAAGCTCTGCGCGCAAGCGCGCCGCGGCCTGGGCCGCGGATTCCCCACCGGACGTGCCGCTCATTTACGCAAACACCCGTTGAGCGCGCTCGCTTCCGGCGGGCAGGCCCGCTTGTTCGAGCTGTTCGAACAGCACTTGCAGCCGTTCGTCGATCACCGTTTCCGAACCGTCGGCCAGCGGTTTGCCCTGGTCGTCGACCAGTTCGGCGCGCAGGCGCGCAGCCAGGTCGCGGCCCACATCCACCATGCGGCCAAAGGCGCGGCTGTCTGCCGGCGCGCAGGGCACGTCCAGCAGCAGGTACAGGCGTTCGACACCACCCATGCCGGCGTCAAAGGCAGCCCCGTCGGCACGCGACAGCGTGAAGCGGGTCACGCCGTTTTCGGCGGGCCAGGCCAGGCGGTTGCCGTCCGCCACGAAACCCGTGTCGCGAGCGACGGACAGGACTTCAGCGGCCGGTTGAGCGGCGCCTAGCATCAGAGTCAGGCCGACCTGGGTGTCCAGGGCGGCGCAGGTATCGTCCAGGCGGGCGCCCTGCTCCAGCACGGCTTGCTGGTCCGGGCCCTCGATCGTGGCGTCAAAGCGTTCGGCCATGTCCTGGGCGCGGGCCCAGGCTTGCGACCATTCGATGGCGGTCAGCGGACCGCTGCGGTTGGCCAGCAGCACGGCCAACTGCATGGAGGCATAGGTCTCGCCGGCATGGACCCGCGCGCGATGGCGGCGCTGGTCGGTTTCGGCGAACACGCGCATGGGCTTGCGGCCCACGTGCCGCAGGCTTTGCATATACGGCAGCAGGTCGGCGCCGCGCACCGGCTCAGCGAAGTTGATCTCGATGACCACTTCGCAGGCGGGATCGGGCTCCTCGGCATCGTCGGCATCGCTGCCGGGATCCACAGGCGCAGGCTGGCCTTGCCCGCGCGGCGCATCGCCGCCCATGCCGGGTTCGCGACGCGAAGTCGCCCCCGAAGCCGTCGCCGTGGCGCTGGCCGCGGCGGCGCCGCCCAGCAGCGGATCCTGCTCGGAGGTGGGGAAATGGCTCTGCATCTTGCGCCGGACGCGCCGATCCTGCCACCAGTTGAATCCCAGCACCAGCAGTATCAGCAAGACGCCCAGGGCAATCAGCCCGATCTGCAAATCACTCATGTGTAAATCCCGCGCCAACAGTGCGGCGCCTTTCTGAATATTGGGTTTATGCCGCTTCGGAGGCCATCATTTGCACGGCCGAATCTATATCTACCGCAACGATACGCGAAACCCCTTGCTCTTGCATGGTTACCCCGATCAGTTGCTTTGCCATCTGCATGGCGATCTTGTTGTGCGAGATGAACAGGAACTGGGTTTGCTCGCTCATGCTGGCAACCAGGTTCGCATAGCGTTCGGTGTTCGCGTCGTCCAGCGGGGCGTCCACCTCGTCCAGCAGGCAGAACGGCGCCGGGTTCAGCTTGAACAGCGCGAACACCAGCGCGGTCGCGGTCAGCGCTTTCTCGCCGCCCGACAGCAGGTGGATCGTGCTGTTGCGCTTGCCCGGAGGCTGGGCCATCACCTGCACGCCGGCGTCCAGGATTTCCTCGCCGGTCATGCTGAGCTTGGCCTCGCCCCCGCCGAACAGCTTGGGGAAGAGCTCGCCGAAGTGGCCGTTCACGATATTGAACGTCTCTTGCAGCAGCTCGCGGGTTTCGCGGTCGATCTTGCGGATGGCGTCTTCCAGGGTCTCGATGGCGGTCATCAAGTCCTGGTGCTGCGAATCCAGGAAGCCCTTGCGTTCGCGCGAGGTGTTCAATTCGTCCAGCGCCGCCAGGTTGACGGAGCCCAGCGACTCGATCTGGCGCGAAATGCGCCCCACTTCCTGCTGCAGCCAGCTGGCGCGGCGCCATTCGTCTGGGGCGTTGGCCAGATCCTGAGCCAGCGCCTCGCGGTCGACTTCACGCGCGTTGAGCTGTTCGGTGAACTGTTCTTCGGCCAGGCGGGCGGCCTGTTCCTGCAACTGCAATTCCATGATGCGCGCGCGGCGCGGTTCCAGCGTCTGCTCTTGCTGTTGCCGGTCTTCGTCGGCGCCCCGCAGCAAGGCCGCCAGGTTTTCCATTTCCTGGCGCGCGCGCGACAGCGCTTCCTCGCGCTCGGCGCGCGCTTCCAGGGCGTCCTGCAAGCCGGCCTGGGATGCGGAGGCATCCAGCTCTGCCAGATCGCCCATCAGTTGTTCCAGTTCGACCGAGCCGCGCTGGCTCTGGTCGGCGGCCAATTGCTGGTTGCGCTGCAGGTCGGTGATGCGGACCTGGATGCCGCGCTCGGCGAACTCCGCTTCCTGAGCCGCGCGCTCCAGCTCGCGCAGGCGCGTGCGGGCGGCTTCTGCCTGGGCGGCCAGCGTTTCGCCGTCGATCTCGGCGTCGGCGAACCGGGATTGGTGCTCGGCCAGTTCCTCGTCCAGGGTCTCGAAACGGGCTTCGGCCTCTTCGCGGGTGGCAAGCAGGTCTTCTTCCTGGACCTTGATTTCTTCCAGGTCCTGCCGCAGGCGCGAGGCGCGTTCACCGGATTGCTCGGCCTGCTGCTGCAGCCGCGAGTGTTCCAGCTGGATGTCGTGCACCCGGCGCGTGACCTCGGCCACGCGTGTGCGCGCCGGAGCGATCGCCTGGGACACCTGCTGCCACGCCACTTCGGCGCGGGCGACCGCCGCGCGCGCCTGGTCGGCGATCAGTTGCTGGGCCTTGATCTCGCGCTGCAGGTTTTCGATTTCCTGCTGGCGGGCCAGCAGGCCGGCCTGTTCGGAGTCCGGCGCGTAGAAGCGCACGCTGTGCGCGTCGATCAGGTGGCCGGCCTTGACCACGCAGGCGCTGCCCGCGGGCAAGGTCGCGCGCATGGCCAGGGCCTGCGTCACGTCGGTGGCGGTGTAGATGCCGGCCAGCCAGTCGTTCAAGAGCGTGCGCAGGTCGGGATCGGTGATGCGCAGCAGGCTGGCCAGCGGCGTCAGGCCGGCGGGCGCAGGCGGCGTGGGCGCGGCGACCGGCAATTGGTAGAAGGCCAGGCGGGCGGGCGGCGCGTCTTCGGCGAACGCGCGCGCCCAATCCAGGCTGCGCACTTCCAGCGACGCCATGCGTTCGCGCAGCGCCGATTCCAGGGCGGTTTCCCAGCCCGGCTCGACATGCAGCTTCTGCCACAGGCGCGACAGGCCCGCGAGTTCATGCTTGGCCAGCCAGGGTTCCAGCGCCCCCTGCTTCTGGACGTCTTCCTGCAGTTTCACCAGCGCCGACAAGCGGGCTTCCAGGCGTGCCAGGTTCTGCACGTCGGTCTGGGCGGCGGCCTGGGCGCGGCTGCGCTCGGCATCCGCTTCGGGCACACGGCCTTCCAGGGTGGCCAGCTCTTCCTGGGCTTCTTCCAGCTGGTCTTCGCCTGCCAGGCGGTCGCCGGCCAACTGCTCCAGGCGCACCGGGTCCGGGGCGTGCAGTTCACGCAGTTCCTGCTGCAGGCGTTCGCGGCGCTGCTCCAGGACCTGCATCTGGCGGTCGGCGTCGCGCTGGGTCTGGGCGACCAGTGCCAGGTTCTGTTCGACACGGGCCAGGGCGGCACGCATCTCGTCGCGGCCAGCGGCGGCTTCGCGCACCCGCTGTTCGACGGATGGCAGGCCCGCCTGGGCGTCTTCCGCCGTGGCCCGCGCCTCTTCAGTGCGGGCGGCGGCGGTCGCCAGGTCGTCTTCGGCCTGGGCGATCTGTTCGGTGCAGTGCTCGCGCTGGCTGGTCCATTCCGCGATCTGCTGCTGCAATTGGTCGCGACGGGACTGCAGGCGGTTGCGGGAATCCACCACGTGGCGGATCTCGGCCTCCAGGCGGCTGACCTGGGCGTTGGCTTCATACAGCCCGCCCTGGGCGGCGTGGACCGCGTCGCTGGCCGCGTAATGGGCCTGGCGCCGGGATTCCAGCGCCGCTTCGCCCGCCCGCAGGCCGGCGATGGCGGCTTCCAGTTCATTCTGGGCCTGCGCCATTTCCTGGGCTTTCTTGGCACGCTCTTCGCGTGCCCCGGTTTCCTTCAGGAACCACAGCGCATGCTGCTTCTTTTCGCCGTCGGCCTGGAGTTCGCGGTAGCGGGTGGCCACTTCGGCCTGCGCCTCCAGCTTCTCCAGCTGGCTGTTCAGTTCCCGCAGGATGTCTTCGACGCGCGTCAGGTTCTCGCGCGTGTCGGACAGGCGGTTTTCGGTCTCGCGGCGGCGTTCCTTGTAGCGCGATACGCCGGCCGCTTCTTCCAGGAACACCCGCAGTTCTTCAGGACGCGCCTCGATCAGGCGGTTGATCATGCCCTGGCCGATGATGGCGTAGCCGCGAGCGCCCAGGCCGGTGCCCAGGAAGATGTCGTGGATATCGCGGCGTCGGACCTGCTGGTTGTTGACGAAATAGCTGCTGGTGCCGTCCCGGGTCAGGACGCGGCGCACGGCGATTTCGGCGTAGGTGCTCCATTGGCCGGCAGCGCGCCCTTCGCTGTTGTCGAACACCATTTCGACCGACGCCCGAGCGGCCGGCTTGCGGTGGCCCGAGCCGTTGAAGATGACGTCCTGCATGGACTCGCCGCGCAGTTCGGAGGCCTTGGCCTCGCCCAGCACCCATCGCACGGCGTCAATGATGTTCGATTTTCCGCAGCCATTGGGACCCACCACGCCGACCAGTTGGCTGGGCACGGGGATCACGGTGGGATCAACGAAGGACTTGAAGCCGGCGAGTTTTAGCTGAGTGAGACGCACAGTACGATGACGACGGGGTGGGTTGAACGAAAGGCGTTAACGGACCTGCCGCATAGATTGCAAACCGGCCCTTCAAGGGCCGGCTCACACATGGGTCGTATGATACCGCAGGCAGTCTGTCCCCAAACGTCAGCAACGGTCAACCCGCGGGCAAACGCTCAATAGCGCGCTTGCGCGCTCCGGCTATACTCCCTGACACTTTTTGGCACGACACATAATTTTCACGCGGACCGGCCGGGCTCAGGCCAAAGAACGGGGACATTCTTGAAACGTGGTTTCTATCTAGTCATGGCCGCGCAGGCCTTCTCATCATTGGCGGACAACGCGCTGTTCATCGCAGCCATCGCCTTGATACAGGAACTGCACGGCCCCGACTGGTTGGCGCCCATGATGAAATGGTCCTTCGCGTTGGCCTATGTGGTGCTGGCGGCCTTTGTCGGCGCCCTGGCGGATTCCTTCCCCAAGGGCCGGGTGATGTTTTCCACCAACGCCCTGAAGGTGGCCGGCTGCCTGCTGATGTTCTCCTACGCCAGCATCGGCGTGGCCCCGGAATATCAAACATATCTCGTGTGCGCGGCCTACGCGGTCGTGGGCATCGGCGCCGCCGCCTACTCGCCCGCCAAATACGGCATCGTCACCGAAATGCTGCCCCCCCACATGCTGGTCAAGGGCAACAGCTGGATCGAAGGCCTCACGGTCTTCTCCATCATCCTGGGCACGGTGCTGGGTGGTCTGCTGATCTCGTCCTCGGTGTCCAGCGCGCTGCTCAGCCACTCGTTCATCGGCAACCTGGTCCACACGCCCGCCGAAGCGGCCATCCTCGTGATCGCCTTCGTGTATCTGCTGGCAGCGCTGTGCAACCTGATGATTCCGCGCACCCACGTGCGCTATCCGCCGCAGCAAAAGAACCCGGTGAGGCTCATCCGCACGTTCTGGGGCTATGTCTGCGTGCTTTGGCGCGACAAGCTGGGCCAGATCTCGCTGGCCGTGACCACGCTGTTCTGGGGCGCCGGCGCGACCCTCCAGCTGATCGTCATCGAATGGGGCCGCAGCCACCTGGGTTATCAGCTGGACAAGGCCTCGATGCTGATGGGCGTGGCAGCGCTGGGCACGGTGGTAGGGTCCATCCTGGCAGGCCGCATCCCGCTGCGCCGCGCCCTGGCCGTGCTGCCGGTGGGCGCCGCCATGGGGCTGGTCGTGCTGCTGATGCCGCTGGTCTACTCGCCCTGGAGCGTCTACCTGCTGCTGCTGATCACGGGCGGCCTGGCCGGCTTCTTCGTAGTGCCGATGAACGCCCTGCTGCAGCACCGCGGCCACGTGCTGCTGTCGGCCGGCCACTCCATCGCCGTGCAGAACTTCAACGAACAGCTCAACATCCTGCTGATGGTGGCGATGTACACCCTGCTGCTCTGGCTGCAATTGCCCATCAACGTGATCATCGTCATCTTCGGCACCGTAGTCGCCGTGCTGATGGTCGTGTTCATGCGCTGGAGCAAGCGCAACATGCAGGCCAACCCCGATCTGCACGACCAGATCGGCCAGGAAGGCCACGGCCGCGCGCTGGATTCCACGCACTAGGCCGCCACCACACCAAGCCATTGATCTTCCAAAGAAAAACCGGGCCCAGGCCCGGTTTTTTCTTATCTGGACATGCGCCCGCCCGACGCGGTCACACCATCCGTGACGCCAGTTTCAGGTCCTGCCAGGCGCGCGCCTTCTCGGACGGGCTGCGCAACAGGTAGGCTGGGTGGTAGCTGACGATGACGGGGATCTCGGCGCCCTCGTCCGTCTTGAGCGCGTGCACGCGGCCGCGCAGGCTGCCGATGGTGGCGTCCGTGCCCAGCAGCGTCTGCGCCGCGAAACGGCCCAGCACGAGGATGCGCTCGGGTTTCAGCAAGGCGATCTGCCGCATCAGGTACGGGCTGCAGGCCGCGATTTCCTCGGGCTTGGGGTTGCGATTGCCCGGCGGGCGGCACTTGATCACGTTGGTGATGAACACGTCGGTCTCGCGGCTCATGCCCACGGCGGCCAGCATGGCGTCCAGCAATTGGCCGGACCGGCCCACGAAGGGATGGCCCTGCCGGTCCTCTTGCTCGCCGGGGGCCTCGCCCACGACCAGCCAGCGGGTGGGAGTGGCGCCCTGGCCGAAGACAGCATGGCGCCGGCCGTCGCACAAGCCGCAGGCGGTGCAGGCCACGACCTGCTCGCGCAACTCGTCCAGGGTGGCGTTCTTGACGGCTTGCGCCACGGGGATGCGCGGCGCTTCGACGGCTTCGTCTTCGGCTGCCTTGGGCACGGGGCGCGGCGGCGGACCGGTGCGATTCAGGATGGACGCCGGGATACCGGGACGGCCATTCGAGCGCGTGCTCGGAACCACAGGCTCGGCCGGCACCGGACTAACCGCGGCCGCTTGCGGTACGGCGGGTGCCGGCGACGCAACCGTCGGCGGCACCGTTGCCGGCGCGATATCGCGCGCCACCACGGCGGGTGCCAGGCCAGGGGCCAAAACGGGTTCGGAAACAGGCGCTTGAGGCATGACTGCCAGGCGTGCCGCAGCAGGCGCCGGGCGCATCCACAGGCGTTCCATGCCGATTTCCCGCAGCCAGATGCGCTGCAGGGGATTGACGCGGGGGGCTGCCGGCCTGGCGGCGGCGATCGGCACCGTCATGCCGCTTCCTCCGCCACTGCGGCGAACCGCTTCTGCATGACCAGGGCGTCTTCACGGGCGCCTTTGGCGGCCGGGTAATACCCGCGCCGCACGCCGATCTGCAGATAACCGTGGCGTTGATAGAAACTGACGGCGGACGCGTTCGACGGACGGACTTCCAGCAACACGCCTTCCAGCCCGCGCTCACGCGCCTGCTGCTCGCACCAGTCAAGCAGCACGCCGCCCAGGCCCTGGCGATGCAGGTGCTTGTCCACGGCGATCACAAGCAGATGCGCCACGTCGGGCGCGAACATCAGAATGCAGAAACCCGCCACCTTGCCTTCGCGGCGCAGCACCCAGGCGCCATACCCGGCGGCCAGCGCATCCGCGAAATTGCCGCGCGTCCAGGGGAAGGCCTGCACATGGGCTTCCAGCGCGACGACCTCGTCCAGGTCGGCCTCGGTGAGCGGCTGCGGAATCAAGGGCACCTGAGGGGCCTGGGGCGCCAGCGACGGCTGCGCCTTGGGATTGCCGCCTTCGCCGCGCATGCGCTCGGCGGTGGTGAACGCCACCTTGTCGCGCACGTACAGCGGCGCGGCCTGTTCGGGCGGCAGGGCCTCGCCGCGCAGCCAGCCCTGGCGCGCCAGGCGCGCCACGCTGGCGGCTTCGGGCCGTTGCGCGTCGGCGGCGCGGCGCCATGCGGCGGGATGCGCCATATCGGCCGCATAAGCATCCCAGGCGTCGCCGGCCAGCACCAGATTCAGGCTCTGCCCCGTCTGCGCCGACCATGCGGAAAGATGGTGTTCGGTCCAGGGCACGACTTCTGCTGCCGCGATCAGCAAGGGCGGCTGCAAGGCTTCCCAGCCGGATTCACCCTCCCGGGCGGCAACCAGGCGGTAGACCGCCAGATAGACCTCATTCATCCGGGCATCCAGTGCCACGACGATGGCGTCGGACGGCGTCGCATCGGCCACCTGGGCCGCCACGGCCTGGTGGGACACCACGGGCAGCACCGGTATGCCCAGGCCCAGCCCCATGCCCTGCGCCACGCCACAGGCCACGCGCAGCCCCGTAAAGCCCCCCGGGCCCTGGCCGAACGCCACGGCGTGCAGGGCGGACGGCGCCAGCCCTGAGGCTGCCAGCAGTTCGTTGGTCATCGGCAAAAGCCGTTCCGCATGCTCCTGGGACCCCTCGTGTTCCCGGGTACTGACCTCCAGACGGCCATCGACCGCCCGCAAAAGGGCCACCCCACAACGGGACGAAGACGTTTCCAAAGCCAGCAGGTTTAGTTCCATAGATGCAGATTGTACGAAATACGGCGGCTTTGGCCCCGGTTGTAAGGGGGATTTCAACCATGGTTCGCAATGTGTAATATCTTGTGAACGCCCACTAGCCGCTGGTTCTCGTCACTGTTACATTTCCGGCCATGAATACGCAAAACACCACCCCCACCCGAAAAATCCTCGTCGTCGACGATGATCCGCGCTTGCGCGATTTGCTGCGCCGGTATTTGTCCGAGCAGGGATTCAACGTTTTCGTTGCCGAAGACGCCAAAGAGATGGGCAAACTCTGGCAACGCGAGCACTTCGACTTGCTCGTGCTGGATCTGATGCTGCCCGGCGAAGATGGCTTGTCCATCTGTCGCCGGCTGCGCGGTGGCCACGACAATACCCCCATCATCATGCTCACGGCCAAGGCGGAAGAAATCGACCGCATCGTGGGCCTGGAGATGGGCGCGGACGACTACCTGTCCAAACCCTTCAACCCCCGGGAACTGCTGGCACGGATCAATGCGATCCTGCGCCGCCGCGGTACCGAGGAGCATCCCGGCGCCCCCAGCCAGGAAAACGAATCCATCGCCTTCGGTCCCTACGTGCTCAACCTGTCCACCCGTACGCTCACGCGCAACGGCGAACAGGTGCCGATCACCACGGGTGAATTCTCGGTGCTCAAGGTGTTTGCGCGCCATCCGAAGATTCCCCTGTCCCGCGACAAGCTCATGGAGCTGGCCCGCGGCCGCGAATACGAAGCCTTCGATCGCAGCCTCGACGTCCAGATTTCGCGCCTGCGCAAACTGATCGAACCCAATCCGTCCAAGCCCGTGTTCATCCAGACCGTTTGGGGTCTTGGATACGTGTTTGTGCCGGACGGTGGTAGCTGATCGGCTCGCCCGCCCCGGGCAGGAGCGCAGCCTCGTGCCCCGCTTGCGCAGAACCTTCAGGAACCTGACATCACGTTTGCGGCTCGGCTTGTTCGGCCGCACGTTCCTGCTGCTTGCCGCGCTGATGCTCGTCAGCCTGGGCGCGTGGCTACAAGTCTTCTTCAGCATGGAGCTGGGACCGCGCGCCAATCAAATGGCGCAGCGGGTGATCACGGCCGTCAATATCACGCGCACGGCGCTGATCTACTCGCATAACGGCGAACGCAGCAAGCTCCTGCTGGATCTGGCCACCAATGAAGGCATCCAGGTCTATCCGCGCGAGGTCACCGACTTTGCCGAAGCCCTCCCCGACGACGACTACTGGCAACGCGTTGCCCAGCACATCCGCACGCGCTTCGGCCCGGAAACGCAGATTGCCTGGGGCGTGAACCAGGTGCCCGGCTTCTGGGTCAGCTTCCAGATAGAGAAAGACCTGTACTGGCTGGTGTTCGAGCGAGAACAGATCGGGTTGACGGGCGGGATCGAATGGCTGGGATGGGGCGCCACGGCGTTGCTGCTTTCCCTTGTCGGGGCGGCGGTCTCGGTGGGCTTCGTGAACCGGCCCCTGTCGCGGCTGGCCCGGGCGGCGCAAGTCCTGTCGCGCGGCGAAACGCCGGCGGCCCTGCCCGAGCAGGGGCCGCTGGAGATCCGCGACCTGAACGCCTCGTTCAACCGGATGGCCAAAGACCTGCGGCAGGCCGAGGCAGACCGGGAACTGATGCTGGCGGGGATTTCGCACGATCTGCGCACCCCACTTGCCCGCATGCGGCTTGAGATCGAGCTGAGCGGCGTGTCGGAAGACGCCCGCCAGGCCATCGACGAAGACCTGGGCCAGATCGACCACAGTATCGGCCAGCTGATGGAATACGCGCGCCCCGCCGGCACGCTGCCGCAGTTGGCGACCGACATCTCGGCGGTACTGGCCGAACTCTACGAACGCGAACGCAGCCACACGGCCTCGCTGGGCGGAGAGCTCGAAGCGTCCCTGGAACCGGGGCTGCGTGCCCGGATCACGGCGCTGGACTTGAAGCGCGTGGTCAGCAACCTGATCGAAAACGCCCGCCGCTACGGACGCTCCAGCGACGGCATGGCCCATTTGGTCATGACACTGCAAGCTGAAGGCGGCATGATCGTGATCGAGGTGGCGGATCGCGGCCCCGGCATCGCGCCGGAAGACGTGGATCGCCTGTTGCGGCCGTTCTCGCGTGGCGAGGCGGCACGCACCGGCGTCAGCGGCGCAGGGCTGGGTCTGGCGATCGTCGAACGCCTGCTCAAGCACGTGGGCGGATCGCTGCGGATGCTTCCCCGCGAGGGTGGCGGCCTGACTGCCCGCATAGAGTTGCCCAAAGCTAAGTTTAGGAATTATCAATTAGACAACGATAATCCATAGCGTAGAATTTATGCTTTAAGGCACAGCCTTATTTCCACCAACAACTACTGGGAGTACACATGAAAACTGTTGGCGACAAACTCGAGCCCTTCAAGGTCACCGGCGTCAAGCCCGGCTTCAACCAGCACGAAGAAAATGGCGTGTCGGCGTTTGAAGACATCACCGAAAGCTCGTTCCCCGGCAAGTGGAAGGTGATCTACTTCTACCCGAAAGACTTCACGTTTGTGTGCCCGACCGAAATCGTCGGCTTCAACAAGCTGGCCAAGGATTTCGAAGACCGCGACGCCGTCCTGCTGGGCGGCTCGACCGACAACGAATTCGTCAAGCTGGCATGGCGCCGTGAGCACCCGGACCTGAACAAGCTGGGCCACTACCAATTCGGCGACACCACCGGTGCCCTGATTGACCAACTGGGCGTCCGTGAAAAGGGTGCTGGCGTTGCTCTGCGCGCCACGTTCATCGTTGATCCGGACAACACGATCCAGCACGTTTCGGTGAACAACCTGAACGTCGGCCGTAACCCGGAAGAAGTTCTGCGTCTGCTCGACGGTCTGCAAACCGACGAACTGTGCCCGTGCAACCGTACGGTTGGCGGCGCTACGCTGTAATTTCCAGCCCGGCAACGGGCCTGCTTGCAGGCCCCGAGCTGGGCTTTAATTGCTCTAGATTATAGGTAAAAACTATGGAATTTCTTACCACCATTAAGGAACAGCTCCCGGATTGGGCCAAGGACATCCGCCTGAATCTGGACGCCGTGATTGCCCGCTCGACGCTGGCCCCTGAAGACGCCGTAGGCGCCGCCCTGTCCGCCGCTTATGCCGCGCGCAGCCCGGTGCTGGTGGAAGCCTTCAAGAGCGGCCTGTCGGAAGGCGACGCCAATGCCGCACTGACCGCCTCGGCGCTCATGGGCATGAACAACACCTGGTATCCCTACGTCGAAATGACGGGCGACGCCAACCTGAAGAGCCTGCCGGCCCAGTTGCGCATGAACGCCTACGCCACCCATGGCGGCGTGGAAAAGAAGCGCTTCGAATTGTTCGCGCTGGTCGCCTCGATCATCGGCAAGTGCCATTTCTGCGTGGCCTCGCACTATGAAAACCTGAAGAACGATGGCCTGTCGACGGAACAGCTGCGCGACGCCGGCCGTATCGCCGCCGTGGTGAACGCCGCCGCGCTGGCCCTGGCCGCCCAAGGCAAGTAAGAGAGCAGCCCCCACGCCGCACACGCTTCGCGTGCTTGCGGCGGCCTGGCCCTAAAAGAAAAAAACCCGCCTGTGCAACCAGGCGGGTTTTTTCTTTGGGGCGGCGCCAGGCCGCGACCGAAACGTTTAGTTCTTCTTCGCCATGTCGGCGGTGGTGGGCAAACCGTTGGCCACCCAGGCTTCGACGCCGCCGCGGTACCAATAGGCGGTCCAGCCGAGCGACCCCGCGCGCAACGCCGCGTTGTACGACGAACGGTCGTTCATGCTGGCGCCCACGAACACGACCGCCGCACGGCGATTGTTGTTCGCCTTTTTCAGCAGCCAGGCATCCAGGGCGCTTTGCAACTGGTCCGTGACACTGCCATCCGAGCCCGCATCGGCCAGGGGATAACCGATGGGCAGCGTATCGCGCAGCCCGCTGGTGTCGACGATCAGCAGATTGCTGTCGTTCTTGATCATGCCAACGAGGTCGCCTGTCGTGATCAGCTTGGCCCGATTGATCTGGTTCGGCGTCGGACCCTTATACGGTGACGGGAACAGCAGGAACGTGGCAGGCACGCCCATATCCTTGAGTTCGTCGATGGCGCTTGGCGGCATCCCCTGCCCCGGCGGTGATGGCCGGGGCTGCTGTTGGGGCTGCTGTTGGGGCTGCTGCTGCGGTTGTTGAGACGGCGCCTTGCCGCCACCTGTGGCCACAACTTCACCGCCCACTGTGCCCATTTCGATGTCGGAGATCATCACCGCAATGTTCTCGATCAGCTCATAGCACATGGTGATCGAGCCTTCACGCGGGCTGTACCACGCGTTGAGCGTGTCGCAGTCTTTGAACACCACGTTCACCGGGCGGGGCAGCACATAGGTCTGCCCAAGCAGCTTGATGTTGGCCGAAATCGCGTCCGACAGGGCAGTGGCGAACAGGTTGCCGATCTTGCGCTTGGACGGCTCGAACACCACATTGACCGGCGCACCAGGCGCGTTGGCCGGCTGCTGGCCGTCGGGCGACCAGGTGCCGACACGGGTGTGCGGCGCCAGGATCTTGCGCCAGGCGCGGTTCTGCTTGTTGAATTCGTCGGCGCAACGCGCCTTGGTCCGGTCTTCCAGGCCTACATGTTTGGCGACCGATTCGAACACGGCCGGATTGCCGCCATACATGATGCACAGCATGTTGCGAAAGCGCTTGAGGTCGCCCGTGTGCTCGTCCTGCCAGGCCGACGATTCGGACGCCCCGCGCTTTTCCGCCAGCTTGCCGCTGTAGTACCACTGCAAGGCGGCGTAGGTCGCAGCGTCACGCGCCATGGTGTTCGTGTCCTGGTCGGCCGACGGATACATCGTCGGCTCGACAATCTGCAAGGCGGCGTAGATATCCACCGCATCTTCTTCCGCGCCCGTGGACGGCAATTCCAGTTCGCCGATCAATGCATGGCCGAACTCATGCATGAAAATGCTGCGCATGATGCCGACATACACCGACACGATACGCATGGTGTCGCCGCCAAAACGCGGATACGGACCGGCGCCGGCCAAGCCGGAACCGCCCGAATTGTTGGGAGCCGGGGCCGCGACAGGCGGTTGCGTGCCCTGCGGCGCGCTGGCGCCGCCGCCCGCGCCACCCCCACGCGGAGGCAAGCCGGCAGGTTGTGGCGCCGGCGCGCCAGCGCCGCTGCGCGGGGGCAAGCCGCCGCCTTGTTGCGCAGGGGCGCCCTGCCGGGGCGCCAGGTCGGTATTGATCGAAAAGTCCGCAATACCGAACGTGCCCACGTCGTAAGCCATGATGCCGATGTCACCGCCCACGGCGGAAGAATCGGTCACGTCGCCGATGATCTTGCCGTTCACGATGAACCGGGCTGCGCCCGGCAACTCGACCACCTTGATGCGGTCCGAGCCATCCAGCTTGGCCAGGTTGGGAACCGTGGCGATATCGCGACGGTTCTGGCCTTCAAGACAGAACAGGATGGTTTTCTTGTCGGCCGTGATCTCGATCAGGCACAAGCCCTTCTTCGCGGGATTGCTCAGCGCCACGCCAATAGAGGCCTTCGGATTCTGCGAATTGACGACCACATTCACATCGGTCACGCGCCCCTGTTCGGGGGCCGGTCCGACCGGAAGGTAAAGCGTTTGTTCACTGCCGGGCGTCGCCACGTTGCGCAACGTGAACCAGCCATCCTGCACGGCGGCGGTCCAGCCCTGGATCATCTGCTGTCCGACGACGCCTGCCAGAGGCCCGAGCTGTTGTTCAAACGCAGCGTGTGCGGGCGAACCCAATGCAACGAGGACCGAAAACAGCGCGACGCCACGTAAACGCATCTGAAATTCTCTATGTAGGCAGATTGAGGTAGCGCAGAATATTCCAGATCAATTTGACCCGCTTATTCATTTGTTAAAGATGTATAGCAAAGTAAATGCAATGGAATTTCATTGCATTTACGATGGAACATCGTCAGGTTTACGCGCGGGCCAGCAAGGCAACGACAGTGGCCGCGATGCCTTCCTTGCGGCCCAGATAACCCAAGCCTTCGTTCGTCTTGGCCTTGATGTTGATCTCGGTCTCTGCCAGGCCGAGGTCAGCAGCGATGTTCGTCACCATGGCCGGCGCATGCGGGCCGATCTTGGGGGCTTGTGCATGCAGGGTGGCGTCGATGTTGACGGGCACCCATCCCGCGCGGCGTACCCGCGCCATCGCCTCGCGCAGCAGCACGCGGCTGTCCGCGCCCTTGAACGCGGGGTCCGTGTCGGGGAAGTGGCGGCCGATGTCGCCCAGGCCAGCGGCGCCCAGAAGCGCGTCGGTGATCGCGTGCAGCAGCACGTCCGCATCGGAATGCCCCAGCAGGCCATGCGTGTGCGGGATCGTGACCCCGCCGATGATCAGCGGGCGGCCTTCGACCAGCGCGTGCACGTCAAAGCCCTGCCCGACGCGAAAAGGAATGCTCATAGCCATTTTTCCATCAGTTCGAAATCATCCGGCCACGTCACCTTGAAGTTGCGCAAGGCGCCCGGGACCAGCAACGGCGCGTACCCGGCGGCCTCGAGGGCCGACGCCTCGTCGGTGACGGTCACGCCATTCACGGAGGCCGCCGTCAGCGCATCGCGCAGCACGCCGGCCCGAAACATCTGCGGCGTCTGCGCCAACCACAATCCATTGCGGTCCAGGGTGCGCTCCACCCGCTCGTGCCCGCCCTTGACCGTGTCGGCCACGGGCAACGCCAGCAGGCCGCCCACCGGGTCGGCCAGGCAGGCGTCGATCAGGCGTCGCAGCGCGGCCTCCGGCAGGCCGGGACGGGCCGCGTCATGGACCAGCACCCAGGCATCGTCGGCCACGCCGCTGTCTGCCAGCGCGCCGGCGACGGTATCGGCCCGTGTCGTGCCGCCACAGGCCCGCCACACCGTCCGGGGCAGGCCGGCCAGGGCCGCGTCCACCCACCCGTCGCCCGGCGTCACGGCCACGCGCACCTGGGACACCCGGTCATCGGCCAGCAGCGCGCGCACCGCGTGGCGCAGCATGGGCTGTCCGGCCAATGGACGATACTGTTTGGGCACGGCCTGCGCGCCAGGCTGGCTGGCGCGGGCGCCGACACCCGCGGCGGGAACGATCGCAATGATTGAGTCAGACATGGTGCGGTGATTTTATAATCTTCCGCTTGATGCCTGCTTCCACCCTGATGCCCACCCCCACTTCCCCCGCCACCGCCGCGCCGCCCGTCCCGGCGAACGCCCCTACCCTGTCCGCGCTGAAACCCGGCGCGCGCTATGCGCAGCCCCGCCCTCCGGGCTCGGGAGACGCCTGGCTGCTGGCGGATCTGGCACGGCAGGCGGCCGCGCCGCTGGTCATCCTGACGGCCGAGCCGCTGGAGGCACAGCGCCTGGCGGAAGAGATCCAGCTGTTCGCCCCGGACCTGCGCGTGCGCCAGCTGCCCGACTGGGAAACGTTGCCTTATGACGCGTTTTCGCCACACCAGGACCTGATTTCCCAGCGCCTGCACACGCTGCACTCGCTGATGATGAAGACGGTGGACGTGCTGACGGTGCCGATCACGACCGCGCTGTACCGGCTGGCGCCTCCGTCGTTCCTGGCGGCCTACACGTTCTCGTTCAAGCAGAAAGACAAGCTGAACGAGGCCGCCCTGCGCGCGCAACTGACGCTGGCCAACTACAACCACGTCACCCAGGTGACGGCGCCGGGCGAATTCTGCCTGCGCGGCGGGCTGATCGACCTGTTCCCCATGGGGTCGGCGGTGCCTTACCGGCTGGACCTGTTCGACGACGAGATCGAAACCATCCGCAGTTTCGACGTGGACACGCAGCGCAGCCTGTACCCGGTGCGCGAGGTCCAGCTGCTGCCCGGCCGCGAATTCCCGATGGACGAGGATTCGCGCACCCGGTTCCGCGCGCGCTTTCGTGAAATATTCGAAGGCGACCCGTCCCGCGCCCTGCCCTACAAGGACATCGGCAACGGCATCCCGTTTGCCGGCGTCGAGTACTACCTGCCGCTCTTCTTCGAGGAAACGGCGACGCTCTTCGATTACCTGACGGCCGGGACCGTCACTGTCACGGTCGGCGATATCGACGACGCGATCCAGCGTTTCAATCACGACACGTCCAGCCGCTACGGCTTCCTGAAAAGCGACCGCGAACGCCCGGTGCTGCCGCCGTCCGCGCTGTTCCTGGACAGCGAAACGCTCTACACCCGCCTGAAGGAGTTCCGCCGCCTGTCGCTGACCGCCGGCGAGCCGCATCCCGACTTCCGTGCGGTACCCGACGTGAGCGTGGCGCGCCGTTCCGACGATCCGATCGCCAAGCTGCGCGCGCTGGTGCAAACACGCCAGACCCGCGTGCTGCTGTGTGCGGACTCCGCCGGCCGGCGCGAGACCCTGGTGCAGATGTTGAACGAGTTCGGCGTCACGCCTGACGCGCAACCGGACACCATCGAAGCCTTCCTCGCTTCCGACGCGAATTTCGGCATCGTCGCCGCGCCGCTTGCCACCGGCTTCGGGCTGCCGCAGGCCAATCTGGCCTTCCTGACCGAAAACGACCTGTACCCCGGCCTGGCCAACACCGGCCGCCGCGGCAAGCGCGACCAGGAACGCGCCAGCAACGTCGAAGCCATGGTGCGCGACCTGTCCGAACTGCGTGCCGGCGACCCCGTCGTCCATGCGCAGCACGGCATCGGCCGCTACCACGGTCTGGTCAATATGGACATGGGCGAAGGCGAGATGGAATTCCTCCATCTTGAATACGCCAACGGCAGCACGCTGTACGTGCCCGTCTCGCAGCTACACGTGATCGCCCGCTACAGCGGCGCCGACCCGGAAGCCGCACCGCTGCATCAATTGGGCTCCGGCCAATGGGACAAGGCGCGCCGCAAGGCCGCCAAGCAGGTGCGCGACACCGCGGCTGAGCTCCTGGCGCTGTATGCGCAGCGCGCCGCGCGCGAAGGCTTCGCCTTCAACTTGCCGCTGAACGATTATCAGGCGTTTGCCGAAGGCTTCGGCTTCGAAGAGACGGCCGACCAGGCCGCCGCCATCGAAGCCGTCCTGGCAGACATGACCTCTGGCCGCCCCATGGACCGGCTGGTCTGCGGCGACGTAGGCTTCGGCAAGACCGAAGTGGCGCTGCGCGCGGCCTTCCTGGCGGTGGCCAACGGCAAGCAGGTTGCCCTGCTGTGCCCCACCACCCTGCTGGCCGAACAGCATGCCCAGACCTTCTCGGACCGCTTCGCGGACTGGCCGGTGCGCGTGGTGGAGTTGTCGCGCTTCCGGTCAGCCAAGGAAGTAGCGGCCGCCATCGAAGGCATCAACGACGGCCGGGTCGACATCGTCATCGGCACGCACAAGATCCTGTCCAAAGATGTGAAATTCAAACGTCTGGGACTGGTCATCATCGACGAAGAGCACCGCTTCGGTGTGCGCCAGAAGGAAGCACTGAAGGCGCTGCGCGCCGAAGTCGACGTGCTGACGCTGACCGCCACACCCATCCCGCGCACGCTCGGCATGTCGCTCGAAGGCATCCGCGACTTTTCCGTCATCGCCACCGCGCCGCAGAAGCGCCTGGCGATCAAGACTTTCGTGCGGCGCGAGGACGGCAGCACCCTGCGCGAGGCCCTGTTGCGCGAACTCAAGCGCGGCGGCCAGTGCTACTTCCTGCACAACGAAGTCGAGACCATCCACAACCGCCGCGCGCGCCTGGAAGAGCTGGTACCCGAGGCCCGCATCGCGGTCGCCCACGGCCAGATGCCCGAGCGCGAGCTGGAACAGGTGATGAAAGGCTTCTACCAGCAGCGCTACAACGTGCTGCTGTGCACGACCATCATCGAGACGGGCATCGACGTGCCCAGCGCCAACACCATCGTCATCCACCGTGCCGACCGCTTCGGGCTGGCCCAGCTGCACCAGCTGCGCGGCCGCGTGGGGCGTTCGCACCATCAGGCCTACGCCTACCTGCTGACGCCTGGCGAAGATGCCATCACGACCAACGCCAAGAAGCGCCTGGAAGCGATCCAGGCCATGGAGGAACTGGGCTCTGGCTTCTACCTGGCCATGCACGACCTGGAAATCCGGGGCACGGGCGAAGTGCTTGGCGATTCGCAATCGGGCAACATCCAGGAAGTGGGTTTCTCGATGTACAACGAGATGCTCAACGAAGCCGTCCGCGCCTTGCGCGCGGGCGAAGAACCCGACCTGGACGCGCCTTTCAACCTGGCCTGCGAAGTCAACCTGCATGCGCCCGCGCTGCTGCCTTCGGACTACTGCGCCGACGTGCATGCGCGCCTGGGCATCTACAAGCGCCTGGCCCACGCCGCCGACGAAGACGATCTCATCCACATCCAGGAAGAACTGATCGACCGCTTCGGCAAATTGCCGGAAGCCGCGCAGACGCTGCTGACCACGCACCGCCTGCGCCTGGCCGCGCAACCGCTGGGCATCGTCAAGATCGACGCCAGCGAAACGCAGGCCTTGCTGCAATTCGGCCCCAAAACCACCGTTGATCCGGGCCGGATCATTGAACTTGTGCAACGCCAACGCAACATCAAACTGGCAGGACAGGATAAATTGCGGATTGAGATCAAGGCCGCGCAGATCGCCGCCCGCGCCGACGCCGTGCGCGTCGTGCTGCGCGCCTTGAAGTGAACCCGCCAACCTTCGCAACTTTATGACTACCCATCACCTTGTCGTCCAATCTCCCGGCCTGACCATCGAACACGCGGAACAGCTGGCCGCCCTGGCGCAAGCCCAGGGCGTGGCGCGCATCAGCAACACCGCCGCCCGCCTGCTGGACGTGCAGCACGACGCCCTGACCCGCGCGGAAGTTGTCGCCTGGGCCGAGCGCAACGGCGTGGACGTGGCCTTCCTGCCTGCGGGCCTCAAGTTGTCGCAGTGCAAGGTGCTGGCAATGGACATGGACTCCACGCTGATCAACATCGAGTGCATCGACGAGATCGCGGGTGTGGTGGGCGTGAAAGACAAAGTGTCCGAGATCACCGAAGCCGCCATGCGCGGCGAGATCAAGGACTTCGCGGAAAGCCTGCGCCGCCGGGTCGCGCTGCTCAAAGGCGTGCCGGCCGAAGCGCTAGAACAGGTCTACGTGGAAAAGCTGCGACTGAACCCGGGCGCGGAACGCCTGATCAGTACCGCCCAGGCCGCAGGCATCAAGGTCCTGCTGGTCTCCGGCGGCTTCACCTTCTTCACCGACCGCCTGCGCGAACGGTTAAAGCTCGACAGCGCGCACGCCAACACGCTGGAAATCGACAACGGCCTGCTGACCGGCCAGGTCGTGGGCGACATCCTCGACGCCTCCGCCAAGGCCGTCTACCTGCGCGAGTTTGCCCGCACGCATGGCGCCACGAAAGAGCAGATCATCGCGATGGGCGACGGCGCCAACGACCTTCTGATGCTGGGCGCCGCGGGCTTTCCGGTTGCCTATCACGCCAAGCCGCTGGTGCGCGAGCAGACCCGCTACGCATTGAACGTGACGGGCCTGGATGGCGTACTGAACTGGTTTGAAGGCTGATCGGCCACAGACGGTATCGTCACCATGAAAAAAGCCACCTTGCGGTGGCTTTTCTCGTTGCGGAAGGCGGATCAGTACCGGACCTTCAGCGACAGCAATGCCGCGCGGCCCGTGCCCAGTGCGGCATAGTGCGCCGCGTAGGCCTTGGTGTAGTAGGTTTCGTCGAACAGGTTCAGCACGTTCAACTGCGCCGAGAAGTGCTCGTTGAATTCGTAGCCGGCCATGGCGTCGAAGCGCCAGTACGACGGAACCCAGCGCGCCTTGGGCGTGCCGTCGGCGTTGCTCGAGGCATCCGCATTGCCGAACTGCTTGTCCACGTAATAGGCACCGCCGCCAACCGTCAGCTTGGGCAGCACCTTGTAGGTCGTCCACAGGCTGAAGGCGTTGCGCGGCGTGTTGGGCAGGTCCTGGCCGACGGCGCCGCTGTTGTAGGCGCCCTTGGTCACTTCGCTGTCCATGAAGGTGTAGCCGCCGAACACGTTCCACTTGGGCGTGATGTTGCCCGAGAAGCCCAGTTCGATGCCGCGCACCTTGGCCTCGCCGACTTGCGCCACTTCCGTGGCGGACACGGCTACGCTCGTGTTCTTGCGAATGTCGTGGAACGCCGCTGCCGACAGGGTCAAGCGGTCGTCGAACACCTGCCACTTGGTGCCCAGTTCAACCGTGCGGCTCTTTTCGGGCTCGAGCGACGAGCTCGTGATCGACGCGGCATCGCTGATGGCGCCGGCTGCGATCGCGGAAGGCGTGGACGACGTCCCGTACGTGGCATAGATGGTGCCATTGGGCACGGGCTTGTAGGCCAGGCCAACCTGGTAGTTAAACAGGTTGTCTTCGCGGCTGGTGCTATAGAACGCGGGCGTGGACGCCGGATCGTTACGGCCCTTTGCGATGTTGCTGCCACTGGTGCGGTAGTTGTCCCAGCGCGCACCCAGGCTGGCTTGCCATTGTTCGTTGAACTTGATGGTGTCGAAGCCGTAGAACGCCACCGTGTCCGTGTTGTAGCGGGCGGGGTTGTCGGCGCGGGTCAGGTGGCCGGTATAGTCGGTGCCCGGATCCGGATTCCAAAGGGACGCGCACAAGGCCGGGTTGGACAGGTCGGTCGCACTCACCTTGCACGCCATCGGGCCGTTGGCGATGCTTTGGCTATAGCTGTCCTTGTCCTGCTTGATGTTGCTGTATTCAAAGCCCAGGTCGAACGTGTGCTTCAGGCTGCCGGTATCGAATTCACCCGTCAGGTCCGTCTGGTTGGCAAAGCTCTTGGTGACGTAGTAGCCCGACTTCAACGCGCGGTAGACCAGGCCGTTGGGCACGTTGCCCTTGCTGTCGTCCGGGTTGGTGGCGGCGAAATCGGTCGTGCCGCGGCCATAGCGGGTCACGTTGCGCAGCTGCAGCTTGTCCGAGAAATCGTGCTGGAAATCGACGGTCGCGACATCGTCGCGCGTGCTCATGAAGTCCCGGCCTTTCAGGCCATAGAACGTCTTGCGGCTCACGCCCATCGTCTCCGTCACCGGCTGACCCGTCTTCGGGTCATACGGAATGGAGTAATCCGGCATGCTGTCGTCTTGGTAGTGGTAGTAGCTCAACGTGATGCGGGTCGGCGTGCCAACGCCCAGCATCAGCGACGGCGCCACGCCCCAGCGCTCGAAATTGACGGCATCGTCGCGGCCCGGCACATCGCCCTTGTTGCCCATCACGTTCAGGCGAAACGCTGCCTTGTCGGCCAGGCGCCAGTTGCTGTCGATCGTGGCGCGGTAGTTGTTGTCCGTGCCGATCTGGGCCGTGGCTTCGGTGAAGTCCGTCGCCTTGGGCGCCTTGCTGACCATGTTGATGCTGCCGCCCGCGCCACCGCGGCCGGAATACACCGAGTCGGGGCCCTTGATCACTTCCACCTGTTCCAGGTTGAAGGTGTCGCGCACCTGAGTGCTGGAGTCACGGATGCCGTCCAGGAACAGGCTGCCGGCGGCATTCTGGCCACGGATGATCGGCAGGTCGCCGCCCGGGCGGCCGCCCTCCCCGGCACCGAACGTGATGCCAGGCGAATTGCGCAGGACGTCTTGCAACGTGGACGCCGCCTGGTCCTGGATCACCTGCTTGGGTACGACCTGCACCGTGCGTGGGGTGTCCAGCAGGGGCGCCGTCATCTTTGGCGACGGCACCGTGCTGGTCTGGTAGGAAGACCCTTCGCCTTCCACCCGTACCGGGGCAAGCTGCGTCACGCCCGAATCCGCAGACTGCGCGGCGGCGTAGGGACTGATGAACAGAGCGGGCGCGGCAATCGCGGCGGCCAGCGAGGTAGTGAGCGTATTCAGCGAATACGAATCTTGGGGCTTCAAACCAGCTTCTCCAGAATATGAATAGCAACGATTCTTGTTTTTTTACCGGTTGCGATTTTGATCCTGCCTACTGAATGAAACCTGAATGAAAGCAGTTCCCTCATGCTAAAGATGAAAAAACAACACTTATGGATGCACGTTCGTTATTAATCGTGCTTTATAACGGAACTTAACAGTGACGGATCTCGCAATACGACGGGCCAGATCCGGCACCGCTAGAGGCATGCCTGGAAACGCCGCCAAGCGTTTTTAGCCGCGATCAAGCGCATTTCACGGACCCAAAAGAAAAACGCCCCTGACGGGGCGTTTGGTGGCTTGGCGGGCCTTCAGGTGCGCAAACGAGGATGCCGTTTGAACAAGTAGCGGTACACGAAGCCCGGATAGGCAAGCACCAGGAACAAGCTCAGGGTAATTGCGTAGAACTCCCAGGTTTGGGCAAAGCGGTTGCCCAAGGTGGATTCGAACGCAAACCCCAGCGCGCCGACAATGGCGTAGAACACCAGCACTTCAAGCAGACGCAGCCAGAAAGGCTTGACCGCAGCTTCCCCGCCCTGCTTCCAGGGCAGGACGGCGAACACCCGCTCCGTCAGGAACGGGAGGTTCGCGCTGACCAAAGCCAGCGCAATCAACAGCCATACCGCCAGCGTCTGGTTCATGGCTGGTATCCGCTTACAGGCTCAGCGACGAACGGATGGCCTGGACGCACAGCGCCATCAGGCCGCCCGGCAGCAGGCCCAGCACCAGCATCATGGCACCGTTGATCGACAGCAGGCCACGTTGGCTGCAGGTGGCGGCGATCGGTGCAGCGTTGGCCGCCGGCTCGTCGAAGTACACGACCTTGACGACACGCAGGTAGTAGAACGCGCCGATCAGCGAGAACAGCACCGCGATCACGGCCAGCGTCACGTGGCCGGCGCTGATCAGCGCTTGCAGCACGGCCAGCTTGGCGTAGAAGCCCACCAGCGGCGGAATGCCGGCCAGCGAGAACATCAGCAGCAGCACGATGGCGGCGTGCCACGGGCTACGGCGGTTCAGGCCCTTCAGGTCGTCGATCTGCTCGCACTCAAAGCCCTGGCGCGACAGCAGCAACACGATGCCGAAGCTGGCCAGCGTGGTCAGGACATAGGTCAGCATGTAGAACAGCGACGCGCCGTAGGCGGCGGACGACAGTTCCGGCTTGCCGGCGACGGAACCCGACATCAGGCCCAGCAGCACGAAGCCCATGTGCGAGATGGTCGAGTACGCCAGCATGCGCTTGAAGTTGGTCTGCGCAATGGCGGTCAGGTTGCCGATGGCCAGCGACAGCACGGCCAGGATCATCAGCATCGGCTGCCAGTCGGCGGCCAGGCCATGCAGGCCGTCCACCAGCAGGCGCAGCGTGATGGCGAAGGCCGCCAGCTTGGGCGCGCCGCCCAGGATCAGCGTGACCGCGGTCGGCGAACCCTGGTAGACGTCCGGCACCCACATGTGGAACGGAACCGCACCCAGCTTGAATGCCAGACCCGACACCAGGAACACGATGCCGAACACCAGCGCCATCTTTTCGGCCTTGCCGGCGGCGATGACCTTGGAGATTTCAGCCAGGTCCAGGTGACCCGTGGAGCCGTAGACCATCGACATGCCGTACAGCAGGAAGCCCGAGGCCAGCGCGCCCAGCACGAAGTACTTCATGGCGGCTTCGGTGGCCACGACGTCGTCGCGACGCAGGGCGATCAGCGCGTACAGCGCCAGCGACATCAGTTCCAGGCCAAGGTAGATCGAGATCAGGTTCCCGGAGGAGATCATGACCATCTGGCCCAACAGCGCGAAGAGCGTCAGGACATAGAGTTCACCGCCCTTGAGCATGTCGCGGACCTGCGCATACACGCGGCCGTAGACCAATGTGGCGCCCACGGCGATGTAGGACGCGATCTTCAGCAGGTGCGACAGTTCGTCGGTGACGTACAGCCCGTGGAACGTTGCGCCCGAAACGCCGTTCTTCCATTGCACGGCCGACACGACGGTCAGCACGCCCAAGGCCAGCAGGGTCAGCAGGAACGTCGGCTTGCGCTCAGGGTGATTGCTGACCGCGTCGACGAGCAGGATAGCCAGGCCGAAAACCAGCAGAAGGATTTCCGGTGTCGCCAGGGCGAAATCGATTTGGGATTGCATCATTGTCTTGTCTTACAGTTTCGAGACGGCAACGTGTTGCAGCAGGGCCTCGACCGACACGTGCATCACGTCGGTGAAGGGCTTGGGATAGATCCCCATGTACAACACGGCGATCGCCATCACGCCAAGAATCACAAATTCGCGGCGGTTGATATCGGTCAGTTCGCGCACATGGTCATTGGCGATGTCGCCCAGGACCACGCGCTTGACCATCCACAGCGAATACGAAGCACCCAGGATCAGGGCGGTAGCCGCCAACAGACCGATCCAGAAGTTGTGCTCGACCGCGCCCATGATCACCATGAACTCGCCGACGAAACCGCTGGTGGCCGGCAGGCCGCTGTTGGCCATCGAGAACAGGATGAAGAACGTGGCGAAGCGCGGCATCACGTTGACCACACCGCCGTAATCGGCGATGCGGCGCGAGTGCATGCGGTCGTACAGGACGCCGATACACATGAACATGGCGCCGGACACGAAGCCGTGGGAGATCATCTGCACGATGGCGCCTTCGACGCCGGCCGTGTTGAAGATGAAGAAACCCAGCGTCACGAAACCCATGTGGGCCACGGACGAGTAAGCCACCAGCTTCTTCATGTCTTCCTGGATGATCGCCACCAGGCCGATGTAGATCACCGCGACGAGCGACAGCGTGATCATCAGACCAGCCAGGCTGTGCGAAGCGTCCGGCGTGATCGGCAGCGAGAAGCGCAGGAAACCGTAGGCGCCCAGCTTCAGCATGATCGCAGCCAGCACGATGGAGCCGCCCGTGGGCGCTTCAACGTGAACGTCCGGCAACCACGTGTGGACAGGCCACATCGGCACCTTCACCGCGAAAGCCGCCAGCAGCGCCACGAAGATCAGGATCTGCTCGGTCTGGCCCAGCTTGACCTTGTGCCAGGTCAGGATGTCGAACGAACCACCCGAGGCGTGCCACAGGTAGATGAACGCGATCAGGGTCAACAGAGAGCCCATCAGCGTGTACAGGAAGAACTTGAACGCTGCGTAGATACGGTTATCGCCGCCCCACGCACCGATGATGATGTACATCGGGATCAGCGTGGCTTCGAAGAACACGTAGAACAGCATGCCGTCCAGCGCAACGAACACGCCCACCATCAGACCCGACAGGATCAGGAAGGCGGCCATGTACTGCGCCACGCGGCTGGTGATGACTTCCCAGCCGGCCAGCACCACGATGATGGTGATGAATGCGGTCAGGAGGACGAACCACAGCGAAATGCCGTCGATGCCCAGGTGGTAGTTGACGTTGAAGGCTTCAATCCACGAAGCCTTCTCCACGAACTGCATGGCGGCCGTGGTGTTGTCAAAACCGGTGTAGAGCGGAATCGTGACGAGGAAACCGGCAACGGCGCCGGCGAGCGACAGGCCGCGCGTCAGACCGGGACGGTCGTCACGGCCCACCGCCAGCACCAGCAGGCCGAATACGATCGGGACAAAGATCGCAAGCGTGAGCCAGGGGAAAGTGTTGGATGCCATCTCGCTTGCCATCATTGGGGAATCAGCACAAAGAAAGTCACCAGCGCCATGATGCCGATGATCATCGCGAACGCGTAGTGATAGATGAAGCCGGACTGCAGGTGGCGGCTGACCGCAGCCACCCAGCCCACCACGCGGGCGCTACCGTTGACCAGCAAACCGTCGATGATGCCGCGGTCGCCGGTATTCCACAGGCCACGGCCCAGGGCGCGCATGCCGCGAGCGATGATCTGCTCGTTGACCCAGTCCACGTAGTACTTGTTCTCAAGCACCTTGTTCACGCCAGACAGGCTGGACTTGATCGCGGCCGGAACCTTGGGGTTGATCAGGTAGCAGTACCAGGCGATGACGAAACCTGCCACGACCAGCCAGAACGGCAGGGTCTGGAAGGCATGCAGGCCATAGGCGACCCAGCCGTGCCACTCTTCGTTCAGTTCGTGCATGGCCGGATGCTGCGGCAGCACCGTGATCACGCCGTTGAAGAACTTGCCGAACAGCATCGGGTCGACCGCCCAGGCGCCAACCAGCACCGACGGAATCGCCAGCAGGATCAGCGGCAGCGTGACCACCCAGGGCGACTCATGGGGCTTGCCGCCATGATGGCCGTGGCCGTGATCGTCGTGACCGTGGTCATCATGAGCATGGTCGTCGTGACCATGGCCGTGGCCGTGGTCGCTGGTGTCGAAGCGTTCCTTGCCGTGGAAGACCAGGAAGTACACGCGGAACGAGTACAGCGAGGTCACGAACACACCGATCAGCACGGCATAGTACGCGAAGCTTGCGCCCCAGACGTTAGCGTGGCCGGCGGCTTCGATGATGTTTTCCTTCGAGTAGAAACCCGAGAAAAACGGCGTGCCGACCAGGGCCAGCGTGCCCAGCAGGAAGGTGATCCAGGTGATGGGCATGTACTTGCGCAGGCCGCCCATGTTGCGGATGTCCTGGTCGTGGTGCATGCCGATGATGACCGAACCCGCGCCCAGGAACAGCAGCGCCTTGAAGAACGCGTGGGTCATCAGGTGGAAGATCGCCACCGAGTAGGCCGATGCGCCGAGCGCAACCGTCATGTAACCCAGCTGCGACAGCGTGGAGTACGCGACGACGCGCTTGATGTCGGTCTGGATGATGCCCAGGATGCCCAGGAACAATGCGCCGATGGCGCCGATCACAATGATGAACGACAGCGCCACGTCCGACAGTTCAAACAGCGGCGAAAAGCGCGCGACCATGAAGATGCCGGCCGTCACCATGGTGGCGGCGTGGATCAGCGCGGAGATCGGGGTCGGGCCTTCCATCGAGTCGGGCAGCCAGGCGTGCAGGGGGACCTGCGCCGACTTGCCCATGGCGCCGATGAACAGGCAGATACACGCCACCGTCAGCAGCATCCAGTCCGAGCCCGGCAGCGTCATCGCGGCCAGCTTGTCGGCTTGGGCGAACACTTCGCCGTAGTGCATCGTGCCGGCGTACGCGAACAACAGGCCGATGCCCAGCACGAAGCCGAAGTCGCCGACGCGGTTGATCAGGAACGCCTTCATGTTGGCGAAGATGGCCGTCGGGCGGGTGTACCAGAAACCGATCAGCAGGTACGAGACCAGGCCCACCGCTTCCCAGCCGAAGAACAGCTGCACCATGTTGTTCGACATCACCAGCATCAGCATGGAGAACGTGAACAGCGAGATGTACGAGAAGAAGCGCTGGTAGCCGGGATCATCCGCCATGTAGCCGATGGTGTAGATGTGCACCATCAGCGACACGGAGGTCACCACGACCATCATCATGGCCGACAGCGGATCGATCAGGAAGCCGATTTCCAGCTTGGTCTGGCCGATGAGGCTCCAGGTGTAGACCGCGCCGTCAAAGCGCAGGCCGTTCAGCACGTCGGCCAGCACCACCACCGAACCGATGGCGGAGATGAGCACGCCCAGGATGGTGATGACGTGCGAGGCGCGACGGCCGATCGGACGGCCCAGGAAGCCGGTGCCGAAAAGGCCCGCGAGAATTGCTCCGGCCAGCGGTGCCAGCGCGATGAGCAAGTAGAGATTGGGTGAGCTAGACATTTTCTTCCAATACCCCGTCAGCCCTTCAGGCGATCGAGTTCGTCAACGTTGATCGTGTTCAGGTTGCGGAACAGCAGCACCAGGATGGCCAGGCCGATCGCCGCTTCAGCGGCGGCCACGGTCAGGATGAAGAACACGAACACCTGGCCGGCGGTGTCGCCGAACCAGCTGGAGAACGCCACGAAGTTCATGTTGACGGCCAGGAGCACGAGCTCGATGGACATCAAGAGAATGATCAGGTTGCGGCGGTTCAGGAAGATGCCGAAGATCCCGATGGCGAACAGGATCGCCCCGAGGATCAGATAGTGGGCCAGCGTCAGCGTCATTCTTTTTCTCCTTGGGGCGCAGCGGCAACACCGTTCGCGGCGTCGCGCTTGGCCTGGGCACGGTCGCTCTGGGCGGGCATGTCCACCATGCGGAAACGATCCTTCGAACGAACGCGCACAGCGGCCACCGGGTCGTTGTACTTCACGTCGCGGCGGCGGCGCAGGGTCAGCGCGATCGCGGCGACCATACCCACCAGCAGCAGCGCGGCGCCGACTTCAATGGCGTAGACGTACTGCGTGTACATCACTTCGCCCAGCGCGCGGGCGTTGTTGTAGTCGCCGGCGACCGGGGCTTGCGGACCCGAGCCGTACCAGGTGGAACCCAGCACGAACGACATTTCCAGCACCAGCACCAGACCGATCACCAGGCCCAAAGGCAGGTAGGTCTTCATGCCCTGGCGCATGGTGTCCATGCGGATATCCAGCATCATCACGACGAACAGGAAGAGCACCATCACGGCGCCCACGTACACCAGCACCAGCAGCAGCGCCAGGAATTCGGCGCCCAACAACATCCACAGCATGGCGGCGTTGGAGAACGCCAGGATCAAGTGCAGAACAGCGGTGACCGGACTGCGCGCGGTGATCACGCGGAACGCCGCGATCACCAGCACGGCGGCCAGTATGTAGAAAAGGACAGTGGTAAAAGTCATGGATCAGACCCTGGGCTTCAACGGTAAGGAGCGTCGTCGGCCCGGCGGCGGGCGATGTCGGCTTCGTAGCGGTCGCCCACGGCGAGCAGCATGTCTTTGGTGAAATACAGGTCGCCGCGCTTTTCACCGTGGTATTCGTGGATATGGGTTTCCACGATCGAGTCCACGGGGCAGCTTTCCTCACAGAAGCCGCAGAAAATGCACTTGGTCAGATCGATGTCGTAACGCGTGGTGCGGCGGGAGCCGTCATCACGCTGTTCCGATTCAATGGTGATCGCCAAGGCCGGGCACACGGCTTCGCACAGCTTGCACGCGATGCAGCGCTCTTCCCCGTTGGGGTAGCGGCGCAATGCGTGCAGGCCGCGGAAACGCGCCGACGTAGGCGTCTTTTCCTGCGGATAACGCAAGGTGACCTTGCGCTTGAAAAAGTACTTGCCCGTCAGGCGCATGCCCTTGAGCAACTCGGTCAGCATCAGACTGCCGAAGAAATCTTTGATCGCTTCCATATCCTGCCTCTGCCTGGCGGCTTAGCGCCAAATGTTCCAGGGCGTCTGCATCCAGATCGCCACCACGACCAGCCAAACGCCGGTCAGCGGGATGAAGATTTTCCAACCCAAACGCATGATCTGGTCATAGCGGTAACGCGGGAACGACGCCCGGAACCACACGAACAACGAGACCACGACGAACGTTTTCAGACCCAGCCAGATCCAGCCCGGGATCCAGGTCAGCGGCGCAATGTCGATCGGGGAAGCCCAGCCGCCCAGGAACATGATCGACGCCATGCAGGACAGCAGGATCATGTTGGCGTATTCACCCAGGAAGAACAGGGCGAAGGCCATACCCGAATACTCGACCATGTGGCCGGCCACGATTTCCGATTCGCCTTCCACCACGTCGAACGGGTGGCGGTTGGTTTCGGCGACGATGGCGACGACGTAGATCACGAACAGCGGCAACAGCGGCAGCCAGTTCCACGACAGGAACGTCAGGCCCTTGTCGGCAAACCAGCCGCGGTTCTGGACGTTGACGATCTCGGACATATTCAGGCTGCCCGACACCAGCAGCACCGTCACCAGCACGAAGCCGATGGCCAGTTCGTACGACAGCATCTGCGCCGAGGCGCGCAAGGCGCCCAGGAACGCGTACTTGGAGTTCGAGGCCCAGCCCGCCACGATCACGCCATACACCCCGATGGACGTGATGGCCATGATGTACAGCAGGCCGGCGTTGACGTTGGCCAGCACGACTTCAGGACCGAAGGGCACGACGGCCCAGGCGGCCAGCGCGGGCATCAGCGTGACCACGGGGGCCACGACGAACAGCACCTTGTTGGCCTGGCTGGGGACGACGACTTCCTTCGTCAACAGCTTGAACACGTCGGCAAACGGTTGCAGCAACCCCTTGAAACCCACGCGGTTCGGGCCCACGCGCACGTGCATGGCGCCGATCATCTTGCGTTCCCAGTACGTCAGGTACGCGACGCACAGAATGATCGGCACGGCGATGATCACAATCTTGATGAGGGTCCAGAGGACCATCCAGACCGTCGGGCCCAGCAATGCCTGCCCGTGGCTCTCAAGAACATTAAGCCATTCCATCAGGCACGCTCCACGCTGAGTTGACCGAATGCGCCACCCAGGGCTGCGGTGTTTTCAAAGGCTGCGGAAATGCGCACGGCGCGATCGGCCACGGCATCATCCTGCACGGTTTCGAGTTCGACGGCGCCTTGCGCACCCGCGACGCGCACCTTCACGCCGGCCGTCAGGCCGAGGCTGGCGAGGGTGCGGCCGTTCATGGCGGCAGCCGGCTTCTTCGAGGCCGGGGACGCTTGCAGCGGCTCCGAACGGCGGACCATGGCGTCGGTGCGGTAGATCGGCACGTCAGCCACGCGTTCCAGGCCGCTTGCGGTTTGGCCCAGGCCCAACGGCGCCTTGACGTCGTTGGACAAGCGGCCTTCGATGCCGCCGGCCAGCGCGGCGTCGCGCACGGATTCGGAGGTCTCGTCGTCAAAGCCAGCCAGGTGCAGGACGTTGCCCAGCACGCGCAGGACCTTCCAGCCCGGGCGCGTCTGGCCCAACGGCGTGACCGTGCCCTTGAAGCTCTGGGCCAGGCCTTGCGCGTTGACGAACGTACCCGAGGTTTCGGTGAACGGCGACACCGGCAGCATGACGTCGGCCCACTCGGCGGCAGCCGAGCGGTACGGCGTCAGGGCGACGGCAAACTGCGCGCCACGCAGCGCGGCGATGGCTTGCTGGCCGTTGTCGGCATCCAGCAGCGGCTCGGCGTGCAGCACGACGTAGGCCTTCAGCGGCTCGGCCAACATGGCGGCGGCGGTCTTGCCGCCCTTGCCCGGAACGGCGCCGGCCAGGTAACCGCCGACGGTATTGCCGCCGGAGGTCAGGAAGCCGAACTTGCCGCCGGCCAGGTCAGCCACGGCGCGGCCGTTGGCGGCCAGCGTCGAAGCCTGGGCGCTGGCGACAGCCAGGTTGCCCATCAGCACGGCGGTGTTGGCGCCGGAAGCCAGGCTCGCGGCAATGATCTTGGCGTTCTCGCCCGGGGTGACCGAGGCGAATTCGGCCGGCACGGCTTGTTCGCGGGTTTGCGCCAGGGCAACGGCCACTTCGGCCAGCGCGCGCGGCAGTTCGGACGGTGCAACGGTGATGCGGGCGGCGACGGGCATCAGAGGATCGTCAGCGGCGCTGTCGACCATCAGGATCTGCGTACCGCGCTTGGCCGCCTGGCGCAGGCGTTGCGCCATCAGCGGATGGTCCTTGCGCAGGAACGAGCCGACGACCAGGACGCGGTCCAGGTTGTCGAGTTCGGCGATGGGCATGCCCAGCCACGGTGCGCCGGTCAAAGCGGCGTCGAACGCCGGATCGGTCTGGCGCAGGCGGAAGTCGATGTTCTCGGAGCCCAGCGCGCGGACCAGGCGGCCCAGCAGCGCATATTCTTCGGTGGTGGCGTATTCCGACGCCAGCGCGCCGATCTGGCCGGCGCCGAAGCTGTCACGCACACGCGACAGGCCTTGGGCCACGGCTTGCAGCGCGTCGGCCCACGAGGCTTCCTGCCACTTGCCGTCCGTGCCCTTGATCATCGGGGCGGACAGGCGGTCGTCGCTGTTCAAGCCTTCGTACGAGAAGCGGTCGCGGTCGCTGATCCAGCATTCGTTGACGGCTTCGTCTTCGAACGGAACCACGCGCATCACGCGGTCGCCCTTGACCTGGACCACCAGGTTGGCGCCCAGGCTGTCGTGCGGGCTGACCGAACGGCGGCGAGCCAGTTCCCAGGTGCGGGCGCTGTAGCGGAAGGGCTTGGAGGTCAGCGCGCCCACCGGACAGATGTCGATCATGTTGCCCGACAGTTCGGACTCGATCGAGCGGCCCACGAAGGTCGTGATCTCAGAGTGTTCGCCACGGCCCAGCATGCCGAGCTCCATGACGCCGGCGATTTCCTGGCCGAAGCGCACGCAGCGGGTGCAGTGGATGCAGCGGCTCATTTCCTCGGCGGAAACCAGCGGACCCAGGTCCTTGTGGAAAACGACGCGCTTTTCCTCTTGGTAACGCGAGGACGAGCCACCGTAGCCCACGGCCAGATCCTGCAGCTGGCATTCGCCGCCCTGATCGCAGATCGGGCAGTCGAGCGGGTGATTGATGAGCAAGAATTCCATCACCGACTTCTGAGCGGCGCGAGCCTTCTCAGAGCAGGTGTGGACGACCATGCCGTTGGTCACGGGCGTGGCGCAGGCGGGCAGCGCCTTGGGCGCTTTTTCCACTTCAACCAGGCACATCCGGCAGTTGGCCGCGATGGACAGTTTCTTGTGGTAGCAGAAATGCGGCACGTAAAGCCCGACTTTCTGAGCGGCATGCATGACCATGCTGCCTTCGGGCACTTCGACCTGATTGCCGTCGACGGTTAGTTCAACCATTGCTGTTCCTGAGACCTACAGATATTGCGGGACCACACAAGACTTATGCTCGATGTGGTGCGCGAATTCGTCGCGAAAATGCTTGAGGAAGCCACGGACGGGCATGGCGGCGGCGTCACCCAGGGCGCAGATGGTGCGGCCCATGATGTTGCCTGCCACGTTGTCCAGCAAGTCCAGATCTTCCGGACGGCCGTGACCGTTTTCGATGCGATGCACCATGCGATAGAGCCAGCCGGTGCCTTCGCGGCACGGCGTGCACTGGCCGCAGCTTTCCTCGAAATAGAAGTACGACAGGCGCAAGAGCGACTTCACCATGCAGCGCGTTTCGTCCATGACGATCACAGCGCCAGAACCGAGCATCGAGCCGGCCTTGGCGATGGAGTCATAGTCCATCGTGCATTCCATGATGATGTCGGCCGGCAGCACCGGGGCGCTGGATCCGCCAGGGATCACGGCCTTCAGCTTCTTGCCGCCGCGCATGCCGCCTGCCAGTTCGAGCAGCGTCGAGAACGGGGTGCCCAGCGGGATCTCGTAGTTGCCGGGACGTTCGACGTCGCCGGTGATCGAGAACAGCTTGGTGCCGCCGTTGTTCGGCTTGCCGACTTCCAGGTAGGCCTGGCCGCTGTTGCGGATGATCCACGGCACCGCCGCGAACGTTTCGGTGTTGTTGATCGTGGTGGGCTTGCCGTACAGGCCGAAGCTGGCCGGGAACGGCGGCTTGAAGCGCGGTTGGCCCTTCTTGCCTTCCAGCGATTCCAGCAGCGCGGTTTCTTCGCCGCAGATGTAGGCGCCGTAGCCGTGGAACGCGTGCAGCTGGAAGCTGAAATCCGAACCCAGCAGCTTGTCGCCCAGGAAGCCGGCGGCGCGCGCCTCTTCCAGCGCTTCTTCGAAGCGCTCGTAGACTTCGAAGATTTCGCCGTGGATGTAGTTGTAGCCGACGCTGATGCCCATGGCGTAGGCCGCGATCGCCATACCTTCAATCACGATGTGCGGATTGAAGCGCAGGATGTCGCGGTCCTTGAACGTGCCCGGTTCGCCTTCGTCCGAGTTGCAGACGAGGTACTTCTGGCCGGGGAAGGCGCGCGGCATGAAGCTCCACTTCAGGCCGGTCGGGAAGCCCGCGCCGCCACGGCCGCGCAGACCCGACGCCTTGACTTCGGCGATCACGTCTTCCGGCTTCAGGCCAGTGGTGAGGATCTTCTTCAGGGCTTCGTAGCCGCCGCGCTTGACGTAGTCGGCCAGGCGCCAATTCTCGCCGTCGACGTCCGCCATGATCTGCGGCTGGATGTGCCGGCCGTGCAGGCACATCGAGTTGGACACGTCGTTCAGCGGGTTGGGATCCAACCCTTGCGCGAACTGCTTATACAGGTCGGGCGCGTTCATGCCGACTCTCCTTGCACCTTGAGGGCCGCGACCAGCGCGTCCAGCTTCTCGTCGGTCATGCGCACGCACATATGCTTGTTGTTCACGATCAGCACGGGGGAATCGCCGCAAGCGCCCATGCATTCGCCTTCAACCAGCGTGAACTGGCCGTCGGCGGTGGTTTGACGGTAGTCGACACCCAGCTTGCGCTTGAGGTATTCGCCGGCACGGTCGCCATCGCGCAAGGCACAGGGCAAGTTGGTGCAGACGGCGATCTTGTTCTTGCCGACGGGCTTGACGTCGAACATGTTGTAGAACGTGGCGACTTCCTGCACCGCAATGGGCGGGACGCCAATGTAATTGGCCACATCTTCAATAGTTTCGGTAGCCAACCAGCCCTTCTCTTCTTGCGCAATGGCAAGCGAGGCCATGATGGCGGACTGCCGCTGGTCGGCCGGGAACTTCGCGAGTTCTCGGTCGATTTTCTGGTAGGCCTGTTCGGAAAGCAGCATAGTTTGAATCCGGGTTATGCGGGCGAGCTCGTGACTGTCTGGGCGGATCAGCGATCGATCTCGCCGAAAACGATGTCCTGCGTACCAATGATGGTGACGGCGTCGGCGATCATGTGACCGCGCGACATTTCGTCCAGCGCTTGCAGGTGGACAAAGCCGGGGGCCCGAATCTTCAGGCGGTAAGGCTTGTTGGCGCCATCCGACACCAGATAGATGCCGAATTCGCCCTTGGGGTGCTCCACCGAGGCAAACGCCTCGCCCGGGGGCACATGGAAACCTTCGGTGAAGAGCTTGAAATGGTGAATCAGCTCTTCCATGTTGGTCTTCATGGCGGTGCGCTTGGGCGGGGCGATCTTGTGATTCTCGATCATGACCGGACCCGGGTTGTTGCGCAGCCATTCCACGCACTGGCGGATGATGCGATTGCTTTCACGCATTTCAGCGATGCGGACCAGGTAGCGGTCGTAGCAGTCGCCGTTGACACCCACGGGGATGTCGAAATCGAGCAGATCGTAGACTTCATAGGGCTGCGTCTTGCGCAAGTCCCAGGCTACGCCCGAGCCACGCAGCATCGGGCCGGTGAAGCCCAGCGCCTTGGCGCGGTCGGGATCGACCACGCCGATGCCCACCAGACGCTGCTTCCAGATGCGGTTGTCGGTGAGCAGCGTTTCGTACTCGTCGACGCAGGCCGGGAAGCGGTTGGTGAAATCTTCGATGAAGTCCAGGAGCGAGCCCGAACGCGCGTCATTCATGATGCGCATTTCTTTGTCGCCACGGTACTTGCTGGTGTCGCCGTACTGCGGCATCGTGTCCGGCAGGTCGCGGTAGACGCCGCCCGGACGGTAGTAGGCCGCGTGCATGCGAGCGCCCGAGACGGCTTCGTAGCAGTCCATCAGGTCTTCGCGTTCACGGAACGCGTACAGGAACACCGCCATGGCGCCCACGTCCAGCGCGTGCGAACCCAGGGACATCAGGTGGTTCAAGAGACGCGTGATCTCATCGAACATGACACGGATGTACTGGGCGCGCAGCGGAGCTTCGACGCCCAGCAGCTTTTCAATGGCCATGACGTAGGCGTGCTCGTTGCACATCATGGACACGTAGTCCAGGCGGTCCATGTAGGGCAGCGCCTGGATGTAGGTCTTGTGCTCGGCCAGCTTTTCGGTGGCGCGGTGCAACAGGCCGATGTGCGGGTCGGCACGCTGGATGACTTCGCCGTCCAGTTCCAGCACCAGGCGCAACACACCGTGCGCGGCCGGATGCTGAGGACCGAAGTTGAGCGTGTAGTTCTTGATTTCTGCCATGATTTAACGCCCCAAGCCGTAGGAGTCTTCGCGGACCACGCGCGGGGTGATCTCGCGCGGATCGATCGTGACCGGCTGGTAAATAACGCGCCGTTGTTCGGGGTCGTAACGCATTTCGACGGTGCCCGACAGCGGGAAGTCCTTGCGGAACGGATGGCCGATGAAGCCGTAGTCGGTCAGGATGCGGCGCAGGTCCGGGTGGCCTTCGAAGACGATGCCGTACAGATCGAAGGCTTCGCGCTCGAACCAGCCCACGGCCGGCCAGCATTCCATCAGCGATGCGACCACCGGGAATTCGTCGTCGGTGACCCAGGTACGGACACGCAGGCGCCAGTTGTTCTCGATCGAGAGCAGGTGGATCACCACGGCAAAGCGCGAGCGGTGGATCTTGGCGCTGGATTCCTCGGGCAATTGGCGCGTGCCGTTGCCCCAGGTCAGGTAGTCGACGCCACAGAGGTCGATACAGGTTTCAAAGCGCAGGCCGGCTTCGGTGCGCAGCTTGTTGCAGACGGAGAACCACTGCTGCGCGGGCACTTCGAGCGTGAGCTCGCCCAACGCCTCGGTCAGCGCGATATCCGCGCCGAGGGTGGTCTGCAAATTGTTTTTCAGGGTTTCGAGCCTGGTCATCATCTTGTACGCTTAGGTGAACCGATACGCTGGTTTCGCAGGGCCCGCGGCAACGACTGCCGCCGGGCGGGCGAAGGCTCAGCGCGCAATCGTGTTGGTCAGACGGATCTTGTTCTGCATTTGCAGCAAGCCGTAGACCAGCGCCTCGGCCGTGGGCGGGCAGCCCGGCACGTAGACGTCTACCGGTACGATGCGGTCGCAGCCACGAACCACCGAATACGAGTAGTGGTAGTAGCCGCCGCCATTGGCACAGGAGCCCATGGAAACCACCCAACGCGGCTCGGGCATCTGGTCATAGACCTTGCGCAGCGCCGGCGCCATCTTGTTGCACAGCGTGCCAGCGACGATCATCAGATCGGACTGACGCGGGCTGGGCCGGAAGATGATGCCGAACTGGTCCAGGTCGTAGCGGGCCGCGCCCGCGTGCATCATCTCGACCGCGCAACAGGCCAGACCGAAGGTCATGGGCCACATGGAGCCGGTCTTCGCCCAATTAAGGAACTTGTCGGCGCTGGTTGTGATGAACCCTTGCTTGAGAATGCCGTCTATAGCCATATTCGTCTCTGATAGCGTGCTGTGAAAAAACCCGGAGGGGTCATTCCCAATCCAGCGCGCCCTTTTTCCATTCGTAGATGAAGCCGACGGTCAACACGGCTAGGAAAACCATGACCGTCCAGAAACCGACGAGCCCGACTGTGCCTTGGGCGATGGCCCACGGGAACAGGAACGCGATTTCCAGGTCGAAAAGAATGAACAGAATCGCCACCAGGTAGTAGCGCACGTCAAACTTCATACGGGCGTCTTCAAACGCTTCGAAGCCGCACTCATAGGGCGACAGCTTCTCAGCGTAGGGACGCCGGGGGCCAAGGAGGGAGCCGGCCGTTAGAAGCGCGAACCCGATAAGGGTGGCCACTACGATAAACAGCAGGACGGGAAAATACTGTTGCAGGTTCATTCAGGCGTCCGTCAAATGCGCAAACCTTAGGATTGTAGCATTCGCGTGGTTACTTCTGGCTGAACTCTGTAGCTTGAATAGCAGGTGAAAGACTGCATTCCTCAAATGGAACAATGGCAGTTTTCGAGACAGAGTTGCAAGGATACAGGACTCTGCCGACAAGCACCCGCGCAATGCGAAAAATCAGGCTTTAGAACAAAAAAAGCCACCCATAAAGGTGGCTTTATACGAACGGGCCGAAGCCCGTTCGTTCGCTTGCGCTTTGAATCCAGACAGGGCTTGCGCCCTGCGTTGGATTAGAAGCGGTGGCGGATACCGACGCCGACAGCGGTCGACTTCAGGTCGTCGATGAAGGCGTAGTTCTTGGCGTACGAACCGTAGGCGTACAGGTTGGTGCGCTTCGACAGGTCGTAGGTGTAGCCCAGCGAGTACACGTTGGTGGTGGCATCGCCGCCAGTCAACTTGTCGTTCGACGGGTCAACACGCTGCCACGAACCGAACAGGCTGCTTGCGCCGCCGATCGGGGCGGACAGGCCGACCAGGTACGAGTTGGCCTTGAAGCCGTCAGCGAAGGCGTTGGCGCCGAAGTTGACGCTGCCGACGTTGGTGTCGACGCCTTGGCCAGCGAACCAGCCGTCGGTCGTGCGAGCGTAGGCCAGAGCCAGCTTCACAACTTCAAAGTCGTACGAACCGCCGATGGCGTACTGACGCGGGGTAGCGTCGGTCGAAGCGCCCGGCAGCTTGTTCGAAGCGTTCAGTTGGTCGTACGTCAGGGCTGCGTTCAGCGGGCCGTTGACATAGCGCAGACCGGTCGTGATGGCGCGGGTGTTGTCGGCGGTCTTGAAGCCGGTTTGAGCAGCGTTGGTGTCGTTCACGTTGAACGAGTAGCCGACGCCGAACTGGAAGCCGCTGAACGACGGGGTCTGATACATGACCATGTTGTCGTAGCGGTTCGTGTTGGCGGCGCTCAGAGCCACGCCGATGTTAGCTTGACCGAAGCCAGCGCCGAACGGGTCGATCGAGCCGAAGTACTTCGACGCGATGTTGGTTTGGCGACCGAAGTCCAGTTGACCCCAGCTGTCGCTGGCCAGACCGACGGTGGCTTGACGACCGAACAGGCGGCCGCCTTGAGCGGAGTTGCCGTTACCGGAGTTGAAACCCGATTCCAGTTGGAAAACAGCGCGCAGGCCGTCACCCAGGTCTTCCGAGCCACGCAGACCCCAGCGCGAACCGTTCTGGACGCCGTTGATCATGCCGAAACGGCTGCCGTTCACGCCTTCGGCTGCAGCACCGCTGATCTTGTTGTAGCCGAGGCCCGTGTCGATGATGCCGTACAGGGTGACAGAAGTTTCTGCCTGGGCGACACCGGCGAAACCGGCGAGCAGGGCGGCAGCGAGCAGAGTCTTTTTCATTTAAGAAATCTCCGTTGATTTGAGTGACAAGAGCAGCAATCCAGCAAACCAGCCTGCCGCCCCCCTAACTCCGCGAAGGGAAGTTGACGCTATTGCATCAAAAATCGGGGGGACTGGCTATGGTCGGCGTCAGAAAAGTGCAGGTTTGCGACACCCCTGTTGGGATCTTGCAACATCGCGCGGACATGGCGCCAAAGCTGCTAGGGCTTTCCCTTAGCTAAACAGGCAAGCCCGTATTCATGCGACTTTCAGCCCTGCCCCTAATTTTTCAAGCCATATTAGCCTGCCCCTTTCAACCGCCTTTCTGATCGGCTTCGGCGCGCTTTTCGCTGTAAGCCTGGGCTCCCCACTCGGTGGGCCACCGGCCCGGCGTGGCCCGTAAGGCAGCCTCTAATAACATTGTTATTAATAAAAATCGGCGATATTATCGAGGCTATTCCGCTGCTGCTGCCGTGCCCCACATGCCCTCCCCGACCGCCCGTACCGACCGCAACGAACGCCTGAGCGCCCTGCGCCGCCAGTTGATCCTGGACGCCGCGCAACGCGTGTTCGAACGCGACGGGCTGGAAAAGACGACGATCCGGGCGATCGCTAAGGAGGCCGGCTGCACCACCGGCGCTATCTACCCGTGGTTCGCCGGCAAGGAGACCATCTACGGCGCGCTGCTCGATGAATCGCTGCAGCGGCTGCACGCGCATTTGGCCGAGGCGGCGGGCACCGGCGATGCGCCGTCTGCCGCGCGGCGCGCTATCCGCGCCTTTTTCGGCTACTACGCCGAACGGCAAACCGATTTTTCTCTGGGAATGTATCTGTTCCAGGGATTGGGACCGCGCGGCCTGGGCCGGGAAATGGACGAAAAGCTCAATGCCCGGCTGCGCCAGTGCGTAGACCTGCTGGGCGACGCGTTGGCGCGCACCAAAGGCTGGGACGCCTCAGTCGTGGCGGTCGAGCAGATGAATCTTTTCACGTACCTGATGGGGCTGTTGCTGCTGCTGCACACCCATCGCCTGAAATCCCTGGGCCAGCACGCGGACGCGTTGCTGGACAACTATTGCCTCGCCCTGGAGCAACGATGACCGCAACCGTCCTGGCCGCCGATAGCGACGCCCCGCTGATCAGCCTGGCCGACTTCCACATCCTGCTGGCCGACCAGCATCCCTTTTCGCTGCTGCTGGGGATCGACATCCTGCGTATCGGCCGCGGCACGGCGCGTGCCGTGCTGCCGGCCCGGGACGCGCACCAGCGGCTGGGCGGCATCGTCGCGGGCCCCATGCTGATGGGGCTGGCCGACCTGACCATGTATGCCGCCGTGGTGGGCGCGACCGGCCAGGCGCACGCGGTGACGGCCAGCCTGACCATCAATTTCCTGCGCAAGAGCCCCGCCGGCGCGATTTATGCCGACGCCCGCTTGCTGAAGGTGGGACGCCTGTCCGCCGGCGAAGTCATCCTGACCGGCGAAGGCTCGGACGAGCCCCTGGCCCATATCGTGAGCACGTGGTCCGTGCCGAAGCCATGAGCCCGCGCATCAGCATCGTGGGCATGGGCGACACCGGCACCCTGGCCGCCCGGCGCCTGCTGGAGACCGAGCCGGACATCGCATTGACCGTTTATGACATCGATCCCGAACGCTGCGAGGATTTTCGCGGTTCGGCGACGCTGGCCACCTCGGCCCGCGAGGCCCTGGCGGAATCAGACACCATCGTGCTGGCGCTGCCGCGGGAACGCGAGATCGATCGCACGTTGGAACGCTTCAGCGATGGGGAAGTCACGGCGCTTGTCGCAGGCAAGCAGATCATCGACCTGGCACCTCCCCCCGCCGAGCAGGCGCGACGCCTGGGTCTGGCGATTGCCGGGGCGGGCGGACGCTACACCCCCGTCCTGAGCGGCGCGTCGGAAGACGCAGGCGCGCGGTTACTGAAAGTCTTGCTCTGCCCGGCGTGACGTGCAGTGGCGTTCGGCCACCGCCACGCACACCGACAGCCAGGCCAGGCTGACCGCCAAGCCTGCCACGACGTCGCTGGCGAAATGGACTTGCAGCAGGATGCGGCTGAGCCCGATCGCCATGATCAGCGCGGCAGAGACCGCGACGCAGGGCCATCGCCAGGCGGGCGGCGCCAGCCGCCACACCAGGTAGCAGGCCGTGCCGTAGACGGCCATCGCGGCCGACGCATGGCCGCTGGGAAAACTCCACCCGGCCACCGTGGCGTAACCGTGATCGTGTTCCGGCCGTACGCGCTCAAAGGTGTGCTTGAGCAACCAGTTGATCGCGCCGCCCATGCCGGTGGCAATCGCGCAGAACGCCGCCAGCCGCCACCAGCCTGTCCAGAGCAGATAGAGCGTCATCAGCACGCTCAGCACCGTCAGGAAGTTGCGGTCGCCCAGATAAGTGAACCAGGACAGCAGCCACAGCAGCGAGGTATCCATGGTCATGCTCAGGGCATCGGCCAAAGCGCCATCGAACGCGACGATGCCGCCCTGGCGCCGGACTGCCATCGCCAGCCCCAGGAACAGCAACAACCACACGGCCAGGGACGATACGTAGATCGCCTGGCGGGCTCGCCTGGGCCGGCCGACGTAGGCGCGCATGCCCCAGAAGGCAGCGGCGCCGGCAAGCAGCGGCAGCGCGATGAACAATTCCAGGGCGTGGGACGCTGCCCACGCCGCCCACGCATCGGTCATGAAAGCGTCACCAGCGTCTTGTCGACCGGCGCGAACGCATGCGTGCCCGCCGCGTAGTCCCAGCGCTCGACGTGGCAGGCTTCCTGGCCACCCTCGCCTTCGCGCGTGATCACATTGACCGAGTTCGGCACGCTGCCCCGGACACGTTGGGAGCAGGCAGTCCCCGCCTGGACGATCCAGCCGGCGGATTGGCCGGCTGCCGTCAACGGCAGCACATAGGGCAGATGGATGTGCCCGCCCAGGATCAGGTCGACGCCCGCCTGGGCCCAGGCCGCCAGCGCGCGCTCGCGCCCGATCAGCAGATTGGAGAGATCGGATTCGACCTTGGCGCGCACCGGGTGGTGCGCCACCACGATCCGCAACTGGCCCGGGCGGGCCTGGCGCAGGCGCTGGGCCACGCGGGCGATCTGCGAATCGGAAATTTCACCGTCCTTGCGGCGCCGGGGCCGTGTGGTGTTCACGCCGATGGCCAGCAAACCGGGGTTCTCGAACACGGGCTCCAGCACCGCGCCCAGCGCACGCTTATAGTTGCCATACGGGTTGAGGGCCCGTGCGAACACGTTGAACAGCGGAATGTCGTGATTGCCCGGCACAGCCAGCACCGGCAGCGACAGGCGTTCGATGAATTTGCGGGCCGCGGCGAATTGTCCGCGCCGCGCGCGCTGCGTGATATCGCCGCTGAGCACGACCAGATCCGGGTTCAGCGAGCGAGCGAGGTCCAGCGCGGCCTCGACCACGGGCTTGCGCTCGGTGCCGAAATGCGTGTCGGATAGCTGCAGGATGCGCGTCATGAGCGATCCAGGTACTGCGAGTCGGCCGGCACCACGAGCGGCAGCTTTTCGCTGGCCACCTTGAATTCCAGCGGCGTGTTCATCCAGGAGATTTCGCCGTCCATCGCCACCTTGACGCGGCTGCGCCCCCGGATGTGGACCGTCAGCCGGTCGAAGGCGAAGCTGATCACGTGTTCCGCGTCGCCCAGCCGGCTGAACAGGCCGCGCACCAGCAAGCCATACAGCGCCAGCGTGCCGACCGGACGCGCCGCCATCGCCACCAGGCGGCCGCGGTCCAGCTCCTGGGATTCGATGCCGATGTGCTCGAGTTGCAGCTTGTTGTTGCCAACCACCAGCGTGGGCGAGCGCAGGTCGCGCACCCGGCCTTCGTACTCCAGTTGCAGCCTGAGCTGGCGCGGGGCGCGCAGCAACGTGACGATGCCCGACCACAGCGCCACAAGCCGGCTGCGGCCGAAGCGCTGCTTGTAGGCTTCGCGGTCTTCCAGCAAGGTGGGGTACAGGCCCAGGCTGGCGTTCACCAGGAACAGCCGGCCATTGAGGTGTCCCACCTGCACCGGCTGCAAATGGCCCTGCAGGAAGCCGCGCAAGGCGACTTCGGTGTCTTGGGAGATGCCGTAGCGGCGTCCGAAGTAATTGAACGTGCCCTGGGGCAGGATGCCGAAGGGCACGCCCTGGCCCAGCACGGTGCCGGCCACGGCGTTAAGTGTGCCGTCGCCGCCGGCGGCGATGACCACGCCCTGCTCGTCTTGCGCGCGCTTGACGGCGGACTGCGCCGTTTCGGTCAGCCGGGACGGGTCGTCGACGGGCATCAGCGTGTAGCGCCGGCCCGCCTCGTCGAGGATACGGCGGATGGTGTCCTGCAGGACCTGCGCGTCGCCGCGCCCCGATCCGGTGTTGAGGACGATGAAAAGCGGTTCTTGTCCCGTCAGGGATTGCGCCCCGGTTGCCGGGCGCTGCTGGGATGACGTCATGGGAGAAAGATAGCCCATGCCGGCAAATCGCCGCAAGGCGGCCCGATGCGCCTGGCCCGCAAGGCCGCGCATCGGGCGCCCCGCCCCCGGTCAGCGACCGATGGCGTAGGCCTGCATCAAGCGCGGCGTAGCCGCGGCGTGCAGCAGCCCGTCCTCGTCGCGCGAGGCCGCGGTCAGGCGGCCCACGGACCACTCCGGCACTTCCTCGATCTGGTGTCCGCGCCGGCGCAGGCCGTCGATGACCTCGGGACCGAAGCTGGCTTCCACCGCCAGATGCCCCGGCTTGCGGTCGCGCGGATAGAAGGACGTGGGGAAGTGCATGGTGTGGGACATGGGCAGGTCGATCGCTTCCTGCAGGTTCAGCCCATGATGCACGTGGCGCAGGAAGAACAGCAGCTGCCATTGCTCCTGCTGGTCGCCGCCCGGCGTGCCGAACGCCAGATAGGGCTTGCCGTCGCGCAGCGCCAGCGAAGGCGTCAGCGTGGTGCGCGGACGCTTGCCCGGAGCGAGCGTGCCGGGCAGCCCCTCTTCCAGCCAGAACATCTGCGCGCGGGTGTTCAGGCCGAAGCCCAGCTCCGGGATCACCGGCGAAGACTGGAACCAGCCGCCCGAGGGCGTGGCCGAGATCATGTTGCCCCAGCGGTCGATGACGTCCACGTGCGTGGTGTCACCCCGCTTGGCGGAGGCGCGCATGTCGGCCAGCGTCGGTTCGTTGGTGGCGCTGCCGGGCGCGGACACCTTGGACAGGCGTTCCAGCGTGTCCATGACGCGCGCCACCTGCGCCTCGAAGCCGGGAACCTGGCCGGGCAGCAGGTCGTGCGAAGCGGATTCGCCGATCAGCGCGCGGCGTTCTGCGTTGTACTCGTCGGACAGCAGATGGGCCAGCGGCACGTCGATGAAGGCCGGATCGCCGTAATAGGCCTCGCGGTCGGCGAACGCCAGCTTCATGGCTTCGGTGACACGGTGGATGAATTCCACACTGTTGGGGCCGACGCCAGCCAGGTCCATGCCTTTCAGCAAGGCCAGCGTCTGCAGGAAAACCGGGCCCTGGCTCCAGGCGCCAGCCTTGGCGACGGTATAGCCGTGATAGTCGTAGGTCAGAGGCTGGTCGTAGCTGGCCGACCAGCCCGCCAGGTCGGCTGCCGTGATGACGCCGCGGTGAGTCGTGCCGCTTTCGTCCATGACGTCGGTGTTGCGCGCGAACTTGTCGATCTCATCGGCGATGAAGCCGCGATAGAACGCGTCGCGGGCCGCTTCGATCTGACGTTCGCGGTCCGCGCCCGCAGCCTCGGCTTCCTTCAGCACGCGGGTCCAGGTGCGGGCCAGCGCCGGGTTGCGGAACAGCTTGCGGGCTTCGGGCACCTTGCCGCCCGGCACGTAGACCTGGGCAGTGGTGGGCCAATGCGTTTCGAAAAAGTCCTTCAGGCCGGCGATGGTGTTGGAAATGCGCGGCATCAGCGCATGGCCATGCTCGGCGTAATAGATAGCGGGCTCCAGCACGTCGCGCACGCGCATCGTGCCGTGGTCGCGCAGCAGCAGCATCCAGGCGTCGAACGCGCCCGGGATCACGGTGGCCAGCAGGCCGTTGCCCGGGATCAGCTTCAGCCCTTCGGCGCGGTAGCGTTCAAGCGTGGCCGCGGCAGGCGTGGTGCCCTGGCCGCAAAGCACCTCGACGCGCCCGGTCCGGGCTGAATAGAACACCGCGGGCACTTCACCGGCCGGGCCGACCAGGTGGGGCTCGACCACCTGCAGCACGAACGCCGACGCCGTGCAGGCATCGAACGCGTTGCCGCCGCGTTCCAGCAGCGACATGCCCGCCGCGCTGGCCAACCAGTGGGTAGAGGTCACGACACCGAAGGTGCCGAGGATTTCCGGGCGAGTCGTAAACATGGATGGTGGTCCTTCCTTTACTTCTTCGCGACCGTCACGCCCTTCAGGCGGATCAGGCCATCGGGGTAGGCGACGAAGCCGTCCACCTTCTTCTGCACGCCGAAGGTCCACGGCAGGTAGAACAGGTAAACGATCGGGCGCTGGTCCTGCATGGACGTCAGCACCTGGTCGTACATGGCGCGGCGCTTGGCCGTATCGGCTTCGGCGCGGGCGTCGTTCAGCAGCTTGTCCACGCCGGCGTCGCAGAACTTGCCATCGTTCAGGTTGCCCTTGCAGCTGAGGTACTGGTGGATGTTGCCGCTGGGATCGACGCGGCCCGACCAGCCGCTCTGGCCCACTTCGAAATCACCGCGCGCCAGCGACGATTGCAGCGACGCGAATTCCACCGGACGCAGGGTGATGTCGAAGCCCGCTTCGGCGCCCATCGCCTGCACCAGCTCGAACACCTGCTGCATGGTCGTGTTGTTGCCGAAGGTGATCTCGAACTTCACGCGGTCAAAGCCGGCTTCCTTCAAGAGCGCCTGCGCCTTCTTCGGGTCGCGGCCCTTGTGCTCGAAGGCAGTGTTGTAGGCGAAGCTGGCAGGCGGGAACGGCTGGTAGGCGGGCTGGAACATGCCTTCGCCGATCACCTGGTTCAGCACGTCGCGGTCGATCGCCAGGTCAAGCGCCTGACGCACGCGCTTGTCTTTGGCCAACGGGTTGTTGGCGCGCGCGCCGTTGCCCAGGTTGACCGAGATCGACTGGAAACCCAGGCCGGTCACCGGCGCCAGGCGCAGGTTGCCGTCGTCTTTCACGGCCTTGGCATCGCTGGGCGCCACGCGCTCGATGATGTCCAGGTCGCCCGCGCGCAGGTTGTTCAGACGCACGGTGTTGTCGGGGATGGGCGTGAAGACCAGACGGTCGAAGTGATAGTTCGCGGCGTCCCAGTATTTAGGAAATTTCTCGAGCACGATGCGGTCATTCTGCACGCGCTCCTTGAACTGGTACGGACCCGAGCACACGGGCTTGCCGCCCGGATCCTTGTCGAAGGTGGCAGGCGACATCATCATGCCGGCGCGGTCGGACAGTTGCGACAACAGCGAGGCGTCCGGCTCCGACAGGTTCAGCACGACGGTATTGGCATCGGGCGCGTCGACGCTGGCGACGGTGGCCAGTTCGCTCTTGCGGTTGCTGTCGGGCAGGGTGCGGGCGCGGTCCAGGTTGGCCTTGACGGCGGCGGCGTTGACCGGCGTGCCGTCATGGAACACGGCGTCCGTGCGCAGCTTGAACGTCAGCGATTTGTTGTCCGGGCCGATGGTCCAGGACTGCGCCAACTGGGGCACGATCTTCAGGTCGGGCGTGATGTCCACGAGCTTGTCGCACAACGAGGCGAAGACGATGCGGCCCACGAAAGTGCGTGCGCGCACCGGGTCCAGCACGTCCGGGTCGTCCTGCAGGCCGATCCGCAAGGTGGACTGGGCATGGGCCAGTCCGCCCACAAGCATTCCCGCCATGGCCATGGCGGCGCAAAGTTTACGCATGGATGTTCTCCCTCGATTGATTTTGTTGGATTCTGCGCCAGGCGCGCCGCGATTGTATAGAGCGCGGGCTGTCGGACAGCTAAATGGGGCGGGCGACGGCCGCCTCGCGGACGGCCGCGCTCAGGGCAGCCGGCAAGGCGCCGAGAAATCGACCGCGGCGGCGACGGCGTCGCGCAAGCAGGCAACCAGCGCCCGCGTGTCGTCGCGCCGGTATTGGAACGCGTAGGGCAAGGCGGCCAGCGCCGGCTCGCCGTGCAAGACGCGCAGGCTGCCTTCGGCTTGCAAGGCTTCGGCCCAATGGCTGGGCAGCAGTCCGACGCCCATGCCTTCGATCAGCAGGCCGGCGATGGCGCCCCAGTTGTTGCAGCAGAGGCGTTCGCCGGACGCCTCGCGCCCGGCCAGCCAATCATCGATGATGCGGCTTGTGCCCGCGCCGGCGGGCAGCGTCACCAGCGGCAGACGGGCCAGCAACGCCGCGGTCATGCGGGTTTCACCGTCGAGCGCGGACGGCGATGCCACCCAGGCGAAGCGCGCCTGGCCGATGGGCGTGGACGCGATGTTCACGCGCGACGAGCGTCCGGCGATGACCGCGAAATCCAGTTCACCGTCCGCCACGCGCTGCTCCAGCACCTGGCCAATGTCCACATAGGGCTCCAGCACCAGATGGGGGTAGGCTGCGCGCACCCCGGCGATCAGGCGCGGCAGCCAGGTCAACGCGGTCAGCTCGCCCACGCCGAAGCGGCAACGGCCGCGCAGGCCCGGCGTTTCGGTCATGGAGGCGCGCACCCTGTCAGCCGCGGCAAGCAGCTCGCGCGCCTGCGGCACCAGCCGCTGGCCCGCGTCGGTCAGCGCGGCCTTGTGTCCGCTGCGGTCGAACAGCGCCTGGCCCAGCGCCTCCTCAAGCTCGGTGATGCGCTTGGACAGCGACGACACCGACAGGTGCAGGCGCTCGGCAGCCACGGCGAAGCTGGCGCAGGTGGCGGCCCAATAGAAGGCTTCAAGTTGCTTGAGGGTCATGCGGCGATTGTAGGGGGAGGCGCCCCGCCCCGGCGGCGCTAGGCCAGGCGCGGCATCAACAGGTGGGGCGACAGCCTCAGGGTGTCGATGCCGGCGCGCAGCATGCGTTCGACGCGAGGCCAGATGTCGCCCTTCAGGCGATCCGACCAACAGATGCTGTCGAACACCCCGTCCACCAGCGAATGCAGGTAGATGTTGGACAGCCGCACGTCCAGCGCGGACGGCAGGTCTTCGCGCTCGACGGCCGCGCGCAGCAGCTTTTCGGACGTGCGCTGCGCGTAGCGTTCCCACAGGTCGCGGCGGCGCAGCAGCGGCGCGTTCTCCTCGCTGCGTTCGCACTTTAGATACAGGATTTCGAGCACGCGCTGCATGGAACCCTCTTCCGAATAGATCCGGATGAACTGGCGCATGGAGACGTAAAGCGATTCCAGGGCTTCGCCTTCGGTCGACACCTGGGTCAGCGAAGCCGCCTCGCCGAGCGCGCGGTCGCACATGGCGATACAGACGTCGATCTTGTTCTTGTAATGGCCGTAGACGGCGCCCCGGGATACCCCCGCGTGGTCCGCGATGTCGCTCATGGTGGTGCTGGCCACGCCTTTGGACAGGAACACGTGCTCTGCCGCATCCAGGATGCGGTCACGGGTGCGTTGGGACTCTTCTTTCGTCTTGCGGGCCATGCAGGAAATCTCCATGAAGGGGTTGTCGGGAACGGGCGAAAAAAGGGCCCCCACGCCGCGCACGCTTCGCGCACTTGCTGCCCCCCCGGGGGGCTTTTTGTCTCGGGGCGGGCCAGCAACAAAAAAACGGCGGCCCATCAAGGAGCCGCCATTTCCACACTGTTAAGAAGTGTGCAGCCATGAGCATACTTTCCAACAAGATAATCAATCAAGCATGACGGATTAAATGATAGACTCGCCTCCCACCGGGAAAACCCGCGCATTCCCGGCACGGCATCACCCTCTGCCCTTCCCACGGGCACACCACAACAACAATCAAAAATGAAACAACGAGTCCCCTACAAAAAGCTCGCCTTTCTGTCCGTATTGGTTCTTATTTCCGCTTGCTCGAAGAAGGCGCCGGAAGAAGACGCCAAGGCGCCCGCCGAAATCGGCGTCATCGTCGCCCGGGCCACGCCCACCGCCGTCACCACCGACCTGCCGGGACGGCTGGAACCCTATCGCGAGGCTGAAGTGCGCGCTCGCGTGGCCGGCATCGTCACCGAACGCCTGTACGAAGAAGGCCAGGACGTCATGCGCGGCGCCGCGCTGTTCCAGATTGACCCGGCGCCACTGCAAGCCGCCTACGATTCCGAGGCGGCCAATCTGGCGCGCGCCCAGGCCAGCTTGTCGGCCGCCGCCGACAAGCTGCGCCGCTACGCCGACCTGGTGAGCGACCGCGCCATCAGCGAACGCGACCATGCCGAAAGCGTGGCCGATGAACGCCAGGCGCGCGCGCAAGTCGCGCTGGCCCGCGCCAACCTCCAAAGCGCCAAGCTGCGCCTCGAGTACGCGCGGGTCACCTCGCCCATCGACGGCCGCGCCCGGCGCGCGCTGGTCACGGAAGGCGCGCTGGTCGGCGAAGGCCAGGCCACGCCGCTGACGGTCGTGCAGCAGATCGACCCCATCTACGTGAACTTCGCCCAGCCCGCCGCCGAGGTGATGCAGTTGCAGAAGCAGATCCGCGCGGGCGCGCTGCAAGGCGTGGCGCCGGACCAGGTGCGGGTGCGCCTGGTGCTGCCGGATGGGTCCGAGTACGCGCGCGGCGGCACGCTGTCGTTCGCCGACCTGGCCGTGGACCCCGGCACGGACAACGTGACGATGCGAGCGCTGTTCGATAACCCCGGCCGCGAATTGCTGCCGGGCATGTACGTGCGCGTCAAGCTGGAGCAGGCGATCAACCGCGAGGCTTATCTGGTGCCGCGCGACGCGCTCCTACGCACCGCCGAGGGCGCGCACCTGCTGGCGGCGGACGAGACCGGCGAACTGCACCGCATCCCGGTGGACGCGCATCGGCTGCAAGGCCCGAACTGGATCGTGACGCAAGGGCTGGCGGGCGGCGAACGCATCGTCGTGGAAAACGCCGCCCAGCTGACTGCGGGCCAGAAGATCAAGCCCATTGAAAAACCAGCCCCCGGCGCGCAAACCGCCTCCGAGGGCAAGAAGGGATAAACCATGGCGCGCTTCTTTATTGATCGCCCCGTTTTCGCGTGGGTGATCTCGCTGCTGATCATGCTGATCGGCATCCTGTCGATCCGCTCACTGCCCGTCGCGCAGTATCCGGATATCGCCCCGCCCGTGGTCAACATCGGCGCAAGCTACCCCGGCGCGTCGGCACAGGTGGTCGAAGAGGCCGTCACGGCCATCATCGAACGCGAGATGAACGGCGCGCCCGGCCTGATGTACACGTCGTCCACCAGCGACTCCACGGGCTGGGCCAGCATCAACCTGACCTTCAAGCAAGGCACCAACCCGGACATCGCTGCCGTGGAAGTGCAGAACCGCCTGAAGGCGGTCGAGCCGCGCCTGCCCGAATCCGTGCGACGCGACGGTGTACGCGTGGAAAAGGCGGCCGACAACATCCAGTTGGTGGTGTCCTTGAAGTCCGACGGACGCCTGGACGACATCCAGCTGGGTGAGCTGGCGGCCTCCAACGTGCTGCAGGCGCTGCGCCGCGTGGAAGGCGTGGGCAAGGTGCAGTCCTTCGGCGCCGAAGCGGCGATGCGCATCTGGCCCGATCCCGCCAAGCTGACGGCCATGTCGCTCACGCCCGGCGACATCGCACGCGCCCTGCGCGACCACAACGCGCGGGTCACCATCGGCGAACTGGGCAACCAGGCCGTGCCCAAGGACGCGCCGCTGAACGCCAGCATCGTGGCGGGCGAGTCCCTGCACACGCCCGAGCAGTTCGCCAACATCCCGCTGCGCACGCAGCCGGGCGGCGCCACGCTGCGCCTGAAGGACGTGGCGCGGGTGGAACTGGGCGGCACGGACTACATGTACCTGTCGCGTGTGAACGGCATGACGGGCACCGGGCTGGGCATCAAGCTGGCCCCGGGATCCAACGCCGTGGACACCACGCGCCGCATCCGCGCCACCATGGACGAGCTGGCGCAGTACTTCCCGCCCGGAGTCACCTATGACCTGCCTTACGAGACCTCGACCTTTGTCGAGATCTCGATCCAGAAGGTGCTGATGACCCTGCTGGAAGCAGTGGCCCTGGTGTTCTGCGTGATGTACCTGTTCATGCAGAACTTCCGCGCCACGCTCATCCCGACGCTGGTGGTGCCGGTGGCACTGCTGGGCACGCTGGGCGTGATGCTGTGGCTGGGCTTTTCCATCAACGTGCTGACCATGTTCGGCATGGTGCTGGCCATCGGCATCCTGGTGGACGACGCCATCGTGGTGGTGGAGAACGTGGAACGCATCATGGCCGAGGAAGGCCTGTCGGCCCACGACGCCACCGTGCGCGCCATGCGCCAGATCAGCGGCGCCATCATGGGCATTACCGTCGTGCTGGTGTCGGTGTTCGTGCCGATGGCTTTCTTCGACGGCGCGGTGGGCAACATCTACCGCCAGTTCGCCGTGACGTTGGCGGTGTCGATCGCGTTTTCCGCGTTCCTGGCGCTGTCGCTGACGCCGGCGCTCTGCGCCACCCTGCTCAAGCCCGTGCCTGCCGGCCACCACGAAAAGCGCGGCTTCTTCGGCTGGTTCAACCGCGCCTTCGCCCGCCTGACCGAGCGCTACACCGCCCGCGTGGCGGGCGTGCTGGCCCGGCCGGTGCGCTTCGGACTGGCCTATCTGGCCGTCATCGCCGCGGTGGCGTTCCTGTTCATGCGCCTGCCCTCCTCGTTCCTGCCCGACGAAGACCAGGGCAGCTTCATGGCCATGGTCATCCTGCCGCAAGGCACGCCGCAGAGCGACACGATGGCGCTGGTGAAGGAAGTCGAACGCTACATGCTGGACAACGAGCCGGTCGAGTTCGTGTATTCGGTCAATGGCTTCAGCCTGTACGGCAGCGGCCCGAACTCGGCCATGTTCTTCGTGACGTTGAAGGACTGGAAGGAACGGCGCGACGCCAGCCAACATGTGGACGCCGTCGTCGAACGCATCAACGAGGCCTTTGCCGAGCGCAAGAACGCGATGGTGCAGGCGCTGAATTCGCCCCCCCTGCCGGACCTGGGTTCCACCTCGGGCTTTGATTTCCGGCTGCAGGACCGTGCGGGCCTGGGTTATCAAGCCTTGACCCAGGCGCGCCAGCAGTTGCTGGCCGCCGCGGCCAAGCACCCCGCATTGACGGAAGTGGTGTTCGCGGGCCAGGAAGAGGCGCCGCAGCTGCAACTGAACATCGACCGCGACAAGGCCCAGGCCATGGGCGTGGCCGTGGAAGAGATCAACACGGCGCTGGCGGTGATGTACGGGTCGGACTATATCGGGGACTTCATGCATAACGGCCAGGTGCGGCGCGTGACGGTGCAGGCGGACGGCAAGAGCCGGGTCGACGTGGACGACGTGTCGCGTCTGCACGTGCGCAACGTGCAGGGCCAGATGGTGCCGCTGTCCGCGTTCACCACGCTGAAGTGGACGATGGGCCCGCCGCAGCTCAGCCGCTACAACGGCTTTCCCACCTTCACGATCAACGGATCGGCGGCAAAGGGGCACAGCAGCGGCGAAGCCATGCGCGCCATGGAGGAACTGGCCGCGGAACTGCCGCGTGGCATCGGTTTTGACTGGTCGGGCCAATCGTACGAGGAACGGCTGTCGGGCAACCAGGCGGCCGCGCTGTTCGCCTTGTCGGTGCTGATCGTGTTCCTGGCGCTGGCTGCGCTGTATGAAAGCTGGACCATTCCGCTGGCGGTGATCCTCGTCGTGCCGCTGGGCGTGATTGGCGCCGTGCTGGGCGTGACGCTGCGGGGCATGCCTAACGATATCTACTTCAAGGTGGGCCTTATCGCCACCATCGGCTTGTCGGCCAAGAACGCGATCCTGATCGTCGAGGTGGCCAAGGACCTGGTGCGCGACGGCCAGGGCCTAGTGTCGGCCACGCTGGAGGCGGCGCGGCTGCGGCTGCGGCCCATCGTCATGACCTCGCTGGCCTTCGGCGTGGGCGTGCTGCCGCTGGCCCTGGCGACGGGCGCGGCTTCCGGCGCGCAGGCGGCAATCGGCACCGGCGTGCTGGGCGGGATCCTGACTGCGACCGTGTTGGCCATTTTCCTGGTGCCGCTGTTTTTCCTGATCGTGGGCCGCCTGTTCGGCGGGCGCGCCCGCCCCGCGCGTCAATCCGATCGCGACCCTGTGGAGACCACGCCATGAAAGCCATGGCCATGACCCTATTGGCGGCAGCTCTGGCGGGCTGCTCGCTGGCGCCCGTGCATGAGCGCCCCGCCGCGCCCATCCCCGGGGCTTACGACACGCCCGCGCAAGACGGACAGGCGGAAATGCCCCAGGACTGGCGCGTGTACTTCAACGACCCGGCGTTGCAGGCCTGGATTGAGGCCGCGCTGCAGAACAACCGCAACCTGCGCGTGGCGGCATTGCGCATCCAGGAGGCGCGCGCGCTGTATGGCGTGCAGGACGCAGACCGCTTGCCGAGCCTGGACGGGCGCGGCGAATTCAGCCGGGGCCGCAGCGTGGAGCCCGGACAGGGGCCGTTGCCGGTGGCGAACCGCTATCGTGCGGCCGTCGGCATCACGGCCTTCGAACTGGATTTCTTCGGCCGCGTGAAAAGCCTGAGCGACGCGGCGCTGGAGCGCTACCTGGCCAGCGAAGAAGCACACCGCGCCGCAACCTTGTCCCTGGTGGCGGAAACCGCGACGGCGGTCTTCAACCAGCGTTCGCTGGCCGAGCAACTGCGGCTGACCGAGAGCACGCTGGCGCTACGCGAGGCGACGCTGAAGATCACCCGGCGCCGTTACGACGCCGGGCTGGAAACCGCGATTGGGCTGCGCACCGCGCAGATGCTGGTGGAATCGTCCCGCGCCACGCATGCCGAGCTCAGCCGGGAATACCGGCAAGCCGTGCATGCGTTGGGCCTGTTGGCGGGCGACTTCTCGCTCCCGGCAGGAACCGAAGCTGTTTCGCTGGAAAGCCAGAGCCTGACGCCGCTGGCTGCCGGCTTGCCGTCGACGCTGCTGACGCGCCGCCCCGACCTGCGCCAGGCCGAGAACACGCTGCGCGCCGCCAACGCCGACATCGGCGCGGCGCGGGCGGCCTTCTTCCCGTCGGTGCAACTGACGACCGATATCGGCAGCACGGCCGGCAGTTTTTCGGACCTGTTCGGATCGGGCACGGGCAATTGGGTGTTTGCGCCCACGCTGACGCTGCCCATCTTCAACGCGGGCCGCAACCGCGCCAACCTGTCGCTGGCCGAAACCCGCAAGGATATCGCCGTGGCGCAGTATGAAGGCAGCATCCAGCTGGCCTTCCGCGAGGTAGCCGACGCGCTGTCCGCGCGCGACACCCTGCGCGAACAGATCGACGCGCAACGCAAGGTGCGCGACGCCGACCGCGACCGCCAGCGGCTGGCCGAACGACGGTATGACCGCGGCGTGGCGGGTTATCTGGAAATGCTGGAGGCGCAGCGCAGCCTATTCGAATCCGAGCAGGAGTACATCCGGCTGCAGCAGCGCCGGCTGGTCAACGCGGTGGACCTGTACAAGGCGCTGGGCGGGTGGGAAACGCCGGGGGATAAAGGATCGTAGGATGGGTGAAGCGCGAGAGTCCTTCGGCAAGAACTCCGACGTTCAGCGCGCGCAACCCATCAAGCGGCGGTCATCCTATAGCCGAATCGGATAAGAAAAGTAGCGCTGCTTGATGAGTTACGCGCGCTGGAGAATAGTGTTCTTGCTTAAGAACTCTCGCGCTTCACCCATCCTACGGATTCACGTGTGCGGCCGCCCGTCTGTCACGCCCGCGTGCTGACGCGGTAGGCGCAGCGGCGCGCGCCGGCCAGGATGTGTTCTTCGCGGTCGACCGTCACGCCTGCGCCCAGCACGTTGCGGAACAGTTCCAGTTCGCTGCGGCAAAAGCCCATACAGGCCTTGGCCGCCGAGCAGATCGGACAGTGGTTTTCGATGAAGAGATAGTCCGCGCCGTCCTGGCGCAGTTCAGCCATATAGCCTTCGGAGGAACGCACCTGGACCAGGCGTTCCAGCCGGCCGGCCAGGTCCTTGGCGCCCAGCATGGCCTGGTGGTAGCTGTTCAGCATGGCGGCTTCGCGCACCTGGATCAGCTTTTCCACGCCCTCGTCGCCGAACACCTGGCGCACGGCCCCGATCATCTGCACGGTCATTTCCGCATGCGTGTCGGGAAAGCGGCCGTGGCCGGCCTCCGTCAGATACCAGATCTGGGTCGGCCGGCCGCGCCCGGCACTATGGCTTTCGGAATCCACCAGCCCATCGGCATGCAACCGCGTCATCTGCTGGCGCACCGCTTCAGCCGTCACGTCCATGGCCTTCGCGATGACCGCGATGGACTGCGGGCCGCGCGTCTTCAAGGTCATGAGCACGCGGTCGGCCGGTTGATGCGGCGTCCAGGTGACGGGTTGGGACAGGCTGTCAGACATGGCGATAACGGAACTCCAGGTTTTTTCCTATGGTGCCACGAACCGGGGCGAAGGTCAGCCGGCGGCGGGCGACGGCGTGGATCCCTCCCCTGTCGATTCCCGGCTTGCCGTTTCCGGCCCCGCCTCCCAGCCCCCGCCCAGCGCCTTGTACAGCGCGATCAGGCGGGTATAGGACTCCGTTTCGGCAACGGCCACGGCGTCCTGGGCGCGCAAAAGCGTACGCTGCGCATCCAGCACCGTCAAATACGGGGCGCTGCCTTCACGGTAGCGCAGTTGCGCCAGGTCGGCCGCCCGGCTGCTGTGCATCGCCGCCTGCGCCAGGTTGCCCAGCCGCTGCTGCGTCTGGCCGAATTCCGTCAACGCCGCTTCCAGCTCTTCCACGGCCCGCAGCACGGTCTGCTCGTAGCGCGCCACTTCGCCTTCGGATCGGGCCACGGCGCCGCGCTTTCTTGCCAACGCCGTCGGCAGGTGGAACGCCGGCCAGTTCACCCCCGAAGCCACGCTGAAGGCGCGGCTGGACGATGAACCGAAGTCGGCCCCGCGCAATGCCACGAATCCCAGAAAACCGCCCAGGTCGAACCGGGGATAGAGCTCGGCGGTGGCCACTCCCACGTCCGCATTGGCGGCGGCCATATTGCGTTCGGCCGCCAGGATGTCGGGACGGCGCGACAGCAAGGCGCCCACGTCGCCGATCGGCAAGCGGGCGGTCAATGGCGCAAGTGGCCGGCCGGCGTCCAGCTCGCCCAGTTCGGCGGGGCGCAGCCCGGCCAGCACCGCGATGCGGTAAAGCGCCAGCCGCCTGGCCGTTTCCTGCACGGGCACGCTGGCCTGCACGGTTTCCAGTTCAGCCCGCGCACTTGCAAGATCGCCTTCGTCGCCGCGGCCGGCCGAGACCATCGCCTGGGTGACGCGCAGGCTGTCGCGCTGGCTGTCCAGATTGGCGCGCGCCACGGTCAGCCGCTGTTCGGCGCCGCGCAGCTCGAAGTAATTACGCGCGACCTCCGCTGCCACCACGATACGCGTCTGCGCCAGGTCCGCCGCCTGGGCCTCACTGCGCGCCGCGGCCCCTTCGGCCGTCCGGCGCAGACGGCCGAACAGGTCGAGCTCCCAGGTGGCGTCGAACCCGGCGCGGTAACTCTGAGCCAGATTGCGCTGTCCGGCAGCGCCCGCATTGGCTTGCGACAGGCTGCGCTCGTAGCGGCCGTCCAGCGTCACCGCGGGCAATTGGTCCAGCTCTTTTTCATCCAGCACGGCACGCGACTCGGCCAGGCGCGCCTGGGCGATGCGGATGTCATGGTTGCGGGACAGGGCCAGGCCGATCAGGCGGTCCAGCTGGGGGTCCTGCAACTGCTTCCACCAGTCGCGCTGCAGCCGGTCCGTGGAAAACAGCGCCTGCTCCGGGCTGGCGAGGGCCACGGGCGCGGCCTGCGGCTTCTGGTAATCAGGCCCGACCGCGCAACCCGCGGTGGCAAGGGCCGCCAGCAGCACGGCGAGGCCGCGGCGCAGGCGTTTGGGGTGAATGGATGGGTTCATGATCGGTTCCTTAATGCGAGGCGGCCACACTGGCGTCCGCTGCCTGCGCCGCCGCCAGTTCCCGGGCGCGCGGCGTGTCGTTGGCGGCACGGTGGTCACGTGCGAAGACGGTGTAGACGGTGGGCAGCACGAACAGCGTGAACAAGGTGCCCACCAGCAGGCCCACCACGATGACGAGCCCCAGGCTGTAGCGGCTGTGCGCGCCCGCGCCGGAGGCGAACAGCAGCGGAATCAGCCCCATCACCATCGCTGCCGTCGTCATCAGGATGGGACGCAGGCGGATGCGGGCGGCCTGCTCCATCGCCGTGCGCCGGTCCAGCCCATGGCTGACCTGCATCTCGTTGGCGAACTCCACCATCAGGATGCCGTGCTTGCTGATCAGGCCGATCAGCGTCACCAGGCCTATCTGGGTATAGATGTTGACGGTGGCCATGCCCAACGCCAGCGGAATCAGGGCGCCGCAAATAGACATGGGCACGCTGACCAGGATGATGAACGGGTCGCGCAGGCTTTCGTATTGCGCCGCCAGCACCAGATAGATGACGATGATGGCGAAAATGAACGTGATCATCAGCGCCGAGCCTTCCTGGCTGAACTGGCGCGCATCCGACTGCCAGTCGTAGCTGAAGCCGGCGGGCAATTGCTGCGCCTGCTGCGTCAGGAACCGCACCGCGTCGCCCATCGTGACGCCCGGCATCGGAATGGCCTGGAAGGTGGCGGCGTTCAACTGGTTGAATTGCGTCAGCGAGTTGGGTTCCACCCCCATGGATACCGACACCAGGTTGGACAGCGGCACCTGCGCGCCGCTGGCGCTCTTGACGTGGAACTGCGCCAACGACGCGGGCGAGATGCGCTGTTCGCGCAGGCTCTGCGGGATCACGTCATAGGACCTGCCGTCCATGCCGAAGCGGTTGACGTAGTTTTCGCCCACCAGCACGGCCAGCGTATCGCCAATGGCCTTCATGGTGACGCCCAGGCTGTTGGCCTTGGCGCGGTCCACCTTCAGCTGCACCACCGGGTTGTTGTAGTCCAGGTCGCTGTCCACCACCATGAACAAGCCGCTTTCGCGCGCCGCCTTCTTCAGGCTTTCCATGGCCTCGTACACGACCGGGTAATCGGCCGCGCTCATCAGCACCATCTGCACGGGCAGCCCGCCGGTGGAACCCGGCAGGGACGGCAACTGGAAGGCGAAGATATTGCTGCCTTCGACCTGATTGACCATCGATTGCATGTCGGCCTGGATCTCATCGGCCGAGCGCTTGCGGTCCTTCCAGTCGACGAAGTCGACGCCACCAATACTGTTGGACACGCCGTCCGAGCCGTTGATCAGCCAGCGGCCCTTCTGCTCGGGCAACGTCTTCATGACGTCGTCCCACTTCTTGCCGAATTTCTCGACATAGTCGATGTTGGCCTGCTGCGGCGACTTGATCGCCGTCAGCACGGTCGACTGGTCTTCGACGGGCGCCAGCTCGCGCTGGGCCGCGTTGTACAGGAACGGCAGGCTGATGAGCACCGCCACGGCGATCAGCCCCGTCACCCAGCGGTGGTGCAGCGACACGTCCAGCACGCGGCCGTAGGCGTCGCCCAGCCGCCCGAAGAAGCGTTCGGCGCGCTGCGCCATCCAGCCTTCCGACACGTGGCTGTTCAAGAGGAAAGAACTCATCACGGGCGACAGCGTCAGCGCGATCACGCCCGATACGACCACGGCGCCCGCCAGCGTGAAGGCGAATTCCTTGAAGAGCGATCCGGTCAGCCCGCCCATCAGCCCGATGGGCGCGTACACGGCCGCCAGGGTGATCGTCATGGCGATCACCGGCCCCGCCACTTCACGCGCGCCGATCAGCGCGGCCCGCACGGGCGACTTGCCCTCTTCGATATGCCGGTGCACGTTTTCCACCACGACGATGGCATCGTCCACCACCAGGCCGATGGCCAGCACCATCGCCAGCAGGGTCAACAAATTCACGCTGAAGCCGAACAGCGCCATGATGGCCGCCCCGCCCAGCATGGACAGCGGAATCGTGATGACCGGAATCAGCACGGCGCGCAGCGACCCCAGGCACAGGAAGATCACCACCACCACGATGGCGACGGCTTCCAGCAATGTCTGCATCACGCCGTCGATGGACGCGCTGATGAAGCGGGCCAGCTCGAACGGCACCTGCACGCTGGTGCCCGGCGGCAGGTTCTGCTTGATATTGGGCACGAGCTCGTTCAATCGCTTGACGATGACGAGCGGGTTGCCGACCGGCGTAGCGTTCAGGCCGAAGTACACGGCCGGTTCACCATCCATCAGCCCGCTGGAATCGGTGGACGCCGCCCCCAATTCGACGGTTGCCACGTCGCCCAGCCTCACGATGGCGTCGCCGTCGCGCTTGACCACCAGGTCGCGGAATTCCGCCACATTCACGAGATCGGTGTTGACCTGGATGTTGGACACCACGTACAGGCCCTTGGCCTGCCCGGGCGCGGCCTGCACGTTGTTGTCGCGCAGCGCCTGCGCCAGTTCGCCCGCGGAAATGCCGCGCGCGGCCATCCGGTTGGGGTCCAGCCAGACCCGCATGGCGAGCTTCTGGCCGCCATAGAGTTCGACGCTTGCCACGCCGTCGATCGACGACAGCTGCGGCTGCACGACCCGCGACAGGTAATCGGTCAGCGCCGCCAGCGACAACGTAGTACTGGAAAAGCCCACATAGGCCACCGCGGTCGCCTCGCCCGCGGACTTGACCAGCACGGGGTCGTACACGTCTTGCGGCAGGCGGTACTTGACCTCGTTGACCTTGGCCATGACCTCGGTCATGGCCTTGTTGGAGTCGGCGTTCAGCTTCATCCGGACGGTGATGACGCTGCGACCCTGGGTCGATGAGGACGACAGGTAGTCGATGCCTTCCACGGTGGCGACCGACTGCGCGATGGGCTGCGTGACGAAGCCTTGCATCAGGTCGGGCGACGCGCCCGGGTATTGGGTGGTGATGGTGATGGTGGTGCTTTCGGTCAGCGGGTACTGCCGCACGGGCAGGCCGCTGAGCGCCTTGATGCCCAGCAGCAGGATCAGCGTGCTGACCACCAGGGCCAGCACGGGCCGGCGGACGAAGAGGTCGGTGAATTTCATAATTGCCTCCTGCCCCGTTACCGGGCTTGCGCCACGGCTTGCTGCGCATCGCCCAGCGCCACGGTGTCGGCGGCGATGATGTCAACCGCCGCGCCGTTATGCAGGCGCAACTGGCCGGAGGTCACGACCTGGTCGCCCGCTTCCAGCCCTTCTGTCACGACCACGCGGCCGCGCACGCGCTCGGCCGTCTTCACATAGGCTTGGCGCACGGTGGGGGCCGCGCCCTGCTGGTCCGCCGCAGGCGGCGTCAGGACGTAGACGGAATCGCCATAGGCGCTATAGCTGACCGCGGTCTCCGGCACGGTGATGACGTCGGGGCGATCAGGCAGGCCGATGCGGCCGTGGGCGAACATGCCGGCCGCCAGCGCACCATCGGCGTTGGGCAGCGTGGCCTGCACGCGCACGGTGCGTGAACCCGGGTCGACTTGTGGCTCGACGGTCGTGATCTGCCCCGAGAACTCGCGCCCGGCGTGGGCGTCGACCGTCACGGTCACGGACTGGCCGGTGCGCAACGCGCCCAGCGCCTGTTCGGGCAAGGTGATGTTGGCATACAGCGTGGTCGCGTCGGTCAGCGAGACCAGCGGATCACCCGCTTTGGCGAATTGGCCCAGATTGACGCGGCGCACGCCCAGCACGCCGTCAAACGGCGCCTTCACGCGCTTTTGTTCGATCAACGCCTGCACCCGCTTGATGTCGGCGGCCGCCTGGTCGTAGTCCGCCTGCGCCTGGTCCAGCTGTTCCCGCGTGGCGGCCTGTTGCGGCAGCAGACGGCGCGTACGTTCCAGCAAGGTCCGCGCATTGCGCGCCTGGGCCTGAAGACGCGCCAGTTCGCCCTGCTCGGGCGCATCGTTGAACTGCACCAGCAACTGCCCGGCCTGCACGTGCTGGCCGGCCGTGAACAGGATCTGGGTGACGCGGCCGTCCACCTCAGCCGGCACCTGGACCTGGCGCGTCGCCTCCAGGGATCCGATGCCGGTCAACGCCACGGGGAAGTCCGCCCGCACGGCAGGCGCCACCGCCACTTTGGCGGGCGGCATCGCCCAACCGCCCTTTTGCGACGTGCCGCTGAATGTCCAGACCAGCCCGCCCCCCACTGCCACCGCCAGCACAACGACGCCCGCCGCCCATGCCCCTGATTTCGCCTTCATGATTCACTCTCTATTTATCCAAGAATATGCTTGGATAATCCACGATTCCGGCGAATCCGTCAAAGTGGCGAAAGCAATGCCCGGGATAGCGGCAGGCTATGGACGAAAAAAAACCGCCGGGAAAACCCGGCGGCATGGCGTGGCGCGCGCGCCGCCGCTGCTAGGTTCGCACCATATGCAGGTAATGGCGGTGGCGTTCGTACTGGTCCAGGATGTCGCCAATGACGGCGTCCCGGCTCCAGCCCATGATGTCGTAGTCCTGTCCGCCTTCGCGCAAGTGGACTTCCGCGCGGAAGTACTTGCGCTCTTCCTCGTCGGCGGCCTCTTCCGGGGTCAGGCTGGGACGGACGAACGCCTCGGGGCGCACCGCGTACCAGAAGTCCAGGTGGTCGCCATGGGACACCTCCAGGGTCACGCCGCCTTCGCTCTCGTCTTCGCGCACGGCCACCGCATAGCCCTGGCGGCGCAATTCGTCGGCCACATCCTCCAGCGCTGGCCGCACCACGTCGCTGATGAAGCGCAGCACGTGGGCGCGGCGCGGCATCATGACCATATTGCGCAGGCGCCGTTCCCAGGACTGGCCGCCGCGCGCCGGCCGCGACAGGGTCAGGGACTGGTAGCGGATGCCGCGCTTGGTCGCGTCCAGCCGCAGCGCCTTGAACAGCCCCCACAACGACAGCAGCAGGATGATGGAGAACGGCAGCGCGCTTGCGATGGTGGCCGTCTGCAAGGCGGTCAGTCCGTCGGCCAGCAGCAGTGCGATGGCGACAGCCCCCATCGACAGCGACCAGAAGATGCGCTGCCACACCGGCGTGCGGTCCGCCCCGCCGGATGCCAGCAGGTCCACCACCAGCGCCCCCGAGTCCGCCGACGTGACGAAGAACACCGCCACCATCGCGATAGCGAACACGGATATCACGTTGCTCCAGGGCAATTGTTCAAGGAACGCGAACAGCGCCAGGGAACTGTCGGCTTCGACGGTCTCGGCAAACCCTTTCACGCCGTCGACCAGGATGAAGTGGATGGCGGTATCGCCGAACACCGTCATCCAGAACAGGGTAAAGCCGGCAGGCACCAGCAACACGCCGCAGACGAACTCGCGGATGGTGCGCCCGCGCGAGATGCGCGCGATGAACAGCCCCACGAACGGCGACCACGCGATCCACCAGCCCCAATAGAAGAGCGTCCAGCCGCCGATCCAGTCGGAAGGATTGTAGGCGTACAGGTTGAAGGTCTTGTTGACGATGTCCGACAGGTAGGCGCCGGTGTTCTGCACAAAAGTCTGGAACAGGAACACCGTGGGGCCGGCGATCAGCACGAACAGCAGCAGGATCACCGCCAGCACCATATTGGCTTCGGACAGGATGCGGATGCCCTTGTCCAGGCCGCTTGCGACGGACAGCGTGGCCAGCCCGCAAGTGATGATGATGAGGATGATCTGCGTGGTCACGCCCACGGGGATGCCGAACAGGTGGTTCAACCCGCTGTTCATCTGCGCCACGCCCAGGCCCAGCGAGGTCGCCACGCCCAGCACCGTGCCGATGATGGCGAAGATATCGACCGCGTGGCCGATGGGCCCGTGGATGCGGTTGCCGATCAGCGGGTACAGCGCGGAACGCAGGGTCAGCGGCAGGCCATGCCGGAAAGAGAAGAACGCCAGCGTCAGCGCCACCACCGCGTAGATCGCCCACGCATGCAGCCCCCAATGGAAGAAGGTGATCTTCATGGCCTCGCGGGCGGCGGCGGCATTGCCGCCCTCGCCGACCGGCGGCGACATGAAGTGCATGACGGGTTCGGCCACGCCGAAGAACATCAGACCGATGCCCATGCCGGCGGAGAACAGCATCGCGAACCACGTGAAATTGCGGTAGTCCGGTTCACTGTGGTCGGGGCCCAGCTTGATGTCGCCGTAACGGCTGACCGCCAGGAACGTGACCGACAGCAAGATGATGGCCACGACCAGGATGTAGAACCAGCTGGCATTGCCGAGGATCCAGCCCTGCATCGCTTCGAACAGGTTCTGCGCGGTCTTCGGGGCCGCGATGGCAAAGCCCACGAGTAGCAGGGTGAACAGCGCGGCCGAAAAAAAGACCGGTTTGTTGATGGTGGAGGATGGTCGGGTTTCTGAAGTCAAGCTGCCGCTCCTTTCGCCCGAGGGTTGAAAAAACCGGCGCCGACCCCCTCAGTCTGGCCGCGCGCCGCAGGTATTACTATCACGCCCAGAGTACGGCTGACAATCTGAAATAAAGGAGAAGCGCATGATCGATCACCTGGACCATCTGGTCTTGACCTGCACCGACCCCGAGGCCACGGTGGATTTCTACACCCGGATTTTGGGCATGCGCCTGGAGACTTTCGGCGAAGGCCGCCAGGCGTTGCGCTTTGGCAACCAGAAAATCAACCTGCACGTGCGCGGCCACGAGTTCGAGCCGAAGGCACACTTGCCGGTGCCGGGCGCGCTGGACCTGTGCTTTATCGCCGACCGGCCCCTGGACGAGGTGATCGCCCGCTTGAACGAGGCCGGCGCCACGATCATCGAAGGCCCGGTGCCACGCACTGGCGCCACCGGAAAGATCCGGTCCGTGTATCTGCGCGACCCGGACCTGAACCTGATCGAGATATCAGAGCTCGTCTGACCCCACGGCGCGCATGCTTCGCACGCGCTGGGGGGCCTACTGCCCCTCGGGCGGCGGGTCGCCGAAGACCACTCGGCGGAAGAATCCCGCCAGGACGGCCTCGGTCATTTCCAGCGTGACGCCCTGCGGATCGAAGGCATAGCTGAACTGCATGCCGTCCGATAAGGCCAGCAGGCCGATGGCGAGTTGCTCTGCCGGCAGCGGCAGCGGCGTGCCCACGTGGGCGGAGAACTGGCGGACGTATTCGGTCGTGGCCGCCCGCAGTTCGCGCAGGCAGTCCGTGAAGCCCACCCGGAATTCCGGGTCGCGCGCGGCTTGCAGCTTGCCTTCCATCCAGAGCAGGAAACAGTCGTTTTCGCGGTGGTGCGTGCTGTAGTACTCCAGCACGCGCGCCTCCATCTGCGGGCGCGATTCGCCGTCCTCGAAGATGGCGCGCATGTCGGCCATCACTTTTTCGTGATCGCGCCGGAGCAATTGCAGGAACAGTTCGGACTTGCTGCCGAAATTGGAATAGAAGGCCCCGCGCGTGTACCCCGCCAGTTCGGCGATGTCCTCGACGCTGGCGGCCACGAAACCCTTGCTGAGGAAAACCGATTGCGCAGCGTCGAACAGGCGCTGGCGCGTCTGGTCTCGGCTTTGCTCGCGGGTAAGGCGGATTTTTGACATGGCGCGAGTTTAGCACTGGCGCCCATTTCAAATACAGTGTTGTATCTGAATACATAGTTGCATTAGAATCCAGGCCGTATCGAGTCTGACTCGCCCCTCTTTTGCCCTTTTCCGCGCCGCGAGGTGTTTCGTGAATTGTCCTGGCCCTTGCGCGCGCCCCGCCGCGCTCGACCTTGCCGCCCCTGTGGCGCTGCCCCTTTCTTCCCCCCGCCGCTGGACGCGCCGGCTGGCCTTGCCGGCTGCCTTGGCGATGGCGGTGGCCCTGTCCGCCTGCGGCCGCAAGGAAGCGCCCGCTCCCGCGCCGCGGCCGGTGGTCGCCATGCCGGCCAAAGCCGACGAGCGCCTGCCGGCGTGGACCTTGCCGGGCGAGGTGCAGGCGCGCTACAGCACGCCGTTGTCGTTCCGCGTGGGCGGCAAGATCATCGAACGCCAGGTCAGGCTGGGCGACAGCGTCACCCCGGGCCAGATCGTGGCCAAGCTGGACCCCGCCGACGCGACTAAGAACGCGGCCGCCGCGAAAGCCCAGTTGTCGGCCGCCCAGCATCAGCTGGACTATGCGCGCCAGCAGCTGGACCGCGACCGCGCCCAGGCGCGCGAAAACCTGATCGCCGCGAACCAACTTGAGCAGACCCGCAACGCCTACGCTTCGGCGCTGGCGCAGCGCGACCAGGCCGCGCAGCAGGCGGCGCTGTCGGCCGACCAGCTGAAATACACCACCCTGCAGGCCGACCACGCGGGCGTCATCACCGCCGAACAGGCCGACACCGGCCAGAACGTGGCGGCGGGGACGCCGGTCTACCAATTGGCGTGGTCCGGCGACATCGACGCGATCTGCGACGTGCCCGAAAGCGTGCTGGCGGGGCTTGCCGTAGGCCAACGCGCCAACGTCACGCTGGGCCCGCTGCCCGGCAAGACCTTTGCTGCCGTCTTGCGCGAAATTGCGCCGGCCGCCGATCCGCAAAGCCGCACCTACCGAGTCAAGCTCACGCTGGAATCGCCCTCGCCGGACGTCCGGCTGGGCATGACCGCCAACATCAGTTTCGACAACCGCGGTTCGGACAGCCAGACCACCTACACGGTGCCGGCCACCGCGCTGTTCCATGACGGCAAGGAGCCCGCCGTCTGGGTCGTCAAGCCGCAGGAAGACACGCTGGAGCTGCGCCGCGTGCAGGTGCTGCGTTACGACGCCCGCACCGTCACGCTGGCAGGCGGCGTAAAGGCCGGCGAACGCCTGGTCTGGCAAGGCGTGCACACGGTATCCGCTGGCGAAAAAGTGCGCGCCGTGCCGCCGCTGCATCCTGAGGACTTCGCGTCATGAGCGCGCCGGATCGGGAGCCTGGCCACAGCCACGAAGAAGGCAAGTTCAACCTGTCGGCCTGGGCGTTGCGCCACCAGCCGCTGGTGATCTTCATCATTACGCTGGTGACGCTGTTCGGCGTGCTGTCGTATTCCAAGCTGGCGCAGTCGGAAGATCCGCCCTTCACGTTCCGCGTGATGGTCATCAAGACCCTGTGGCCGGGCGCGACCGCGCAGCAGGTGCAGGAACAGGTCACCGACCGCATCGGCAAGAAGCTCCAGGAGACCCCCAACACGGACTTCCTGCGCAGCTACTCTCGCCCCGGCGAATCGCTGATCTTCTACACCATGAAGGACTCGGCGCCCGCCAGCACCGTGGCCGACCAGTGGTACCAGATCCGCAAGAAAGTCGGCGACATCCAGGCCACGCTGCCCCAGGGCGTGCAGGGCCCGTTCTTCAACGACGAGTTCGGCGACGTCTACACCAATATCTACACCCTGCACGGCGACGGCTTCTCGCCGGCGCAACTGCATGACTATGCGGACAAGCTGCGCACGGTGCTGCTACGCGTGCCCGGGGTGGCCAAGGTGGACTACTTTGCCGACCAGGCCGAGCACGTCTACATCGAAATCTCCAACACGCAGCTGACCCGGCTGGGCGTCTCGCCGCAGCAGATCGCCCAGGCGATCAATACGCAGAACGCGGTGGCCAGCGCCGGCACCTTGACGACCGCCGACGACCGCATCTTCGTGCGTCCCACCGGCCAGTTCGAGAACAGCCGCGCGCTGGCGGACACGCTGATCCGGGTGAACGGAAAATCCATCCGGCTGGGCGACATCGCCACGATCCATCGCGGCTACGACGACCCGCCCGTCGAACAGATGCGTGCTGGCGGCGCCCCGGTGCTGGGCATCGGCATCACCATGCAGCCCGGGCAGGACGTGGTGCGCCTGGGCAAATCGCTGGGCACGACCTTCGAGAAACTGAAGGCCCAGTTGCCCGCCGGCCTGACCTTGACCGAAGTGTCCAGCATGCCGCAGGCGGTCTCGCACTCCGTCGACGATTTCCTGCGTTCCGTGGCCGAAGCCGTCGCCATCGTGCTGATCGTGAGCCTGGTGTCGCTGGGGCTGCGCACGGGCATGGTGGTGGTGATCTCGATTCCGGTGGTGCTGGCGGTCACGGCCCTGTTCATGGACGTGTTCGGTATCGGCTTGCACAAGGTGTCGCTGGGCACGCTGGTGCTGGCGCTGGGCCTGCTGGTGGACGACGCCATCATCGCCGTGGAAATGATGTCGGTGAAACTGGAGCAAGGCTGGAGCCGCGCCCGCGCGGCGGCCTACGCCTACACCAGCACCGCCTTCCCCATGCTGACCGGCACGCTTGTCACCGTAGCGGGCTTTTTGCCCATTGCGCTGGCCAAGTCCAGCACCGGCGAGTACACGCGTTCGATCTTCCAGGTGTCGGCCATTGCGCTGATCACGTCCTGGTTCGCCGCGGTGGTGCTGATCCCGCTGCTGGGTTACCGGCTGCTGCCCGAGCGCAAGCGCGAAGCGCATCTGCCGCATGATCACGAACACGACATCTACAACACCCGCTTCTACCAGCGCCTGCGCGGCTGGGTGGCGTGGTGCGTGGACCGCCGCTATTGGGTGCTGGCCGGCACCGTGCTGATCTTCGTCGTGTCGATGGCAGGGTTCAATCTGGTGCCGCAGCAGTTCTTCCCAAGCTCGGACCGCACCGAATTGCTGGTGGACGTGCGCTTGCAGGAAGGCGCGTCGTTCGCCGCCACGCTGCGTCAGGTGGAGCGCTTGGAAAAGGCCTTGGACGGCCGGCCCGAGATCGACCATTCGGTCAGCTTCGTGGGTACCGGCGCGCCGCGCTTCTACCTGCCGCTGGACCAGCAACTGGCCACGCCCAACTTCGCCCAGCTGGTCATCACCGCGCATTCGGTGGAAGATCGCGAAAAGCTGGCGCAATGGCTGGCGCCGATGCTGCGCGAGGAATTCCCCGCCATCCGCACCCGCCTGTCGCGCCTGGAGAACGGCCCCCCCGTGGGCTATCAGGTGCAGTTCCGCGTCAGCGGCGACAAGATCTCCGACGTGCGGGCCGTGGCCGAAAAAGTCGCCACCGAAGTCCGCGCCGACAACCGCTCGGTGAATGTGCAGTTCGACTGGGACGAACCCTCCGAACGCTCGGTGCGCTTCGAGATCGACCAGCAGAAGGCGCGCGAGCTGGGCATCAGCTCAAGCGACATTTCCGACTTCCTTGCCATGACGCTGTCGGGCTACAACGTGACGCAATACCGCGAGCGCGACAAGCTGATCACCGTCAGCCTGCGTGCGCCGCGCGACGAACGCGTGGACCCCGGCCGCCTGGCCACGCTGGCGATGCCCACGCCCAACGGCCCGGTGCCGCTGGGCAGCCTTGGGCACGTACGCTACGACCTTGAGTACGGCGTCATCTGGGAACGCGACCGCCAGCCCACCATCACGGTGCAAGCGGACGTGACCAGCGGATCGCAGGGCATCGACGTCACGCACGCCATCGACAAGAAGCTGGACGCCATCCGAGCCGAACTGCCGGTCGGCTACCGCATCGAAGTGGGCGGCCCGGTCGAGGAAAGCGCCAAGGGCCAGTCCTCCATCAACGCGCAGATGCCGCTGATGGCGGTGGCCGTGCTGACGCTTCTGATGGTGCAGCTGCAGAGCTTTGCGCGGGTGCTGATGGTGGTGCTGACGGCGCCGCTGGGCCTGATCGGCGTGGTCGCAGCGCTGCTGCTGTTCGGCAAACCCTTCGGCTTTGTCGCCATGCTGGGCGTGATCGCGATGTTCGGCATCATCATGCGCAACTCGGTGATCCTGGTGGACCAGATCGAGCAGGACATCCTGAACGGCCACAAACGGGTGGACGCGATCGTCGGCGCCACGGCGCGGCGTTTCCGCCCCATCGTGCTGACGGCTGCGGCGGCCGTGCTGGCCTTGATCCCGCTGTTGCGCAGCAACTTCTTCGGCCCCATGGCGACGGCGTTGATGGGTGGCATCACCAGCGCCACGGTGCTGACGCTGTTCTTCCTGCCCGCGCTGTATGCGGCCTGGTTCCGCGTGCGCCACGACGAACGCGACGAACCGGAAGGCGTACCGCCCGGCGCCAACGCCGCCGATACGCTGTAACGAGGAATCTGACGATGAAGACCCTTTCCCTCCGGCTGGCCAAGTTGCCGCTCGCGCTGCCGCTGATCGCGGCGCTGGGCGCCTGCGCCTTCGCCCCGGACAGCAAGCCGCCCGCGGTGGCGTCGCCCGCGCAGTACGGCGTGCAAGCCGTGCCGCCTGCCGGCGCCCCCGCCCAGGGCGTGGCGCAACGTTTCGAGCAGGGCGCGCGTCCCGTGCCCGAATGGTGGAAGCGCTACGGTTCCAGCGCGCTGGATGCGCTAGTGCAAGAAGGCCTGGCCAACAGCCCCAACCTGGCCGCTGCGGAACGCAATCTGGCCGGCGCACGCGAGCAACTGCGCGCGCAGGTCAATTCGTCGCTGCTGCCGTCCGTGGACGCAGGCGGGAACGCCAAACGCAACCGCGCGCTGACCATGCCGAATCTGGCCGAGCCCACGGCGCTCTACAACGTCTTCACCGGACAGATCCAGGCTACCTACGATCTGGACCTGTTCGGCGCCGCGCGCTTCGCCAACGCGTCGCTGGCGGCGCAAGTGGAGCAACAGGCGTTCCAGCTGGAGTCCGCACGGCGCTCGCTGGCGGGCAATATCGTCACTGGCGCCATCACGTCCGCGTCGCTGGCCGAGCGCGTGGCGCTGACGGAAAAGCAGGTGGTGCTGCTGCGCCAGGTGGCCCGCGATACGCAGCGCCGCTACGAATTGGGATCCGCTTCGCAGAACGATGCGCTGGACGCCGACCAGGACGCTGCCACGCTGGAAGCGTCGCTGCCCGGACTGCGGGCGCAGTGGCATGCCACGCGCCACGCCTTGGCCGTGCTGCTGGGCCGCAGCCCCGACCAGGCCCCGGACGATCTGGCGTTCAGCACGCTGGCGGTGCCCGCGCAGGTGCCGGTGGTGGTGCCGTCTGAACTGCTGGCGTCGCGCCCGGATGTGCTGGTGGCCGACGCGGTGGTGCAGGCCGCCGCGGCCGATGTGGGCGTCGCCACGGCGCAGCTGTTCCCCAGCCTGTCGCTGTCCGCGTCCATGGGCAAAGGCGGCTTCAGCTGGCCGACCGCGCTGTCGGGCGCCGGGTCGATCTGGGCAATCGGCGCGTCGCTGACGCAGCCCATCTTCCACGGCGGCGCGCTGCTGGCCGAACGGCGCGCCGCCCAGGAGCGCTACCAGGCGGCCGTGCTGCAGTACAAGCAGACCGTGCTGACCGCGTTCCAGGACGTGGCCGATACCTTGTCGCGCCTGGATGCCGACGGGCAGGCGCTGGCTTCGGCGGAAGCGTCGCGCCGGGCAGCCGAGCAGTCCTACCGCAACACGGCCAGCCGCGTGCGGCTGGGCGCGCTGGCGCCTTATACGGAATACGCGGCGCAACAGCATTACGTGGCGGCGCGGCTGCGCGAACTGGAATACGCGAACGCCCGCTTGACCGAAACCGCGGCGCTGTTCCAGGCCATGGGTTCGCCCGCGCGGGCTCCGGAAACCGCTGCCCGGCAGCCCTGAGGCGACCTGATCCTGGCGGGATTGAAACAGGCCTCGGCGCTTACGGCGCAGGGGCCTGTTCTTTCATGCGCGCCGCCAACGCCAGCGACTCGATGCGGCGGGCCGCGGATTGCAGCAGCGCCGTCGTCTTGTCCTGCGCGATCGTGTTCAGCCGCGTCGCCAGGAAGGTGACGGTCAGCGCGCCGAAGATGCGGCGGTCTTCCTGGAACACCGGCACTGCGATGCCCGCCCGCTCGGGTGAAATTTCCCCCACGCCCAGGTAAGCCCCCTGCACGCGGATCGTGTCCAGCCGCGCCGTGAATTCACCCAAGGTATCGCCCAGGCCCAGTGCGCGGACTTCGTCCGTGTGCGCCTCGTACAGCTTGCGCTGGTCCTTGCGCGGCAGGAACGCCACGATGGTCTTGGCCGTGGCGCCGCGGAACAAGGGATGCGCGCGGCCGCGGCCATGGGCAATGCCCAATTCGTCGGGGCCGCGTTCGTGATGGATGTTCAGGATGCGCAAGCCGTGGATCACGCTAAGCAGCACGTCGCCGCCGACTTGATCGACCACCTCGCGCATGATCGGCCGCGCCACGGCCAGCACCGGATCGCCATCGATGATCAGGTGGTCCAGTTCGATGATGCGCGGCCCCAGCTTGTAGCCGCCGCCCGTCATGCGCAGCAAATAACCCAGGTCGGACAGATCGCGGATGTAGCGGTAGCCCGTGGGCGCCGAATACGCCAGGCGGGAAATGATGTCCTCGGCCGTGAGCACCGGAGTGTCTAGGCTGAAGAGGTCAAGAATCGCCAGGGCTCGCTTCAGGGTGGACATGGGGGACGTGGGAACTGGGGGCAAGGGACGACGCGGGACCGGCGCAGCGTATCACAGCGTCCGGCTGCTGGGCATGACGTCATGAAGACAGGCTATCGGCACCTCGATTGCGACCAAACCCGGCCTATCGTCTTTCTAGTTTTTATCATTTATAGATAAATACTAATTGGTAAGAATGAATTTTTATCGAATAATGATATTTAACTAGAAGCAGGACCCAAGGGGAAAATCATGAAGCAGTCATGCAGCAATGACGTACCGCAAGGCGGCATGAGCCGCCGGCAATTCCTGACGGCATCCGCCGCCGCGCTGGCCGGTGCGGCGATCGTCCGCCCCGGGCAAGCCTGGGCGGCAGACTATCCGGCGGGGCGCGCGATCCAGTTCATCGTGCCGTTTCCCGCCGGCGGCGGCACCGACCTGGTGGCCCGGCCGCTGGCGCAGGGCATCGGCGAAGCGCTCAAGCAAAGCGTAGTCGTCATCAACAAAGGCGGGGCGGCAGGCAACATCGGCACCCAGCAGGCGGCGCGCTCGGCGCCCGACGGCTACACGATCGCCCTGGGCTCCACCGGCACGCACACCGTGAACCAGAGCCTGTACGAGAACATCGGCTACGACCCGGTCAAGGACTTCGAGCCCGTGTCGATGGTCTGCTACTACAACAACGTGCTGGTCGTGCACCCGTCGTTTCCGGCGCGCACGCTGCAAGAGCTGGTCGCCCTGATCAAGGCGAATCCGGGTAAGTATTTCTACGGCATCACGCAAAACGGCAGTTCGGCCCATCTGGCCATGGAGCTGCTGAAGGCCACGGCCGGACTGGACCTGCCTGGCGTGCCGTACAAGGGCGCCGCAGCGGCGGTCAACGACTTCCTGGGCGGGCAGTTCCCCATCCTGATGGACGTCGTGATCAATCAGCAGCAATTCATCCACGGCGGCAAGTCGCGCCCGCTGGCGGTGACGTCTGCGCAACGCGCGCAGGCGCTGCCCGATGTGCCCACCGTGGCCGAATCCGGCTTCCCCGGCTATCAGGCCATCGGCTGGAACGGTATCTTCGTGCCGGCCGGCACCCCCGCCGCCATCGTCAAGACGCTGAACGGCGCAGTGCAAAGCGCGCTCAAGCAGCCGGCGCTGGCGCAACTGACGCAAAACGGGTTGGAGCTGCATGGCGGCACGCCCGAAGAACTGGGCCGCTTCGTTGCCAGCGAAAGCGAGAAGTGGCGCACTCTGATTAAAAACGCCGACATCAAGGCCACCTGATGCAACGAATTCCTTACGGCGCCGCCATCCGCGCCGACGACAACCCCTGGCTGCCGCTGGACCACGAACTGCGCACCCAAGGCTTGCGCGCCGCGAACGCCCCGCCGGTGCGCGCCGTGGTCTGCGTCACCGTGCACGTGGACGGCCCCGCCGTCGAAGTCGGCCGCAAGCAGTTTCCGGCAGGCCCGTACACCGCGGGCCGCTACGCGATCCGGCGCGGCGTGCCCCGGCACCTGGAGATCCTGGCGCGGCACCGCATGCCCGCCACCTTCTTCGCGTGCGGATACGACGTCGAACACTACCCCGCCACCTTCCACGCCATCCTGGCCGCCGGCCACGAAATTGCCGCGCACGGCTATCTGCACGAAGCCTGGGACCTGGGCGACGAAGAACCCGCGCTGCTGGCCAAGACCCACCGGATCATCCAGCGGGAGCTGGGCGTGACGCCGGTGGGCTGGTGTTCGCCGTCGGGGCGCAAAAGCCATCGCACCCTGCCCGCGCTTCGCGAGTTGGGCTATTGCTACGACGCCAGCGAAAAGGACCAGGACCGGCCCTACCTGGCCGATGGCGACGACGGCTTCATCATGCTGCCCAACAACACCGTGTCGCTGGACGACTACCCCTTCTACTTCTCGGGCCACAGTCTGGCCGCCGAAGCCTGCGACAACTGGGTCCAGGAGTTCGAGGCGCTGCGCCAGGCGGAAGGCTATGTGCACCTGACCGTGCACCCCAAGGCGGCCGGCGGTTCCGGCACGCCCGCCCGCGCGGCGGCCCTGGACCGCTTCCTGGGCCACGTCGCCGCGCAACCGGACGTGCACGTCATGACGCTGGAAGCACTGGCCCGCCACTGCCTTGCCCTCCCCGACAACTGGAGACGCGCATGACCGCCCCCAAGACCGTGCTGGTCACCCTGAACGTGCAAGGCATCGGTCCCGAAGCCGCGACCCAGCCCGAAACCGCGCTGCACGGCCGTGACGCGCATGGCCGCTACACCTATGGCGGCGGCCTGGCCCGCGTGCTGGACATGCTGCGCCGCCAAGGCATCCGCGCCACGCTGTTCTGGCCGATCTTCGAAGCCGAACGCTGCCGCGACCTGCTCGAACAGAGCCTGCGCGACGGCCACGAGGCGGCCTCCCAGGGCAACGCCTTTGAAGACCTGAGCACCCTCGGCGACCGCGAAGCCGAGGTGCTGGAACGCGCCCGCGACCGCCTTACCCAGTTGACGGGCATCGCGCCGCAAGGCTTCCGCTACACCAGCAGCGCATTTTCAGCGCGGACCGTGCCGCTCCTGCGGCAATTGGGCTACCGCTATGACAGCAGCGCGATCGATGACGACGCGCCCTATGCGCTGGACGCCGACGGCGGCGCAGGCATGGTCGAACTGCCCTGGAGCGAAGGCCTGTGCGACGCCACCCATTTCAGCCGCCGCGTCACCCAGGACCGCGCCTATGCGCACTGGGTGGAACAGGGCGACGCGTTGCTGGCCGCCGACGGCTACGCCTGCCTGACCCTGCATCCGCGCGCCGACAACGGCGTGGGCCGGGCGGCACGGCTGCAGAAAGTGGAGCAATTGCTGGAACGCTTCCGGGCGGCCGGGGCCGAGTTCACGACTGGCGGCGACCTGGCGGCGCGTGCGTTACCGGCAGGCTAGGGCCGTCATTGGGTAAACCCTGAGCAATATTGGCGCCAAAATAAGCTAACATTTTTGCAATATCGATTTCCCTCCGACTACACGGCGCGCGTCGCCGCTTACCGTCCATGACCCAGATCACCCAATTCCCCTTCGTATCGGTTTCCGGCACGCCCGAAGCCCGTGGCCGCTCCTATGGCCAGCAAGCCGCCGACCGCGTGCGCAAAAGCGCGGCCATGTACGGCCAGACGCTGGTCGACCTGGGCTACGACGCCATGGCGCGCACCCAGCTCATCGCTCACTTCGCCCGTGAAATCGAGGACTTCGCCCCGCATTACCTCGAAGAAATGCGCGGCATCGCCGCGGGTGCGGACGTGCCGTTCGAAGACATCGTGATGGTGAACGCCCGCACCGAAGTCGTCGCCAAGGCACGAGCCGAAAAGAAGAAAGCCGCCGAACTGGAACCCGGCGACGGCTGCACGGGCGCCCTGATCCTGCCCACGCGCTCGGCCAACGGCAACCTGATCCATGGCCAGAACTGGGACTGGCGCGCCGAATGCGCCGAAACCGCCATCGTGCTGCGCGTGCGCAACGACAACGGTCCGGACATCCTGACTTTCGTGGAAGCCGGCGGCCTGGCCCGCAGCGGCCTGAACAGCGCCGGCGTGTCCATCACCGCCAACTACCTGGAATCCGACCGCGACTTCCGCCAACTGGGCGTGCCGCTGTCGCTGATCCGCCGCAAGGTGCTGGAACAACAGCATTTCGCGCTGGCCATCAAGGCCGTCGCCACCACGCCCAAGTCGTGCTCGAACAACATCATGATCGGCATGGCCGCGGGCTTTGGCGTCGACTACGAATGCACCACCGATGAAGCCTTCCCGATCTACCCGGGCGCCGACGACCTGATCGTGCACGCCAACCACTGGGTCAGCGAAGTGGCGTTGGGCAAGCTGCGCGACACCGGCCGCGCCAGCACGCCGGAAAGCGCCTACCGCGACTGGCGCGTGCGCCGCCTGCTGAACGAGAAGACCCAGCTGACGCGCGAAGACCTGAAGCACGCCTTGTTCGACGACTTCGGTTCGCCCTATTCCGTTTGCCGCCCGCCGCGCCCGGGCAGCCACGACAACCTGTCGGCCACGGTCGCCATGGTCGTCATGGAACCCGCCGCCGGCCTGATGGAAGTGGCGCCGCTGCCCGCGCTGAACCGCACGTTCACCCGCTACAGCCTGACCGCAGAACCCGAACTGCTGGCCGCCGCCTGACCGGCAATGCGCCCGCGCAACCCGAGGAAATATCAATGAAGAACCATTGTTTGCGCGCCGCGGTTGCGCTGGCGCTGGCCACCCTGGCCGGCACGGCCGCCGCACAGTCGGCGCCGCCGCTGCGTATTTCGCTGACGGCCGACATCCGCTCGACCGAACCCGGCGTCAACCGCGACAGCAATAGCGACGCCGTCGTGCTGCACATCGTGGAAGGCCTGGTTGCCTATGGCGAAGACGCCGAAGTGCGCCCGCTGCTGGCCAAGTCGGTCGACATCAGCCCGGACGGCAAGACCTATACGTTCAAGCTGCGCGACGGCATCAAGTTCCACAACGGCAAGCCGATGACCTCGGCCGACGTGCTGTGGACCTGGCAGCACTACACCGCCGCCAATTCCGGCTGGCGTTGCGCCAGCGAGTTCGACGGCCGCGGCACGGTGAAGGTCACCGGCGTGGAAGCGCCCGACCCGCAGACTGTCGTCTACCACCTGGAGAAACCCACCAGCCTGTTCCTGGCGTCGCTGGCCCGAACCGATTGCGGCGGCACCGGCATTCTGTCCAAGGATTCCGTCGGCGCGGACGGCGCGTGGATCAAGCCCATCGGCACCGGCCCGTTCGAACTGGCCGAATGGAAGCGCGGCGAGTACATCCGCCTGACCAAGTTCGCGGGCTATTCGAACCTGGACGGCAAGCGCGACGGCTACACCGGTTCGAAGCGTCCGTTGGTGGACGAAGTGCGCTTCATGATCGTGCCGGACGACTCCACGGCCAAGGCCGCCTTGCAGCGCGGCAACATCGACATCATCGAAGACGTGTCCAACAACGACGTGCCGGTGCTGCAAGGCACCCCGAACGTGAAGGTGGCTTACGCGCCAGTGATGAGCATGACGGCGCTGCTGCTGCAGACCAAGGACCCGGTACTGTCCAGCCCGAAGATGCGCCAGGCCCTGGCCCACGCCATCGATTACAAGCAATTGGCCGCAGCCGTCACGGAAGGCCTGGCCCAGCCCAACAATTCCATCGTGCCGCTGGTGTCGCCCTACCATGACGCGGTCCAGAAGAAAGGCTGGGACTACGATCCGGCCGCAGCGCAGAAGCTGTTGAAGGAAGCGGGCTACAAGGGCCAGGAACTGTCGATCCTGACGACCAAGCGTTACCCGCAGTCGTATAACTCGGCGGTGATCGTGCAGGCGATGTTGCAGTCGGTAGGCATCAATGCGCAGTTGTCGGTGGTGGAGTGGGCAACGCAGCTTGACCGCTACAACGCAGGCACCTACCAGATGATGACGTTCCCGTATTCCGCGCGCCTGGACGCGGCGCTGAACTACGAGATGGTGACGGGCGACAAGGCCAAGCAACCGCGCAAGGTCTGGGACAACCCGGAGGCCGCGAAGCTGGTGGAAGCGGCGTCGGTAGATACGGACCATGCCAAGCGGCAGGCGGCGTTCGACCAACTGCATCTGCTGTTCCTGGCGGATGTGCCGAGCATTCCGCTCTATAACGGGCTGGATATCGGGGCTTATCGGAGCAGCATCAAGGGGTACCAACCTTGGGCGGTGAAGAAGCCGCGTGCTTGGGAAGTGGAGCGGGTGACGCAGTAGGTTTGTTCTTGCAGGCTTTTTTGATGTGGGCCGCCCATCAGCGCAGTCGCCCTGATGGCGCGCGCCCACGATTGCGGTCCGGAGCCTTCGCTCCGGACTGCCCCTTCGTCATCTTCGTTGCGGCCTGAGGCCGCTTCCTTCAGATTCCCTCGGGCGCATCGAGGTTGCGCGCCATCAGGGCGCCTGCACCGACGGGCTACCTTCGTCTTGGTTTGAGGCGCTGCTAGACCCGTGGGTGGGGGAGAGTCTTGCGTCGCCCGCCGAATTGCGGCCGCGCGGGCGGCCACAATCGGCATACAGGGTTGTGGGCGTCGTGGCGCTGTCTCTGCGCTAAAGCGCCCCCTTCTGGGCGTATTTCCCCCCTCCCTCCTCGACTCTGGTCTCTGATCGGGGCATTTCCGTCTCCCATTTTTTGCCCTTCGCCTGCGCAGGCGCGTTCGGCTCGCTTATTCGGGATACTACTGGTATCCCAGTGGGATACCAATGAAGTACCGTTCAGCATCGCATGGCCGCGACCCGGTTTTTCTGGTGGCGGCGCCGCTTCTATTTCTGCAACACGCCATGAACGCTACGCAACGCACCTATCAAACACTGCTGGACCAAATCGTTTCGCGCCGGATTCCGGCTGGTGAGGTGCTGGAAGAGCGCCGCCTGGCGGATGAGCTGGATGTGTCGCGCACGCCGTTGCGCGCCGCGATGAATCGGTTGCTGGGCGAAGGCATGCTGGAGCGCCTGTCCAACGGGTCGATCGTGGTGCGGTCGTTCGGCGTGACGGATCTGCTGGAACTGCTGCAGATCCGTAGCCTCTTGGAAAGCGAGGCGGCGGCGATGGCGACGGGGCGTATTCCGGCCGAGCCGCTGGAAGGACTGCGCACGCGTCTCCAGGCCTTGCTGAATGCCCAGACGCCTGACGAAAAGTCGGATTGGGAGGTCGACAACGCCCTGCATGATCTGGTGGCCGCCTATTGCGGCAACCGGAACCTGGCGTCGATGATCACCGCGACCCGCCGGCAGGTGCGGATGTGCGACGTTGAACGCTTGCCGCAGCGGCAGGTGCAAGCCCGGGAAGAACACCTGGCAATCGTGCAGGGGTTGTTGTCCGGCGATTCGGCGCGCGCGCGCCAGGCGATGGCCGCCCATTTGGAGAGCGTGCGCCGCAGCTACGTCAACTCGCTGGGATACCTGACCCATGGCGCGTGACGTGACGCATTCCCCCTCCATCGTGCACGCGCGGCCGCTTACCGCCGACGCGTTCGCGCCTTATGGCGAGGTGGTTGCGCATCAGGGTGCGGAACGCCGCCACTTCCTGACGGAGCCGATGCGGCACGGGCCGCAGGTCACGCGGCAGGCCTGCTGGGTCAGCCGCGTGAATGCGCGGCCGGCCGGCCCGATCGTGATCGAACTGATGGAGCGGCATCCGCATGCGGCCCAGACCTTCGTTCCCTTGACGGCGACGCCTTACCTCGTCGTGGTCGCGCCAACCGGGGCCGACGGCTTGCCGGAGATGGCGCGGCTGGAGGCCTTTCTGGCTTCCGGCAGCCAAGGCGTGTGCTATCGCGTCGGCACCTGGCATCACGGCCTGACCGTGCAGGGCGGGCCGGCGGAATTCCTTGTCTTGATGGGCCAGACCGGCCGCGATGACGACGATGAATTCTGGCAGGCGCCGGCCCCGCATGCCGTCGTTTCCCTTCCCGGTTGATTCCTCTCAGGTGGCTTGTCCGTCATGAACTTCGATCCTCCCCACTTGCGCCGCGATTTCATCGGCTATGGCGCAAATCCTCCCGATCCCCAATGGCCCGGCGGCGCGCGTCTGGCGCTGAACCTGTGCATCAACTATGAGGAAGGCGGCGAGCCTTCAGTGCCGGACGGCGACCCGGAATCCGAGACCGGGTTGACCGAGGGCGGCGCGGGCGGCTTCACCGGCCGTGATCTCGCCGCCGAGTCGATGTTCGAGTACGGCAGCCGCATCGGCTTTTGGCGAGTGCATCGGATGCTGCGATCGCGCGGCATGACGGCGACCGTGCTGGGTTGCGGCCTGGCGCTGGAACGCAATCCCGAGGTCTGCGAGGCGATCAAGGCCGCAGGATATGACGTCTGTGCGCACGGCTGGCGCTGGGAACGGCACCAGACTCTGACACTGGAAGAAGAGCGCGAGCGCATCCGACGCACGGTGCAATCCATTACCCGCTCGGTGGGCTCCCGACCGCTGGGCTGGTATTGCCGCTACGGCCCCAGCCTGAACACCCGCGCGCTGCTCGTGGAGGAAGGCGGGTTTCTGTATGACTCCGACACCTACAACGACGAACTGCCCTACTGGACGCAAGTCGGCGACAAGCCGCATCTGCTTGTGCCGTACGGTCTGGCCAACAACGACGCCAAGTTCATCCGAGGCGGCATGGCCACGGGACAGGACTTGTTCGAGTACCTGCGCGACGCCTTCGACGTGCTTTACGAGGAAGGGTCGGCGGCCCCCAAGATGATGTCCGTGGGGCTGCACCTGCGCCTGGTCGGCCAGCCCGGCCGCGCGGCAGGGTTGGCGCGATTCCTGGACCACGTGGCCGCCCATCGCGATGTGTGGGTGTGCCGCCGCGAGGATATCGCCCGCCACTGGCACGCCTGCCATCCGTACGCCCAGGACGCGCTGCGCTGATTCGTTTTCTGCAATGACCACGTTTTCTCTTTCAGGAGAGCAGTATGTCGAAGTACAGGAAATTCAATCGCCGCAGCGCGATGACCACGGCGCTGGCCGCGTTGCTGGCGCTGGGCCTGGGGACGGCCGCGCAAGCGCAACCGCAACCCTATCCGAACAAGCCCATCCGCATCGTCGTGCCCTTCCCGCCCGGCGGCGCGGCTGACACGCTGGCGCGCGCCCTGTCGCAACAACTGAACGACACGCTCGGCAAGCAGGTCATCGTCGAGAACCGGGCAGGCGCGGGCGGCACTATCGGGACCAACGCGGTGGCCAGGGCCGAGCCGGACGGCTACACGCTGCTGCTGGGCAACGTATCGACGCTGGCGATCGCGCCCAGCCTGTACCCGAACCTGAACTATGACCCGGTCAAGGACTTCCAGCCGATCACCCTCGTCGGCAAGAGCCCGCTGGTCTTCGCCATCAACCCGGCCCTGCCCGCGAAGAATCTGCCCGAACTCATTGCCCTGGCCGCGAAAGAGCCCGGCAAGCTGACGTTCGGCTCTTCGGGCGCCGGCAGCATCACCCATTTGACGGGCGAAGTCCTGAATCTGGCCACGGGCGGCAAGCTGGTGCACGTGCCCTACAAGGGAAGTTCGCCGGTGCTGCTGGCCGTGGCTTCGGGTGAACTGAGCATGGGCGTCACCCAGGTCGTGGAAATGCTGCCCCAGTACAAGGCCGGCCGGGTCGCCGCCGCGGCGGTGACGGGAACCGAGAAGTCGCCCGCGCTGCCTGACGTCTCGACAGCGGGGTCGCAGGGCGTGAACGGATTGGAAGCGACCACCTGGTACAGCCTGATGGCGCCCGCCGGCGTGCCGGCAGCCGTCATTGAGCGCTTGCAACCCGCGCTGCAGCAAGTGCTGACCAACCCGGACCTGCGCAAGCGCTACGCCGACGAAGGCCTGATCCTGGCGCCCTCCACGCCTGCGGAACTGGGCGCCTTCCTGGGCAAGGAAGTCCAGGATTGGGCTGCCGTCATCAAGCAGGCGGGCGTCAAGCTCGATTAACGCTCCTGGCGGGCCAGGGACTCGGGTAGGGCACGAGGGGCAATTGCTGTATTGAGAACGATTTGCAATAATGCACGCCCCTTTGTCCCCAATGGCCCCTATCCCGTGTCCTCCCGACGCCCGCCCCTGCCCGGATGGCTGGCCCATTACGCTGAGCTCATCAGTGCGTGGGCACGGCGCAAGCATGATGCCGATGAGGGGCAGGATGCCGCGCAGAATGCGGCGCTGAGCCTGTTGCAGGCCGCGCAGCCCGATCTGCTTCGGGATCCCGCTGCTTACCTGCGGCGCAGCATCCGCAATGGCATGACGGCACGCTATCGGGACAAGGTCTCGGTCCATAGCGTGGCCTGGCAGGATTTGGCGGAACTCGAGCACCCTGTCGCCGCGGAAGTCGAATCGAACACTCGGGCAGCCCAGTTGTCCGACGCCTTGCAGCAAGCGCTGGAAGAACTGCCCCTGCCTTGCCAGCAGGTCTTTGCCTGGCATCGGCTGGAAGGCCGGACCATGGGCGAGATCGCGCAGCGCATGGACCTGTCGGTCAGCATGGTGGAAAAGCATATGGCCCGCTGCATGCGCCATCTGCACGTCAGGTTGAAGCAGCATGCCCCTTGAGCCCCTGTATAGTCTTCGGCTTCCCAAGACGGCATCAACCCGCGCGCCCATGACGGATCCCTCTCAACCCGATTCCAGCGACCTTGCCTCGCAAGCGGCGGCGGACTGGTTCGCGCGTGTACGGTCGGGTGGGATGACGCCCGCCCAGCAGGCGGAATTCGAGGCGTGGCGAGAGGCGGATCCCACCCACGCCGCCGCTTACGCCGAGATGGAAGCCGTCTGGCAGGCCACCGCCCAGTTCGACGCCGAGCGCTTGCGCCGCGTGCTGCCGTCGCCCCGCCCGTTGAATATCGTCCGCCGGCGCCTGGCGTTCGGACTGGGGCTGAGCGCGGCCGCGATCGCCGGGGTCACCTGGAATCTGTGGCCGTCGGACCCGATCCTGCAAGAACAGGTCATCACGACCCGTGCGGGCGAAAGGCGCCAGGTGCTGCTGGCGGACGGCACCATGCTCGAGATCAACACAGCCACCCGCGCGCGCGTGCGGCTTTATGCGGACCGTCGGATGGTGGACATGGATTCGGGCGAAATCATGTTCTCGGTGACGCCGGACGCGCAGCGGCCGTTCCTGATCGACGCGGGCCAGACGCACGTCCGCGTGACCGGCACCCGGTTCAACGTCCGCCGCGAAGGCGATGCGACTTCCGTCGCCGTCGAATCCGGATCGGTTGCCGTGACGACGGGAAGCTGGTGGCGACGGCAAGCCGTCAACCTGACCGCCGGCCAAGGCGTACGCAAGCCCGCGGGCCAAGCACTGTCAGACATCGAATCCGTCGACGTGCAGGCGCTGACCGCCTGGCGCCAGGGAAAGATCGTCGTCGCCAATGCGCCGCTGGCGGAAGTCACCAGCGAAATGAACCGATATCTGGCGCAACCCATCCTGCTGGCCGATGCGCGCCTGGGACGGTTACGGATTGCAGGGGTCTTTAGCATCGACGACCCCAGCGCCTTCCTGAACGCCTTGCCGTCGATGGTTCCCGTCGAGGTCTTGCGGGGCAGCGACGGCGGCATCGTCATCCGTGCGCGCTGAGCCGCCCGGCGGGGCGCATAAATACATTTAGTTTCAATTAACCTGCGCTTTCCATTACGGACTTTTGCGCGTTTTCCACTCTGGACAGTAGCGGTTGCGCGGCGGGATTCCCGCCGCCTTCCAAAGCACCTTTGGCCAAAGGAAAACCGGCGCATCGCGCCTGCACGCCTCGTCATGGAAAAGAAGGATCGTGAGCATCGACATTTCGCGCCAGCGTAAGCCAGCGCTTTCCCGCCCCGCCGCCTGGCGCATCTGGATCGGCGCTTGCGGCCTGGCCGCAAGCCTGGGCACCCTGCCCGCCCCCAGCACCGCGCAGGCCCAACCTGCCGCTGTCCGGATCGACATCCGAGCCCAATCGCTGAACCAGGCGCTGCTGCAACTCGGCCAGCAGGCGCCTATCGAAATCTATTTCGTGCCTGACCTGGTGGCCGGGCTGAACGCCCGCCAGGTCAGCGAGACCATGACGCCGGAACAAGCGCTGGACCAACTGCTGCAGGGCACAGGCATCCGCTACGTACGCGACGGGGGCAGCATCACGCTGACCTCGGCGCCCGGTCCGGTGCAGCTCGCGCCGGTCACCGTGACGGGCGCCTACGATGCCACATCCGAAAACACCAATTCCTATGCCGCCCAGGCCGTTACCCTGGGCAAGACCGCCGAATCGCTGCGCGAAACGCCGCAATCCGTCACGGTCATTACCTCTCGCCAGATCGAAGACCGCGGCATGACGACGCTGGCGGACGCGATGAGCGCGGCGACCGGCATCACCGTGGTCCCCGACGAATACGTCACGGGCGGCAAGTATTTTTCGCGTGGATTCCAGATCACGGACATCCGGGTGGATGGCGGCGCGGTCGCGGCGCTGGGCAAGAACGATTTCATCGCGGACCCGGATCTGGTCAAGTACGACCGCATCGAAGTATTGCGGGGCGCGGACGGCCTGTATTCCGGCGCGGGCGAACCCGGCGGCACCATCAATCTGGTGCGCAAGCGGCCACTGGAAGGATTCCAGGCCAAGGGCAGCGTGTCGGCCGGCAGTTGGGACAACTATCGCGCCGTCGCGGACCTGAGCAGCCCGCTGGTGGAGAACGGCAAGCTGCGCGGGCGCATCGTGGCGGCGGCCGACACCAAGCACTACTTCTACGACACCGCCACATCGGCCGGCCAGACGTTCTACGGCGTGCTGGAGGCCGACGTCGCCCCGCGCACCACGGTCATGCTGGGCGCCAGCTACGACAAGCGCCGCGAAACGCCCTGGTACTACGGATTGCCGCGCTACAACACCGGCGAGGACATCGGCTTCACCCGCAGCACCAGCCTGGCAACCGACTGGAGCGCCAAGCACCATGAGGCCTGGGACATCTTCGGCGACGTGAAGCACACGTTTGCCAACGGCTGGAAATTCTCATTATCGGCCACGCATTCCGCCCAGCACTACAACGACAAGTACGGCTACCTGAGCGGCGCCGTCGATCCGGCAACCGGCGACGGCATGGCTTACAGCGGCGCCTATTTCCGCTCGGCCGGCTACCAGAACCAACTGGACGCCAACCTGGCCGGCAGCTTTGACCTGCTGGGACGCTCGCACGATTTCATCATCGGCGCCGACTACAGCAAGCACAAGGCACACGCCAAGCGCACGGAGCTTGCCGGCGGCGGCCCCGTCAACCTGGCGGACCTGTCGCAGGCGTATTGGCCTGAACCCGAGACGCCTGACTTCGGCGTTGGCACGTCCTACATCGACTTCCCGTATTACGGTGAAGAGCGCTCCGGCGCCTATGCCCGGTTGCGTCTGTCGCTGGCCGATCCGCTGCACGTCATCGGCGGGCTGCGGATCAGCAACTACAAGCAGTTCCTGGAACGCTCGGGCATGGCCGACGACGGCACCGCCAACTGGACCGAGCGCTACAACTTCAAGGACAACGACGTCATCACGCCGTTCGGCGCGGTCACGTACGACCTGAACGAGGCCTGGACTACCTACGTGAGCTATGCCGAGATCTACAAGCCGCAGGCGGGATACCTGTCGGGCCCGCAGCCCGGCAGGCCGCTGGACCCGATCACCGGCCGCACCTATGAATGGGGCGTGAAGGGATCGCACATGGGCGGCAAGCTCAACACGTCGGCCGCGCTCTATTACACCGAGCGCAATGGCGAGGCCGCACCCGACGGCCGCTATCCCACCGACTCCAACCCCGACGACGGCAGCGCCTGCTGCTACATCGCGCAGGGCAAGGTGGTCAGCCGCGGCATCGACCTCGAAGCCAGCGGCGAACTGGCGCCCGGATGGCAGCTGTACGCGGGCTATACCTTCAACCACAACAAGGACCGCCAGGGCGACCAGCGCTACGCCAAGAACACGCCGGCGCATCTGTTCAAGCTGTGGTCCACCTACCGGTTGCCGGGGCAGTACAGCAAGTGGATGGTGGGCGGTGGCGTGGCCGTGCAAAGCAAGAGCTCGGTCAGCGGCCAGGAATGGGTGCAGTCGGGCGGGGAATGGAGCCAGGCGGGCTACACGACCCGCCAGGGCGGCTACACGGTCGCCAACGCGCTGGTGCAGTACGACATCAGCAAATCCATGAGCGCCACGCTGAACGTCAACAACCTGTTCGACAAGCGTTACTACTCGGGCCTGGGCTCCAACAGCAAGAACAACTACTACGGCACGCCGCGCAACGTCATGCTGACGATGCGCGCCACGTTCTGAACGCACTGGGCCCCGGGGCGGTATCGCCACGGGGCCCAGTGTGCAAGACGGCGCCCGCGCAGGCGCGCCGCCTTAGTTCGCGATCTTGGTTTCCCAGACGCGCGGCTTGCCTTCCCAGACCGAGAAGCCTTCCACGCGCTTGTTGACCGCCCAGGCGTCCGCCCCGTTGTACAGCATCAGCATCGGGGTCTGTTCCAGCATCAGGGCGTGCAGCTGGTCGAACAGGGCCTGGCGCTTGGCCGGGTCGGATTCCAGGAAGCTTTCGTCGATCAGCTTCTGCGCCGCGGGGTCATCCCAGACCTTGCGGGGCTGCTTTTCCTTGTCGCCGGCGAACTGCTCGAAGCTCAGCGACGGATCCAGGCGCGACGAGAACGAGAACGAGCTGACCTGGTACTTGCCGGTGTTGTAGCGGTCCAGCTGCGTGGCCCATTCCAGCACCTCGATCTTGGCGTTCAGGCCGACCGACTGCATCATGGCCTGCGCGATCACGGCGACCTGATAGCTGGGCACGTGGGCGCGCTTGTTGGCGTAGATGACGATAGGTTCGCCCTTGTAGCCCGCTTCCTTCAGCAACTGCTGCGCGCGCGCCGGGTCGTACTTGTAGCTGCGCTTTTCCGCTTCCTTGTAGTAGGCCGAGCCGGCGTAGACCGCCGAGTTGTTCAGTTGGCCCAGGCCTTCGGAGGCGGCGGCGACCACTTGCGGAATGTCCAGCGAAGCGGCGATCGCCTGGCGCACCTTCACGTTCTTGAGCACCGGGTCCTGCGTCTGGAACAGCAGCACGTGCTTGACGGCGTCGTGCGGGCTGAAGACGGTGAGGTTCTTGGCGCTCTTCAATTCGCCCACATCGGTATTGGTGATCTGGCTGGCGTCGATGGCGCCGGACATCAGGCCAGCCTTGGACGTCGACGGGTCCGGCACCACCAGGAATTTCACCTCGTCCACCAGCGGGCGCTTGGAACCGACGTAGCCGTCCGGCTTGTCGCCTTCGGGCGAGACATAGTCCTTGAACGCGGACAGCAGGGTGTATTCGCCGCGCTTCCAATCCTTGAACATGTAGGGTCCGGTGCCCACGGGCTTGATCCACGACCCGTCCGGCGCCACCGAATCCTTGGAGATGATGGCGGTCATGCCGCAGTCGGTGCGCGCGAGCGAATCCAGGAATACCGCCGACTTGCGGTCGACCTTCATCACCACGGTCTTCGCATCGGGCGCGGACACGTCCGTCACCTTCAGGCCGTTACGGCCGTCGAAGTCACTGCGGCAGCGCCAGTCCGTCTTGGGATCCATGTAGCGCTGCCAGTTCCAGATCACGTCCTCCGAGGTCAGCGTGGCGCCGTTGTGGAACTTGACGCCGTCGCGCAGCGTGAAGGTGTAGGTCAGGCCGTCTGGCGACAAGTCGACCGACTTGGCCAGCAGCGGGCCGACCGTGCCGTTCTCGCGGTAGCCGACCAGGCCTTCGACGATGTTCAGCACCACGCCGTCGGTGGTGTTGTCGCGGTTGACGCCGGGGTTGGTCGAACGGATGTCGGCCGGTTGCGCCACAGTGAGCACGGCGGCATGGACCGGCACGGCGGCAAGCGCCAGGGAGAGCGCAAGCGCCCGCGGAACGAAATGGTGGTGCATGGAAAAGACTCCCCGGCGTGCGGCGCAGATTTCACGCATATATTGGCGCCAAAATAATCTGCTAATTATGGCGACTCTGCCAAGGGCCGCCATCGGGGGTATCCCTGAAACGGCTGCGCAAAAACACCGCGGCGGCTCTCTTTTCAGGAAGCCGCCGCATGGGAGAAACGCAAACCAGTCAGGAAGCTCGCGTCAGGAAATATCCTGGCCCACGTGCTGGGCAATGATTTTCTGCAGTTGCTTGACGTCGCGGGCCTCCAGCGCATCGACCATGTCGAAGTGCTCGCGCGCCGAGATCTCGATGCGTGACCGGGTTACCCATTCCTTGGCGGGCGCCGCGGGGCCGCGCGCGCGGGTTTCCTGGATCAGCGCGGCCAGTTCACGGTTGCTGCACAGGTCGTACATCCCCGCGTGGAACGCCAGGTTGACCTCGTACTGCTCCAGCAAGGTGCCGTCGTGCAGCAGCTTGGCGAAGCGTTCGGCCAGGGTGCGCAAGGCGCGGACCTTGGCGGCCGTGACGTTGGGCATCAGGTCGGCGGCCGCCCCGGTTTCCAGCAGGACGCGGATGTCGCGGATCTGCAGATGCTGGTCCGGATCCATCGCGTACACGTGGTAACCCCGGTTCGGGATGTGCGCGATCAGCCGCTTGGCGGCCAATTGGTCTAACGCCCGCCGGACGTCCAGACGCTTGGCGTCATAGCGTTCTTGCAGGTCGATCTGTTTCAACCAGGCGCCGGGACCATACATACCCGACTGAATATCATGGGCAATACGGTCAACCAGGCCGGGTTGCGTCGCTGCCGCTTTCGGCATGGACCACTCCCGTCAATCAATTCCAAGCGCGTATTTTAGGCATAACTTCTTGCGGCGATAGCAGGGGGTTCCCCCCTGCCCTCAGGCGCTTGCCCTCAGGGGCTCCTGGCCGTCCAGCCGCCAACGCAGGCGCACCCCTCCGGTATCGGTGGATTCCAGGGCCGGAATCGCCGACAGCAGGCTGCGCGTGTAGTCTTCCTGCGGCCGGTCGAACACGGCGTCGCGCGAACCTTGCTCGACGATGCCGCCGTCGCGCATCACCACCACCCGGTCGGCCACCTGCTCGACCACGCCCAGGTCGTGGCTGATGAACAGGCACGAAAAGCCGTGCCGTTCCTGCAGGTCGGCGAACAGGTCCAGCACCTGCGCCCGCACGGTCACGTCCAGCGCGGACACCGGCTCATCGGCAATCACGAAGGCGGGCCGGCGCACGATGGCGCGGGCGATCGCCACGCGCTGGCGCTGGCCGCCGGACATTTCGTGCGGAAAGCGCTTGGCGTATTCGGAGCCCAGGCCTACCTCGGCCAGCACCTCGTCCACGCGGCGGCGCTTATCCGCCGAAGGCATGTCGTCCAGCATGCGCAGGCCTTCGCCCACCAGTTGGCCGATGGTCATGCGCGGGTCCAGCGACGAATAGGGGTCCTGGAACACCATCTGGCAATTCAGCCGGTAGTCGCGCCAGGCGGGAGACCGCCGGTTCACCAGCTGGTTGCGGAACAGGATCTGGCCCGAGGTGGGCGACAGCAGCCCGGCGATTGCCCGGCCCAGCGTCGTCTTGCCCGAGCCCGATCCGCCCACCACGGCCACGACTTCGCGCGGTTGGACGTGCAGGTCGATGCCGTTCAAGGCGCGCTTGGCGCCCGTGCGGGAGAACAGGCGCTGATGGCCTGCGTAGTCCACCACCAGGTTCTTGACTTCGACGATGGGCGCCTCCGGCGCCAGCTTGCGGGCCGGCAGGCGGCGCGGCATGGCGTCCAGCAGCTTGCGCGTGTACGGATGCTGCGGGCGCTCCAGGATGCCGGCGGTCGTGCCGGTTTCCAGCACCTTGCCGTGCTGCATCACCACCATGCGCTCGGTGTAGCGGGCCACCATCGGCAGGTCGTGGCTGATCATCAGCACCGCCGTGTGATGTTCGCGCGTCAGATCCACCATCAGTTCCAGCACGTCGCGCTGCACCACCGCGTCCAGCGCGGTGGTGGGCTCGTCGGCGATCAGCAGTGCAGGCTCCAGCAGCATCACCGAGGCCAGCATCATGCGTTGGCGCATGCCGCCCGAAAACTCGTGCGGCCAGGCGTCCATCGCCCCCTGGGGGTCGCGGATGCCCACGCGACGCAGCATCTCAAGAATGCGTTCGCGGCGCTGCGCCGTGGACAGGTCCTTGCGGTGCAGCTTCAGGCCTTCGTCCAGTTGGCGGCCGATCGGCATGGACGGGTTCAGCGACGTCATGGGCTCCTGGAAGACCATGCCGATGCGCGCGCCGCGCAGCTTGCGCAGCACGGCCGGCTCGGCCTTCGTCACGTCCACGCCTTCGAACAGGATGGCCCCGCCCGCCACCACCAGCGGCGCGGGCGTAAGCCCCATGATGGCGCGCGCGGCCTGGGTCTTGCCACTGCCGGATTCCCCGACGATGCCGACCATTTCACCGGGCGCGACCTCGAAGGACACGCCGCTGACGATCTCGCGGCCGCCGGCGCCCACCGTCAGGGTCAGGTTCGATACGGATACCAGTGCGCTCATTGCACGCCCCTCATGCGGGGATCGAGACGGTCTCGCACCGCATCGCCCAGCAGGTTGATCCCCAGCAGCGCGAGCGCGATGGCCAGGCCGGGAAGAATGGATAGGTACGACGCCTGCGCCATGAACGGACGCGCGGCGGCCAGCATGTTGCCCCAGGTCGGTGCGGGTGGCGGCACGCCCAGGCCCAGGAAGGACAGCGCGCTTTCGGCCAGGATCACCCAGCCGAACATGGATGTGGCCAGTACGGTAAGCGGCGCCACGCAGTTGGGCAGCACGTGCCGGAACATCGTGTAGAGCTCGGAATTGCCCAGCACCCGGGACGATTCAATGAACTCCTTTTCGCGCAATGAGAGCACCGTGCCCCGCACGATGCGCGTCACCGACGGCGTGTAGGCCAGGCCCAGCGCCAGGATGATGCCGTACTTGTTGGCGCCCACCACCGCCAGCAGCCCCAGCGCCAGCAGCAGGCCCGGAAAGGCCAGCAGCGCGTTGTTGAAGGCCATGATGATGCGGTCGGTCCAACCGCGCACGAAACCCGTCAGGGTGCCGATGGCGGTGCCCGCCACGATGGCGAACGTGACGGTCAGCAGGCTGATCCAGACGCTGCTGGATGCGCCCGCCAACAGGCGCGACAGCTCGTCACGGCCGAATTCGTCGGTGCCCAGCAGGAAGTCTCCGCCGGGCGGCTTGAGCCGGGCGACGAAGTTGATCTTGAGCGGGTCATGCGGCGTCCAGAAGGCGCCCATGATCGCCGCGACGATCATCGCCCCGACGATCACGCCGCCCAGGAGCGCGTTAGCTGCGATTCGCTTTTTCATTCGGCGGTCACTCTCGGGTCGAAGATGGGATAGCACAGGTCGATCAGCAGGTTCACGATCACGTAGACCACGCCCACGAACAGCAGGCAGCCCTGGATCACGGGATAGTCGCGCGCGAAGATCGAATCCACCAGCAAACGCCCCAGTCCGGGAATGGTGAACACCGTTTCCACCACCGCGATGCCGCCCAGCAGGTTGCCCAGCACCAGGCCGATCAGCGTCCAGGTCGGGCCGAAGGCGTTGCGAAAGGCGTGGCGCATCAGCACGGCCGATTCGGACAGGCCCTTGGCGCGCGCATGGGTGATGTAGTCCAGCCGCAGCACTTCCAGCGTGCTGGCGCGCGCCATGCGCATCAGCACCCCGATCTCATGCAGGAAGAGCGTCAGGATCGGCATGGCCAGGTACAGCAGGCCCGCCTTCCAGTCTTCACCGATAGACACGTAGCCCACCACCGGCAGCCACTGCAGCTTCAGGCCGAAGAAGATCAGCAGCAGCAAGCCCAGCCAGAAAGTCGGGATGGACACCAACAGGGTTGCCGAACCGACCAGGAACAGGTCGGGCCATTTGTTCTGCTTCCAGGCCGCGATCATGCCGGCGGGCACGGCCACCAGCGCGGCAAACAGCACCGCCACCAGCACCACGCGCCCGCTGATCAGGAAACGGTCCCACACCAGCGGCAGCACGGGCTGGCCGGTGTTGATGGACGATCCCAGATCGCCGTGCAGCATGTTGCCGAACCAGATGCCGAACTGGGTCAGCCAGGTCTGGTCCAGCCCCAGGCGTGCACGCAGGTCCGCCAGGGCGGCCGGCGTCGCCAGGTCGCCCAGCAGCAATTGGGCAGGATCGCCCGGAATCAGCCGGATCATCACGAACACCGCCACCGCCACGATCAGCAGGGTCGGCACGGCCATGACAATTCGGGATAGCGCAAAACGCAGCATGGCCCTCTCCTATTCCCGGACGCGGAGCGGCGGTGCGCCGCGCCCGCGTCCAGCGATATCAATTATCAGCATGTCGCAACTTGTGCAGCGCGCCCGCCAGGAAGTCCTGCACCTGGCCCACGCACTTCAAGCCGTCGTGCGGCACGTTTTCCACCACGTCCAGCACCGCCTTCACGCCTTGGGCTTCGAACGAACGGCGCAGCGACTCCAGGCGTTCGGGGCGCGTCTTGCCGGCGTCGTTGGCGCCCGGCATGAAGAACTTGCCGCCTTCGCGATGGGTGATTTCCCAGGTTTCCAGGTCGGCCTTGCCCACGATCATGTGGACCGCCACCTGCTTGAGCGCCTCGATGTCGACGCCCTTGCCGAAGCGGGCCTCGGCGTCGCGCACGCCGACCCACCAGTCCTGGCTCGGGTCCAGCAGCGTGACCGAACCCGGCGCGCCGATCGAGACGGCCCACAGGCTTTCCGGGTGCAGGTAGGCGAAACGGTTGACGAACTGGCCGCCGCCCGAATAGCCGAACAGGCCGAACTTCTTGAAATCGCGGCCGAACTTCTCACCGACTTCAGCCACCATGTCCAGCAGGATCTGGTCGTAACGGATGTCGCCTTCGCGCAGCTGCTTGAAGCCGTCGCGGTTGCCGTCGCCCAGCGGGCCCACGGGGAACAGCGGGCACAGGACGATGCAGTCGTTCCAGCGCGCGAACTCGGCGAACGCATCGCGGTATTCCACAAAGGCGCGGCCGGTGCCGTGCATGATCACCACCAGCTCCATCGGGTGCTTGGCGGCGTCGATGTGCGGGGGCACATACATGCAATAGGAAAAGCGCGGATCGGTGCGGGCCGCGAAAACGGTGCTGTGGCCCAGGTCGTACATGGCCCGCGCGCGGGCGGCGTCGGGTTGGATGGCGGGAGCTGCGTTGGACTGCATGATTTCCTCGTTTCCATGGCCGCGCGGGCGGGCACATGGTCTATGCCGGTGGTCAGAACAATAATCACATAAATTGGCGCCAATTTTAGGCGCATGCGTTTCCGGTCAACAAGGCAGGGGATTCCCTAGGCCGCAAGGCGGGTCCGTTGTTTCGCCGCCACCCTCGCAGACGTCATGCTCATATACAATTGGGAATCATTATCAATATAGATGCGTGCGGGCAGGACCCGGCGTGTTGGGGATCCTGCCGTGGATGTCGTCCAGACACTCTATGCCGGCCATCACGGATGGCTCAGAAACTGGCTGAACAAGCGCCTGGGCAATACGTCCGATGCCGCCGACCTGGCGCAGGACACGTTCACCCGCATTCTTGAATCGCGCCGCAAGCCCGGCGCGCAGGAGCTTCGGCTGCAAGAGCCGCGCGCCTACCTGACCACCGTCGCCAAGCACGTGCTGTGCAACTTCCACCGCCGGCAATCGTTGGAACGCGCCTGGCTGGAGGCGCTGGCGCAGATGCCCGAGCCCACTTCCCCCTCGCCCGAACAGCGGCTCGTCATCCTGGAAACCCTGCATCAGATCGATGCCATGCTGGATGGCCTGCCCGCCAAGGCCCGCACCGCGTTTCTGATGGCGCAGCTTGACGGCATGACCTACCGGCAGATCGCCGACGCCATGCGCATCACCGACCGCACGGTGCGCCGCTACATGGCGCAGGCGTTCGAGCAATGCCTGCTGCTGGCCGCTTGATGGGCAGTCCGCACGAAGCCCCGCTGGACCGGATGGCCTTGCGCCAGGCTGCGCAATGGCTGATGCGATTGCACGCCGGCGCCGAGCCGGCGCCGGAAGCCTTCCAGGAATGGGAGCACTGGCGCGCGCAAAGCCCGGACAACGAACGCGCGTGGCAACGCGCGCAGCAGTTCAATGCCCAATTCAGCACGCTGCCGCCCGAGCTGGCGCGCTCTGCGCTGAACCGCAAGATGCCCCGGCGCAAGGCGCTTGCCGCGCTGGGCGGCATGGCGGTTGGCCTGCCCGCCGCGTGGGCCGCGTGGCGCATGGCGCCCTGGTCCAGCTGGGCAGCCGAATACCGCACCGCCACGGGCGTGCGCCGCGAAATCCGGCTGGCCGACGGCAGCGTCGTGCAGATGAACACCGCCAGCGCCATGGACGTGGCTTTCGATGCCACGGTCAGGCGCCTCATCCTCCGTTCCGGCGAAATCCTGGTACGCACGGCCGCCGACCCCGCCCATCCGGCGATGGCCCGGCCCTTCCTGGTCTCGACCGACTCGGGCGCGATCCGCACGCAGGACGCCCGCTTCACCGTCCGGCAGACCGATAAGGACTGCCGTGTGTCGGTGTTGGACGGCGCCGTGGAAATCGCGCCCCGACACGCCCCCGCCCAGCGCTTGCGCGTGGCGGCAGGACAATGCGTGCGGTTCGACGAAACCGGCGCCGACCCCGTCGCGGCCCTGCCCGCAGGCGCCGGGGAATGGGCGCGCGGCGTCCTGGTCGCCGACAACATGCGGCTGGCGGATTTCCTGGACGAACTGTCGCGCTACCGGCCCGGCATCGTCCGTTGCGATCCGGCCGTAGCCGACCTGCGCCTGTCGGGCGGGTTCCAGCTGCAAGACACCGACCGCATCCTTTCCCTGCTGCCCGCCACCCTGCCCGTGCGCGTGGTGACCCGGACCCGCTACTGGGTCACGGTGGAGGCCAGGGGCGGATCGGCCTGAACCGCCGCGTAGTTACAACTTTCTCCGCCATTGCATGTCCGCTTTTCTCCGTTCGCGTGTCAACAACCCCAGCAACACCACAACACGCCCATCTACGGAGAACCCCATGGCGCACCGCCGTCCTGGCTCACGGCCAGCTTTGACCCGCACGTCCGCTTCCCGCTTGCACGCCAAACGCCTGCCCGCCGCTGTCCGCGGCGCGCTGCTGGCGCTGGCGCTCACCGCCGCCGCAGGCGCCGCGCACGCGCAACCGGCCACCGCCGCGCAAGGCGTGCGCAGCTATGCAATCCCGGCTGGGCCGCTCGGTCCGGCGCTGTCGCGCTACGCGGGCGAATCGGGCATCAACCTGGCGATCGACCCTGCGCTGGTGGCGGGACGCAGCACCCAGGGGCTGTCGGGCGAATTCGGCGCGCGAGCGGGACTGGACCGCTTGCTGAAGGACTCCGGCCTGGCCGGCCACCCCTCGGGCGCGGACGGCTATGTGCTGCGTCCGGTCGCCGCCGCGGAAGCCACTACCCTGTCCGAAGTCACCGTCAGCGCCGACGCGCTGCGCGACGGCAAGACGGAAGACACCCAGTCCTACACGGGATCGACCAGCGCCACCAAGCTGAACCTGTCGCTGCGCGAAACGCCGCAATCCGTCAGCGTCATCACGCGCCAGCAGATGGAAGACCAGGGCCTGAACACCATCCAGGACGTGCTGGGCCAGACCACCGGCATCTCGGTCGACAAGAGCACGGCCACGCAGGAATACACGCAGGTCTATTCGCGCGGCTTCACCGTGGATACCTACCTGTTCGACGGCATCCCCACGTCGAGCCAGCTGGAAGGCATCACCTTCGACACCGCCATCTACGATCGGGTGGAAGTGGTACGCGGCGCCACGGGTCTGGTCAGCGGCACGGGCAGCCCCGCCGCCGCAGTCAACCTGGTGCGCAAGCGCCCCACCCGCGACTTCTCGGGTTCGGTGTCGGCCAGCGCCGGCTCGTGGGACCGCTATCGCGCCGAGGCCGATCTGTCGGGCTCGCTGGTCGAGAACGGCCGCATCCGCGGCCGCATCGTCGCGGCGCATCAGGACTACGGTTCATTCATCAGCCGCGTGAAACAGCAAAAGGACGTGTTCTACGGCATCGTGGAAGCCGACCTGACCGATTCGACGCTGCTGACCGCAGGCATCACGTATCAGGACGACCGCACGGACAACGCCAGCCGCGGCTTTCCCGCCTTCTTCAGCGACGGTTCGGTCACCGACTTCTCGCGTCGCATGAACGGCGCCGCGGACTGGAGCTACTACAACCGCAAGCAGACCTCTGTCTTCGGCAGCCTGGAACACACGTTCGCCAACGACTGGACCGCCAAGGCCATCGTCAGCTACACCCAGAACGATTACGACGCGCTGCAAGGCTATGCGCAAAACGGCTATCCCGACCGGGAGACCGGCGCCGGCGCGGGCCTGTGGCTGGCCAACTGGCATGGACGCCCCAAGCAGACGGCGGTGGACCTATACGCCACGGGGCCCTTCACGCTGCTGGGCCGCAAGCATGAACTGGTGCTCGGCGTCAGCGCGTCACGCTACGAACAAGGCGGGGCCACCTTCCCCAACTGGCGCCTGCCGGGTTATGACGCGTCGATTCCCGATATCTTCAACTGGAACGGCCATTCGCCCAAGCCCGACTACGCCGGCACGCAAACCGGCAATTCCACGACCCGGGAAGAAGAACTGGGTGTCTACGCCACCGCGCGTCTGCGCCCCACCGACCGTTTTTCGATCATCCTGGGCGGGCGCTATACCGACTGGAAACGCGATGTCGACAGCGACTATTTCGACGGCACCAGCATCAGCGACAAGCTGCGCGAAAAAGGCAAGATCACTCCGTTCGCCGGCGTGGTCTACGACCTGGACGACAACTGGTCCGTCTATGCCAGCTACACCAGCATCTTCAAGCCGCAGGCCTACCGCGACCGCAACAACAGTTTCCTGCCGCCGCTTGAGGGCGACAACTACGAGCTGGGCGTGAAGGGCGAGTTCTTCAACGGCGCGCTCAACGCCAGCGCGGCCGTCTTCGAACTGAAGCAGGACAACCTGGCCGAGATGGACCCCGACAACATCTGGGTCACCGGCGGCGGTGGCGGCTCCTATGCGTACCGCACGGTGCAGGGGGTCACGTCACGAGGCTTCGAAATGGAAATCTCGGGCGAATTGCAGCCTGGCTGGCAGATGATCGCCGGCTACAGCTACCGCCAATTGAAGGACGGCGACGGCCGCCGCGTCGACACCTGGCAGCCCAACAGCCTGTTCCGGCTCTGGACCACGTACCGGCTGCCGGGGGCATGGCATCCGCTGACCGTGGGCGGCGGCGTCACCTGGCAAAGCAGCATCGCCCAGGCAGACTATGGCCCCAACAACGAGACCTTCAAGCAGGATGCCTACGCGCTGGTCGGCCTGATGGCCCGCTACGACTTCAACCGGCATCTGTCCGCCACGCTGAACGTCAACAACCTGCTGGACAAGAAGTACTACTCGACCGGCTTCGGCGGCTTCTATGGCGATCCGCGCAACGCGATGCTGACGATGAAGTACCGCTTCTGACGCGCCCAGGAAAATGTGGCGCGCCATAGCGGCGCGCCGCATTCAGCCTTTCTTGAACAGCCGCTTCACGACGCTGACCACGCCCAGCACCACTGCCCCGGCGGCGATGCCGAACAGGGCGTTGAGCAAGGTGGACGTCAGCGCATGGACCACGCCGCCCCCGCCCACCGCGGCGGCGGCCTGCTCCACGGCGGCATGCACAGGCGGGATGCCATGGGTCAGGATGGCGCCGCCCACCATGAACATGGCCGCAGTGCCCACCACCGACAAAGTCTTCATCAGGTAGGGCGCTGCGCCCACGATCCGCTTGCCCAGCCACGCCGTCGCCTGCGACCGCTTCTGGCTCAGGTACAGGCCCAGGTCGTCCAGCTTGACGATGCCGGCCACCAGCCCGTAGACGCCTACCGTCATGGCCACGGCAATGATCGACAGCACCAGCACCTGGCGCGTGAAATCGGCGTTCGCCACGGCGTCCAGGCTGATGACGATGATCTCGGCGGACAGGATGAAATCGGTGCGCACCGCGCCTTTGATCTTGTCGCGTTCGAACGCGACCATGTCCACGGACGCGTCTTGCAGAGCTTCCGCGCGCGCGGCGTGATTGCCTTCGGCGGACTCGCCATGCGGCAGGAACTTGTGGGCCAGTTTTTCCACGCCTTCGAAGCAGAGGAACGCTCCGCCCAGCATCAGCAGCGGCGTCACGGCCCATGGAAGAAAGGCGCTGATCAAGAGCGCCGACGGCACCAGGATCAGTTTATTGATGAAGGAACCCCGGGCCACCGCCCACACGACGGGCAATTCCCGGTTGACCGGCACGCCAGTCACTTGCTGCGCGTTCAGCGCCAGGTCGTCGCCCAGCACGCCGGCCGTCTTCTTGGCCGCCACTTTGGTCATGACGGAGACGTCATCCAGAATCGTGGCGATGTCATCGAACAATGCGAAGAAACTGCTACCGGCCATCTAGGATCCCCTGAGCCTAAGGTGATCCGAGTGTACAGGCGGCAAGCGCCGCCCGGCTGCAACATGGTGGGCCGTTTTCATTCCTTTTGTGTCGGGATCGGGCCTGGCGCAACCGCCGCCCCGCGGACCTGGCTGCTTAGTTGCGCGCCGGCGTCGCGGCATCGTCGAACAGGATGTTGTTTTCCAGATGGATGTGCGCCATCAGGTCTTCCTTGAACGTGCGGATGCCCAAATAGAGCGCGCGCCAGGTATTGCATGCGGCGCGCGGCAACGTCAGGTCGTGCGTCAGCGCCAGCAGCCGTTCCAGTGCCACGCCATGGTCGTCGTGCTCCATGCGCATCACCATGATCGGCATCGTCGCCATCGCGCCATGGCCGCGGGCCAGCATCGGAAACAGCACCTGCTCTTCTTTCTGCATATGGCTTTCCAGTTCCTGCTGCATCGTGCGCAGGTGGTCCGCCAGGCCGGCCGGGCAATCCGGGCTGCCGGCATGCACCTGCTCGACCTTTAAGGCCAACCGGATCAGCTCGGGCAACTGCTGGCGATGCACGTCGTGATAGCGGGCCAGGATGTGGTCGATCAGTTCAGCGGCCGACGCCTGGCCCCAATCCGTTTCCTGGGGCGGGTTGTGGGACAGCGCGACGAGGCGCGCCTCGATCTGGGTCGGGTCGAGCGACCGTTGGGCCGCTGCCTCGCCCAGGCTTTTCTTGCCGCCACAGCAGAAATCCAGGTCGTATTCGTGGAACACCTGCGTGGCGCCCGGAATGCTGCGGGCCAATTGGCCCAGGGATTGCTCAACCATGCTCATCGCGTCTCTCCAGTGATCTTGACGGGTACTGGGATAGAAGCGAAAAGCGTGCCAGAAAAATCTTGCGATAAATCAATCACCTGCAAAATACAGGGTAGATAGCACCGTCGCACGATAGGGTTTTAATCACCCTTGGACGGTAAAATCCACCCCATGCATAACCTCTTGCTTGCCGACCTGGTCGCCGACCTGCCGCCGGCCATCCGCCTGCAACGGCTGGTCTCCAGCCTGCGTGCGCATTTTCGTTGCGGCGCGGTGGCCTTGCTTCAACAGGAAGAAGACCATCTGCGCCCCATCGCGGTGGACGGCCTGACCCAGGACGCACTGGGCCGGCGCTTTGCCGTGCACCAGCACCCGCGCCTGGCCGCCATCCTGGCCCGGCGCGGCGTCACCTGTTTCCACCACGACAGCACGCTTCCCGATCCCTATGACGGCCTGATCAACGGCATGGCCGGCGAGCCGCTGCCGGTGCACGACTGCATGGGTACCAGCCTGCACGTCGAAGGCAAACCCTGGGGCGTGCTGACGCTGGATGCGCTGGATGTCGGCACCTTCGACGGGCAAGCGCAGTCCGAACTACGCGACGCCATCGTGCTGGTCGAAGCCGCGCTGCGCACCACGCGGCTGGAAACCGAGATCCGCGCCTTGCGCGACGCCCGCGGCCCCGCCCCCGCCGACAGCGTGGCGCCGGACCGGCACGAAATCCTGGGCAACAGCCCGCCCATCACCCGGCTGCTGCACGAGATCCAGGTGGTGGCCGATTCCGACCTGCCGATCCTGCTGCTGGGCGAAACCGGTGTCGGCAAGGAGTTGTTCGCGCATCGCGTACACCGCCTGTCGCGCCGCAGCGGCAAGCCGCTGGTACACGTGAACTGCGCCGCCCTGCCGGAGTCCCTGGCGGAAAGCGAATTGTTCGGCCACGCCAAGGGCGCGTTCTCCGGCGCGGTCACCGACCGGCCCGGGCGCTTCGAAGCGGCCAACGGCGGCACGCTATTCCTGGATGAAGTGGGCGAACTGCCGCTGCTGGTGCAGGCCAAACTGCTGCGCGCGCTGCAGAACGGCGAGATCCAGCGCCTGGGCGACGACCGCCCGCGTACGGTGGACGTGCGCATCGTGGCGGCCACCAACCGCAGTCTGAGCGACTTGGTGCAGGCAGGCGATTTCCGCGCCGACCTCTATCACCGCCTGTCGGTCTACCCCGTTCCGATTCCGCCGCTGCGCGAACGCGGCAATGACGTGCTGCTGCTGGCCGGCCGCTACCTGGAACTGAACCGCGCGCGGCTGGGCCTGCGCAGCCTGCGGCTGTCGGAAGACGCCGAAGAAATGCTGCGCCGCTATTCCTGGCCCGGCAACGTGCGGGAACTGGAACACGTGATCAGCCGGGCCGCCATCAAGGCGGTCAGCCACGGCGCCAACCGCAACGACATCGTCACGCTTGAGACCAGCCTGCTGGACGTGTCGGACCACAATGCACCGATGCCCGTCACGGAAGCACTGGCGGCCGATGACGTGCCGGCCGCCGGCCTGCCGTCATTGCGCGACACGGTGGACGCCTGCCAACGCCAGGCGATCCGCCGGGCGCTGCAGGCGCACGACGGCAACTGGGCCCATGCCGCGCGCGCTCTGGACGTGGACCCCAGTAACTTGCACAAGCTGGCGCGGCGCCTGGGGCTGAAGCAATGAGGCGGAAGACGGCGCATCAGGCCTTGATGTACACCCAGGCGTGCACGCCGGATTTCAACAACACCGAGACGCGCTTGTAGTCCGCGACTTCATAGCTGTCGGCGGCATGCAGTTCCTTCTGGCTGATCTCGAACACCGTGCCGTGGACTTCGTCCTTTGGGTCGTAGCTGGCGTACACGATGGGGTGCTCGGCCTTGCCGCTGGTCTTCAGGACCTCGGGATCGGTAATGGCCACCCAGTGCTGGACATACCCCGTCATCGCATCGGGCCGCCCGGTCAGCTCGCGACCGAAATTGGCCAACTGCACCGCCTTGTCCTGCAACGTCCCGTACGAGAAAAGCAGTATCGACGTTTCGTGGGAGTCATTCACCATCGTTCCTTCAGGGAAAAATCGTGGGGAAATGACTTTACACCAGTGCGTCCACGATGCATCCGAAAGGTCGACGCGCTGCGCTGAACAGGCGCCGACCCGTATTGGCTTACACCCAGGAAGCCGGCCAGCGCGCCAGCCGCGTCACCAGGCCTTGCACGTCTTCGTACACGGCAAGCACCCCGCGCTTGTTGCGCAGGACGACGACACGTTTTCCTTCGAATTCGTTGATGTGGCTATAGTGCGCCGGTTCTTCAGCGCCACCGTCCTGCTTGTAAGCCATCTTGGCGCGGTCGACAAAATCGTCATCGTCGCGCTCCACGCGCGTGATGCCCGGCCGCATGCGCACGGGCGGCATGTCCCCGGGCCGGCCGCTGCCGCCGTCCGCCATGAAACGCGCAATCCGCATCTTCACTTGCGGGGGATTGAAGTCGGCTTGCGCCATGCCAAGGGCCAGGATGCGTTGCCGCGCGTCTTGCGGAAGTTCCTGCCACTGGTTCAGCACAGAGGCGCCAAGAAAAGCCAGGATGCGCTGCTCGGCGTCGTCCAGTTGCTCAAGCGCGAATGACGTGGCCAACGCGGAAAAACGCGCGCCGCCTTCATCGTCCCATCGCGCCCTGCCTGCCCTGCCGGTTGAATTCGACATGCGATTCTCCTGGGCATGCGGGGTAAAAGCACCAACGGCAGGATCAAACGACGCCGCTGGAAAATAAAAGGCCGCCCGTGGAATTCAGGGCGGCCCGGTCAGGCATAGGCGCAGCGCGATGCTGCCGGACATCAAACTGGCCTGGCATGTGCGTCAACCACGAGCCTGCCATGATTGATCGCGGCATCCACCGCCATTCCCGGGCTGGAAACGAATCCACCCGATTCGAACAACGGTACGGCATGATGTTCGTTGAGCTTGTCCTGATCTGCCGCAAGTTCCACCGCAACCGTTGCGGTGAAGGCGGGCCGGCCACTGCCCCCGACTGAAATCCGGGAAACACTAGCGGTGAGCCGATAGCCCTTGTAGACCATATTGTTGTGAAACATGAAACCCCCTATTTGATCAAAAGGCCGCAAGGGCCTTCATTCACAAAGCGCGGATTTGCGTGGCGTGCGGGCCTTTGGCGCCCTGCGCGGTGACATAGCTGACGCGCTGGTTTTCCAGCAGCACCTTATGCCCGTCGCTCACGATTTCCGAGAAATGCGCAAACAAATCCTTGCCGCCATTCTCGGGCATGATGAAGCCAAATCCTTTGGCGTCGTTGAACCACTTGACGATTCCGGTTTCCATAATCTCTTTCCTTTAAATGCGGGCACCGCCCGCGAAATGAGCCTGTCAAGGAAAGGACTGCGAACAATGAAGCGCCCCCAAGGGTGCAAGACCGGACGAAAATCACGATGCTCGAAAAGCTTCAAGCCCACTATGGGTGCAGGGGTTCTTAAAGTCAATCGGCGTTTCCGATTACCACCAAATAGTTATTACGGTTCCAATTGGCGGTTATTTGGCCCGAAAAAAACGCGCCTGCATGTCTGCACGCCCCTTATTGTTTGCCTATTGCGTAACCAACCCTGCTTTTAACTACGCGCGCGAGGTAAAGCGCGTATGCTGGTGCGATGGTGCTTGAACGTGCGTTACCTTCGCCGTATCGCCATACAGGAGTATGGTCATGCCCATTCAACGTATTAACCTCTCGCAGTCCCTTCCAATGTCACGCGTCGCGTCAATGGCGTCCGCGCCGATCGCAGAATACGCGTGAGCGCATTCAGAAGGTCGATCGCAAAATTCGCAAACGCCTGCGTCAAACTGCTTCCGCCCGCATCCATGCCGCCTCGCGGCAACAGCGGCGAGCCCAAGCGTGAAGCACAGCGCGAACACGCAGCCATCTCGTCGCCCTGGCGCATCTACCGCATCTACGCCCGGCCCGGGCATCTGCTGATGCGCAATGAACAAGGTCGCATCCTGGACCTGGGCGTCATGAAAGGCGCCGAACCCAACCTGACGTACCGGCTGTTCGCGCGGGACCTCCAAGGCAAGGGCTTCGCCACGCGCACCTTGCTGCTGGACGACATCGCCCGCCGCATCGAAGCGGGCGAAATCGGCAAGGAACTGTTGAACCTGCCCGACTGGGATCAGTCTCTTGGTGCCGACCTGGACCGCGGCACGCACACGGATGTGTCGATGAAACTGGGGCGGTAAGGCGCCTGCCTGGCCCGCATGGGATATGCTTTTGGCCTGAAAATTATCAGGGCCCGCCCATGCAAGACCCCACTGCCATTCTGGATGCTTTCGAACGCCTGGGTTGGAAGAACAACGACCCCATGGCGCAAACGCTGCAACTGCAGCGTGAAGACCCCAAGGCGTTGGGCGATCTGGTCGCGCTGGCGCTGGACCGGTCGCTCGATAACGCCACGTTCATCGACGCCGCGCTCGACTTGATGGACGACGACACGTACGTGGCCACGGTCAACCTGGCCTGGCAGCGGGCGATGCAAGGAGACCGGTCGGACCTCCTGTCTGCCGTGCTGGATTCCGCCGCCCTGCAATACCCTCATGTCTTCGCGGGCAGCTGGGAACTGTTGCTGGCCGCCGCGCACGCGGGCGAAGGCGGTCCGGAATATCTTGACGGCCAGGCTTGGCGCGCGTTGGACGCCGCGACATTGGAAGCCTGGTCCACCGCGCTTGAGCACGACACCACCGAAGGAACGCTGGGCCGCGCACGCGCCATTGCCTTGCTGCGGTCGCGCCGGCCCGATGCCGTGTTGCACGCGTTGGCGCGCCTGTTCCCCGATGCCTCGGATCCCGCTGCTGCATCCTGGCTGATGCTTGCCGGCTACACCCGGCACGCCGACGGCCTGCGCTCGCTGCACACGGAACGGCCCCTGCATATCGGCTTCAACGCCACGCAGCGCAAGCGCATGCTGGCCGAACAACCCGCTTGGCGACGGGACATCCACAAGGCCCATCCCACCTGGAACGCCGGCATGCCGCCCGTCACGCATGCGCGGATGGGCGGCGAGCTTGGCAGCACCTGCGGACTTTGCCATGCGCCCTTGCATCGCTTGCTGTCCCTGCCCGAACCCGCCTGCGCGGGCATCGACAGCGGCAGCCCGATCGAATTCGCGACATGCCTGTCCTGCCAGGGTTGGGAGAGCGACGGCGCGCTGTTCTACCGGCACGATGCCGATGGCGTCGCCAGCGCGCATCCGGCCCAGCAGCGGGACGCCCCGTCGACACCCGACTTCGTCGCCAGCGCCTTGCTGGACGCCGAGGTCCAGCTCTTTGCCGCACCCGCCCGTTGGACCTGCCAGGACTGGGGTGAATCGAACGGCCGCCAGAATCTCAGCCGCGTCGGCGGCGCGCCCAGTTGGGTGCAATCCGCCGACTACCCCGCCTGCCCCGACTGCCAACAGGACATGGCTGCCGTCATGCAGCTGGATTCCGGATTGCCCCAGGCCGACGGCGGCGAATGGCTATGGGGCAGCGGGGGCTGCAATTACACGTTCTGGTGCTCGGGCTGCCGCGTGAGCGGGCAGCTGTGGCAATGCACGTAGCCTGCGGTTTTCCCCAACGCTTGCGCATGCGGAGGCCTTTGGCTGGTCGCACCGTCTGATAAATCACAAGCGCGCGCTGCCGGAGAGAGCCGGTCCGGATACATCGCCCACCTGGCGTTGACGCACTAATCCCGCCAAAGATCGGATAAGGTGTCGCCCTGCATGTCGCGCCCCATCAACCCCTGCAAGAATTCTGCACAATGACGTCTTCCGCTCCTTCCCCCTACCCCGCCGCCATCGATCCCGACCAGGTCGGCGAATACCCCGCCCTGACGAAGTCCGGCGGCGGGTATTTCTATGACGACGTGCTGGAGTACCGCGTGTGGGTGCACCCGCATGCGGGCGGCGAAGACTTGCACGACGGCGACGACTATTACTACGCGTTCGCTACCTTCGAGGACGCGGTAGAATGCGCGAACGAGACGCCGGGCGCGGAGCAGCCGCTGGTGCTGGTCCGGCAGTTTGAATCCATCAACGAACCCACCCCGGGCGTCTTCGAGCATTTCACCGAAGCGCGGATCACCGAATGGCGCGTGGAGTGGCTGGCCGACAGCAAGCGCACCGCCACGTCCATCCCGGATTTCCTGAACCGCCGCGCGCACTAGGCGCGCTGGCCGTTAGCTCATGTATACGCCGCCGTTGATGGCGTAGTTGGCGCCCGTCACGAACGCCGCTTCGTCGGACGCCAGCCAGGCGCACAGCCCTGCCAGGTCGCGGGCGGTGCCCAGCCGTCCGACGGGCACGCTTTCGATGATGCGGTCCAGCAGCGCGGGCGGGAAGGCCTTGACGGTATCGTCGGCGATGAAGCCCGGCGACACCAGATTCACCGTCACACCGCGCGCCGCCACTTCCTGCGCCAGCGACCGCGTGAAGCCGATCACCGCGCCCTTGGCCGTGGCGTAGTTGATCTGGCCGATCTGGCCTTTTTCCGCCGCCACGGACCCGATGTTGATGATGCGCCCCCAGCCGCGGTCGGCCATGCTGTCGACCACCTGCTTGGTGCTGTTGAACAAGGTGTCCAGGTTGCTGCGCAGCACGGCCGACCAGTCCGCATACGCCATCTGGCGAAAACGCATGTCCAGCATCGAGCCGGCGTTGTTGACCAGCACGTCGATCTCGCCCACTTCGCGGCGGACCTTGGCGAACGCGGCCTCGGTCGAGGCCCAATCGGTCGCGTCGCCTTCCGAGGCGACGAAGTCGTAGCCCAGGGATTTCTGTTCCTTCAGCCAGCCGTCGCGGCGCGACGAGCGCGGGCCGCAGCCGGCCACCACACGGTGTCCGGCATGATGCAGCGCCTGGCAGATCGCGGTGCCCGTGTGGCCCATTCCGCTGGTGACGTAAGCAATACGCAAAGCCATGAACGTTCCTTTATGAAAGTGCGGCAGGCGCCGCGGATCAAGCGACCCCGCCCACCAGGGGGAACAGGCCGAACGCCAGGGCGGCCGCCAGCATCACCATGCAGACCATCGTGGCCCACTTCAGCGAATAGCGCTGGTGGTCGCCGAATTCCACGCCGGCCAGGCCGACCAGCAGGTAGGTCGACGGCACCAGAGGGCTCAGCAGATGCACCGGCTGGCCGATGAGCGATGCGCGCGCCATTTCCACTGGCGAAATCCCATAGCCCTGGGCGGCTTCGCTCAGGATCGGCAACACGCCGAAGTAGAAGGCGTCGTTCGACATGAAGAACGTGAACGGCAGGCTGACCAGCGCGGTGATGCCGGCCAGGTACGGACCCATGGCATCCGGAATCACGGCCAACAGGCTGCGCGACATGGCTTCCACCATGCCCGTGCCCGACAGGATGCCCGTGAAGATGCCGGCGGCGAAGATCAGCGACACCACCGACAGCACGTTGCCCGCATGCTGGGCGACGCGGCGGCGCTGCTCGGCCAGGTTCGGATAGTTGATGATCAGCGCCACCGCGAAGGCGATCATGAACAACACCGGCAGCGGCAGGATGCCCATTACCAGGCTGACCATCAGCGCCAGCGTCAGGCCCGCGTTCACCCACAGCAGCTTGGGGCGGCGCAGGTCGTGGTCGACTTCGATCTCGGGCAGGTTCTTGGGGCCGTCTTCGTCGTAGCCGGCATGCAGCGACGCGCCGGCGGGCAGCGACAGCACGCCCAGGCGGCGCCGTTCACGCAAGCCCAGGAAGAACGCCAGGACCAGGATGGAGACAATCGCCACGCCCATCACCGGCACCAGCGGCACGAAGATGTCGCCCGCGTCCACGTGCAAGGCGCTGGCGGCGCGCGCCGTCGGCCCGCCCCACGGCGTCAGGTTCATCACGCCGCTGGCCAGCATCGCCAGGCAGGTCATGGACAGCGCGTTCATCTTCAGGCGGCGGTACAGCGGCAGCATCGAGGCCACCACGATCATGTAGGTGGTCGAGCCGTCACCGTCCAGAGAGATCACCAGGGCCAGCACGGTGGTGCCGACCACGATTTTCAAGGGATCGCCCTTCACCGCGCGCAGGATGCGGCCCACGATGGGGTCGAACAGGCCGGCGTCGATCATCACCCCGAAATACAGGATGGCGAACATCAGCATCACGCCCGTGGGCGCAATCTTGCGGATGCCGTCCAGCATCATCTTGTCGATGCCGGCGCCGAAGCCGCCCAGCAACGCAAAAATAATGGGGACGAGGATAAGGGCGACCAACGGCGACAGGCGCTTGGTCATGATCAGCGTCATGAACGTGATCACCATGCCGAAGCCAAGCAGGGTCAGAAGCATGAGGGGTATCTCCGACTAGTCGTTGTTATGTGTGGCACTGCCTCCGGCGGGGGAAGCAGGTGCAGAAGACTAGGAAGAAAAGCTGTCTGGAACCTGTCGTTTTTTTGTAAGCAAGCCCGCAAGACCGGGGTAAAGCCGACGGCACTACAATCGGGCCCATGCGCATCCTGGTAATCGAAGACGACGAGGATCTGGCCGACGCCATCGTCCGCCGGCTGCGCCGTCTCGGCCATGCCGTGGACCTGCAGAACGACGGCCTCAGCGCCGACGGCGTCCTCCAATACGAGACCTTCGATCTGGTCATCCTGGACATCGGGCTGCCCCGCATGTCCGGCTTCGACATCCTGCATCGGCTGCGCGACCGCGGCAGCAAGACGCCGGTGCTGGCGCTGACCGCCCGCATCGACATCGAGGACCGCGTCCATGCCCTGGATACCGGCGCCGACGACTACCTGGCCAAACCCTTCGACTTCCGCGAACTGGAAGCCCGCTGCCGCGCCCTGCTGCGCCGGCCCATCGCCCAGGCCACTGGCGTGCAGCGCTTCGGCGACCTGACCATCGACAGTGCCGCCCGCCAGGTGACCTTGGCCGGCCAGCGCATCGACCTGCCCAAGCGCGAATACAGCCTGCTGGAAATCCTGCTGGCCGGCATGAATCGCGCCGTCAGCAAATCGGAAATCGCCAACAAGCTGTTCGCCTTCGACGACGATGCCGCCCCCAACGCCATCGAGGTCTATATCGCCCGCCTGCGCCGCAAGCTGGAAGGATCGCCGCTGCGAATCGAAACGCAGCGCGGCACCGGCTATCTGCTGACCGCGGCCGACGACACGGGCCGTAGCACCGCAGCGCCCGACACGCCGCAGGACTAAGCCTGTGCAGCACCGCCGCCTCTCGATCCGACGCCGGCTGCTGACCATGCTGCTGGCGCTTTTTGCCGTGGGCCTGGGCGCCCTCTATCTGCTGGTGCGCGGGTATGCGCAGCAGACTGCCGACACCACCTACGACCAATTGCTGCGCGCCTCCGTCCTGTCCATGGCCGACAGCCTGCAGCTGGTGCAGGGCGAATGGCAGATGGACATGCCGTATGCCGCGCTCGCGCTGTTGGAGCAGGCCCCGCGCGACCGGGTGTTCTATCGCGTGGCCGCCGGTGACGGCGCCCTGATCTCGGGCTATGGGGACTTGCCCGCCCCGGCTGGCGTGGACGCCGCCGCCACCTCCGGCGTCCCCCAACTGTACGCAGCCGTCTACCAGGGCGAGCCCGTGCGCATTGCCTGGATGGCCCGCAAAGTTGCCGGCCCGCGCAACGCCGAGGTGGCCGTCATCCAGGTGGCACAGACCCGCGAGGCGCGCAATGCGCTGGCCCAGGGCATCCTCTGGCAAGGCACGCTGGCGTTGATGGGTTTCACCGCGGCGGCGCTGGCCCTGGCGTATTGGGGCCTGCAGCGCTCGTTGTCGCCCATCCAGCGCATTGAACGCGAACTTGCCGCCCGCAGCGCGTCGGACCTGCATCCCATCCACGCGCCCGTGCCTGAAGAGTTGGACAAGCTGGTCCACGCGCTGGATGGCTTCATGGCGCGCCTGTCGGACAACCTGGATACGCTGCGCCTGTTCATCGCCGAGGCCGCGCATCAGCTACGCACGCCGCTGGCCGCGCTGCACGCGCAGATGGAGGTGGCGCTGGATGAGGAAGACGCCGCCGAACAACGCCGCAGCCTGCTGGCCGTGCTGCGCAATGCGGAAAAGCTGTCGCGCCTGGTCAACCAGCTGTTAAGCGACGCCAGCGTCATCCACCGCAGCAACGTCAAACAGTTCCAACCGGTGAACCTGGCCGAGCTGCTGAGCCAGGCGGCCTACGACACCATCCCGCAAGCCGACCCCCAGCCCGACGTGCGCCTGCACCTGCCAGGCACGGCGGCGGGCGAAGCGCCCCACATCCAGGGCGACAGCCTGATGCTGCGCGAGGCCTTCAAGAATCTGATCGACAACGCGCTGCGCCACGGCGCCAGTCCCGACGGCCACATCGACATCCGCCTTGACCGCCACGACGCGTGCTGGCGGATTACCGTGTCCGATCAGGGGCCCGGCATTCCGCCGGCCTTGGCCAACACCGCCTTTGAACGCTTTGCACGCGGCCCCAATCCCCGCACGCCCGGCGCCGGCCTTGGCCTGTCCATCATCAAACGCGTGGTGGACATCCATCACGGCAAGCTCAGCCTGAGCAACCGTGTGGGCGGCGGGTTGGACGCCGTCATCACCTTACCGGCCGGCCCCCATGATGCGTGACGCCCTATCATCCCTGCGCGGGTTCGGCCGCGGCCTGGTCGCAATCGCCGCCTTGCTGCTGCTCCTGCCCACGGCGCATGCCCAGGAAGCCAGCGGCGCGGGTCTCACGCTGGGGCCTGCCGACAGCAAGCACGTGCTGGTCCTGCACGCCTCCAACAGCGTGCAGGTGTTCAAAGGCGTGCTGGAAGACTTCAGCAGGCTGAACCCCACGATCCGCCTGGAATACACCGAACTGACCACGCAGGAGCTCTACGCTGAAACCGTGGCCCGTGGTCAGGCCGGCGCTGCCCGATCCGGCCCGGACCTGATCATCAGCAGCGCCATGGACTTACAGACCAAGCTCGTCAACGACGGCTACGCGCAAGCCCATGTCTCGCCCGAGACGCGGTCGCTGCCCGCCTGGGCCAACTGGCGGGACGAGGTCTTCAGCATCGGCACCGATCCCATCGTGATGGTCTACAACACGCGCAAGCTCGACGCCGCCCGCGCTCCCCGCACCCGACGCGAACTGCTGTCCCTGCTGCAGGCCCCGGACCAGCCCCTGGCCGGCAAGATCTCCACATACGACGTCCAGGGCAGCGGCATCGGTTACCTGGCTGCCACGCAGGACACCCGGTTGGACAGCATGGCCGGCGCGCTGCTGGCGGCGCTGGGCGCGAGCGGCGTCACCGTCCATCAATCCACCGAAGACGCCCTGGACAAGCTCGAGCGCGGCGATATCACGCTGGCCTACAACCTGTTGGAGTCCTACACCCGGCACCGCATCGACCAAGGCGCGCCGCTGGCGATCATCTACCCGCAGGACTACACGCTGATGCTGTCCCGGTCGGCGGTCATTCCCAGGCAGGCGGCGCGCGCGGACCTGGGCGCCTTGCTTCTGGACTATCTGCTGTCGGCGCGCGGACAGGAAATGGTCGCGCGGCAATCCGGCATGCGGCCCGTCAGCGCATCCGTCGTCCCTGCGGCAGGCGTGCGTCCGATGGGCCTGGGCGTGGGATTGCTGGTGTATCTGGACCCCTTGAAAAAGCGCCATTTCCTGGACTTCTGGCGGGTCGCGGTATTGCCTTCTGTTGCGGCAAACGCCAAGCCCTAGGGCGCGTGCCTGCCCATCCGGTCGAAATGCCCCGGTGCGGCTGCACCACGCGTGGCACGAGGGGCATTTTTCCTGACCCCAGGGCGTAACGATTTTGTCCTTCGCCGCCATTTTGCGAGGATAATTTCCGCTTGGGTCCGCGGCGGCCAATATCCATGCGCCCCACCCCGCCAACCCTTCCGCTCTGATCCGCAGCAGCCGAGCACCGCTTTGGTCCGAAGAGGCCGAAGCTCCCCACCAGCACCTGAGACACGTAGCAGCGTTTACGTTTGAACCAGCGTTGGAGGCACACCATGGCCGAGCATCAGATTGTTTTGCGGCGCGCGATCGACGCCGTGCATCACCTGACCGACCCCGAACCGCCCTGGCACGATATTTTGCGCACCGCCCGCGACCTGGTCGGCGCCGACAGCGGCACGCTGATCGTCTTCGATGCCCGCAACAAGCTGCTGAACCTGTCCGCCATCGGATTTTCGGATGCGTGTTACGCCGACTACCAAGGCCATTACCACCGTTGCGACATCCTGGAACAGGACTCCCGGCAGGCCCCTGCCGGCACCTGGCTGGACACGGCGCAGATGTACAGCCCCGACCAGCTGCAACGCACGGAGTTCTATACGGACTTCATGCTCAAGCACCGGATGGCGCAAATCCTGAGCCTGATCGTCGAGTCCAACACCGTGCTGCACGCCACCATCGGTTTCCAGCGCTCGACGGTCGACCCCAAAGCCAGCCAGCGCCTGCAATCCGGTGATTTCGCCCAATACTTCCGCACGCTGCAAAGCCACCTCGCGCAGCGCGAAAAAGCGCTGGCCGTCGGCTGGCAATCCATTGAACGCGCCTTCTCGGAACTGGACGAAGCCATCTTGCTGATCAGCAAGGAATCCATGGTCAACGAGATGTCCGCGCTGGCGGTGCGGTATCTGGACGACGCCCAAGGCTGGACGGTGCGCGGCGGCAAGCTGCGGCACGCCGACCACAAGGTGCAGCGCTTGTTCGACGCCAACTGCGCCGCAGCCGTCCGGGACGGCAAAACGCGGTCGCTGGCCACCGCGTCCGGCTGGGGAGAGTTCTTCTGGATCGACATCAGCCCCGCGCCACACGCCCTAAATCTGATCGGCGGCAGGATGTTGCTGATCCGCATGCGTAAGAAAAGCGCCTTCGCCATGCCCGACGTCGCCAAACTGGAATCCGTATTCGGCATCACTCATGCCGAAGCGGCCGTGTTGGCGGGTCTTGCCGCCGGCCATAGCGTGGAAGAAGTCGCCACCCTGCGCCAGGCCTCGGTGCTGACGGTGCGCAAACAGGTTGCCTCCCTGCTCAGCAAAATGGAATGCAACCGGCAGGCGGAACTGGTGCGCTTAGCCTCCTTGCTGTAGGCCGCCCTGCCCGCCAAGCCAAACGGCCGCGGTCCAGGCGCCTGCGGGCGTACTCAATTTTGAGTATGTGGCCTGCACCCATGCGGCCCTACGATGGGCCCGAAGCCATGAGAGAGGGGGCAATCCGGTCCCGCAGCGGTCCTTGCCCGAGCCTGCGCCCACGCATCCCGTCAAGGAAAAGCTGCGATCACGCTTGTCATCAAGGAGCACTTCATGAAGCCCATCCTGACCCTCCGCGCCGCCCTCCCGGTGGCCTTGGCGTCCTTTGCGCTGCTGTCCGGCCCCGCCGTTGCACAAATGGGAGCCGCCCCCACCACCGCCACGCCCGAGCCGAACGTCACGCTTAGCCGCGACGACGTCATGCGCGACCTGGCCGCCTGGAAGCAATCCGGCGTCGAAAGAAACTGGAATAGCGACAACACGCCGGACATCAACAGCCCGGAATACATCGACAGCTATAAGAAATACGTGGACACGGTAAGGCCCGGCACCACCTCGTCGCAAATGCAGTCGCAATCGCAATCGCAAAACCCGGGCAAGTGGTGACACGTTTGCCTGCGGCCATGGGCGGTCAAGCCAGATAAGACGTCACCTCATCGGCCGTCAGATACCGCTTGAACGTCATCGACGGCTGCTGCGCGTCGTGGATGATGCCGTTGAATCCCGACCAGTTGCGCTGGGTGCCCTCATCGGTCTCCAGCGCAACCAGCACCCGCTTTCCATGTTTGGCCATGTTGAGGCGCAACGCCGCTTCGCCCCAGGCCCACAGCATCGGCTGGACCAGTTCGCCGTCGGCATAGGCGCCGATCTGCAGCCATTGGAAGTCGGCGGTGTCCCGCTCCATATCGGGCTGGCGCGGCGCGATGTCCCGCTTCACACCCAAAGCTTCGGCATGCTCGCCAATGATGATCTGCAGCAACGTGAAGGCATGGAAAGTATTGTTGACGGCGTGGGCTTGCACGACGAAGCCGGATCGGGACGCAGGCATCACTACGACCAATTCGTCCAGGTAGCTGACTTGCGCCGCCATCCATAAGTAATGCAATTGCTCGAACGGCAGGCTGTCGTTGCTGGTGGCCATGGGGTGCAGCAACCCCATCAAGGCGTCGTCCGATACAAAGGCCTGATGGTTGCCCTGGTCGCGCATCAGCATCGTCATCATGGGCAAGACCAGGACGTCCACGGCTTGATGCAGGGCTTCGACCTGCCAGCGCTCGTCTTCGGCAACGGCGGCCATCTTCGCTTGCGCATCCGCCCAGGCCTGGCGGTCGGCTTCCTCGACCTCGTCATCGTCCGCTTCGACTTCCTGCGCGCAATAGGGCCGCAGGGTCTGCAGCCACTGGCTCAGCAGCGATTGCAACGTCGGAAAAAGCATGGCGGGATCGGCATCGTCTTCAACCAGGGACCCGCACATCAGCGCCAGGGCCGACGCGCGGTTGGGGTGCAGCCGGGGCAGCAGATCCACGCAGGCCTGCAGGGATGCGCTGGTGTGTGCCGCGTCCTGGGCGTGCACGTAAAACGCGCGAACCTCGGGGCGATTGAAGAATTGTTCCAAAGAATCCAGATCGTCGGGGGTCAGCACGGGCGGGCTTAGCGCGGCAATGAGATCGGCAATGGGGCTAGACATGGCGTAAGCAGGCGGCATAGTGAGGGGGGGTGCGAACGGAGAAACCGGACGCAAAGCGTCTTCGTACGGAGTTTACCGAACGTCCGATACGGCCAAAGATGTGCTTGTCCGGCTTGCCCCGTGGTAGATTGAATCGTCCTTTTTGAATACGCACATCCCATGCCGCCATCCACTGAAATCGGGCAAGCCGATCCGGACGACCGGATATATGAAGCGGGGGCAGTTGCGGCGACGCAACGCCCGTTCGCACACGACGCGGCGATCAGGCCGGAGCGGACGGCGTTGCTGGTCATGCACTATCAGACCGACATCCTCGACCTGTTCCCGTCGGTCGCGCCGGCGTTGCTCGCGAATACGCGCAGTTTGTGCGATGCCGCGCGGCATCGGGGTATTGGCGTCTACTTCGCCAACCTTCGCTTCAGCCCCGGCTATCCCGAAGTCAGCCCCTTGAACAAAAACGGGCAAGGAATCAAGCAGCTGGGGCGCTTCGTGAGCGACCAAGTCTCGCCGGAACTCGGCAGGCTGCCCAGCGAGCCACTCATCATCGCGCATCGCGCCAGCGTGTTCTTCGGCACCGACCTGCAGGTCCGGCTTTCCGCGCAAGGTATCGATACGCTGATGATGGTGGGGATCGCGTCAACCGGGGTCGTGCTGTCGTCAGTGGCGTACGCCAGCGATGCGGACTTCCGCTTGCTGACCGTCAAGGACTGCTGCTATGACCCCGATCAGGTGGTACATGACCACCTTTTTGCGACGGCGTTCGCGTCACGCACGACGGTGCTGTCGCTGGCCGACGCCTCGTCATGGCTGGGCGCCCCGGCCGCCCTAGACGTGCCTCAAAATTTATAGCTGACTTTCATCCACACGTTCCTCGGCGTGCCATAGTTGTAGCCGTTGTACCCGCCCAACCCGCTGTAATAGTGCTTGTCCGTCAGGTTTTCCACGTTGACCGACGCCGCCACATGCTGGTTGAACTCGTAGCGCGCCATCAGGCCGAACAGCGTCACGCCACCTTGACTGGCGCGTCCCAGCCCGCTGGCTTGGTCGTAATAGACGCTGCTTTGATAGCTGACGTTGCCACCCACCGTGAGTTTGTTCCATGCTCCCGGCAGCCTGTAGCTGGCCGCCAACCGGAACAGCCGTTCCGGCGTGCTCGGCAACAGCAACGCGCCTTCGGCGTCGCGCTTTGCGAAGTACGTGTATCCGCCCATCAATTGCAGGTCGCGCGCCACCTCACCCGACAGGGTCAGTTCGAAACCTTTGCTGCGCGCGCCTTTGACCGAACGGTAGGGCGTGCTTCCGTCGGGCAGCGGCAAGCCCGTCGGATCTTCGACTGCCACGTTTTCCTCTTGTGTCCTGAATATTGCGAAGCTTGAATTCAGCCTGCCGTCCAAGTGCTCGCCTTTCAAGCCGAGTTCATAGTTCTGTCCGGTTTGCGGTGGCAACACAGCGTTGTTGGCGTCGCGCGAAGACGTGGGGATGAAAATCCGGGTATAGCTGCCGTAGGCGGAAAAGTCTTTGGTCACATCCACCACCACGCCGGCGTACGGCGTGAAAACGCCATTGGCCTTTGCCGTGGGATTGGTCGTCCATGTGTCAGCGGGACCGTTGTAGGACGATGACTTCTCTTCGTACCAGGTGGTACGGGCGCCAAGAATGACCGACACCGGGTCAGCGACCTTCAGCCGCGTGGATCCGTAAACGGCGGTTTCTTTCGCGTCCAGGAAAGTATTGAAATAGGTATGGAAGGTGGTCGGCTTCGGGAAATTCTGGAGCTCGTAGAAATTTAACGGCCGGCGGTCCCAGCCGGCCGGGTTCGCGGAATTCAGGTTGAGCTCACTTCGGTAGTTGTTATAGCTCACCCCCAACGAGGCGCGGTGTTCCCTGCCGAATGCGTGGAAGGGGCCTTCGGCGTAGATGTCGAAGGATTTATTGGTGGACGTCGCCGGGTTGTCGCGAATCTCGATGGTGGAGTCGCCGGACGGTTCGACAGGGAAGTATTCAAAGAGATATCCCCACGTCGCCCGTCTCTCGTTCTTCAAACGGCTCGCGTCCATTTTGACGCGCCAGCCGCTGGCCAAGCGATGATCCAGCGTGACGAATATTTTGTCGGTGTACATGTCCCACTGGCTCCACGGCGTGCCGGGATTGAACGACCTGGGGAAATCCGTGCGGGTGCCGTCGCTGTAAAACAGCGGCGCCTGCCCGAAATTGGCGCCGTCGATGGCGGTCTTTTGATGTTCATACCCGAAGCTCAGGGTCGTGTCTGGCGTAAGGTCGGCTTCAAGGATCCCGTAAAAAACATCGTCGGACCGCTTCTTGTAGTCGATGAAGGTGTCGCCCGCCGTGCGGGCAGCCACTACTCTGCCGCGCAACGTACCAGCGCTATTCAATGGGCCGCCCAGGTCCACTTCGGCGTTGTAGCTGTTCCACCGGCCAACGCCGCCGGTGACGTGTCCGGCGAATTCCGAGGTGGGTCGCTTGCGCACCAGGTTTACCGATCCGCCTGGTTCGCCGACGCCGTTGAGCAACCCCGCAGCGCCGCGGATCACTTCCACCCGGTCGTAGAGCGCGGTGTTGACCATGCCGGCCTCGGCCGAAGGCGTCTTGAACGAGAATGTGGGAACGCCATCGATCATGGTGCTCAGCGCGAAGCCGCGGGACGTGAACGTTACCCGCTCGTCCAACCGGTCAGATACGATGCCCGGCGTCTGACGCAGCACTTCGTCGAGCGTGTTCAGGTTCTGGTCGTCCATCTGCTGGCGAGTGACGACGCTGACGGATTGCGGCGTCTCGCGCAGCGACAGCGGCATGCGGGTGGCGGCGCTGGTGGCCGGTACGGTGTAGGAGCCCGATCCTTCTGAGGGCGGCTCACTGTCGCGGGCGCCGGTCACGGTGACGGCGGGCAGCGCGGTGATTTCACCCTGTGGCAGCCGGCGCAACGTATAGCCGCCATCAGCGCGCCGCGCAGGCTCCAGGCCGCTGCCGGCCAGCAGTTGCCGCAGCCCGTCTTCGAAGACGTAGGTGCCGTTCAGTCCAGGCGACTGCAGGTCACGCGTCAACGCCGGATCAAACGACAGCAGGACGCCGGCTTTGGCCGCATACGCCGATACCGCCGCGCTAAGCGGTCCGGGCGCGATGGACACGCTTACCGGCCCGCCGGCTGTCTGCGCCTGGGCAGGCGCCATCATCCCGGCCAGCGGCAGCGCGAAAGCAGTTGCGCCGCGCAGCGCATGACGGGAGACGCTTGCGCACAAAAACGGAAAACGCGGGGGCATGACGGGCACTCCAAATGTTGGTCTTACCCTCGTAGCCAGATAAGACGCGCAAAGTGCTAGTCGCCGTTACAAATTCATGGCGCCGCCGCCGTGCGGCACGATCGATGCCCAGTAGCGCGTGCGATAACGCAGGTCTAGACGCAAGGTCTCTGCCACGCTTGCCAGCACGCGATCGGTGTCCGTCAGCGGGAAAGCCCCCGAGATCGGCAGGTGCGCCACCTCGGGCGCGCAATCGACCCAGCCCGCCCGATAGCGGGAGAGCTCGCGCAGGAACTCGCTCAGGGGCATGTCGTCCACTTGCAGCATGCCGCGCTGCCACGCCGACGGGTCGCCCGTCACCCGCTCTGCGGCGGTAGCGCGCCCATCGGTGAAACGCAGACCCATGCCCGCCGGCACCATCCGCACGCCGTCGTCCGATGCCCCTCGCGGCGCCACGCGCACGGCGCCTTCCAGCACCTGCACCGCCGATACGCCGTCATCGCGCCTGACCACAAAACGGGTTCCCAGCGCGGTGATGCTGCCCTCGCGCGTCCGGACGATGAAGGGGCGCGAACGGCGCTCCGGATCAGGCGCCGTCTCGATCAGGATTTCTCCGGCATGCAGCGCGATCACGCGCTGCTGCGTGTCGAACAATACATCCATCGAGGTCGCCGCGTTCAACACGACGCGGGTATGGTCAGCCAACGTCAGCTCGCGCCGCGAGCCCACCGGCGTCCGATACTGAGCCACCCAGCCACGCCACGCCTCGTCGCGGTATGCGAACCAGGTCGCGCCCCCGGCGCTGGCCAGCACGATCAGCTTGCCCAACGCGCGCCGGCGCGCCGGCGATCGCGGTTGGCCCAATACGGGCAAGACTCCCTTGGGCAACGCGTCAAAGCGCCGCGTCAGCGCTTCGGTGCGTTGCCAGGCCCGTTCGTGCTCGGGATTGGCTTGGCGCCACGCCTGCCATTGCACACGATCGGCCTCGGTGGTGGCGCCCGACGTCAGCCGCAGGAACCAGTCCACCGCGCCATCCAGCGCGCGGGGATCGATGCGCCCTGCTTCATCCGTGCTCACGTCGCAAGCTCCAGGCAGTGGCGCAATGCGCGCGCGATGTACAGCCGCACTGACCCGACCGACACGCGCAGGACTTTGGCGATCTGGGCGTGGGTCAGGCCTTCCAGCTGGCACAGCAGAAACGCGCGCCGCACGGGTATCGGCAAGCCGTCGAGCATGGCGTCGATCTCGAACAAGGCTTCCAGCGCCAGTGCACGCGCCTCTGGCGATGGCGCATGCGTTTCAGGCAATTGTGACAGCGTATCCAGGTAGGCGCGTTCCAAATCCCTGCGCCGCAGGTGATTAACCATCAGGCCATGCGCAATCGTCGCCAGATAGGACCGCGGCTCACGGATATCCCCCGGTTCCCGGCGGGCCAGCACGCGTAGATAGGTGTCGTGGACCAGATCGGCGGCATCGAAGGCACACCCCAGTTTTTTACGAAGCCAGCCCTGCAGCCACCCCTGGTGGTCTTGGTAGAGCGTATGAAGGGAATGCTGCGGGGTGGGATCGGAAGCATCCATGGAAACGCAGGGGGATAGATGAGAATGACTACAATTTACAACATCAACTTCGCGCTTGGGGGAAAAACCGTGCCCCTGCCCCATCCACTCAGCCTGCGGACGCCCCAAGGCAGTGGGGGACGGAATAAGGTATCAGACTGCAATTTGAGATTTCCGACGGAAGCGGGCCGTTCTGGCCGCCGACAACGCCCCCGTGCGCGGCCGCGCCGCTGCCGCCATCCGCCCCGCCCCTCGTTCAGTGTTACAAGCTTTCCCAAATTTCATCAAATAAAACACCTCTGCCGCCACGCCTGATTTAGTTGTATGGCTTGCTTGCACGAACATCCGGCGGCACGACGCTCCGGGGCCCGCAGGCGAATACAAAAGCTATAAACCGGAGGAGAAGCCATGCGTTTTCTTAATCGCAGGATCGCCGCATTGCTGGCGAGTGGGCTGATTGGCGTACTGGCCGGCTGCGCCGCGCCCGGCGGCAAGAAAGACACCATCGATATGGCCGGGCTGTCCCAGCCCGTGGATATCGTCAGGGACAAGCACGGCGTGTCCCACATTTATGCGCAGAACCAGAATGACCTGTTCTTCGCCCAGGGCTTTACCGCTGCGCGCGACCGCTTGTGGCAACTGGATCTGTGGCGCCGCCAGGGTGAAGGCAAAATGGCCGAACAGTTCGGGCCGCGCTTCATCGAACAGGATCGCGCCGCGCGCCTGTTCCTCTTCCGTGGCGACATGCAGGCCGAATTCGCCAGTTACCACCCTGAAGGCAAGGCCATCCTGACCGCGTTCGCCAACGGCATCAACGCCTATGTGAACTGGGTGAAGGCCAATCCGGAGCAACTGCCGCCGGAATTCAAGCTGACCGGCACCGAACCCGGATACTGGAGCCCCGAGACCTCGCTGATCCGCATCTACGCGCTGACGCGCAACGTCAATGAGGAAGTCAAGATGGCGCAGCAGGTCGCCAGCTTGGGGCTGAACAACGTGCAGGGGCTGAGCACGTTCGAGCCGCCCTTGGCGCTGCAGGTGCCGGCGGGCCTGGACGTGCGCCAGATCGACAAGACGGTACTTGCCAACTACACGCTGGCGCGCGACGGCCAGAAATTCGTTGCGGCCGACTTCCCGCGCAGTCCGTTGGCGGAAGATGAACGGGCGAAGCTCGCCAGCGCCTTGTCGAAAAACAGGCTGGCATCGCTGGACGCGGATTTCGATCCGATGGCGACCCGCTATGAGAGCAACAACTGGACAATCGGCGGCCAGCGCACCGCCAGCGGCAAGCCCATCCTGGCCGGCGACCCGCACCGGTCCATTACGATGCCGTCCCTGCGCTACATGGTGCACTTGAACGCGCCGGGCTGGAACGTGATCGGCGCCGGAGAACCCGCGCTGCCGGGCGTGTCCATGGGCCACAACGACCGCATCGCCTTCGGCCTGACCATCTTCGCATTCGGGGACGAAGAAGACCTTTACGTCTATGACACCAACCCGGCCAATCCCGGCGAATACCGCTACCAGGGCGGCTGGGAAAAGATGCGCCAGGTTGACGAGTCCATCCCCGTGCGCGGCGCAACGCCCGCCGTCCGCAACCTGAAATTTACGCGCCACGGCCCGGTGATCCACGAAGACCTGGTGCGTCACAAGGCCTATGCCTTGCGCGCCGCTTATCTGGAATACCCGGGAACCGCCGCTTATCTGGCCAGCCTGCGGCTGAACCAGGCGCAGAACTGGAACGAGTTCGTCGCCGGCATGGAAAAGCACTACACGCCCAGCGAAAACATGGTGTATGCCGACGTGGACGGCAACATCGGCTGGTTTGGCGGCAGCATCGCGCCGATCCGTCCGCGCGGCGACTGGTCAGGCATGTTGCCGGTGCCGGGCAATGGCGATTTCGAATGGCGCGGCATCCTGCCGGGTAGCGCGCTGCCCCGGGCTTTCAACCCGCCCGAAGGCTATGTGGCGACCGCCAACGAGTACAACCTGCCCGCCGACTTCGCCTACAAGGAAATGTCGGCACGCACCTGGGCCGAACCCTACCGCGTGCAGCGCATCCGCGAGGTGCTGGCCGACGGCAAAGGCCTGACGGTGCAGCAATCCCAGGACCTGCAGTACGACAATCTGTCGATTCCCGCCCGCACGCTGATGGGCTATGCCAAAACCCTGAACGCCGCCGACCCCGCCTTGAATGACGCCCTGGGCCTGCTCAAGGACTGGGACGCACGCATGGGCACCGAGTCGCGAGCCGCCTCGGTCTACGCGTTCTGGCTGCCCGAAGTCGTCAAGCGCGTGACGGATCTTTACGTGCCTGCAAACGGGCGCGCCGCCTTCGGCGAACTCTCCACCCGCAAGACGCTGGAAAAGCTGGCTACCCCCGATGCCGCGTTCGGCCCTCGGCCGGAGCAAGGGCGGGACGCGCTGCTGCTGCAGGCGCTGGCTGATGGGGTGACGAAGCTGCGCGCCACGCTGGGACCGGACTCGACGCAATGGCAATGGGGCAAGCTGCATCACATCCAGTTCGAGCACAGCCTGGCCAGCCTGCTGCCACCCGACACGGCAAAGGCCTATGGCACCCCGCGCTATCCGGTGGGCGGCGACAACGACACGGTGCATCGCGGCACGTTCCGCAAGAGCGACTTCCGCCAGATCAGCGGCTCGTCGTACCGCCAGGTGATCGACGTGGCCAACTGGGATAACTCACGTGTCCAGAACGTGCCGGGGCAATCGGCCGATCCGCGCAGCCCGCATTATCAGGATCTGCTGAAGGGCTGGGCCACCGGGGAGTACTTCCCCATGGCCTTCAGCCGCGCCAAAGTGGACAGCGAGCGCGCGGATACGCTGACGCTGCGGCCGTCCGGGAATTGAGAAGGCGGCATGACTGACCGGTGCCGGGCCGCGACGCAAGGACGATGTCGCGGCCCGGCATTTTTCATCTTTTAATGGAGACCGCATGACCGAAAGAACCCTTACCGGCACCCGACCGACCGAGCGCCGGCAGCCCAGCGAACGGCGCTTCTGGTTCATCGTCCTGGCCGGTACGCTGGCCGCCCTCAGCTACGAAATCCTGGCCGTGCTGCAAGGCGATTTCTCGGCGGCGAAGAAACTGTTGCTGCCCGCGCTTCTACTGGCGTGGCTGTACCGCGGCAGCCCGTGGGCGCGCTGGATCTTGATGGCGCTGCTGCTGGGCTTCGGGGTCCTCAACCTGTACTTGGCGTTAGGGCTGCTGCAAGACGCCCCCGATCGCCTGCTGTACGTATCGATCTTCAGCGCCTTCATGATCGCGACGGGGCTGTACCTGGCGTTCGCCAAGCGGGATTTCGCCCGCTACTGCAGCTACGCCGCAGTGCGCGACGACCTGCGAGCCCGCGCAAAGCGGCGGTGACGCAGGAGTCCAGCGGGAACAGGCCCGAGCGCGCACAGCGCTCGGGCATCCTGACAAAGGGCCGAAGCGTCGGCCCTTACTTCTTCGACGCGTCCTGCTCCACGACCATGTCCAGCACATACACCTTCGACGGCGCGTCGGCGGGCGGGTTCTTCCAGTCGTAACGCTTCACGCGCAGCACGGTGCGCACGCCGTCCTTGTGCTCAAAGCCTTCGATCGACTGGTACAGCGGATGCCACTTGTCCTGCGTCGGCTGCTGCACGCCAGCTTCGTTGTAGCGGCGCTCGCGCACCATCAGGCACTGGTAGTTGGGAATCATCGGATGGCTGCATTCCGCCTTCTTGGCCGCGACTTCCAGGAAGATGGTTTCGCCGGCGCTGCCGTACAGCGTCTCGGGCGTGGGTTCGCCGACGAACTTCAGGACGGTGCCATCCTGCCCGACCAGCTCCAACGCGGGCTCGGCGGTATCGCCGGACAGCGTGGCGCGCAGGTCGCCCTTCATCCGCTCGTTGATCTCGGCATCCAGCTGCATCAGGCTTTGTTCGCACGCCTTCATCGTGGACGCCAGGTTATTCACATGCAACACGCCGTTCTGATAACGGTAGCCGCCGAATTGCGCATTGCAGCCACCACGAATGTTCAGGGCGTCGTTCGAGAACGTCAGGCGCAACTGATGCTCGATCCCCTTCTGCAACGCGGCGACCGGCTTGCCCGACGTATCGGTAGCGGAAGCCAGGCGCCAGTAGTAGGCGGGCAGGGTCAATTGGCTGGCGGGCGACGTGGCGGTAGGAGTGGGCATGGAGGACGATCCTTCGCTAGGGGAGGAAACCGGGGCGCAAGCTTGAAGCAGCGCGGCGCATGCGGACGCAAGGAGGATTATTTTTTTCATGGTTCGTTCCTGTAAGCCGGATGGCACTGATGAAAAGCGGAATTCTACGTTCGCAGCGTGGACGAATTTGGAGAACCGGCTTCCAGACCGTTTCAAAATCTTGCCAACCGATTTGCGGCCGGATGGCGACGGCTGCGCGCCGCACGCAGCCGTTTACCCTGCTGCCCTGGCAGAAATCAGGGCCTGCCCTGACAAGCCGCTGACGACCCGCGGGCGCTTACAGTCTGACACCTTACGCCATCTGGCTACGCGACCCGCAGCATCCCCATCTCTTCCCGCACCAAGCCCCGCTGCGCCAACGCATACACCGCCCGCTCGACCCGCGCTTCCGCATCCGCCAAGGTCCGCGCCATGCCCAGCATCCGGCACACCGACTTGATCACATCCGCCTTGGGCGAATTTCCAGTCATCGCCAGCACATGCAAGACGCCGTTGGCCAGTTCCTGGACACACACGTCGTCGATCCGTCGGCGCGTCGCGTCGTCTTCGCCCGCCCCGCGAAAGCCCGTCCACTCCTCAGGCTTCGCGCCCGCCGGCCAGTAGAAGGTGGTTTCGCCTTCCTCGGTCTGCCCCACGTCCATCGGCGTCAGCGTACGCAGCCGTTCAACGATCCTGACGCCTGTGCGCTCCAGGCCCCAGGCGCGCGCCACCTTACGGTGCAGCACGGTTTCGGCAATCGGCCCTTCGGTTTCGATCACCACACGCAGCTGTTCGGTCACTTGGCTGTTGTTGGCGCGGCTGTAGAACGCCTCTGAGTCCCCGCCTTCCAGTGCCGCCAGGGGGTACACCTCGAACCCGCCAGGCGTGCCGGCAGAAACCGATGCGCCGTGCTCGGCAGCCCAGGCGCCCTCCTCCGTCGTGATCACGAATTCCACGGGGCGGCCGCTGTCGGGCGCGCTCGGCTGGACGGCTTCCTCGACCTCTTCCGCTTCCGGCTCCTCCTCGACCTTGCGCTCCAGCTCCGCGTTCAAGCGGGCCAGGATCTTTTCCACTTCCCGCTCGGGATTGATCCACCAGTCGGTCGACCAGACCCGATGCAGGCGCCAACCCAACCCTTCCAGCACCACCTGCCGCAGGCGGTCACGGTCGCGCGCCGTGGCGCCCGAGTGGTAGGCGCGCCCATCGCATTCAATGCCCATCAGATACCTGCCGGGCGCGCGCGGATCCACCACGCCCATGTCAATCCGGTATCCCGAACACCCCACTTGCGGATGCACGGTCCAACCGTGATTGCGCAGCACTTTGATAACCTGGGTTTCAAACGGGCTGTCCGGCTCGCGCCCCGTGGGCAACGACTGCTCGACCAGGGCGCGCGGCCCCTTCAGCGCAAACTCCAGGTAATGCTTCAGATCCCGCACGCCGGTCGCCCGCACGCGGGACAGGTCGATCTGTTCCGGCATCAGCGTGCTGTAGATCACCACGCCTTCCCGAGCGCGCGAAATCGCGACGTTCAGGCGCCGATGGCCGCCCTCGCCATTCAGCGGCCCGAAGTTCATCGTCATCTTGCCGGCCGCATCTGGCCCGAAGGTGATCGAAAAATAGATGACATCGCGCTCGTCGCCCTGCACGTTCTCCAGGTTCTTGATGAAGAGCGGCTCGCGGGACTGGGCCGAAATGGCCTTGTCCAGGTCGGCGTTGGCGCGGCGGCGGGCGTCCAGCAAGGTTTCGATCAGCGATTGCTGGGGTTGGTTGAACGTGACCACACCGAGCGTCTGACGGCGGCGGGACTTGTCCAGATAATGCTGTTCGATGCCCTGCACGATGGCTTCGGCTTCGCGGCGGTTGGTGCGGCTGCCGCCCCGGTCATAGACACCGGCCACCTTCTCCAGGCGCACGGCCACGTCGTCGGTGACGGGCGACGGGAAGGTGATCAGTTGCGAGTCGTAGTAGGTGACGTTGCTGAAGGTGATCAGGCTTTCGTGCTTGCTGCGGTAGTGCCACTGCAGGCGCAGGCGGTTCATGTCGGCGCCCAGGCATTCATCCAGGATGCTCTCCAGGTCCTCGACCTGCCCGTCGTCGCCTGCGCCGTCTTCTTCGGGCGCGGACTTGCTGAAGAAACTGGTGGGCGGCAGTTGCTTGGTATCGCCCACCACCACCAGTTGCTGGCCGCGCGCGATGGCGCCGACGGAATCCCACACCGGAATCTGCGACGCCTCATCGAACACCACCACGTCGAATTGCGAATGGCCGGCGTCCAGGTATTGCGCAACAGACAACGGCGACATCAGCAGGCAGGGCTTGAGTTTCGGCAACAGCGACGGCAGGCGTTGCATCAGCTGGCGCACGGGAACGTGGCGCGCCTTCTTCTGCAGCTCGCGCCGCAGCAGTCCCAACTCGCTGTCGGGACTGACCAGGATGCCGTTGCCAGCGGGCACCTTGCCGGCCAGCATCGCGGCGATATAGGCCGACGTCAGTGTCTGGAAGCGGTCGTCGGCATCGCGGAATTCGCGGATCTTGCGTTCGTGGTCGGCGCTGGAGAACGACCGCAGCACGGGCGAATGGTCGATGACCTTCTTCACCCACCAATTGCGGTAGCTGAATTCAAAATGTGCTTCCACCTGCGCAAGCGGAACGCGGCCCTGTTCCAGCGACGCGACCAGGCCTTGCAGTTGTGCACCGATCGCCTGTTCGCGGGCTTCGCGCCACACGCACCAGGGCATCAGAAACTGCTTGTTGTGGCGCCAGCCGGCAATGACCGCCTGGATGCGTTCCAGCGCGCCGTTGGCATCCGCGCCACCCGACAAGGCCTCGGTGGGCTTTGCCCGCGTGTCGACATCGGCAAGCCTGTCCTGCAAGGCGCGCCATGCATTGCGATAATCCAGCAGCCGCTTGCCCAGCGCCGCGCCCGGTTGCAGGAAGGCGCGGTTCTCGCCCACCAGCGCCTGCAACCGGGTGCGCAGATCGGCCGCCGTGGCGGCATCACCCGCGACCCGCGTGACGGCATCGGCAAAGCGCTGCGCCCATTGCTCGTGGCGTTGAACCTGATCCCAATCCGTATTCAGACCCGTATAGGAATCCTGCAGCAGGCGCTGGGCATCGGCTTTCAGGACAGCAAGCTCGCGGTCTTCGAGGTTGACCAATGCCAGCGGCGTCAGCACCGCGCTGATCGCCGCGTCGTCCGGGCGTTGGGAATCCGTGCGGTAGGCGGCCAGGCGCTTGCGGATGCCGCCCTTGGCGAACACGGACTTCGGCCACCACGCCGAACACGCGGCCAGCCATTCGGCCTTCAGCACATTGGCGTCCAATTCCGCCAACTGCGCGTTCCATTGCCCACCCACCTGCGCCCAGTGCGCGTTGCGCGCCAGCCCGTGGCGCACCATGGCCTGCACCTGGAAGCGCGCCGAAGCATCGTGCGCCTGCGCCGCCAATCCAAGGGGCACATGCGGGGCGGCCAGCAGCACGTCGATCAATTGGTCCAGCCTGGCATAGGCGTCCAGGCTCAGGCCGGCGGCCGGCACGCCCAGGTCGTCGCCCGCCGCCACGGCGTGCTGCTGGAACCCGGCAATCGCCTGATCCAGCGCCTGTGCCGCCGCCAGCAGCGCATCCTGCCAACTGGGGCTCCATTCCGCCATGCCGATGTGCGCCAGCGGGTGGCCAAGCAACGTGCCCAACTCGCCTGACAAGGTCGCCATGCGCCTTGCGGTCTCGCGCAGTTGCGCGAGTTCCCGGCGCTCATGCGCCTGCCCGTCCGGCCACGACATCGGCGACGGGTCGCGTCCGGCATTCTGAATGCAGGTGCCGATGGCGTCGAACACCGTCAGGCCGTTGGGATGCTCATGATGCAGCGCGTCCACCAGTCCGTTCAGGTCCTGGCGCAGCACCGACAGGCGCTCGGCCTCGCGGGCCCAGTCGTCGCTGGTGCGCTGGCCGCTATGGTCCAGCGCTTTGCCCAGCTGTTGCAACACCTCGGCTTTGCGCGCCTTGGACGAATGCAGCTCCAGACAGAACGGCCCCAGGCCGATGTTGGCCAGCCGACGGTGCACGACTTCCAGCGCCGCCATTTTTTCGGACACGAACAGCACGGTCTTGCCGCGCGCCAGCAAGTGCGCGATCAGATTGGTGATGGTCTGGCTCTTGCCGGTGCCCGGCGGGCCTTCCAGCACCAGGTCGCGGCCGGCATCCACGGCGCAGATGGCTTTCAGCTGCGACGAGTCGGACAGCAGCGGGGTCAGCAGGTCCTCAGGCTTGTAGCTGTCGTCCAGCCGGTCAAAGCGCGCATCCAGGGGTTCCTTCGCGAAGGCCTGCCCCGGATGATCGATCAGGTGCTTCACGACGCGGTTGGCTTTCAGCTGCTCGGTACGGTCCTGCAGGTCCTTCCACATCAAATACTTGGTGAACGAGAAAATCCCCAGGTGCACTTGCTCCAGCACTTCCCAGCCAGCGATCTCGCGCACGGCAAGACGGAAGGCCTGCAGCACGCGGGCCACGTCCACGCCCTTGTCGTCGGCGGGCAGGATGTCCAGGCCCGGGATGCGCAGTTCGTAGTTGTTGCGCAGCATCTGCAGCAACGTGGGGTTGATGATGGTCTCGTCATCGTGGCGAACCAGGCGGAAGCCGCTGCGCACCGATTGACGCTGCAACGACACCGGCACCAGGATCAGCGGCGCCAGGTGCGCGCTTTCCGCGCCAGGGCTTTCCGTCCAGCGCAGCATGCCCATCGCCAGGTACAGGGTGTTGGCGCCGCCCTCTTCCAGGCCGGTGCGCGCCGCGCCAAAGATGGCCAGCAAGTTGGCGTCCAGCGCTTCCTGCGTGACGCGCGCGATCAGTTCCTTGTTGCCCAGTGCCTCCAGCGCCATGTCGTCCAACGGCGCGCGGCCGCCCCGGCTCTGATGCACATCGGCCACGCGCGGATCGTTGCCTTCCATCAATGCGGCAGGTAAGGGGCGGATGCGGAATTCGCTGCCATCGACGATGGCGTCTTCCAGCCGGCCCAGGTCGGGCACGACCAGGGGCAGCGTAGACTTGGTCAGCTTGAAGTTCAGCAGCCGGTTGCGCAGCGTCAGGTCCAGCAGCCGCGATTTCCACTTGGCCAGCCGGCCTTCCGGCGTGTCGTCGGCGGGCTCCAGGCTGATGACGAACTCGGGATCCAGCGGCGGCAGGTCGGGCGTGGGCTCGATGGCCGCAGGACGTTCGACCTCATCCGCGTCGCCCGGCGTCACCGATACCACGCGCGACGGCAAGGGCTTGATCTGCAGTTCGCGCGCACGGTGCACGTCGATGGCGTAGCGGAACGTGTCCTCTTCGCGCAGATGGGCGGCGCCCTGCTCCAGCGCCAGGCGCAGGGATGGGCGGAAGTTCGGGTGCTGGGCGATGCCGGTGGTTTCGAAGACCAGGAATTCGCCGCTGTCCACGCGCTTGCGCACCGCTTGCACGTCGTCGGTCAGCGGATCCGCGAAGCACGCCTGATGCAGCCATACGCCGACCCAGGCGTGGCCGTCCTTCATCAGGATGACCGGGCGCAGTCCGGCCTGCTCCAGGCAGGACGAGAACAGCATGGCCAGATCCAGGCAGGTGGCCACGCGGGCTTCCATGATGCGGTCCGGCGTGCGGATCTTCTGGCCGTCCACGCCGAAGGACGCAGGCGGCTCGGCGTAATGCAGAGACTCGGCGGCCAGCGTGCTGTAGATGGCCGACACCTGCTTCCAGACCACATCGCGGCTCTTGGACTGGTATCCGTTCATCTGCAGATCGGCATGCTGCGCGCGCAGCAGCTTGGACGCCTTGCCGATCAGCACGTCCACCGCCGGATTGTTCGGCATCGAGAACGCGGCAAGCAGCTCGGGCAAGGCGCGCGTGCCGGCCCACTGGTCATAGGCCAATACGGTGATCGGCTGCGACGCGTGGCCCAGTTCCTGCGTGCCGGCCTGCACCGCCACGTCGATGCTGGCGCGCACGGCCTCTTGCAGGTCGGCCACATAAGCATGGTCGGGCGTCAGGTCCAACGGCGAGATGCGGCGGACTTCACCTGGCGCCAGTTTGTCGAAGCGCAGCTTCACGCTTTGCGCAAAAGCGGGATTGCAGCGGATATGCACTTCGATGTTCTCGAAGGACTGCGGCGCACGGTTGGTCAACCGCAGGGACCGGACGATGGGGACGGCGTTCTGGATGGACGCGTAGCCCAGCGTCGGGTCAGATTCGATCGTGATGGCGATGGCGTCGGGCGTGTTCAACCCAGCGGCATGCGCCGCGCCTTCCTGGATCGCCGGCGGTTCCAGGTCTTGTCGCTTATCCATCGATATCTCTCTGCGAATACGAGGCGCTGGCCCCATTTCTAATCTGCAAGGACGAATTCTAAAGCCGTATCGAATGGCGGCGCCGGGTAACAGTCATTACAAGCGGAATATTCGCGTGTGCGTGCGCGTCAATCGTATTGGCACGCCGTATTCCGGCGCCGATCGAAGACACTTGAATGAGGGTGAAGGATATGAAGTCGTTCAGAACGTTCGCCAGCGGCATGGTGGTCCTGGCCTCTTTGGCCGCCACCTCCGCATGGGCCGCGCAAGACCTGAATGTGTACGGCCCCGGCGGCCCCGCGCCTGCCATGAAAGAAGCCGCCACGGCTTTCGGCAAGACCCACGGCATCACCGTCAACGTCACTGCCGGCCCCACGCCGGCGTGGGCCGACAAGGCCAAGCAGGATGCCGACGTGCTGTTCAGCGGCGCTGAAAACATGATGAGCAGCTTCGCCACTGCCCTGCCCGGCGTGTTCGACCTGCACGATGCCCGCACGCTGTACCTGCGCCCGTCGGCGATCCTGGTGCGCCCCGGCAACCCCAAGGGCATCAGCGGCTTTAAGGACTTGCTCAAACCGGGCATCAAGGTCATGGCCGTATCCGGCGCGGGGCAGACCGGCCTGTGGGAAGACGTGGCCGGCCGCCTGGGCGATATCGGCACCGTGCGCGCATTTCGCGCCAATCTGGTCCTGCCCGAAGCCGCCAACAGCGCCATGGCGCGTACCCAGTGGACCGAAGACCAAAGCATCGACGCGTGGTTGATCTGGAACATCTGGCAGGTATCGAACCCCACGCTGGCCAGCGTGGTGGAAATCGAAGAACCCTACCGCATCTATCGCGACGCCGGTGCCGTGGTGACCCGGCAGGGCAAGAACAACCCGCAGGCGCAGGCCTTTGTGGATTATCTGGCGTCGACCGACGGCAAGGCCATCTTCAAGAAGTGGGGCTGGAAGACGGACTGACCGACAAGCGCGTCGCCACTTGCAGGAACGACGACAGTGCCGGATTCGCGTCGTCGCGGCGCCAGGCCAGGCCGACTTCCTGCTTCAGGAATTCGGTCGTGTCCGACAGCGGCACATAGCTGACTTTCGGATGAATCAAAGACTGAAGATTGCTGGGAATCAGCGCCACGGACAATCCTGCCGCAACCAGGCAGATCACGCTGCCGATCTGCGCGCTTTCCTGGTCGATCTGCGGATAGAAGCCGGCCGTGGCGCACGCGGAAATCAATTGCGCGTGCGCGGCCGGCACGTGCTGGCGCGTAAAGGCCACGAACGATTCGTGTGCCAGCTCCTTCAGCGCGACAGACTTGCGCTTTGCCAGCCGGTGCGTGTGCGGCAACGCGCACATCAAGCGGTCGTGCTGGTAGCGCATCGACGCAAGCAGGGTTTCGTCGTCGGCCAGCGGCGTGCGCAACATGCCCACGTCCAGGTATCGCCCCTTGATGCGTTCCAGCTGGTCGCGCGTGGTCATCTCGAACACCCGCAGCTTGACCTGGGGATAGTCGCGCCGGAACTGGCCGATCAGGTCCGGCATGAAGCCATACCCGGCGCTGCCGATATACCCCAGGGACAACTGGCCGATGTCGCCGCCGGCTGCGTGTTGGGCGCGTTCGACGGCTACGCGTTCATATCGCAGCCATTGATAGGCCTCTTCAAGAAATACCGCGCCCGCCGGAGTCAGCGCCACGCTGCGCTTATTGCGCACGAACAGAGGCGTGCCCACGTGCGATTCCAGCTTCTGGATGGCCTGGCTTAACGGCGATTGCGCGATCCCGACACGCAAGGCCGCGCGACCGTAATGCAGCTCTTCGGCCACGGCAATGAACTGGCGCAGTAATCGGCTGTTCAACATAAAGATAATTATTGTCTTACAGAGCATTGAATTATATGTTGGACACGAAAAATATGCGCTTCTAGACTGGGTTTCCTTCATACCGCCCGTTCCGGAAAAACAATGAGCGAGACAAACATCCAGGCCCAAGATGCCTATGGCGCCATCGCCGCGCTGCTGGGCCGCGATTGGACCCAGCAAGAGTCCCCCGAACATCGCCTGCGCTTCCATGGCGTCAGTCCACGATTCGATTCCCCGCATAAATTGACCGTAGCCGCCACCAGCGCCATCGGCGCCTACGCATTGGCGATAGAACGCTGGCATCACATGGCCACCGCCCAGCACCAGACCGTGGCCATCGACTGGATGCAGGCGGCCAGTTCGTTGAATCCCGGGCACTTTCAAACGCAAAGCGGGTTTTCGCTGCCGGCCTTGTCGCTGCTGACGGAACTGAAGGCCGATTTCTATCAAACCGCTGACGACCGCTGGTTCTTCCCTATCGGCTCCTACCCGCATTTGCGCGACGGCGTGCTGGAGGTGCTGGACTGCGCGAACACCAACGCGGCGCTGGCCAAGGCCATTTCGCGTTGGAACGGCGACGATCTGGAAACGGCATTTGCCGAACGCAAGCTGCCGGGCGTCTATGCGCGTTCGCAAGACGCGTGGCTAAACCATCCCCAGGGCCGGCTGCTGGCCGACCTGCCGGCGGTTGAAGTCATCAAGATCGCCGACAGCGAACCGGAACACGCCCGTGCAAACGTCCGGCCCCTGGATGCGCTGCGCGTGCTGGATCTGGGCCATGTCATCGCGGGGCCGGTCGTGGCGCGTTCGCTGGCCGAGCACGGCGCCGATGTCCTGCGCATCACCTCGCCCGCCATGCAGGACCCGTTTCGTCAAACCGTGGACACGAACATCGGCAAACGCTCGGCCTTCCTGGATTTCGATGCGCCGACAGGCTTGCAGGCGGCGCGCGACCTGATCGCGGGCGCCGATGTGGTCGTGCAATCGTGGCGGCCGGGCAGCATGCGCAACCGCGGCCTGGGCCCGCAAGACGCCGCCGCGATCCGGCCCGGCGTGATCTATGTCACCGTCACCGCATTTGGCGACGAGGGGCCGTGGGGGCAACGCGGCGGCTTCGAGCAACTGGGGCAGACCGTCAGCGGCATTTCGGTGCGGGAAGGCGGCAAGGGCAAACCCCGCGTCGTGCCGCCCTACTTGTTGAATGATTACCTGACGGGATATCTGGGCGCCACCGGCGTCATGCAGGCGCTGATACGCCGCGCAGAAGAAGGCGGCAGCTACCACGTCAAGGTGTCGTTGGCCCGCACCTCGATGTGGGTGCAGGACCTGGGGCTGTTGAACGACTTCGATCCCACGCAGCCGCGGCGCCATTTCGCCCTCGAACTCAAACCCCTGCTGGAACGGCGCGAATCCGCCTATGGCGTGCTGGAACAGTTTCCGCCCGTGGCGCAGTTTTCGCGGACGCGCGCGGCCTGGGTGCTGCCCCCGGCGCCAAACGGTGCGCATCCGGCGCAGTGGCTGTAAGTCCACCGCTTGCAGATCGACGACGTTACATCCTTAGAAAAAAAGCAGAGGAGACATCATGAACATTCAACGAGTCACAGGCACGCTTGCCGCCATTGCCATCCTGGGCATGGCGGGTGTTGCCCACGCGGCCGACGGCTATCCCAACAAACCCATCACGCTGATCATCGGCTTTGCGCCGGGAGGCCCCACCGACGCGATAGGCCGAGTCTTGTTCAAGACCGTGTCTCAGAAACTGAACGTGCCCATCATCATCGAAAACAAGCCGGGCGCGGGCGGCAATATCGGCACCGCGGAATTGATGCGCGCCAAGCCCGATGGCTACACGCTGCTGTACGGCACCTCTTCGATCACCACAGCGCCGCCCTTGTTCGGGCGCGATGACCTGAATCCCAAGACAGCGTTCCTGACTGCCAGTTGCTCGGTCAGCGTGCCGCTGATCCTGCTGACGAACAAGGCCATGGACCAGAAGTCCGCGACCCAGTTCTACGACACGGTCAAAGCGAATCCCGGCAAGTATTTCCAGGGATCGTCGGGCAATGGCGCCATCGATCACCTGGTGTCCATGGATATCGCCAACCGAATGGGCCTGGATATCCAGCACGTGCCCTACAAAGGCAACGGCCCGGCCCTGACCGACCTGGTCAGCGGCAACGTGAATTTCATGTATTCCGGTTCGTTCAACAGCGCCATGCCTTTCATTCAGAACGGCCAGGCCCGGGCGCTGGCGGTCACGTCGGAAAAGCGGTCGGCCAGCTTGCCGGACGTGCCCAGCCTGAGCGAAGCGGTGCCTGGCCTGAAGGGGTTCGATGCGGGCACCTGGCAAGTCCTGATCGCGCCCAAGGGCACCGACCCCGCCATCCTGGCCAAGCTGGACCAGGTGCTGCAGGAATCGCTGAAGGACCCCGAGGTGCAGAAAAGCCTGCGGTTCCAGGGCGCCGAGCTGATGGACAAAGATCCGAAGGCCTGCCAGGAGTATGTGGCCGCGGAATATTCCCGCTGGAGCGACACGATCAAACGCCTGGGCCTGAAAGCCGAGAATTGATCGGGCCCGCGCCCGGGCGTTCGAAGACGCCTCGGACGCTGGCGCCCAGCGGTTACTGCGCGCCCGGAAACGCGGGATCCGTCAGGCAGGCTTTCGCCCATTCGTAATCGTCCGACCCGTCGATCTCGCCGTCGATTTTGGGCAGCGGCTCGGACGCATAGACATATTCCGGCTGTTCCGGTTGCCGGTTCCATTTCGCCGGGGTGTCCCCGACGCTGGCGCAGGCCTCGTCCGAACTGCTGAACGAGCAGGACGCGATGACACGCGGTTTGCCACCCACCACGTTGGCGACATAGCGCTTGGTATACACGGAGCCCGACGCCCAGGATTCGTCCACCGAGCAGATGCGGTCATTGTTCTGGTAGTGGCGAATCGCGAAGCAGCCGTAATACCCATAATCGTTGGGCAACACATCGCAAGACGTCCAGTAGCCGGCGAACTCGCCGCCAGTGAATTGCGCCTGGAACTGCCTTTGCTGCACCGCGCGGTCGATGATTTCCGGCGTGGACGATCCCTTTCGGGTTTCCTTGAACTGCGCCGCGCGGCTGCCGATCAGATCCCGTGCGACCTCACCCACGGTCTTGTCATCGGCCAGCGCATCAGGGTCCGAGATCAAACGGTCCAGCGCCTTGTCGCGCGCATGGATCCAGCGCTTCTGGCTGTCCACCAGCATGGTGCGGATCTCGGCGTCGGGCGCCTGCTTCAGGATCGCTTGATAGGCTCGGTTCAACTCGGCATCGGCCGCCACCGTTTTCTTGTCCGAGCAGATCAGTTTTTCGACAGCCGTGCCGGCCTTCGCACAATTGATCGCCAGGGCGGGCGCCGACGCTACGAACAGTCCAGCAAGAAGCAAAGACCTTACTGCGGGGAATCCGGATTGCATGACGTCTCTCTATTCCAAAGGCCAGCCAGGTCGGCTTAACGGCTGATGACTTCGCTGTCTTCCATCACAATGCGGTAGCGGTTGCGCAGGTCCAGCACATAGGTGAAGTTCGACGTGCCCGACGCGGTCTTGCCGCGTGCCGGGCTGGATACGGTGTAGTCGTAGATGCCCATGACCAGGCACATCTGGTCTTTGCAGTTCGCCTTCAGCGAACTTTGGTCCACCACGAAGCGGCGAATCGGCCAACGGGCGAAATATGCCTTCTTGTCCGCCAGAATCTCGGACTTGGGACGCTTCTTCTTGAAATAGTCGACCGTGTCCGCATAGAACTCGCGCGTGAAATTCATCGCTTCTTCGTTCGGACCGGCGCCCGTCTGGATCATCAGCGCGGCGGCATTGATGGCCCGTTGCTCGTCGGAAGGGGCCGCAGGCGCCGTTTCCTTTTCCATATACGGGTTGGCGACCGGGGCCGGTGCAGGGTGCGCGGTCCGCGCCGGCGCCTGCACAGGCGGCGAAGGCGGCGATACCGGCGCCGATGCGGTAGCCGATGCATTGATCTGGTTGCCGCCCGTGGCCGCACGCGGCGCGCTATTTTGCGCGACTTGCGTCTGACCCGTGCGGTTGATGCCGTACTTGGCGATTTCCTGCGGCTTGAAGAAATACATCTCTTTGGACGGCGTGCTGAACATGATGCCCAGCACGTCCGCCGACACGCCATATTTCGGCAGCGTCGCGACAATGTCCGAAACACCGAACTGGGCCTGCTCGCCCGTCATTTCCGGGGCAGAGATCTGGTGCACGCCCAGGCGGCCTTCAGCCAGGCGCTGGCGGCCGGCAAAGAACACGAACGCGCACGCCGACGCGCAATAGCTGTCTTTCGGAATGAACGTATTCAGCCCGCGCTCGTAGACCTCTTCGGCCACGACCAGGCCAATATGCACCAGTCCGCCGCCATTGTTCTGCAGGATCAGGGTGCCGATGGTGGGATGCTCGCGCAACGCCTTTTTCAGGTGCAGCATGTCGTTGGCGCCGACGCCGGTGTGATAGATCAGCAAGTTGGGCGCGCTGGGGAAAAAGACGAACGGGCCATAGCGCTCGGCCTCTTCGGCCGGCTGCGGCTGCGCGGGCGCCTGGGCCTGCGCCGAAGCGGCGGCAATGGCGCCCAGCGACAGCGCCATGCCCATTCCAAAAGCCGTTAGTTTTCTTTTCAGCATCGGTTCTGTTCTATCGCAAGTAGAGAAACTGGCGTTTCCCGGCCTGGGCTGCGGGGGCATCGCGCCCCCTCTTGCATCCCTGAGAGGCGCAAATTTATCAGTCTTCGCCCCTTGGCGCATGCCACCGGGGCGAGTTGGCCGTCAGAAAGTGACTTTGACCGAGGGCGCGCTGCGCTGGGCCTCGCCGTGGAACACGGCTTCAATGTTGTTGCCGTCCGGATCCAGCACGAACGCCCCGTAATAGCCGGGATGGTAGTTGCGGAATCCGGGCGCGCCGTTGTCCTTGCCGCCATGGGCCAGCGCCGCTTGATGAAACGCGTCGACCATCGCCTGGTCTTGCGCCTGGAACGCCAGATGGTGGCGCCCCGTCAGCTGGCCTTGCGCCGCCTCGCTGTCCGCGGTGGACACGAACAGTTCATCGGCCCAGAAATAACCGTCGCCCGAGCCGCCCATCGGCACCTTCAGGGCATCGAAGACGGCTTGATAGAAGGCCTGGCTGGCGGGTAGATCGCGGACGACTAGCTGGATGTGATCAATCAAGCGGCCGCGGTGGAGTTCGTTGGTCTGCATGGAACGCTCCAGGTTGAGGGGAGATCGCCTCAATATAGCGCCGTGCGGCCGCCCCCGAATTCAATGTATGGTCCGCGCCCCTTTGCGCGCCCGTTTGATCTCGTACATGCGCGCATCGGCCAGGCGAACCGCCGCCTCGGCGTCCAGTCCCCGCGGGTCTACCGCCACCACGCCCACGCTTGCGCCCTCGTAGGGCACCACCGCGTCGCCCAGCTGATACCGGCCGATAGTGGCCGCCGTCGCGCGTTCCTCCAGCGAACGGGCCGCGTCTTCGGCTTCGCCGCGCAGGGCTTCGCCCCCGGGGCCCGTATTGCCGCGTTCGATGGCGGGGCCAGGGCCGATCAGTACGAATTCGTCGCCGCCGATGCGGCCCAGCATGTCCGACGTGCGCAGCGTGCCGGCCAGGCGGCGCGAGATTTCCTGCAGGAACACGTCGCCCTGCTGGTGGCCGTACGTGTCGTTGATGCCCTTGAAACCATCCAGGTCGATCACGCCCACCAGCACGCTGCCGCCTTCGCGCAAGGCGCGCTTTTCCAGGCGTTCAAGCTCTTCGTACAGCGCACGGCGGTTGGGCAGCCCCGTCAGCGGATCAGTCAGCGCGTAGGACATCAGGCGGACGTTGGCGGCGTGCAGTTGCTCCATCAACAGCTCGCGCTCCAGGAAGTTGGCGATCACGTTGGAAAACAGCTTCAACACGGTTTCTGCCTGCGGGGCGATCTGGTGCTGTTGCGCGCTGGCCGCGCACAACGTGCCCAGCAGCATGCCTTCATCGGTGCGCACGGGCGCGCTGACATACGTCTGGATGCCCAATTGGCGGGCGGCGTCGGAATCGGGCCAGCATTGGGAGACATCGCTGGTGCACATGCGGCCTTCTTCCAGCGCGCGCTTGCACAAGGTGTCCGACCACGGGACCGACAAGCCTTCGGGAATCTGCAGATCGCCCACGTTGCGTGCAAAGCGCACGTGCTGTAGATCGTCCTTCAGATCGATCGAGGTGAGGTAGGTGGATTCCAATCCTGTCACGCTGCCCAGCATGTCCAGCAACGGGCGGGTCAATTGCTCGACCGATTTGGCCTGAGGCAGGGAAGTCGACAGTCCGGCGAGTATTGGATCCAACAGCAATCTCCTCGAATCGCGCGCTTATTGATGCGGCAGTATTTGCAGCCCCGTCCCTGGAACGGGTGGGGGCACGTCAGCCGCCATTATGCACTGCGTATCGCGCGGGTTTTGTGGCGCCTGCCGCTTGGTCGCATCCCGTAAAAAAAAGAAAACCCGCATTCCCCTGTTCGGGAAATGCGGGTTGGAATTCGTGGATGATATCGAGCGCCAGTCAGCGCCCGAGATAATCCGATCAGCCGACCACGCGGAAACGTTCGGCGTCGTCCATGAAACCCTTGTCGCCGAAGCCGTTTTCGTTCGAGCCGAACGGCATTTGCGCGCGCAGCTTCCACGATGCCGGGATCTTCCATTCGCTGGCCACGACGCCGTCGATCAACGGGTTGTAGTGCTGCAGGCTGGCGCCGACGCCGGCGTTGGCCAACGCGGTCCAGACCGACAGTTGGGCCATGCCGCCCGCTTGTTCCGACCACACCGGGAAGTTGTCGGCGTACAGGGCAAATTTTTCTTGCAGGCTGCGCACGACGTCCTGGTCTTCAAAGAACAGCACCGTGCCCACGCCGGCGGCAAAGCTCTTGAGCTTGGCTTCGGTCTTATCAAAGCCTTCGGCGGGCGCAACCTTGCGCACGGCTTCGATGGCCAGATCCCACAGCTTGATGCTTTCGGCGCCAAACAGGATGACGGCGCGCGAGCTTTGCGAATTGAACGACGAGGGGCTGTGCTTGATCGCGTCTTGGATCAGCGTTGCCAGTTCCTCTTTGGAGGCCGACAGGTTGCGGCCCAGCGAATATTGGGTGCGGCGCTTCTTGAGGGCGTCGAGATAAGCGTTGCTCATAAGAATATAACCTTTCGACCAGTAGATAGAGGGGTGGTATGCGAGGCGATTCTACCGGCAGGCCTGTGACCGGAAAACCCATTCCCGTCAAAAATCCGGGGTTTGGGGTCGGAACAAACTGTTCTATTCATGAACCCAATCTGGCGGATCGCACGGTTTTACGACGCTATTGCAGCGCGGCCTACCCCATGGCCGAAAGCATCCAATCCCGAAACGCCTGCACGCGGGAATCGGCCGCCGAGCCCGCCGGATGCACCAAGTAATAGGCGTACTCCGGCGCCACCCGCACACCCACGTCGAACAGCCGGACCAGGCGGCCAGCCTGCACGTCCCGATCCACGAGCTCCCACTCCACCAGCCCCACCGCCCCGCCATCGATCACGGCCTGCACCACGTGGCTGGATTCGGTGAAGGCGACGCTACGGCTGTCGTCAAAGCCATCGATGCCGGCTGCCGCCATCCACATCGGCCAATTCGGCCACACCACACCGCCCGGTTTGCAGTCCACGTAGCAAAGCGTGTGTGCAAACAGGTCGCGCGGTGTCTTCAACGGCGGGCCGGCCCGCAGCAGCGCCGGGCTGCATACGGGAACCACCTCGGTATGGAACAGGCGATGCGCAATCGCCCCGTCGTACTTTCCCGCGCCGAAACGGATCGCGACGTCAACATCGTCAGCGTCAAAATCCCGCACCTCGTCGCTGATGTCGAACGTCAATTCCAGCCCAGGATGCGCGGCACGAAACTGCGGCAGCCGGGGCAGCAGCCAGTTGGTGGCAAAGCGCGCCCCCACCGACAGGCGCAGATGTTCGGATCCGCGGCTCACACGCCTGGCTTTGGCAGCCGCGCGCTGCAGCGTTTGCAGCGCATCGGCTGCCGCTTCGAACAGGATCGCGCCCGCCGGCGTCAACTGGATGCTGCGGCTGCTGCGGGTAAACAGCACGACATCCAGCTGGTCCTCGATCTCTTTGATCTGGTAGCTGACGGCGGCAGGCGTCAGCCCGACCTCGTCGGCGGCCCGCGTGAAGTTCAGGTGGCGGGCGGCGGCTTCAAAGGTTCGAAGGGCGCGCGTGCCGGGCAGCAGTCGATTCATGATCTTCAAGCCAAATTTAATAATCAGATGAAAATTACTCGTTTCCCCCGGGCAATTCAATTGAGGATAGTAGAAGCCCTTAATGATCAAGCCGTTCCAGGAGCTTCTCCATGCCGACCTCTCCGCCCGCTTCCTTCGTCACGCACCGCAATGGCCAGCCGGCCACCTTGCAGGATCTGACGCCCTTGGCGTTTGCCGGCTACGCCCACTTCACCGCCATGCAGGTGCGGGACGGGCGGGTGCGCGGGCTGGACTTGCATTTGGCACGGCTGCGCGCGGCATCGATCGGGATGTACGGGCAAGCCTTGCGGGACGAGCAAATCCTGATGGCGCTGCGGGCGGCGATCCAGGCCGGGCCGGCAGACGTCTCGCTGGTGGCCACGGTCTATTCGCCAGCCGGTGAATTCACCGTGGCTGGGCCCGAGGTGCAGCCGGAACTGCTGGTGCGGACCGGCCCGTCCGCCACCGGTCCGGACGGTCCGCTGGCGTTGGCCGCGATCCCGCATGAACGGATGCTGCCTTCGGTGAAGCATGTAGGCGAGGTCGCCAAGACCTACCTCTTGCGCGAAGCCGCCGCGCAAGGTTTCGATGATGCGGCGTTCGTGGATCGGCAAGGCCGCCTGAGCGAAGCCTCCATCTGGAACCTGGCTTTCTGGGACGGCGAGGCCGTCGTGTGGCCGGATGCGGCGATGCTGACCGGCACGACCATGGGCATCGTGCGGCGCCAGCTGGATCGAATGGGCGTGCCGCAACGGGTGCAGGCCGTCACCCAGGAAAGCCTTCGAGACCTGCGGGGCGCCGTCGTCATGAACTCGTGGACGCCGGGGGTGGCGGTGCACCGGATCGGCGCGGCCGCCCTGCCCGCCGCGCCCCGCTTCATGGAATTGCTGCATGCGGCCTATGAGGCGGAGGCACCGGTATCGCCTTGATGACGGTGGCGGCCGACCTGACCCCGGCATCCGGCAGACCGCCGCGGTCTATCCGCCGCGGCCTGCCCCCTTCAGGCGATTCAATCGGCGTGGAATCCCGTCGCTTTCACGACGTCTGACCAGCGCCTGGATTCCGATGCCAGCAAGGCTTGCAGCGCTTGCCGGTCGGACCCGACCACCACGAAACCGGCCTCGCCCAGGCTGCGCACCGCCGCAGGCTGGCGCAGCGCCTGTGCGCTGTCCCGCTGCAATCGGTTCAGCACGGCATCCGGCGTACCGGCAGGCGCGAACAGCGCGAACCAGGCGCCGAAGTTGATCGCGGGCAAGCCGCGTTCGGCAAATGTCGGCACCGACGCCAGGGCCGGCGAACGCTGCGCGCCGGTGATCGCCAACGCGCGCAGCTTGCCGCCCTGCACCTGCGGCACCGCCAGCGCCGTGGTCACGAAGGCGGCCTGGACCGCGCCGGACACCAGGCCGGACACGGCATCGCCCGTGGAGCGGTAGTGGATGGCCTCGATCTTCATGCTGGCTTCGCGGGCGAATAGCTCGGCGCCGAAATGCCCCGGGGTGCCCGCGCCAAAGGTCGCGAAATTAAGGCGGTCCGATGCCTTGCGGGCCCCGTCGATGAACGCGCCCAGATCCTGGTAGGGCGAATCCGCCGGCACCACCAGCACGAAGTCGGCGCGCACGACTTCGGAGATAGGCGCGAAGTCGCGCGGCGGGTCGTAGTTCAGGTTGCGATAGGTCGCCGGCGAAATGCTGATGGACCCGACCTCCCCCAGCAGCAGCGTCTGGCCATCCGCCGGACTGCGCGCCACCGTCTGCGCGGCGATCTGCCCGCCTGCACCCACCTTGTTTTCCACCACGACGCTTTCGCCCAGCAGCGGCCCCATGTGCTGCGATAGCGTGCGGGCCACGATGTCCGGCCCCGTACCCGGCGGAAAGCCCACGTTCAGGCGCACGGGGCCATTGGGAAATTGCGCCATCGCCGCGAACGGCAGGCATAGCAGGAAGCCGCCGAACAAGCGGCGCAACGTCGATGTCATGGTTGTCTCCGAGTGGTCTTGTTATCCATGCCGCGGCGGCCGCCGCGGGTTCAGCAAATGCGGTAGAAGCGCAATTCGACGCGATCGGGGTAGCGCGCACCCGTGCCGATGAACAGGCTTTCGTTCATCCATCCCAGGCCCGGCGACGCGGTTTCAAAGCGCGGGTAGCTGCGGAAGTAGATCCGGGCGGGGTCGACGGCTTCGCCGCGCACCAGGCGGGCGATATCGTCGGCGTGTCCCGTGCGGATGCCGGTATTCTCGACATAGATGCGTTCGCCGTCGGGCGTTTCGATGACGTAGCGCGCGTGAATGTCGGTGTAGGTAGCCGAACGGATCACCTGGAAATCCGCGCCGCCCGGCAGGACCTTGCCGCGCAGGCGCGGGCCGTCCACCGTGCCGCCCGTGATGGGAATGACGCGGCGGCAGCCTTGCGGGGTGTCGCCCACTTCCTGCGGCGCGCCGACCTCGACGACGACGGTGGCCACGTGCTCTAGCTGCGGCGCCAACGGGTCCGCAAAAGCGGCGGCTGCATGGGTCTTGTCGTTCATGGCGCTTCCCCCCGGCTCTTGCGCACGGTGGCGGGATCGAATCCCGCGAGTTGTTTGTAGCGCAACGATACCGCCGCCAGCTCCTGCGGCGCGATCACGTTGCCAATATCGTCAAAACCTTGCGGCGCACGCTCTTCGGCCATCTGCATCACTTGCTCTGGCCCGTTCAGGCGGTTGCGCAACACGATGCCGGCCGTGCGCGGCAGCCGCTCCGCCTCGTATTCCAGCAAGGCGATCTCCGGCGTACGCACCGCGCCGCTGGCCGCTTGCGCCAGCCAGTCGGACAGGCAGCGCGCGTCCAGGATCGCCTGCGCCGACCCGTTTGAACCGATGGGATACATGGGATGCGCGGCATCGCCCAGCAGCGTCACGCGCCCCCGCGTCCAGCGCGGCAACGGGTCACGGTCCACCAGCGGGAACTCGTAGATCGCTTGCGCGCCGTCGATGATGGCGGGGATATCGATCCAGTCCCAACGCCAATCCGCAAAGCGGTCCGCAAACACGGACTTGTCCACCTGCCGGTTCCAATCGGTTGCGGGCAACTCCGCGCCCGGCACCGACAGTTCGGCGATCCAGTTGATCAATGACCGCCCCTGCCGGCGCAGCGGTTCTGAAATCGGGTAGCAAACGAATTTCTGGTCCTGATGGCCGGCCATGAACATGCTGCGGCCGTCCAGGTACGGCGGCGCTTCGGTCACCGCGCGCCACAGCATGCGGCCGGAGAAGCGCGGTTCGTCACCTGTGGGGTGCAATTGGCGACGCAGGGCCGAGTGGATGCCGTCGGCGCCCACCACGATGTCCGCCCGCACGCTTTGCAGGGCCCCGTCGGCCCGGCACCGGAAATGCGCCGTGGCGCCAGAGGCGTCCTGTTCCACCGATTCCAGCACCCGGCCCGTGACGATGGCGTCCTCACCCAGCCGCGCGCGGACGGTCTGCGCCAACAGCATCTGGAACTCCCCGCGATGCACGGAGAACTGCGGCAGCGGATAGCCGGCATCCAGGCCGCGCGGCTCGCGCCAGATCGGCTGTCCGAACTTGTTGTAGTAGTGCAGTTGCGAGGTTTCGATGGCGCGCTCGGCCAAGCCGGGCAGCAGGCCCAGAGGTTCAAGTTCGCTGACCGCGTGCGGCAGCAGATTGATGCCGACGCCCAAGGGCCTGAGTTCCAGCGCGCTTTCAAAGACGCGGCAATCGATGCCGCGCCGATGCAGCATCAAGGCGAGCGTCAGCCCGCCGATGCCGGCGCCGGCGATGACGATTTGCATGTCTGCTCCTGGTTTTATTTGTTATGCAACATAACAAAATCCAGGTGGCTTCCGCACCCCGGGGATTTCCCGTAATGCGGTAGCGCGGCGACAATAGGTGCATTAGTGTTGAGGCCCCTTAATCGCGATCGCCCCATGTCCAGAGCCGCATCCCAACGCCCCCGGCGCCCCGCCGCGCGGGGCGAGCATTTCGATCCGCATGTGCCCGGCATCCGTTACGGCGCGCTGGACGACCTGGTCGGCTACGCCATCCGGCGCGCCCAGATCGTGATCTACGAAGACTTCCTGAATGCGTTGGCGCCGTGGGACATCACGCCTCAGCGTTTTTCGTCGCTGTCTCTGATCGCCGCCAACGCCAATTTGAAGCTCACGGACCTGGCCCGCATCCTGGGCATCGCACGTTCAGGGGCCGTGCAGATCGTCAACCAGCTGCAGGGCCTGGGTTATGTCGAGCGGCAGGAAGCCGAACACGACAAGCGCGCGTATTCGCTGGCGATGACCCAGGCCGGCGAAACGGTGCTGGCCGAGATCACCCAAGCCGTCCAGGCGCATGACGCGCGTATCAGCGCGCAACTGAGCCCGGCGCAAAAGCACCAATTGATCGGCTTGCTGGGCAAGCTGGGGTAGCCCGCCAGGTAGCCCGCCACCTGGCGCGCGCGGGGCACGGTGATACGATCATCGGCAAGCCTCAAAGACCAAGGAACCTGCCCCATGCCCAGTTCGAATCCTGCCGACACGCCGCTTGCCACAGGCCGACGCCGCCTCGCGCTGGACAGCGTGCACAACGCCCGCGACCTGGGCGGCCTGACCGGCGCGAATGGCCGGCGGCTGCGTGACGGCAAGCTCTTTCGTAGCGGCAATCCCGGCCGCGCCAGTGCCGCCGACCTGGAATTCCTGAGCACGCTGGGGCTGGAAGCCGTCATCGATTTCCGCGCCGACACCGAGAAAGCGCAGGACGATCCCCACTTCGGCAAACGCTTCCCCTGGATCGCGTCGCCCGTGCTGGATGGCAACATGGCCATGGCCGTGCTCTTGCCCAAGCTGCGCGAAAGCACGCAAGCCGCCGCCCACGCGATGATGGTGGACATCTACCGCGAATTCCCGTCCCGCTACCAGGCGCCCTTCGGCGGCTTTCTCAAGACAGCCGCCACCGGCAAGACATTGTTGTTCCACTGCACCGCCGGCAAGGACCGCACGGGTTTCGCCTCGTTGCTGCTGCTGTCGGCCTTAGGCGTTTCGCAAGACGACATCGTGGCGAACTACCTGGAATCGAACCACTGGAACGCGCGCTTTTTCCAGGAGATTCTGACCAAATCCGCGGAACGCGGCGTGCGCAACGACGTCATGATGCCGCTGCTGGAAGTCGCCCCCGCCTACCTGGAGGCGTCAGTGCAGGCGATCGACGACGCGTACGGCGGCATGGACACGTATCTGCGCGACGTGCTGGACGTGGATGTGGACGTCCTGCGTGCGCACTATCTGGATAATTGAGCACATGTTGAAAGACCGCGGATTCCAGATCTGGCTAGCCGTGTTCGCATTGGTCGCCGGCACGCTGATCGCCTTGCTGTGGCCGAAGCACTCCGGCTATCCATCCATCGGCGGCGGCGGCTACGATCTGTCGAATTGGGTCTACACGCTTGCCCTGCTGGCATTCACCGGCGTGTGGACGCTGGTCACGCTGCTGGTGGGCCTGAACCGCAGCACCCCGCAGGCGGCGAAACGCGCGTACTGGCTGGCCGCGATCGGCGCGGTCACCTTCGTGGCGTCGCTGGTCGCGTTTGGCCACCACGTGACCTAGACCCGCATCCGACGCTCTCCATCAAACCCGCTGACGGTCCTGCCCAGCGGGTTTTTTTCTGCGCGTTGGAACCCTGGCACCCGCCATCAGGGCATTCCCCTATTACCCGTCTGCCGTCAAAAAACTATCGTATTCGAGAATTATCAAATAAGAGAATTCTCGCTTCCGACAAAAATGACTGCTGAACCCCTATACGATTTCGCCGTGGTCGGCGCCGGCATCGCCGGTGCGTCCGTGGCCTACCGCCTGAGCGCCACGGCGTCCGTGGCAGTGCTGGAACGCGAGTCCCAACCGGGTTATCACTCCACCGGCCGTTCTGCGGCCATGTTCATGGAGACCTACGGCACCACGCAGATCAAGGCGCTGACCCGTGCCAGCCGCGCCTTCTACGAGCAGCCGCCCCAAGGGTTCAGCGAGCATCCGCTGCTTAGCCCCCGGGGTGTGCTGTACATCGCCACGCCGGAACAGAAGGACCTGCTGCAAGAGGTGTTCGAAGACTTCCACAGCCAGTCGCCCAACGTGACGTTGATCGATGCCGAGCAGGCCGTGGCGCGCGTGCCCTGCCTGCGCGCCGACCAGCTTTGCGGCGCGATCGAAGAGCCGGATGCGCGCGATATCGACGTGCATGCCCTGCACCAGGGGTTCCTGCGCGGCATGAGCCGGCAGGGCGCGGTGCTGCACAACAACGCGGAACTGGTATCCGCCGCCTACGCGGACGACGCCTGGGTCCTGACGCTGGCGGACGGCCGCGCCATCCGGGCGCGGGTGCTGGTCAATGCCGCCGGCGCCTGGGCGGACCACGCCGCGGCCCTGTGCGGCGCCGCTCCCATCGGTCTGCAACCGTGCCGCCGCACGGCGTTCACGTTCTCGGGCCCCGAAGACACCGACTTTTCCCAATGGCCGGCCGTGGTCGGCGTGGATGAAAGCTATTACTTCAAGCCCGACGCCGGCCAGTTGCTAGGGTCGCCCGCCAACGCCGACCCGGTGGCCGCGCATGACGTCGTGCCCGAAGAGCTGGATGTGGCGACCGGCATCTACCGCATCGAATCGGCCACGTCGCTCACCATCCGCCGCCCCAAGCACACCTGGGCGGGCTTGCGCTCGTTCGTGCGCGACGGCGACTTCGTGGTGGGATGGGATGCGCACGCCCCGGCTTTCTTCTGGCTGGCGGCGCAAGGCGGCTATGGCATCCAGACGGCCGCCGCCACCTCCGAACTGGCCGCGGCATTGCTGACGCATCAGCCGCTTCCCGACCACTTGCACGCACACGGCGTCAACGCCGACGCGGTGCGCCCCGAGCGCCTGCGCTGACCTTCATCCCCCTTCCACGAGACTCCCATGACCGCCATCACCCGTTATCCCAGCTCCCTGCCTCTGCCGTTCTCGCGCGCCACCCAGGCGGGCGGCTTCCTCTTCCTGTCAGGCCAAATCCCGATGGATGCCAGCGGGCAGGTCGTGCGCGGCGACATCACCGCCCAGACCCACGCCGCCATCGAACGCATCAAGGAAACGCTGGCGTTGACGGGTGCCACCCTGAAAGACGTGGTTCGCGTGACGGTGTGGCTGTCGGACCTGACGCTGTTCGCGCAGTTCAACGAAGCCTATCGCAGCCATTTCGCGTCGGACTTCCCGTCGCGCTCGACCGTCGAGGCCAAGCTGGCGATGGACGTGGACGTAGAGATCGAAGTGCAGGCGTGGCTGGGCGCGGTTCAAGCCCCGGCTTCGAAGGCCTGAAACCCAGCCGTTTGATTGCATGACACCGCCTGGCCGCGTGCCTGGCGGGGCAGCCCCCAATGCGCGCGCCCTGATGCCCGCGCCCCGATATCCCACTTTTGCGCGGAGCGTCATCCATGAAGATCTTCTCCGGGTCCCTGGCGACCGAGACCAACACTTTTTCCCCCATCCCGACGGGCCTGTCCGCCTATCGGGCACGTGGCTACTACCCCGCCGGGCAGCATCCGGACCGCATGCAGATGTTCTCGGGCCCGCTATGGGCCGCGCGCCAGCGCGCCGTGGGCAAGGACTGGACGTTGATCGAAGGGATGACCGCAGGCGCCACCCCGGCGGGGGTCACCACCCGCCACGCCTACGAAACGCTGCGCGACGAGCTGCTTGAAGACCTGCGCCGCGCGGGCAAGGTGGATATCGCCCTGTTCGGCCTGCACGGCGCCATGGTGGCCGACGGCTATGACGACTGCGAAGGCGACCTTCTGAGCCGCGCCCGCGCGATCGTCGGCCCCGACACCGTCATCGGCGCCGAGCTGGATCCGCATTGCCATTTGACGGACGCCATGGTGGACAGCGCCGACTTCCTGGTCTGTTTCAAGGAATATCCGCACACCGACATCCTGGACCGCGCATTCGACCTGGTCGACCTGTGCGTGGCCCGCGCCGAAGGCCGCAACACCCCCACGCGCGCGGTGTTCGACTGCGAGATGATCTCCATCATGCACACCAGCCGCGAACCCATGCGCAGCTTCGTCGACCGCCTGTTGGCCATGGAAGGCAAGGAAGGCGTGCTGTCGGTCTCCATTGCCCACGGCTTTCCCTGGGGCGACACGCCTGACATGGGCTCGAAGGTCTTGGTCTATACCGATGGCGACCAACGCCAGGCCGAGGCGCTGGCGCGCGCGCTGGGCGAAGAGATCATCGGCTTTCGCGACCAGCTCGCGCCGCCCTACCCCGGCGCCGACGAGGCGCTGGACCAAGCCTTGGCGAAAAAGGAATTCCCGGTAGTGCTGGCGGACTCCGCCGACAACGCCGGCGGCGGCGCCCCCAGCGACGCCACCTTCATCCTGGAACGCGTGCTGGCGCGCGGCATCACCGACGTCGCCACCGGCCCCTTCTGGGACCCGGTTGCCGTGCAGCTTTGCTTCGAAGCGGGCGAAGGCGCGCAGATCAAGCTGCGCGTGGGCGGCAAGGTGGCGCCCGTGTCCGGACAGCCGCTGGACCTGGACTGCGAAATCCTGGCGCTCAAGCGCGACGCCGTCATGACAGGGCTTGCGGGCACGCCCGCGCTGCTGGGCGATGTTGCCGTCGTGCGCACCCAGGGCGTGACGATCGTCATGAACACCTCGCGTACCCAGGCCATGGGCACGGACCTGTTCACGCAGTTCGGTGTGGACCTGCAGGCGATGAGGCTCATCATCGTGAAGTCGTCCCAGCACTTCTACGCCTCGTACTCGAAGGTGGGCCGCCACGTCATCTACGTCGAGACGCCGGGCGCCATCACCCAGGACGTCAACGCGCTGCCTTTCACTAAGCGCAAATTGCCCAAGTGGCCGTTCAAGGCCTGAGGCGCCATCCATTGCCGCCCAGACCGGGCATCCAGAATGAGTAAGGGGATAACAATGATCAGACGTTTCAGCTTGCTGGGGGCCGCGGCGCTCCTGGCCATGAGCGCCGCCACCGGCGCGCTCGCCCAGACCAAGACCTTGCGCATGGTGCCGCACGCGGACCTGAAGACGCTGGACCCGCTGTTCAACACGGCCTACATCACGCGCAACCACGGCTACATGGTGTTTGACACCCTGTTCTCGCAAGACAGCAAGGGCCAGGTCAAGCCCCAGATGGTCGATACCTGGACCTCGTCCGAAGACGGCAAGACGTGGACCTTCACCTTGCGCCCCGGCCTGAAGTTCAACGACGGCACGCCGGTAACGGCCGAGGACTGCATCGCATCGCTGCAGCGCTGGGCCAAGAAGGACACCCTGGGCCAGGCGATGATGGCGGCCGGCGCCGAATTGGCCGCCACCGGCGACAACACGTTCACCCTGACGCTCAAGGAGCCCTTCGGCCTGGTGCTGGACGCGCTGTCCAAGCCGTCGGGCATGCCGCCCTTCATCATGCCCAAGCGGCTGGCCATGACGGACCCGAACACGCAGGTCACCGAAATGGTCGGCTCGGGCCCGTTCCTGTTCAAGCGCGATGAATGGGTGCCCGGCAACAAGGTCGTCTATGTGAAGAACCCCGCCTACGTGCCCCGCGCCGAGCCGGCCGACGGCCTGGCGGGCGGCAAGAACGTGAAGGTGGACCGCGTCGAATGGCTGTACATCCCCGACGGCAACACCGCCACAGCGGCGCTGATGAACGGCGAGGTCGACATGATCGAACAGATCACGCCCGACTTCCTGCCCGTGGTGGAAAGCAATCCGGACATCACCCTGAGCACGTCGGTTGCCTCGCAAGGCATGGTCATCGTCAACGCGCTGCATCCGCCGTTCAACAATCCGCTGGCCCGCCAGGCGCTCTACCACCTGGTAAGCCAGAAGGAAATGCTGTCGGCCATGGGTTACCCGGAGAAATACCGCGTCGACTATTGCGCCACCCTGTACATCTGCGGCTCGCCGCTGGCAACCGACGCCGGCGCCGCGCCCTACGCCAAGCCTGACCCGGCGCGCGCCAAGCAACTGCTGCAGGAAGCGGGCTACAAGGGCGAAAAAGTGGTGCTGCTGTATCCGACCGACCACCTGAGCGCGCCCGCCGTGATGGTGCTGGCGCAAAACATGAAGAAGGCCGGCATCAAGGTGGACGTGCAGTCGATGGACTGGGCGTCGCTGGCCGGCCGCCGGCTGAAGAAGGATCCGCCCGAACAGGGCGGCTGGAACATCTTCCTGACCTGGGGCGGCTACTACGACGCCAGCACGCCGGTGACCAATCCCTGGCTGTCGGCTGCCTGCGGCAACAGCCTGCCGGGCTGGCCCTGCGACAAGGAGCTGGACACGCTGCGCACCAACTGGATCCGCGAGACCGATGCCGCCAAGCGCAAGGAGATCGCTGCCCAGATGCAAGCGCGTGCCTACCAGACCGTGCCTTACGTCATGTGGGGGGAATTCAAGCCCGTCTTCGCCGTGCGCGGCCTCAAGCACACCGAGCTGATCAAGAACGGCATCCCGGTGATGTGGAACATCGAAAAGCCGTAAGGCAGACGCCGGGCGCATCGCGCGCCCGGCCGCAAGCCAAGGGGAATCCAGCGTGAAATACATCCTGCGCCGCATCGCGGCCGTCATTCCAGTCATGGCCGTCGTCGCGGTCGTGGTGTTCCTGCTGATCCACCTGTCGCCGGGCGATCCGGCTGCGGTGATCGCCGGCGACAACGCGACCGCCGAGGACGTCGAGAAAATCCGTCAGAACCTGGGCCTGGACAAGCCGCTGCCGCAGCAGTTCGTCATCTGGATCAGCCACATCGCCATGGGCGACCTGGGCACCTCGATGTCCTCGCAGATGCCGGTATCGCAACTGATTGGCCAACGCATGGGGCCGACCGTGTCGATCGCCCTCTTCACGATGCTGTTCGCCGTGCTCGTGGCAGTACCCCTGGGCGTGCTGGCTGCCTGGAACGCCGGCCGCTGGCTGGACCGCCTGGTGATGATCGGCGCGGTCTGTGCGTTTTCGGTGCCGGTGTTCCTGATCGGCTACAGCCTCGTCTATGGCTTTTCCATCAAGCTGGGCTGGCTGCCGGTGCAGGGCTACAAGCCCCTCGCGGACGGCCTTGTGCCGTATCTGCGCCACCTGGTGCTGCCCTGCCTGTCGCTGGGTCTGGTCTACATGGCGCTGCTGACGCGCATGACGCGCGCCACCATGCTGGAGGCCCTGTCCGAGGACTACATCCGCACCGCGCGCGCCAAGGGCCTGTCGTCGGGCCCCATCGTGTGGCATGCGTTGAAGAACGCCGCCAACCCCATCGTCACCACCATCGGCGTGGGCGTGGCCCTGCTGATCGGCGGCGTCGTGGTCACCGAAACCGTGTTCGCGATTCCCGGCCTGGGCCGCCTGACCATCGACGCCGTGCTGCGCCACGACTACCCGGTGATCCAGGGCGTGTTGCTGGTGGCCTCGGGCATCTACGTGCTGATCAACCTGCTGGTCGACCTGAGCTACCGGCTCTTCGACCCCCGCATCCGCTACTGAGAAGGGCAACGCATGAACACGACCACCCTCCCGCTTGCGATACCGCGCCCGCGCCTGCGCCGCGCCGTCCGGTCGCTGCGCCGCCATCCCATGCTGTATGTGGGCGGCGCGATCCTGCTGGTGCTGGCGGCCATTGCGCTGGCCGCTCCGTGGCTCGCCACCGTCGACCCGCAAGACATCAACCCGATGGCGCGCATGAAGCCGCCGTCGACCGAACATTTCTTCGGCACCGACGCGCTGGGCCGCGACGTGTATTCGCGCACCGTATGGGGCGCGCGCGTATCGCTGCTGGTCGGCATCGTGGTGGCCGTCGTCTCGACCGTCGCCGGCGTGATGCTGGGCATGCTGGCCGGCTACTTCCGACGCGTCGACGCACTCATCATGCGCATCATGGACGGCCTGATGGCCATTCCCGGCGTGCTGCTGGCGATTGCCCTGATGGCCACCCTGAAAGGCGGCCTGGGCACCGTGATCATCGCCATCGTCATCCCCGAAGTGCCGCGCGTCGTCCGCCTGGTGCGCGCGCTGGTGCTGACGATCCGCGAACAGCCGTACATCGAGGCGGCCGTGTCGGTGGGCACGCGCGTGCCGTCGATCCTGCTGCGCCACATCCTGCCCAACCTGTTCGCCCCCTTGATGGTGCAAGCCACGTTCATCGCCGCATCCGCCATCCTGACCGAAGCCGTGCTGAGCTTCCTGGGCGTGGGGATCCCGCCGCAGATTCCCAGCTGGGGAAACATCATGGCCGAAGGCCGCAATTTCGTCGCCGTGGCGTTCCACATCATCCTGTATCCCGGCCTGTTCCTGGGCGTCGCGGTACTGGCCGTCAACCTGGTGGGGGACGGGCTGCGCGACATGCTCGATCCCCGTCTGGCCAAAAAGCTGTAGGAGCGCCCATGCAACCCACCCCTGTCTTGCGCGTGCAGGATCTGACCACCTGTTTCGACGGCGACGACACGACCGTCGTCGCGGTCGACAAGCTCTCGTTCGACCTCCTGCCCGGCGAAACGCTGGGCCTGGTTGGCGAATCCGGCTGCGGCAAGAGCGTCACGTCGCTATCCATCATGCGCCTGCTGCGCGCCCCCGGCCGGGTCGCGGGCGGCCGCATCGAGTTCGACGGACGCGACCTGCTGGCCCTGCCCGAAAAATCCATGCGCGCCATCCGCGGCAACCAGATCTCGATGATCTTCCAAGAGCCCATGACCTCCTTGAATCCCGTGATCACGGTGGGCAAGCAGATCAGCGAATCGCTCATGCTGCACCAGGGGCTGTCGCGTCGCGACGCCCTGGCGCAGGCCGAGAAGCTGCTGGAGCTGGTGCAGATCTCGGACCCCGCGCGCCGCGTGCGCGAATATCCCTATCAGCTGTCCGGCGGCATGCGTCAGCGCGCCATGATCGCCATGGCGCTGGCGTGCCAGCCCAAGGTGTTGATCGCCGACGAGCCCACCACCGCGCTGGATGTCACCATCCAGGCGCAGATCCTGCACCTGCTGCGCGACATCCAGGCCCGCCTGGGCACGGCCATCGTGCTGATCACGCACGATCTGGGCATCGTCGCCCAGATGTGCCAGCGCGTCATCGTGATGTACGCCGGCCGCAAGGTGGAAGAAGGCAGCGTGGACGACGTGCTGGACCGTCCGCAGCATCCCTATACCCAGGCGCTGATCCGGTCGCTGCCCGACTTCGTCGACGGCCAGGACCACACGGCGCGGTTGGCCGAACTGCCCGGCATCGTGCCGGTCATGACGCCCGCCTCGCGCGGCTGCGCCTTCGCCGCGCGTTGCCCGCAAGCGCTGCCGCGCTGTACGGAAGAGGCGCCGCCCGCCATCGATGCCGGCAGCCGCCACCGCGTCTGGTGCTGGGCGCGCCTGTCCGAGCCGGCGCCTGTCGCCATGACCGCCTGAGACCCGCCATGAACCTTCACGACATTCCTCTCTCGTCCGCGGCCTCGGCCCGCACCGCCCCTGCCGCGGTGCCCATGCTGGAAGTCATCGGGCTGAAAAAGCACTTCCCCGTCGACAGCGGACGCGGCGCGAAAGTCCTGCGCGCGGTGGACGGCATCTCGCTATCCGTCCCGCGCGGCCAGACGCTGAGCCTGGTGGGCGAGTCCGGCTGCGGCAAATCCACCACCGGCAAATGCCTGATCCGCCTGACCGACCCCACCGAAGGCCGCATCCTGCTGGAAGGCGCAGACCTGGCGAAGATGAACAGCAGCCAGTTGCGCGCCATGCGCCAGCGCATGCAGTTCATCTTCCAGGACCCGTTCTCTTCCATGAACCCGCGCATGCGCGTGCGCGACATCATCGGCGAGCCGTTGCGCAACTTCGGCCACGACCGCGCCGCCATCCGCGAACGTGTTTCGCAGTTGCTGGCGCGCGTCAGCCTGCGTCCCGATGCCGCCGACCGCTATCCCCACGAGTTCTCGGGCGGGCAACGCCAGCGCATCGTCATCGCGCGCGCCCTGGCGCTGGACCCCGGCCTGATCGTCTGCGACGAACCGGTATCGGCGCTGGACGTCTCCGTCCAGGCGCAGGTCATCAACCTGCTGATGGACCTGCAGCGCGACCTGGGCCTGACCTACGTGTTCATTTCCCACGACCTGAGCGTTGTGCGCCACATCAGCCACCGCGTCGCCGTGATGTACCTGGGCAAGATCGTGGAAATCGGCACTCGCGACGCCATCTTCGACCGCCCTGCCCACCCCTACACCCGCGCCCTGCTGGCGGCCGTACCGTCGGCGCGCCAGGGCCAGCGCACGCCCGTCGAGGTCCTGAAAGGCGAAATCCCCAGCCCGCTGTCGCCCCCGTCGGGCTGCGCCTTCCGCACACGCTGCCCGATGGCGCAGCCGCGCTGCGCCGAAGAAACCCCTTTGCCCCGCGAAGTGGCCCCCGAACAGCAAGTCGCCTGCCACTTTGCCTGAACCCACTTAGCCGGAGATCCGCATGTCCCAGCCTGACGCCACCCCGTTTGACTACATCCTTGCCGGCGGCACCGTCATCGACGGCGCCAATACCCCCGGCCAGCGCGCCGACGTGGGCGTGCGCGGCGACCGGATCGCCGTCGTAGGCGACCTCTCCACCAGCGCCGCGCACCGCCGCATCGACGTCAGCGGCAAGGTGGTCGCGCCCGGCTTCATCGATTCGCACACGCACGACGACAACTACCTGCTCAAGCACCGCGACATGACGCCGAAGATTTCGCAGGGCGTCACCACGGTCGTCACCGGCAACTGCGGCATCAGCCTGGCGCCGCTGGCCCACGCCAGCCCGCCTGCCCCGCTGGACCTGCTGGACGAAGGCGGCTCGTACCGTTTCGCGCGCTTCTCCGACTACCTGGATGCGCTGCGTGCCACCCCCGCCTCCGTCAACGCCGCCTGCATGGTCGGCCACTCCACGCTGCGCGCCGCCGTCATGCCCGACCTGCAGCGCGAAGCCACGCCCGACGAAGTGCAGGCCATGCAGTCGCTGGCCGACGACGCCCTGGCCAGCGGCGCCATCGGCATCTCGACCGGCACCTTCTACCCGCCCGCCGCGCGCGCCACCACCGAAGAGATCATCGAAGTCTGCCGGCCGCTCAACACCCACGGCGGCATCTACGCCACCCACATGCGCGACGAAGGCGAACACATCGTCGCGGCGCTGGAAGAAACCTTCCGCATCGGCCGCGAACTGGACGTACCCGTCGTGATCTCGCACCATAAGGTCATGGGCCAGCCCAACTTCGGGCGTTCCCAGGAAACCTTGCCCCTGATCGAAGCCGCCATGGCAAAGCAGGACGTCTCGCTTGACGCCTACCCCTACGTGGCCGGCTCCACGATGCTGAAACAAGACCGCGTGCTCTTGGCCGGCCGCACGATCATCACCTGGTGCAAGCCGTTCCCGGAACTAAGCGGCCGCGACCTGGACGAAGTCGCCGCCGAACGGGGCAAATCCAAATTCGACGTGGTGCCAGACCTGCAACCCGCGGGTGCCATCTACTTCATGATGGACGAGCCCGACGTCCAGCGCATCCTGAAGTTCGGCCCCACCATGATCGGCTCGGACGGCCTGCCCCACGACGAACGCCCCCACCCGCGGCTGTGGGGCACCTTCCCCCGCGTGCTGGGCCACTACTCCCGCGACCTGGGCCTCTTCCCCCTGGAGACCGCCGTCTGGAAAATGACCGGCCTGACCGCCGCCAAGTTCGGCCTGGCCGAACGCGGCCAGGTCCAGCCCGGCTACTTTGCCGACCTGGTCGTCTTCGACCCCGCCACCGTCGCCGACGCCGCCACCTTCGAACGCCCCACCGAGCGAGCCGCGGGCATCCATTCCGTCTATGTCAACGGCGCGCCCGTCTGGGAAGACCAGGCCTTTACCGGCCAGCACGCCGGCCGCGTCCTGAACCGGACCCCCGCCTGAACGCAGGCCCACCCCTTACAATCCGGCGTAGACGCGGCAGGGCTTGCGGGCCCTGCCCCAGCCCTCAACCCCTTGATGCCAGATCGCTACATGGCCCAACCCGGCAATACATCCCCGCCCGAAATCGTCGGCAAGGAAGAAATGGGCGCTCGCCTGCGCGCCGAGCGCAAGGCCAGAAAGATGACCCTGCAGGCGTTATCGCAGGCCAGCGGCATCGCGGTATCGACGCTATCGAAGGCAGAGCTCGGGCAAATCGCCCTGAGCTACGAAAAGTTCGCCGCACTGGCGCGCGCGCTGGACATCGACATGACCCGCATGTTCATGCTGCGCGACGCCTCCCAAGCTGCCGTCGCCCCCACCTACGTCAAGAACAAGCTCAGCGACGCCCGCGACTACATCACGGAAAACTATCACTACCGCCTGCTGATGGGCGAATACCCCGGCAAGAAGATGCTGCCGATGGTGGCCCTGATCGATTCGCGGAAGGTGGTGGAGTTTGAGGACTATATCCGGCACCCGGGGCAGGAATTCGTCGTGGTGCTGTCGGGCAAAGTCCGGATCCAGTTCGAAAATGGCGACAGCGTCGTGCTCGCGAAGCTGGAATCGGCGTACTTCGACAGCAGCATCGGGCACGTTTACCTGTCGCTCAGCCGGAAACCGGCCGAAGTGCTGGCGATATGCAGCGATACCGAAGACGTTCCGTCCAGGCTGAAGGGGGGCTGAGGGGCTGCGGCTTCGGAATGCGGTTTTCCGCGTGCGCTGGCATATGGCTGTCACACAGGCCGGCCATACTTGTCGACAAGATGCTTGGGGAACCCGATCTGAGTCGGGCCAACTCTGGATATTCATATGAATGGTAAATCGTTGGGCTGAGCAAGAAGCCGGCTTACGATGCCTAGCATCTACTGGGCCCGGTGCCCGCAGGAATGCTCCGACATGCAACGCTTGATCTCCCCCATTTTGACCCGCCGCCCGGCACTACTCGCCGGCCCGCGTAGCGGCCGCCGCTATGACGCGGTGTATTCGCTGAAAGCCCATCGTGAAGCCCGGATGCTGAATGAATCCGCACAACGGATTCTGGCTGTTTCGGCCCGGTATATGTTGGCAGGCGCTTAAACCTGCTGTTTGTAGGGCTGGCGTTGCCTAGGCAATGCCAATGTAGAAATCCCGCTGACGCGTATCGTTTCAGCGGGATTTTTTATTGGGATTTTTGGCGCAACTGAGAAATCTATCGCCGATTGTTCCAACACTCGGATGGCGGCTTACGGCCAAATAGCGGACCACCCTAGAAATGACCAACAGACAGTGAGCGGGCGATAGTCCGCCAATGGGACGTCGGTGTCGACTGTGGTGTTAGCTCTCACCGTACCCTCACCACCGTGCTCTGACGTCCGAGTGATGGCGTTCCCTTGAAGGGAGGGCAATGCTGGTGCAGGAGGGCCTCGAAGCGTCGGTATTCCGAAACTAAAACGGCGCCGAACACTAGGCGTGCGTCCCTCAGTTCAGCGATGTTCGGTAGGCCGATATTACCGTTCTTGTGCCCTTGAACGTGGGCCTTGATTCGGCTAACTGGTGAGATGTCTTTGCCCCAGTAAACAGGGTACCAGTCAGGAAAGCCCGGCACTTGGGCTAGCCCGGTCTTGGGGGCTGCGGGCATGTGAGCCCAGATCCCGTACACGGCGGCAGCGGATTGCTGAATCGGGAACTCGCCCCCAATTTCAATAGCGCCGTACAGGCAGTCGTGAACTTTGAGCCCGTGCTCTGCAGCGAATGATTTCAAGAACTTTGGAACGAGCGCGACTTCTGGCATGTGAAACCTAATCTTGAGTGATGGGTGGCCTTTGACGAGCTGAAGATACAGTCACTACAGCCGCTTTGGTATGGTCGGAATCGTACCCCCACTTGATGGTAATACTGGTAGGGGGATCACCAAACGCAGCGCAGGGAGTCTGTTTTCGCCGCCGGCTGCACTCGGCCGTTAGGCGCCCATCCTGACGGGCTGCTTTGGGTCGGAAGCAGACCACCGAGATTTTTGCTGACGGCCAAAAGCGGTTGGCCAGAATTTCCCACGATCGCGCGTTCCAGGCTAGCTACCACCCGTAGAAATCCGAAATGATCCGTGAATAGGGTGCCAGCCGACCCTACTGCCGAGGCGCCGCTCTTTGTGCATGCGCAATGACGAGCCGCGTGCTTGCTTGAGTTGGATGGCCCCAGATCCGGCGTCGATTCTTATTCGAGGGTACGGAACTTCAGAAAGTGTTGGCCTTCGTATGTCAACTCACCAACAAATTGGAAGCCAAGCCTTGCGAGGCCTCTGAATCGTCGCCGGCTCGGAGGCAACATAATGCTTACCGGCCCGATGCCAAGTTTGTTCCGAAGACTCATGAAGTGGCGAAAAATCATTGGGCCTTGCCCCCAGTACTCGGGCAGCAGAACCAATGCGAGATCGGCCCCATCTTCCTCCATTTGAAAGCCACCCCAACCGGCAAAACTACCATCAATCCGTATCGACCACGGCCCATACCCGTTCTTTAACCATTGCACGTCTTTGCCCCTAACCCAGTCAGCTGCAGTGTCTTCGGTCCAGTTGCCTGCTGCCAGCGGCATGTGACGGACCACGTCGGGATGGTTCAACAGGCCCACCCAGTCCTCCGTCGGGACCTCGGACAAAGAGCAAAGCGAAAGCGTCATATTTCCTATGTCGGCGCCGTAAGAAATCCGGGCGTACGCTGGCCTTCCGAAAAATCGTGTCAGGCCATGATTTTGGTGGTGAAATTGGAGTCTGACACCATATTATTTACAATTCAATCGCACGTCTGTGATCAGTAGGCACTGATAATGTTGGCTGGTAAAGGGGTTGAGCCTCCACGAACTCACATTGGAGTGTCTTCAACCGATAGACGCGAGTCAAGTCTCTGTCTCGCTTCTTCTACTCTGAGGACCATTGAATCTTCCACGGTCATGTCTCTTCCGTGAACTAGAGCGTTCCGATACTTGACGAGGGCCAACAATTCATCCGCAAAATCTATGGGAATGAGCCGCTGCGATGCGAGGGCTTTTATTATTCTAGTCCTTGCCCAACGAGCGCGCGGGCTACGATATTCGGACGGATTCGATACTTGTTGAAGTGCAATATCATTTAAGGGGCGCGCGTAGAAGTGGCTTTCAGCATACTCCTCGAGCCGTCGCTCTATGGCGTTATAGCTAGTCAGGAACAACTCCAGATTTCCCTTTTCTGGACGATATTCATTCCCCGCGATTGGTATCGGCGGGGACTCTGTGGACGCAATATCTTGCTTTACAACCTCCTGCTTCACAATCTCTTCTTTAATTGACTCACTAGCGCTCAGAATCTTTTCGGGTCGCATTGCATCGACCACAAAGTACGCCGTCCATCCTAAGCTAGTGACGAATAGGGCAGAGGCGGTGTTAATTGCTATCGTCCCAATGAATAACGCATCAATTTCGCGGAGAGCAATTGACAACAGCGCACCGAAGATTGCCAGGCCAGAAATCAAAGTTATGACAAGCACACTACGGTGCTGCTGCATTTGAATGCGCTCAAAGATCTCAGCGAGAGATTCATCCTTGTCGATTTGGCGATCTTGCTGGTTTCGTAGGAAAGCATATCCAGCGATGGTCAACCCATAGATGCCTGCAATCACTTGAGCGGCAGACGAATAGATGTACAGGTTCTGATTCTCACTCAGTTGCAGAACAGGGAAGAACAATCCGATTAGATTCCACAGGACTACAACTCCGATCGTCAATTTGAGAGCCAAACCGCTGCGGATCGAAGTCTTGGCCGCGTGAATTTTCATTGTTATTGATTTTACTCAGAATCATCCCGAGACAATTCGGGTTCTATTTTCATAATGGCGCCGCAGGGCCAGACGGGCGGCCGGCTATCACGCTCGGACTACGACCAAGAATTATCAGTAACCTTAACATTCTAATTCACCACCATGAAGTGATTCAAGGGGCGCACTTCATGCTGCATTACCGACGGCTGTTCCGCTGCGACATTTCAAAATAATTTATCAGACTGCATTTTCGAATCTGTCGCCTTGAAATTGTAGCCTGACACCTTATCCGACACCATGGATGGGATGGATGCCGGCATGAGCGTAGGAATTCAGCGCCTTCCAGGAGCTCTCTTTGAAGCGAGATAGTGCGTCATAAGGCTTGGGGCGGTGCCTTCTCTGCAAGGTCCTGCATTATTTCAGCAGTCTGAGGCATGTTCTTCGCGGCTTGCTCTGATTCCAGCGACAGTTTGGTCGCCTGTTTCGAGATGTTAGTGTCGGGCGCGCTTACAGCAGCCACGGAGCGAGCAAGCGCCTTAAATTGGGTACGGTGAACGACAACGGGTAAGGGCAGCAGACCTAAACTAAGGAGCACGCTTGTTGAGTTCCAATGCTCCAGCGACGGAGAGCATGCAGTTTCGCTGGTTCTAATGCGGGGCGATTTGTCGAAGACAGGCACCGAGATGAGCGCCATCAGCTCTGCGGAAGTCTGCCCAGGACAGCCTCTCCGTCCCTAGTGCGGAACTGTCCGGAAGTGCGGCTCGTCTTCTGGCCCGGCCCAGACGGGCAACATCCCAGCCGCGGCATCAGCGCTTGGAACCAACGTCAATATCTAGGGTTCGCTCCGGCGTGATGATGCAGCGGGCGGCGAGTTCGTACTCCGCATTGAATGCGTTCTTACCATTAAATTCTAAACGTACGACCACGTTGCCATTTTGAGGCACCGTTCGTACTGATTGCCCCATGATGCGATGAAAATCGAGGGAACTGGGAATCAGATCATGGCGCGTCTTTGAGCGCGCGGCCCTTTCGCACATGTCCAATGCCTGATCCTCGGGCACCGCACGTTCCTGCTGTGTTAGGACTGGCTTTTGGGCCAAAATTTCAGATTTCTTCAGGTAAATTCGTTGCTCGTTGGTGCAATCGATAAAGAAGATTGGTTCCTTGCGCGTCGCCTTATCACTGACTTCCACCAGCTCAACAGAATCACACTTCACGCTGTCGATTGCCATCTCGGCCGCGCGACGACGCAATTTCTCAATCTCAGGCAGTTGACTCCCGAATTTGGCTACGGTTTTTGGGTAGCTATCTTTTGTATAGGGCGACAAGGCGTAATCCCGAATTTTCGCAGCATAGATCGCTTGCCGTTCCTTGGCAGCCCGCTCAGCCGCCTCGTTCGCCTGGAATGCTTCGTTCTTCTGCTGCCACTGGGCTCGCAACTCATCAAATTTGGCATCACCTACCGCTCCATACTTCGCTACCAGGTCGCCAGAAAGGCGCAAATCCCCTTTAGCCAGGAGTCCGGACATGTCCTTCATAATTTCCTCTTTGCGCACAGCAAACTCTTGCTTCAGCCTCGCAACCTCGTCGGCTTGCTTGCGTGCTTCTTTCTCATTCTCATCCCTTAGTTTCTCGGCTTGCAGCTTTGCCCAAAGTTGCGCTCGGCGCGCCTTCTCCGCCTGCAGAATCTCTTCATGCGCGACACGTTCATCCTGTTTAATGGACTCATATCGAAGCTGGGCTCCGTTGCTGGCGAAAGAGAGCAAGAGAGGCACACCAAACGTGATCAACGTCGCGCCGAGGCCTTTTATGTTCCACGCCAGCTTCCCATTCAGCGTTCCGATGAACCGATGCGCGACGGGCGGAATTAATGCGCAACCCGCAACTACCGCAACAATGCCGGAGGGCCAGTAGCCTGACGTTGAAGCGAAACGCAGTTGCAGGACTCCGATGAGGATAAATGCGCTGCCGAAGCCCCACCTTCCATACCGCGTCATTTCATCAAGGTGCACCTTGCGGGTCGGCACGAGAATATCGTCTACGTATCGTTCAATGTCGAAGTTTTCAGCCAATGCGTCCAGACTCACCAAATCATCAATCATTCGGGGACCCAGATCATTCAACACAGACTGACCACCTGATTCCAATAGGTACTTTGGCACTTTCGGCGAAACAACCAGGCGCAAGAACCTCTCGACCTCGTTTTCCCATTCGGACCGATTCAATACACCGTACCCCTCCCCGTGGACCATCGCCAGCTGGTTGTCCTTAAGTTCAGCGAAGTGCTCGCGGGCCGCCTCAACGACATAACTTCCGAGAATTATCGCGAGCCAGCGCGCGCGCTTTACCGGTTTGCTTGCATCGTGGATGAAGTAGAGAAAGACCAGATAGGCCAAGGTGACCAACATCGACACATACAGGATGGACATAATTTTCATTTGTAATATATTTTCATCGATTGTAGCCCCCTCCCCATCCGCTAAAGCCTTGACGCCGACGCCCGGCTAGTAAGCCGTTTGGAGAGCGAAGAACAAGTTTGCCTTTGTCGCGTCGATAAAACGGCGCAAGAAGGAGTAGTCGGTTCGTTTGAGCGTGGTCGGCCCGCCGCAAGCAGAGAGGTTTTTGCCTTATGTACTAGCGCCATGTCTTCGATGCGCGCAGTGGCCACCAGTGAGGGGCTATAGGTTGTCATAATTGCCTGCACTCGTTTCTCCTCCCCTGCTCCTCGTTCGAGTGCTTCGTCAAGCGTGCCTATGAAGTCGGCCTGCACAAGTCGGGGCTGATTCGCGACTTCGGTTCAATTGATGAAAATGAAGATTGGCTGTCAGAGCGGACTCTCAGCGCAACTCACGGAGCTCGGCCGCTGAGACCGTGGTTCTCACTGGGCGCTCTTGAAGTAGCGGACATAGACTGGCGAAGCTCGAACGACTGCAACGGGTCGAAAGCAGTCAGAAGGTCTCCCTCCGAGCCTGCGACAGCGTTCCTGGAGGAAATCGGGCCGGCGGTCCACATCCAAGAGATTGCAGACGTACGGAAGCGGCTTCCACCGCACGTTTCCGAATGGGATCTCGAATTCCGCGAGGACGAGTCCCACAATGGGCGCAAGTATGCGGATTGGCAGAACAAACAGGGTGGCTAACACGACGTTCAGCCCGCGTCTGTGCAACTCACCGCCGGACCACCCAATATGGCACCCGCGATCCGTGACGCATGTCTCGCCCTTAAAATGCACACACCGCCACCACGCATTACTCAACATGGCACTCGCACCGGAACCTTATACCCCGCGCGGAATCGCCCACATCGACACTTGGCGCACTGCTAACCACGCGATCAAGGTCTATGGCATCCATCGCGATTCCAATTGGGCCTCCCCTATTCTCTCCGATGCCGTCATCGCCTCGGCGCGCGCCGCCGTACAAGATGTGCTGACCACCCAGGCCCGCGACGAGCGTAGCTATGGGCTGGGATTCTGCATCGTGCACGTCGGAGAGGAAGCCGTATGGCTGCTGGTGGATTGGTGGATCTCGGGCGGGATCGTGTGCCAGCAGATGCTATCAGCGCCTCTGGCGCAACCGGACCGGTTCACGCCGGTGAGCACACCGGCGTTGGCGTGCGTCTGGGAACTGGTCGTCACGGCGCATGAGCGCAACGCTTGGGTGCGGCACATGCTGACCGCCAAGCCCAACCCGCCTGCGTACCTTGAAGACATATTGCCTGCGGGCCCGTATTGAAAATCCACTTTTACGGCACGATATGTTCAGCCCCAAAGAAATACTCGTCCTGACAGGGCCACCCGGTTCTGGCAAAACGACCGCGGCGAACATCATTACGCAACTGCCAGGCAGTCCAAAGGTCCACCTGCATGCGGACGACTTTTGGCGTTTCATCAAGACGGGGTCGATCCCGCCTTGGCAAACCGAAGCCCACGGCCAGAATGCCACGGTGATAAACGTCTTGGCCCAGGCGGCGGCCGGCTACGCCAACGGCGGCTACTTCGTGTTGGTGGACGGCATTATCGGGCCGTGGTTTCTCGACGCTTTCCGCGGCCTGGGGGTGGCCCTGCATTACATCGTGCTTCTTCCGGATCTTGCGGAGGCAATCAGGCGCTGCCAGGAACGGGGCGGGGACACGCTGACGGATCCTGCTGCGATTTCTGCGCTGTTCCAGCAGCTCAAAAACTTGGGCGCACTGGAAGCCCATGTCCTGTCCGTCGAAGGTCTGAGCGTTGACGACACCTGTGCCGCCATCGGCAAGGCGGTCGATAGCGGGCGCTTCCGATTACGCTGAGTCGAACGATGACTTGAGCACGATTTTCGGCTCATATTTTTGGATACCGCGACATTAGTAATGCCTGACCGGTATTAATTCTGGATATCGACCCATCTCGCAACAGAGCGGGAATCTAGCGTAGATTAAGCCAATAATTCATCGACGTCTTGCCATTTGGCGCCAAATAAAAAACAGGAAATTGGCTCGATAAAAAAATGCGAGCAAAGCTTCAATAGGCCCTATTGACAAGCATTACCTCGGTCTGAATACTCGCTGCGCGCCGATTTATCAGGCGTATAACGAAACCCGAGGTCTTTCATGTTCATGGCAAGTCGTAAACACGTGGATTGTGTTCGCAGTCGCTTATCTCTTTATCTGCAGTCGGCCTTGCTGGTGTTCGCCTGCGCACTGGCTCCAACGGGCGCAGCCTTTGCCGATTCTGCGCTGGCGATCCGCAATGATTCCGCAAGCGCGTTGCAACACCTTTACGCTGCCGAGCCAAGCACGAAAGAACTGGGTGAGAAGGCGGTGGCGGTGCTGGTTTTTCCCAAGATCTACAAGGCCGGCTTCGTTGTTGGCGGCGAACACGGGCAAGGCACCCTGTTCAAGGGTAAAGAGCCTATCGGCTATTACGAAATCTCCGCCATGTCCCTGGGCCTGCAGGCAGGTGCCCAGACGTTCGGCTATGCGCTTTTCTTCATGAACCAGAAGTCGCTGAACTATCTCGAAAAGAGCGATGGCTGGGCGTTGGGCAGCGGCCCGAGCTTGGTCGCCTGGGATAAATCCGTGGCTTCCAGCCTGTCTACCACCACCTTGTCCCAAGACGTTTTTGCCGTGCCCTTCGGCGCCCAGGGCTTGATGGCGGGCATGGGTCTTGAAGGCTCCAAGATTTCTAGCATCACCCCCTGACGACATCGACGGCAGGGAAGAGACGCGTCGGCGGCGGACGCCGCCGTCTCCTTTTTTGCACCGGTTTGTCTCACCTGGATTTTTTTCAATTCCTCCCGAAGGAGCGCGATGTAAATTCGCCCACGATTTCTCGCAAATCGATGCGTAGGGCAAACAATTTTCTGCAGAGGTGGAGCGTCCGGCAATCTGGCTGACGGTAAAGCCTGGATCCATGTCGAACGCCACCCCGTCCATCAAACTCAGAAGCTTCCTGCACATCAGCCCCTACCTGGCCAGTCGGGGCGTCTCTCCGCTTGAATTCTTTCAGCGCGTGGGAGTTTCTCCGAATATTTTCCAAACCCCTGATATCTGGCTTCCACGCACTCTGTGCTTTCAGATCGCCAACGACATGGCGGCCATCGCAGGTGACTCCTTTGCCGGCGCCTACGTCGGCCGCTTGATGGAGTTGGGTTCACTCGGCGCATGGGGGCATCTGGTGCTGCGGTCGGCGAATGTGGCCCAGGCCTGTGCCATGGCAGCGCTCAATGCGGAAATGCTGCATCAGGGCGGAGAAGTCCGCATCGTCACGGAAGGTCGCACGACGCGGCTGATCCATCGTTTCACGGGCCCGCTGGAAGCAGATCCGCAGCAGTTCATTCTGGGAAGTCTCGCGGTGCTTCGCAAGGTGCCGCTGATGTCCGGCGAACCCTCGGCCATACGCGTTCACTTGCAGAGTTCGCGAACCCGGGGCGATGACGCGTTGGAAGAATGCCTGGGCCCCCACATCGAAACCGGGGCCGACTACAACATGATCGAATTCGACCGCGACTTGCTTGAAGCGCCGCTTCGACCATTGAAGGACGACTCTCACAAGATCACGCAGGCGCTGCAGTCGACGGTCGATACCGCAGGACTGCTGATCGAGCGGATTTCGGAGCAAGATGACATCAACCTCAGATCCGTCGCGAAAGAAATCGGCATGTCTGCCCGGACGCTGCAACGGCGGCTTAAGTACAGCGGGGTCGATTTCGAAGACTTGCGAGACGAGACCCGCCGTAGCGAGGCGCTTCGGTTGATCCGGCTGGGCAAGTATTCCGCGACCGAAATTGCCTACATGGTCGGGTATAGCGATCCGGCGCATTTCACTCGTGCCTTCAAGCGTTGGACGGGCCATACCCCGTCCCATTTTCGTTCGGCGCAACGCGAACGTTAGTACTGGCTAAGCACTTTGGCATCGAATGGCAAGCCCGGGCGCAGCATCTTCTGTAGCCTCGCGGGGCTGCGCTAGCGGGCAACTCAACAGCGGCAGTCGGTTGCAAGGCGCAGGCCTTCGCAAGGCAACAGCACGGTTATCCATTCAAAGACATGAACGTTTATCCACACTTGGTGGCCTGCGAACATTGCGACAGCGTGTACCAGCGCTGCACGTTGGCGGCAGGCGAGGTCGCGCGCTGCCGTCGATGCGACGCCGTGCTCCAACGCGCCAACCCGATGGATGTGAATCGGTGGCTGGCGTTGACCCTCACGACAGCGGTCGTATTCGTGATCGCGAATGTCTGCCCCGTTGTACGCATCAGCCTGAACGGAACGCACAGAGAGGCGACGCTGTGGGAATTCGCGTGGTCCCTCGCCCAGGGCAGCGTGGCGCCCCTTGCGATCATCGCCGCGCTGGTGATCATCCTGGTGCCGCTTGCGCAGATTGTCCTGCTTGCATGGGTGCTGCTTTATGCGCGAGTTGGCCATCGCGCGCCGGGTTTTTCCCGGGCCTTGCGGATGCTGGCGCTGTTGCGGCCATGGAGCATGGTCGAAGTCGGCATCCTCGGCATCCTGGTGGCGATCATCAAGCTGATCAGTCTGGTGGAAGTCACTCTGGGCGCGGGCGTCTGGGCGACCGCCGCCCTGATGGTATTGCTGACCGTGATTGCCCATCGAGACCTTGCTGCGCTGTGGGATCAGACCGAAGGCGATCCGGCATTGCGAAGCGGCATCGCGGCATGAGCAGACAGCCCTTCGCAAGCGATTTGTCGATCGTCGGCTGCCACACCTGCGGCCTGGTTTGCGACCTGGATGCGTCCGGGCGAACGCAACAGTGCTCTCGCTGCAGCTCGACGCTCCACGATCGCCGTCCCAACGGTATTGCGCGCGCCTGGGCGCTGCTGCTGACAGCCGTCATCTGCTACATCCCGGCCAATGTGCTGCCCGTCATGCACACCAGCCTGCTGGGCAGGGGCAGCAGCAGCACCATCATGGAAGGCGCGGTGGAGTTCTGGACATCGGGCTCTTACGGCATCGCGTTCGTGATTTTCATCGCCAGCGTGGCGGTGCCTTGCGCGAAATTCCTGATCCTCGGGCTGTTGCTCTCGACCTCCCAACGGCGTAGCCGATGGGCGACGCGAGAGCGCGCCAAGTTGTACCGCATGGTGGAGTTCGTCGGGTACTGGTCGATGCTGGATGTGCTGGTGGTGGCCGTGGTGGCCGCGCTGGTGCAATTCCAGGGCCTCACCGACATCTCTCCACGCGCCGGCATCCTTTTCTTCGGCATGGTCGTGATTTTCACCATGCTGGCGGCCATGTCGTTCGACCCCCGACATATTTGGGATGGTGAAATCAATGGTGGTGATGAATGAATGATGCTTCCCGGGAGCTCCACGGGCTCGATGCTCCTACGGTGATACCGCGCAAAAAATGGCGGATCTCGCTTATCTGGCTGGTGCCCGTCATCGCCGCGCTGATCGGCCTTTCCATGCTGGTGCAAACCTGGATGACCGAAGGCCCCGTGATCAGTATCACGTTTCGCACGGCCGCCGGCCTGGAAGAGGGCAAGACCTTGGTGAAGTACAAGGACGTCAACGTGGGCACGGTGACGGCGATCGGCTTGAGCGAAGACGGTTCCCGGGTGGTCGCAACGGTCGCGCTGGATAAGGATGCCGCGAGCCTGGCGCGTGAGGACTCCCGGTTTTGGGTGGTGCGCCCGCGCATCGGCATCGATGGGGTTTCCGGCGTGGATACGCTGCTGTCCGGGGCATATATCGGCGTTGACCGAGGGCAATCGACAGAGCCCGGCAAGGAATTCACGGGCCTGGAAAGCCCACCCACCGTCATCGGCGACACACCTGGCCGGTCTTTCGTTCTGCATACCGAAGATCTCGGCTCGCTGGACGTCGGTTCCCCTGTCTACTACCGACGGATCCAAGTCGGCCGTGTCGCGTCGTACCAGTTGGGCGAGGATGGCAAAGCGGTCGCCCTGCGCCTCTTCGTCAACGCGCCCTACGACCGTTTTGTCACTACGGAAACGCGCTTCTGGAACGCCAGCGGGGTGGACGTCTCGCTCGGTGCGGACGGATTCAAGCTGCAAACGCAATCGATCGCCACCATCCTGGCGGGGGGTGTGTCCTTCGGAACGGCCCCAGGCGTGGCCGGCGAGCCTGCAGCAGAAGATTCGACCTACGAACTGGCCAAGGATCAGCAGGCCGCGCTGGCCCCGCCCGACGGGCCGTCGCAGACCGCCTATCTGGTCTTCGAGCAATCCTTGCGCGGCCTGACCATTGGTGCGCCCGTGCAGTTCGATGGCATGGACCTGGGCAAGGTCATCTCCATCAAGCCGGATTACGACCCCGACCGACGTCGCTTTCAGTCCAAGGTCGGCGTTGTGGTTTATCCGCAGCGGCTGGGCGAGATCATGGAGAAAATGCCGGCCGTCGACGGCACCGAGGAAGACCGGCTGGTGCACATGCTGCAAGAAATGGTGGCGCACGGCCTGCGGGCTCAGGCAAGGACAGGAAACTTGCTGACCGGCCAGCTTTACATCGCCCTGGACTTCATCCCGAATACGCCCAAGGTCGTTTTTGATCCGCAACGTCGTCCGATAATGCTGCCCACCGTCAGCGGCAGCTTCGACCAATTGCAGGAGCGGGTCGCCAGCATCGTGGGCAAGATCGACAAGATGCCTTTGGACAGCATTGGCCGAAATCTTGACGCGTCCTTTGCCAACCTGAATAAAGCGCTGCAGCAGGTCAACGGCCTGGTCCTGCCGCAGGCCACGCAGACCCTGCGCCAGGCCCAACAAACCATCGGCGCCGCGCACGGCATGCTTGCCGAAGATGCCACGTTGCGGCAGAACCTGGGCCAGGCCCTCCAGGAAATCCAGCGCGCCGCGCGCTCGGTACGCACCTTGACTGACCTGTTAAGCCGCTATCCCGAGGCGATGGTGCGAGGCCGCCCCAAGAACGCCACCCTCGAGGCTTCCACAGAGCCGCCAGCCCGCACGATGGAGACTCCCCAGCGATGACCCGACCTATTCGTATCAGCCTCCTCGCCCTGACCCTGGCGCTGGCAGCTTGCAGCGCGTCTACGCCTGTCCGCCATTACACCTTGCTCACCCCTCAGGGGGACGTGGCACCTCAGGGGCTGCCAGCGCGCTTCGTGGTCGACGTGCTGCCCGTGACGTTGCCGGAGTATCTGAATCAACCCCAACTGGTGGTCAGGCAAGACGACAGCGGCATGCTCGCCGTCCTGGATGACGAGCGGTGGCTGGGGCCGTTGGACGAAGAGATACGCAACGCCTTGTCGGCGCAGTTGGTCGATCGCCTGGGCACCCAGGACGTCGCCGGCCTGACCTTGCCCAGCGACGGGCAGGTGATCAGGGTGAAATTGCAGATCCGCCGGTTTGACGCGTGGCCGGGCAAGCGGGTGCATCTGGAAGCAGGTTGGACCTTGGGGGATGCGCGGGCCCCTGGCAGCGCCAAGCTGGTCTGCCAAGGACGCTTCGAGGAACCCGCGGCTGCCGGCTATCCCGCGCTTGTGCAAGCGCAGCAGCGCTTGATCGCGGCGTTGGCCGAACGGATCGGCCAAGACGCGACGACATGGTCGGCCTCGCGCCAGTCGAAATGCGGGGCCGCGCAGATGTCCTAGACGGACTGCTCCGCCCCCAGAAGCAAGAAAAGCAAAAGCATAAAGCCCGCTGAAACTTGACGTTTCAGCGGGCTTTTTACGAGGAATTCTTGGTGCCGACGGCGAGACTCGAACTCGCACAGCTTTCGCCACTACCCCCTCAAGATAGCGTGTCTACCAATTTCACCACGTCGGCAAATCCAAACCAGAAAAGCATGCCTTCCTGGAAAGTCGAGCATTCTATCACGCAATTAGGCGTTCTGGCGAGTCGGCCCCATTTTTGGGCCTGACCTTCCCCTCAGCCAACCGGGTGCCCGGGCGGGAACCGGGCGGATCGCCGCCCTGCCCCGCCTATGGCAATCAGTTGATCTGCAGGTTCGTCGCCTTGACGACTTCTCCCCACTTGCGGGTTTCGCTTTCCATGAAGGCCTTGAATGCTTGCGGCGTGTTGGGCGGCGGGGGCATCAAAAAGCCGTTGGTCTGATAGTTGGCGGCCAGGGCGGTGTCCGAAGTCAGCGCCTTGTTGATGGCGGCGTTCACCTTCAGCACGATTTCGGGCGGGGTGCCGGCCGGCGCAAAAAGGCCGAACCAGGCCGCCACGTCGAAGCCTTCCACGCCGGATTCGGCAATGGTGGGAATTTCCGGCGCGAAGGGCACGCGGGCCGCTGTGGTCACCGCCAGGCCAGTCAGCTTGCCGGCCCGCACATGCGGCAGCAGCGGCGGCAGGTTGTCGAAGATGGAGTCCACCTGCCCGCCCAGCAAATCGGCCACGGCCGGGCCGCTACCGCGATAGGGAACGTGCAGGATATCGATGCCGGTCTTCATCTTGAACAGCTCGCAGCCCAAGTGCGCGGACGAGCCGTTGCCGGGCGACGCGCAGGTCAGTTTGCCGGGGTTCTTCTTGGCATAGGCGATGTATTCCTGCACCGACTTGACCGGCACGCTGGCATTGACGGCCAGGATGTTGGGCACCACGTTCAACAGCGCGACGGCGTCCAGGTCCTTGAGCGCGTCGTACGACATCTTGGAATACAGCGACTGGTTGATCGCCGTGGAAATCGACCCGACGAACAAAGTGTAGCCGTCGGCCGGAGCGCGGGCGACGGCTTCGGCGCCGATGTTGCTGTTGGCGCCCGGCTTGTTTTCCACAATGAAGGTCTGGCCAAGTTCCTTGCCCAGCACGTCCGCAATCATGCGGGCGCTGATGTCGGTCGTGCCGCCCGGGGCATAGCCCACCACCAGCCGGACAGGCTTCGCCGGATAGCTGTCGGCCTGGGCCTGGGCCTGGACCTGCACGTGGCCCGTGGCCGCGCAGGCCAGCAACGCAGCCATGCCGGCCATTTTGAAATTCATCTTCATCATGTCTCCTCCTGTTGAAAGCGGATCGGCGCACGGCAATGGGTGCGCCCGTATTTTTTAGTGGTGTGGGGCAATGCTGCCCCGGTACGGCCGGTCGGCCGCCTGGCCGTTCTAGGCGGCGCAGGCCGCGCGCACCGGCGCGATCAAGTCCGGCGTGACGTCAGCCAGCGTCCGGCAACCGAGCAGCGCCATGTTGGTCGAGATTTCGCTGCGAAATATCTCAGCGACTTTGCGGATGCCGGCGTTGCCGCCGACGGCGGCGCCGAACAGCTGGGGACGGCCGGTGAAGACCATGCTCGCGCCCAGGGCCACCGCCTTGAGCACGTCGGAACCGCGGCGAAAGCCGCCGTCGACCATGACCGGCAAACCCGCGGGCACGGCGGCCACAACGTCGGGCAGCGCCTGCAAGGGCGAAATGCAACCGTCCAGCTGACGCCCACCATGGTTGGAAACAATCACACCGTCTACGCCCGCGTCGGCAGCCAGCCGCGCGTCCTCGGCGTGCATTACGCCCTTGAGCACGAGCTTGCCCGGCCAGTTTTCCCGGATCCAGCGGATATGCTCCCAAGACAGCTTGTCACGCTCGCCACGAAAGCCGTTGGGCGGGTCTTGAGTGATGGGTGGTCCGATTTCCTCATACAGGTTCGCAAAACGCGGCACCCCGCTGCCCAGCAGCGTACGCATGAAGACGTTCACGCTCCAGCGCGGATGGCGCATGCCGTCCAGCACCACGCTGGAACTCATTTTGAATGGCACCGTGAATGCCAGCTTCTGCAGGTTTTCGCGATTGGCGCCCACGCAGGTATCGATGGTCACCACCAGCACGGGAATCTCGGCCTGGCGCAGACGCGCGATCAGCTTGCCGATGCGATCGACGTTGCCCGGCAGATAGGCCTGATACCAGCAGCGCTTGCCGGTCGCCTCCTGCAGCCGCTCCAACGGCACGCTGGAGGCGCCGCTGATGATGAACGGAATCTTGGCATCCTGCGCAGCGCGCGCCAGTGCCAGATCGCACTCGTGCATGACGATGGCGGAGAACCCCGTCGGCGCGAAGCCGACCGGCATGGCATAGGTCTGGCCGAAAAGCTCGACCTGGCTGCTGCGCTGATCCACCACGCGCAGGCCGCGGGGCCGGAAACCGATGTCGCGCAGCGCCCGGACGCTCTCGTCGAGCGATGCGCCGTCTTCCGTGCCGCCGCAGACGTAACCTTCGACGCAGCGCGGCAGGATGCGGCGCGCCTCACGTTCGAAGTCGCGCACCGACAAGCAGCGGTTCAAGCGGCTCATGCCGCCACCGGGGTACCGGTTCGCAGGCCCAGCGCCTGCAGGCAAGCGGCCAGGGAACGGTCCTGCGTGTCTTGGTAAAGCGCCAGTTCGTCTTGCACCGGCGCGCCCAACGCGGCTTCGAAGGCGGTCTGGCTGGCGTTCTGCGCGTACTCGGCCTGGGCCTTGTCACCCAGGTTCGACTGGAAGATGCCCGCGGCGCTGACCGGCAGGAAGTCCTCGTAGACCAGCGGCTCGAACCGGATGTAGCCCTGGCTGATCAGCGACTGCACGTCGCCCTCCGGCGCGGGGCCCTGCTTGCCGGTCAGGAAGTAGCGGAAATAGCCCAGACCCTGATCGTGCAATTGCGCATAGTCGTCCGGGAACGCGGCAAAACAGTCCTGCAGGTTCTGCATGTAGGCGGCGGCATTGCTTTCATTGGGTGCCCCCTGGATACGGCTGCGCGCCAGATCCAGCGACTGGTCGTACAGCGCCCGACCTTTGCGGGTCAGGGCGATACCGCGCTGCTCGATTTCGCCGAAGCGGGCGGTATGGCTGCCCACCCCGTTCTGGCCGTCCGCCCCGGCGAACAGGACCGGTTCTTCCAGCGCCTTGAAACTCGTCTGACGCAACAGGATCGGGCACTTGCGCGGCGGCGGACCTTCGATCACCGCCTTGGCCGACACGCCACGGCGCGGCATCTCGGCCTGGGCCTCGTCTATGTCCAGCGTGCGCGGCGTCAGATGGTTGATGTGCGGTCCCTTGAAGGCCACCACATCGGCAATCAGGCGATGCTGGCCGTGCAATTCCCGGTAGTCATCCAGGCTGACCGTCGCCTCGCTGTGCCAGCGGAAGGTATGCAGCGCTTCGGTGACGAATTCCCGGGCGTCGGCGTCGTTCAAGCCGCCTTGCGTTTCGAAGCGGCCAGCCAATTCCAGAGCCCGAGCCGTGAAGATCTGGCGCGCGGCCAGAATACGGGCGGCCTTGTCGCGCAACGCGACGTCGTCGATCAGTTCCAAGCGCAGCAGCGACGTGAAGACGCGGAACGGGCTGGCTTGCAGAGAGGCTTCGTGCGTGGCGCGAAATGCCGTCGAATGCACCGGCACACCGGCCGGCGACAGGTCGTAGTAACCCACCGGCTGCATGCCCATCACGGCGAACACGCGCCGCATGTTGGAAAGCTCTTCGGGCGTGCCTACGCGAATCGCGCCGTGGCGCTCGATGTCCAGGCGTTCGATTTCGCCGGTGCGCGCCAGTTGCTCGGCCAGTTCGGGCTGCTCGGCCAGCGTCTTGGCGTTGACCTCAGCCACCAGGTCCAGCAACGTGTCGTACAGGGGCACTTCCGACTTGTACATGTCGGACATGGCGCGGGAGAACCAGGCGCGGATCTGATCGGGATTGACGAAGTTCTGACTCATGGCGGGCTCGGCACATCGGTAAACAGGGATGGCCCGCATGAAATCACGCCCGGCAAGCGCAATCAAATGAAAAAATTCGGCCTAATCAGTCCGTTTTTTCATGGATCGCGCGCGCAGGGCGTCGCGGTCTCGTTTCTGCGCGGCCTCTTCTTCGACCCACGCCACGAATTGCTTGATCTTCGGGACTTCGGCGGAGTGTTCGGAATAGGCCACGAAGTAGGCGCCGTCGCTGGGCTGCACGTAGCCCCAGGGGATGACCAGCTTGCCGGCCTGCAGTTCTTCTTCGGCCAGCAATCTTGGGGTCAGGGCGATGCCGCAGCCGCCTTCGGCTGCCCGCACGCACATGTAGAACGTGTCGAACCGGGGGCCGTGATAACTGCGGTCGGACTGGAATTGCTGATGCGAGAAATAGTCGTGCCAGGCTTCCGGGCGGGACGCGCACTGGATCAACGCGTGGTCACTCAGCGCCTCCAGGCTGGGCACCGCATCTCCGGGCAGAAAGCCGGGCGCGCACACCGGCACTACTTCGGCTGCGAACAGCTCGCGGCATTGGGCGCCGGGCAAGGTGCCATGGCCGAAGAAGAAGGAAATGTCGATCTTGGCCTGCATCAGATCGAAGGGCCGGGTTTCGCTGCGTACCTTCACCTGGATATCCGGATGCGCGGCCATGAAGCGCTGCAGCCGCGGAATCAGCCACCGCGCGCCAAACGTGGGCTGCGTGCCGATGGTAAGCACCTGGGTTTCGCTGCCGTAGGTCAGGATGTAGCGGGACGACATGTCCACCTGGTTCAGGATCGCCCTGACCTCGGACTGGTACAGCGCCCCCGCAGGCGTCAATTGCAGTCGCCGGCGCACGCGCAGAAACAGCGGGTTGCGCAACAGCGCCTCCAGCTGCGCGATCTGCTTGCTGATCGCGCTTTGGGTCATGTGCAGTTCTTCGGCGGCGCGCGTGACGCTCATGTGCCGCGCAACCGCATCGAAGCTCTGGAGCGCCATCATTGACGGCATCAAACGCTTTTCCATGGGGCCGATCCGAAATGTCCGGCGCGGGAGCCGGACTGCGATGACAGGATATCCGGCCTTGCAGCCCGAGGCACGGCACCAATGAAAAAGGCCGGCGTCAGACGCCGGCCTTCTGGTCTACGCTGGCGCTTACTTCGCCGGCGTTGCGGGCGCCTCAGCCGGCTTGTCGCCTGCTGCGGGCGCAGCCGGAGCCGTGGGCACCGAAGCGTCGGGCTTGGCCGGCGCGGCAGGAACCGAAGCGGCGCCCGGGACGGACGATGCACCGGCACCCGGCGCGGCGGGCACAGAACCCGGCACTTGCGGAACCGAACGGTCGGACGGGAAGCTTTGCATCACGCCGGAATCCACGGCCGGGCCGTTGGTGCCCTTGTGGCTGACGTAAGCCAGGCCAGCGGTGGATGCGAAGAAGACCACGGCGGCCCACTTGGTCGCGCGCGACAGGAAGTTGGCGGCGCCGGTGGCACCGAACAGGCTGCCGGACGAACCGCTACCGAAAGCGGAACCCATGTCGGCGCCCTTGCCCTGCTGCAGCAGGACCAGAACGATGATAGCCAGCGCCGAAAAGACTTGGACGGCCAGCAGAAGTTTAAGCATCAAGGGCATTACAGACTCCGGAACGGAAACTTAGATGGCGGCAATACGCAAAAATTCTTCAGCCACAAGCGACGCGCCGCCGACCAGGGCTCCGTCGATATCAGTCATGGCGAACAAACTGGCGGCGTTGGCAGCTTTGACGCTGCCGCCGTACAAAACCTGCACCTGCGCCGCGCCCAGCGCGCGCAAGGCGGCGCGGATGGCGGCGTGGACTTCTTGCGCTTGCTCGGGGCTGGCGGTGCGGCCAGTGCCGATGGCCCAGACGGGCTCGTAGGCCAGGACCATGCGCGACACAGCGTCCGCGCCCAGCGCCAGCACGGGCTTCAACTGGCGTTCGATGACGGCCAGGGTGTTGCCGGCCTCGCGGTCGGCCAGCGACTCGCCTACGCAGACCACGGGGGTCAGGCCGGCGGCCAGCGCGGCTTGCGCCTTGGCGGCCACGACTTCATCGGTTTCACCGTGCAGCACGCGGCGCTCGGAGTGACCGGCCAGCGCCCAGCGGCAGCCGAATTCTTTCAGCATCGCACCGGACACTTCGCCGGTGTAGGCACCCTTTTCGTGCGCGCTGACATCTTGCGCGCCCCAGGACACGCTGCTTCCGGTCAGGGCCGAACCGGCTTGCGCCAGGTAGGGAAACGGAACACAGATGCCGATGTCGCAGTGGCTCGCGGCATCCGCGGCGCGCAACTCGGTCAGCAACGCGGCGTTCTCGGCCAGGTTGCCGTGCATCTTCCAGTTGCCCAGCACGAGGCGGGCGCGGTTTTCGACTGAAGTCATGGCGCAATTGTCAGAGAGGGTGAGTCCCGGGGGATGACGCGACCGCCCACGGGCCTGCCTGGAAAAAATTCCAGGCGAAACCCGAGATTGTATCCTGTTGCGCGGCGATACGCCGAACGCCGCGCGTTTCTTACATTGTCAGGATGATTTTGCCGATATTTTCGCCGCCTTCCATCATGGCGTGCGCCTTGGAGGCCTCGGCCAAGGGGAAAGTCGCGTGCACGATCGGCTTGATGGCCCCTTTTTCCAGCAAGGGCCAGGCGTGTTCGCGCAGGGCGCGCGCGATGGCGCCCTTGAAGTCGATAGACCGGGGACGCAGCGTGGATCCGGTGATGGTCAGGCGGCGGCGCATGACCTGAGACGTATCCACATCGGCGCGCGCACCGCCTAGCTGGGCAATGATGACGATGCGGCCGTCATCCGCCAGGCATTGCATGTCGCGGGCGATGTAGTCGCCGGCCACCATATCCAGGATGACGTCCACGCCCCGCCCGCTGGTGGCGTCCATGACTTCCTTCACGAAGTCCTGCGTCTTGTAGTTGATGCCCTTTTCAGCGCCCAGCGCTTCGACGGCACGGGCGCGGTCGTCGCTGCCGACCGTCGCATAGACCTTATTGCCCATTGCGCGGGCCAACTGGATCGCCGTGGTGCCGATGCCGCTTGCGCCGCCGTGCACCAGCAGGATCTCGCCGTCGGACAGACGGCCGCGGTCGAACACGTTGCTCCAGACGGTGAAGTAGGTTTCCGGCAGGCCGGCCGCTTCGATGTCGGACAGGCCCTTGGGGATGGGCAGGCACTGGGCGACGGGCGCCACACAGTATTCGGCGTAACCGCCGCCCGCCACCAGCGCGCAGACCTTGTCGCCCACGGCAAAGCCGCTGCCGGCCACGTCGCCGCCCACGATTTCGCCGGCCACTTCCAGGCCCGGCAGGTCGGACACGCCGCGCGGCGGGGCGTAGTTGCCCTTGCGCTGGAACACGTCGGGGCGGTTGATGCCCGCGGCGCTGACTTTGATCAAGACTTCACCCGCGCCAGCCTCGGGCGTGGGGCGTTCTACGGGGACCAGAACCTCGGGGCCGCCGGGGCGGGAGATTTCTACAGCTTGCATCGCGTGCCTCCTTTGCAGCAAATGGATTATTATTGCGCCCTTTACGGCATATCGCGTTGTCGTTCGGGCAGAATGTTTGCCTGACGGCCGAATCGCCGGACAGCGGGTGCAGGTCAACCAGGCCTTCACCAGCAAGACAAATCAGCAGACCCCGGAAGCGTGGCAGAGTGGTCGATTGCACCGGTCTTGAAAACCGGCAACGGGCAACCGTTCGTGAGTTCGAATCTCACCGCTTCCGCCAAATATCGGCATCATCAGGGCCCGTCGTCAGACTGCGGCCCGAACCGCCCCCCGTGCAAGCCTTCGGGCTGGGCGCCATCACCGGCCGTTGCCGCCGGCTCCCTCCTCTTCCGACGTAAAGCCCTGCCCTGCATCACTTTTGTGTGAAGGATTGCGCGCGCGCCACCCGGATTCGGCAGGTTTTACAATGAGAACGATTATCCTTTAATATTCCAGGGCTCCCACTTCCCCTGCGACGTGCTTTGTGTCGACCTCCTCTGATCAAGTGCACCAGCTTTACGACAGCCACCACAGTTGGCTTCGGACATGGCTGCGCGGGAAGTTGAACAATGTGCATCAGGCGGCGGATCTGGCCCACGACGTGTTCGTGCGAGTCCTGAGCAAGCCCTCGGACCTGGATCAGGTCCGCGAGCCGCGCGCCTACCTGACCACCATCGCCCGCCATCTGTTGTTTGACCACTGGCGGCGCCAGCAGATCGAACAGGCCTGGCTGGAGACCGTGGCGGCGCAGCCCGAGCAGTTCGCTCCGTCTCCCGAAGAAACCGCCCTGGCGCTGGAAGCGCTGATGGCGGTGGACACCATGCTCAATCGGTTGGGCGAGCGGCCACGGCAGGCGTTCCTGATGTCACAGGTCTACGGCATGCGCTATCACGAGATCGGCACCGCCTTGGGCGTGTCCGAACGCATGATCAAGAAGTACATGGCGCAGGCCATGCTGCATTGCCTGGCGCTGGACATGTCCGCAGCGCCGGCGGCGTAGCCCACCATGCCGCAACGCCCGCCGGAGGCTTCCGCGGATTCGGTGGAGTTCCGCATCCTGCAAGAGGCCGCGAACTGGTTCGCGCTGCTGGCGTCGGATTCGGTGACGTCCCAGGATCAGGAGGGCTGGCGCCGATGGCTGGCGGATTCCACGCAGCATCGGCACGCCTGGGCCCGGGTCGAAGCCATCAGCGGCCAGTTTTCTCCCTTGTCCACCGACGCCACCCGCGTCCCGTCCATGGCGGCACTGCAATCCGCCGGCCGCAGGCGTCAGGCGACGCGGCGCCGCGCGTTGGCCGGCCTGGCTGCACTGGGGTTGGGGTCCTTGTTGGGTTGGGCGGCATGGCGCGATGGGCGCGGCGCTGCCTGGCTGGCGGCGATGAACGCCGATTACCGCAGCCCGTTCAGCGGGACGCGCGCCGTCACGCTGCCGGACGGGACCCGGATCTGGCTCAATGCCGATACCGCCTTCAACACCCATTACACCGACGGACTGCGCGAAATTGTCTGCCTGTCAGGTGAAATACTGGTCGAAACTGCCGCGGATCCCGCGCGGCCCTTCACGGTACGCACCGCCGATGGCCTGCTGCGTGCGCTGGGAACGCGGTTCACGGTCAAGCTGGAACCGGGCCAGACCTTTCTGGCGGTCTACGAAGGCGCGGTGGAAGTGCGGCCTGCCGACGGCGCCACGCCGCCGCAGGTGGTGGCTTCGGGACAGCAATTGCGCTTTACCCGAAGCGCGATCGGCGCAGCGCAGGCAGCGGAACCGGCGCGGCAAGCCTGGGCCTCGGGCGTGCTGCTGGCGGAAGACACCGCACTGGGCGAACTGGTGCGGACCTTGAGCCAATACCGCAGCGGCTACCTCGGGTGCGATCCCCGCGTGGCCGCCTTGCGGGTCACCGGCGCCTTTCCGATTCACGACACCGACCGGGCGCTGGAAATGCTGGCGGCCGCCTTGCCCGTGCGCGTGCGCACGACGCTGCCTTGGTGGACCACCGTGGATCCGCGCTAGGCAAGTTCCCTTTTTTTGCGGCCTGTCCGTCATACCGGAAGAACACGTAATTCTATTTCCGGATCGGAACCCTGCCATGACCTCATTGCCCCTGCCCGCGCGACACCGCTCCCACGGCCGCCTGCTGTCCCGATTGACGTTGCTGGCCCCGCTGGGCCTGTCCATGCAGCCGGCGCTGGCGGCATCCGGCGCGCAGCCTGCGCCTACCCTGGCCCAAGCTGCCACGGCGCCGGCGGCAATCCACTACGACATCCCGCCCGGCCCCCTCAGTCAGGTCCTGACGCAGATCTCTTCCCGGGCAAAGATCTTCGTGGTGGCGGATTCCGCGCTGACGGGCGGCAAGCGCAGCTCCGGGCTGAGCGGCACGTACACCCCTCAGGAAGCCATGTCGCGCGTGTTGGGCGAACAGGGCCTGCGCGCGGCGCAACAAAGCAACGGCACGTGGCTGGTGCAGGCCGCGCCGGCCCCGGGTGTGACGACCCTGCAACCCGTCACCGTCAGCGGCCGCCAGGATACGGCGCGCGGGGCGGTCGACGGCATTGTGGCCACGCGCAGCCTGGCGGGCACCAAGACGGACACATCGCTGCTGGAAACCCCGCAGGTCATCAACGTGATTACGCGCGACCAGATGAACCAGCAAGGCGCCAACAGCGTCGCCGAGGCTTTGCGGTACACGCCTGGCGTCATCGCCGAACCCAACGGGTTCGACGTGCGCTACGACTGGAACTACGTGCGCGGCTACTCCACCATGGGCACGCAGTGGCTGGACGGCCTGGCGCTGCCGGGCGATCCCAGCAGTTATGCCGTGCCGCGCATCAACGGCTACGCGCTGGAGCGCGTGGAAGTCATCAAGGGCCCCGCATCGGTCCTTTACGGCAAGAGCGTGCCGGGCGGACTGCTGAATCAGGTAGGCAAGCGGCCGCAGGAAGAAGCCATGCGCGAAGTACAGGTGCAGGCCAGCGGGTTCGGCGGCACGCAGTTCGCCACCGACCTCACCGGGCCCGTCACCGAGGACGGGCAGTGGCTATACCGGGTCGTCGGCCTGCAACGCCAGTTGCACACGCAGGTGGACCTGGAACGCGATCGCCAGACCTTGGTCGCCCCCAGCCTGACGTGGCGGCCATCGGCGGCCACGTCGCTGACGCTCAATGCGTTCTACCAGAAAGACAAGCCCCAGATGAGCGCGCGCTTCTACCCGGCCAAGGGCACGCTGCACGACAATCCGGCCGGCAACATCCCGCGCAGCATGTATCTGGGCGAGCCGTCATCCGACAGCTTCAACCGCACCTATCAATCCATCGGCTACGAGTTCGAACACACGTTCAACGACACCACGACGGTCCGGCAGAACCTGCGTTTCGCGCAGGGCAAGCAGGACATGTTCCTGATCCGCGCACATCCCTTCGTGGCCTATCAGCCGGATGGCCACACCTTGAACCGGGTCTCGGCGATCTCGGACGACAGCATCAAATCGCTGGCGGTCGACAGCCAGATCGAGACCCGGTTTGACACCGGTGCGTTGCGCCACACCCTGCTTGTGGGCTTGGACCTCCAGCGCGGCACGCTGTCGAACAACTTCGCCAACAGTTCCATCGGCGTCCCGCCGCTGGACATTCTTGACCCTATCTACGACCGGGTCATCCCCAAGCCCCCGGCCTACACCTCGTCGTCCTTCCAGAATGTGCGCCAGGTGGGCTTGTACGCCCAGGACCAGATCCGCTTCGGGCGGGCCATCGCCACGCTGGGCCTGCGTCACGACGATTCGCGGATATCGGCCAATAACCGCATCACGAACGCAACCACGATCACGTCCGACTCGAAGGTCACCGGCCGCGCCGGCCTGACCTATGTCTTCGACAACGGCATCGCGCCCTATGCCAGCTACTCCACCTCCTTCCTGCCCACCACCGGCCTGGACCGCCAGGGCAATACGTTCAAGCCGCAGACCGGACGCCAGTTCGAATTCGGCGCGAAGTACGAGCCGGCAGGCGGTTGGGGGTTTGCGACCTTGTCGTTCTTCCGCAATGACATGAAGAACGCCCGCACGCCGGATCCGGTCGACTCGATCTTCTTCGTGCAATCGGGCAAGCAGCGCGTGCAAGGCATCGAATTCGAAGGCAAGGCGCAACTCTCCACCAACCTGGATTTCCTGCTGTCTTATTCCTACATGAACTCCGAGGTGCGCTCCAGCAGCAACCCGGCTGACGTCGGCCGCCACATGCTGTACGTGCCGGAGCATCAGGCAAGTGCGTGGATCAACTATCGGCTGCCCGCCGTGCCCGGCCTGCAAGTGGGCATCGGCGGCCGCTTCATGTCTTCCTATGACACGGCATCAGACTACAACCCCGATCTGACGATTCCGTCACTGTTCCTGGCCGACGCCAGCGTGGCCTATGACTTCGGCGCGGTCAGCAACACGCTCAAGGGCACCATGCTGCGCGTCTCGGTCTGGAACCTGGCCGACAAATCCTATGTGTCGCACTGCCTGAACGCGACCGGCGCAACCTGCAACTACGGCGCCCGCCGCAGCGTCATCGCCAACCTGACCTATCGTTGGTAACCCATGACGCCGATGATTCTGGTCGGCGCATCGGCGGCCACCGTCGCGGGCGCGGCACTGATGCACTTGAGCTCCCGCCATCAGCAGTGGCTTGCGCACCCCCTGGGGCGCGCAAGCGGCTGGCTGGGCGCGATGGTCCTGGGCCTGAGCACGTGCGTTTGGGCGAGCTTGATGCACGTGGCGGCGGGCCTGTACACCGCCCTGATCCTTACCATGGCGACGTGGATCGCCCTGCCTTACGGCGCGATCTGGCTAGGGCGAAACAAGGGCGGACATGGCGGCTAAACCTTGGACCGCGTGGGACTGGTGCTGGCGGATCCTGGCCGGTAGCACGGCTGGCCTGACGCTCGCGTTCTTCGTTCCGGCCTGCTTCGCGCTGGCCGGAGACGGCATCATGCACCTGAACAAATACCAGGTCGCGATGTGGATGGTGCCGCCGCTCTGGGTCGCGGTGGTTGGTATCGGTTTCTCGTTGCGCACAACCTCGCGCGCCGGTCTGATCAAAACGTACAAGCAGGTGCATACCTGGACCGGTTTGTTGAGCGGCCTGGCGCTGTTCGTGGCCTTTTATGCCGGCGCGATCACCATGTTCAAGGAACCGATTGCGCGCTGGTCGGCTCCCCAGGCGAGCTTGCAGACGACGTTGCCGCAGTTGCCCGCATTGATTGACCAGGTGATGGCCGCGCACCCGGCCGCCGCCCGCGCGTTCGTGGTGGAGTTGGCCGCGGACCCGAGCGGCGGCGCCGCTCTGCACTGGCAAGAACCGGGGGCTGCAGGCAAGCCGCTCGGCGCCGGCACGACGTTTTCGGCGCGCCAGGAAACCGACGGCACTCTGCAGGTGGACGCGGTCCGGCAAAGCCGCATCGGGCAATTCGTGGATGAGCTGCATCGCACCGCCGGCCTTCCGACCGACCTGGAGTCCGGCGTCCTGGTGATGGCCGTCATCAGCGGCCTCTACGCGCTTGCTCTGGTGTCGGGTGTGGTCGTGCTGTGGCCCACCCTGATCAAGGATTTCTTCGCGCTGCGCTGGGGCGCCAATCTGAAACGCCTGTGGCTGGATGCGCACAACGTCATCGGCATCGTCAGCCTGCCCTTTCATATGACGATGGCGTTGAGCGCCATGGTCTTCGGCTTGCATGACCCGATCTACGCCGTGCAAGACCGCCTGGTGTACGACGGGCAACTGGCCCGGATGTACGAAGAAAGCAGCCCCATGCGGGAAGCCCGCGCTGGGGAAGGCGCCCGCGCCATGCTGCCCGTCGCGGACCTTCTGGCTCGAGTTCGCGAACAGGAACCCGGCGTCACGCCCCTGCGGCTGACCTATCGCCACTATGGACAGACAGGCGCCACGGTCTGGTTGCAAGGCCGCGACGACCGCCAGTTCATGCGCAAGCCCGAAGGGGGGTTCCTGTTGGTCAGCGCGGAAACCGGCCAGGTGCTGAACCGGGAATATGGGCCGGGGGGCCAGGGGTGGATGCGCTGGGTGACCGGATTCTTCGCCCTGCACTTCGGCAGCTATGGCGGTGAACCCGTGCGCTGGGGTTACTTCGTCTTGGGGCTGGCCGGCGCTTTTCTGTTCTACACGGGCAACCTGCTCTGGATAGAGTCGCGGCGCAAACGCGCGCGAGGCGCATCGGGCAATGTCACGCAGCGCCGGGATGTCCGCGCCATGGGGGCGTTGACCGTGGGCGCCTGCATGGGCTGCATCGCGGGCGTTTCAGTGGCGATCGCCGCGGCGCGTTTCGTGGAGGGCCCGGCCTGGGCGCTCTATTATCTGACCTTTCTGGGGTTTACCGGTGCCGCATTTGCCTTGGGGCCGGCCCGTGCCGCCACGGCCCTGCCGCGGGCGGCCGCGGCGGCCACGCTGGCCATTCCAGCGGCGACTCTGGTGGCGTGGGCGCTGTCGGGCTGGAACGCCCAGGTGGCGCTAAGCGCTCCAGGGGTAGACGCGGTGGCCCTGGCGGGCGCGGCCCTCCTATGGCGGACTGCCGTCGCCGCCCGGCAGCGTGCCCGTAACGGCCCGCAAGACAGCATCTGGGCAAGCGGCTGAGCCCTGCGGGTCTTCCCCTGCCACCGCCGTACCCAAGCATCGCGCATCGCTGTGGCTGGACTACCGGTTCGAATCCGCCATCAAGGTCGGCGTGGGCGCACGCTACACCGGCACGAACTTCGGCGACGGCGAAGCCGCGCCGGCCAAGGTGCCGTCGTTCCTGCTGTTCGACGCGATGATCGGCTACCAGATCAAGAACTGGACCCTGGCGCTGAACGCCCGCAATCTGACCAACAAGACCTACATCGCCAACTGCGGCTATGGCAACTGCTACTACGGCGACCAGCGCACCGTCGTGGGCACCGCCACTTACCGCTGGTGAAGACCGGCCGGCCACGCTTCGTGGCCGGCGCTTGATCCGCGTCAGGCGCGGGCGGACGCGCGCCTACCGGGCCGGGTAGCGCAGGCGTAGTATGGGACTTGTTGTCCTCGCCCCGCGTGGCGGCCATGACCCGCGCCGCCCTCGCCACCCTCGGAGGTTGCCATGTACAAGCACATCCTTATCCCCATCGACGGATCCAGCCTGGCCAATACCGGCCTGGAACAAGGGCTGGGCCTGGCCCGCGCATTGGGCGCCAGCGTTACCGTGGTGACGGCATACGGCTCCTTCCATATGCCATCAATGGAAACCGTGCAGCTGGAGGGCGTGCGCAAGACCTACGAACATCAGGCCAAGGAACTGGCTGGCTCGTACCTGGCAGAAGCCGCCGCCCGGGCCCAGGCCTTGGGCGTGCCTTGCACGACTGAAATGCGGGAAAGCGACACGCCCTACCAGGTCATCATCGACATCGCCTTGACGCAAGGCTGCGACCTGATCGCCATGACCTCGCACGGACGCAGCGGCATGGCCGCCCTGTTGTTGGGCAGCCAGACGCAAAAGGTCCTGGCGCACTCGACGGTGCCGGTACTGGTGTACCGCTAGGCCTGCGGGCCGTTACGCCACGGCTGCCGCGCCGTGGAACGTCTTGGGGATGCCTGCCGCGGCCACGCCGCTGCGCAGGGTCTCTTGCGGCAAGGCTTCGGCCAGCAACGCGCGCGCGGCCAGCAACCGACCCAGGTCCACCCCCGTCCGGTAGCCCATGCTTTCCAGCATGAACACCAGGTCCTCGGTGACGATGTTGCCCGATGCGCCCGGCGCAAAGGGGCATCCGCCCAGGCCGCCCAGGCAGGAATCGAAGCTGCGGATGCCTTCGTTCAAGCCAGCCAGCGCATTGGCCAGGCCCAACCCCATGGTGTCGTGCAGATGCAGCTTGGTCAGTTGGCTGCCCACCGCATCCTGCGTGGCGCGCACCACGTCGCGCACCTGAGCCGGATGCGCATAGCCCACCGTGTCGGCCAGCGCGATTTCATCGACACCGGTTCGCGCCACGGCCTCGGCCACCGACGCGACGCGCCGCACCGGCACGTCGCCCTCCATCGAACACCCGAACGCCGTGGCGACTGCCGCATCAATACGCATGGGGCGCGGCTGCGACCGCACCCAGTCGACGATCGACGCCATCATCTCCACCTGCGCGTCGGTGCCCTTGCCCACGTTGGCATGGCTGTGGGTGTCGCTAACCGAGATCGGGAACGACAGCACGTGCGCACCCGCCTCGTAGGCGGCGATGGCCCCCTTCAGATTGCAGGCCAGCGCGCAGACGGTCAGGCCGTCTATCTTCAGCACGTCAGGCAGGATGGCGCCCGTGTCCGCCATCTGCGGCACCAGCCGCGGCGAGACGAAGCTGCCCACCTCGATTTCCCGCAAGCCCGCCTCTGCCAACTGGCGGATCCAGCGCAGCTTGTCGGCCGCCGGCATCATGCCCTTGGCCATTTGCAGCCCGTCACGCGGCCCCACCTCACAAAGCCTGACTTCCTGGTTCATGTGCTCTCCTGTCGTGTGCTCAAGCCTCTGCGCAGGCCTATTGCTGCACCACGATGCCGGCGCTCTTGATCGTCTGCTGCGCCTTGCCGATATCCGACTGGATCAGCGCGGCAAACTGCGCGCTGGACACCGGATCCGTTTCCAGCCCCTGGGACGCCAATGCCTCCTGCACGTCCTTGCGCGACAGCAGCTTGTTGAAATCGGCGTTCAGGCGCGCCACGATATCGGCGGGCGTCTTGGCCGGCGCCAGCACGCCGTAATAGGTCACCACGCTGAAATCCTTGTAGCCCAGCTCGGCCACGGTCGGCACATCCGGCAATGCGGGGTTGCGCTTGGGCGACGTCACCGCCAGCGCGCGGACCTTGCCCGCCTTGATCAGCGAGGCCGCCGACGAGATCGACGAACCGGCAAACTGCAGATGCCCGCCCATCAGGTCGGCCAGCGCGGGCGCCGATCCCTTGTACGGCACGTGCTGCATCTTGAAGCCAGCCTCGTGCTGCAGCATTTCCATAGCGATGTGCACCCCGCCGCCCGTGCCCGACGTGCCATAGGAGATCTTGTTGGGCTCCTTCTTGGCGGCGTCGATCACTTCCGGCAAGGTCTTGTAGGGCGAGTTCTCGGCCACCAGCAACACCATGGGCGTGGTGGCCACCAGGGCCACGGGCGCCAGATCCCTGATGGGGTCGTAGGCCACCTTCATCAGCAACGGAATCAGCGTCACGTTGTCGGATTGGCCGATCACCAGGTCATACCCTTGCGCCGGTGCGCGCGCCGCTTCAGCCAGGCCTAGCGCGGTGCCGGCGCCGGGCTTGTTCTCGGGCACCACGGCCCAGCCGTTCAGCTCATGCAGCTTGTTGCTCATCAGGCGGCCGATGTAGTCGGTGCCGCCGCCCGGCGTGGACGGGATGATGATGCGGATGGGCTTGTTGGGATAGTCCTGCGCGTTGGCCGTGCAGGCGACGGCCAACGCGGCCAGCGCAATCAGTTTTCGAATCATGGGGTCTCCTCTTTGATGGATGTCTTGGCGGTCTGGCGCCGCCTCGACAGGGCACAAGCGCTATGGCCTGGTCATGCAATGACTCCCGCCGCGCGCAGCGCATCGATACGCGCCGCATCCAGGCCCAGGCCCTGCAAGATGGCGTGGGTCTGGCCGCCTTGCACGGGCGGATCGCAACGCTTGCCGGCCTTGCGCCCGTCGAATTCGATGGGCAGCGCGGCCGTGGATATTTCACTGCCGTCAGGCAGCAGGGTCTTGAGCAACGCGCCCCCCGCATTCAGGTGCGCGTCGTCCAGCAAGTCATGCGGCTGGCGGATCGGTCCGTAAGACAGATTGGCGGCCTCCAGGGCCTCGCACAACGCATCGGTCTTCCAGGTTTTCAGGATCTCGGCCACGCCGGGCACCAGCCACGACCGGGCGGCTTCGCGGTCGACGGCCGTGGCCAGCCGCGGGTCGGCGGCCCACTCCGGCGGCAGGAATTTCTGAGCGAAATTGCGCCATTGCGCATCCCCCACCACGGCGACGAACACGCGGCCGTCCGCCGTCTCAAAGACGTCGTACACGCCCCAGGGCGGCTTGCGCTCCGCGCCCATGGGTTTGGGCGCCGTGCCGGTCAGCTGATATTGCGCGATGAACTGCGCCACCAGCAGCAGGTTGTTCTCGAACAGGCCCGACCGCACATGGCGGCCACGGCCCGTAGCATGGCGATCGTGCAGCGCAGCCAGCGCGCCCACCACCCCGAAGGTGCCGCCCAGGATGTCGTTGACGGACGCCGCCACGCGCTGCGGCGTATCCGCGCCGCCGTTGATATAGGCCAGCCCGCCCATCATCTGCACGACTTCATCCAGCGCCGTGCGATGCTTGTACGGGCCCGACAGGAAACCCTTCAACGACACATAGATCAGCCCCGGGTTTTCGGCCGACAGGGACTCGTAGTCCAGCCCGTACTGCGCCAGGCTGCCATCGCGGAAGTTCTCTACCACCATGTCGGTCTGCAGGGCCAGCTTGCGCACCACGTCCTGCCCTTCAGGCGATTTCAGATCGATCGCGAGGCTCTGCTTGTTGCGGTTGAACACCGGGAAATAACCGCTGCCCGACCCTTTCAGGCGGCGCGTGCGGTCGCCGTCGATGGGTTCCACCTTGATCACGTCGGCGCCCAGGTCTGCCAACGACAGGCCGGCGGCCGGCCCCATGATCATGTGGGACAGTTCCAGCACCTTGATTCCCCGCAGGGGCAATTCAGAACTATCCATGAAGGGTGAAGCCGGTGCTGCGCTCATCAACGTTTCCTCTGCCTGCCGGGTGGTCGGATGCGTGCCGGCCAGGTCAGAAGACCGTCATGCCGCCCCGCGAATGTGTTCATCATCGCGGGCCTGCCCGTCTTCCGGGTAGCGGTCTTTCAGCACGGGGGCATTCTCGTTTGGGAACGTCCGGGTTTGCCCCTAACGCTCGCCTGCCGGCAGCACGCCCAAATGGGCCAGCAAGGCCCGGGCGGCGGGCGACAGGGCATCCGGATCCCGCACTGCAATACAGATCGGCGTGCTGGACCACGGGCCAGTCAACGGCACGAAGCGGATGTCCAGGTGCGACAGGCGCGCCTTCAGGTACTGCGGCACCACGGCCACGCCCATGCCGCGCGCGACCAACATGCAGATGGTCTCGTGCGAACTCACCCGCGCGCTGATGCGCCGCATCACGCCCGCGTCTTTCGCGGCCTGTTCGAACACGCTGCTGATGCCGTTGTCGCGGTTCAGCTCGATCTGTTCAAAGGGCAGCAATTGCGCGTAATCCAGCGTCTCGCGGTCGGCCAGCAGGTGCTGGCCCGGCACCACCGCCGCCAGCTCGCAATGGCCGCAGGCGAACACCTGCAAGCCGTCATGGCCGAAATCCGACCCGGCGGCCACATCGGCGTGGCCGTCCAGCACGGCGCGGAACGCCGCTTGGGTCGTGTCTTCTTCCAGCGAGATATCGATTTGCGGATAGGCCCGGCGAAACGACTGGATCTGGGCGGGCAGCTCGCCCGACAGGGCCGCCACGCTGACGGCCAGCCGGATATGGCCGCGCACGCCGGTCGCAAACCCCGCCATCTCGCGATGCATGCGGTCCATGTCCTGCAGCAGGCGGCGCGCATGGGTAGCCAGCGCGTTGCCCGCCGGGGTGGGTTGCACCCCTTTGACGCCACGCTCCAGGAGGGGCACGCCAAAGGCTTCTTCCATCTCGGACATGCGCTTGCTGACGGCGGACGGCACGATGTTTTCGCGCGCGGCGGCGCGGGCCAGGCTGCCTTCTTCCAAGGCGGACAAGAACAATCGAAGCGATACGGGGTCGATATCACGGGGGGCTGGCGGGGCAGGCAGGACAGGCTTCATGGCAGGAAGTGTCCCGCGTTGCCCGCCCGGGGAGGGATCGGGGTTTTCCCGCACGCAGGACCTGGGTATGATCCGCAGTCCGGCCGCTCAGCGGCCTTCGTTTTGCGGATCACGCGCCCCCATGCAATGCCCACGCTGTAACTGGCAGAACCCGGCCTCCAACACCCTGTGCTTCAGTTGCCAAGCGCCGTTGCCGGTCAAAGCGGCAGCGCCTGCGTCCGCCCCCGCCAAGCGGGCGGCCCCGGCGCAGAATGACCCCGTGTTCCCCAGCATCTGGGTCCGGCTGGGCGCCACCGCCATCGACGGCCTGTTCATGGTGGCGGCGATATTCACTTTGATCTGGGCCGCCTCGCTTACCTACGAGGGTCTGACCGGCGAGCCCCGGCCCGTGCTGCTGCTGGTGCTGGCCGGGCTGATCGGTTGGCTGCTGCCAGCCTTCATGGACGCCTGGACCAATGGATCCCCCGGCAAACGCCTGTTGAAACTGCTTGTGGTGAACCGCAAGGGGCAAGCCCCGGGCCTCGCCCGCTCGATATGGCGGCACACGCTGAAGTACACGCTGAACCTGGCGCTGCCGGGTCTGTTCCACCATATCCAGCAAGCCATCTTCGGCGAACGGGCGATGCACAACGCCCTGGCCGGCACGCATGTCGTCGCCAGCCGGGCGCACCCGCGTGCGGTGCAGGCGGCCGTCGCCAAGGCGCCCGCAGTCACTGGCACGGGCAAGTTCCTGTTCTTCGTGTTCGGCGTGCTGGCGCTGGTGCTGGGCGGCGTGGTCATCGGGGTGGGCGTCATGAGCGGGGACGATAGCGACAACCCCTTGCACGCCGACGTCCGCCGTTTTGACCTGGTGTCCGACCCCATCCGCATGCTGGTCGAGAACCACTACCGCAGCAAGAAGGCCTTTCCCGCAACGCTGGAAGATATCGGCATGACTCAGGAATCGCTGCAGAACAGCGGCTTTTCCAAGCTGGAGATGAACCCCGTCAATGGCGTGCTGCGGCTGACGATTGCCGGCACGCCCCGCGAGGACGGTTTTCCCACGCTGGCGGGCAAGCACCTGATGTACCTGCCGGAGCTGCGCTCGGAGAAGAAAGGCGGCGGCATCCGCCGCTGGCAGTGCGGCAGCGACGATATCGCCCAAGCCGACCGCCCCTATAGCTGCCGCCACGACACCAGCGCCTTTGCGCGCTAGTCCGCCCTTTTGAATACGGAACACCCCGCATGTCCAGTCTGATCGAAGCCATCCACCGCGCCGACGACGGCCACGACCACGCGCAGATGCTCGCCTTGTGCGAACAGGGCGTGCGCGAACAGCCCGGGTCCGCGGTGATGTGGGCCCTGCGCGCCCGCTATCACGACAAGCGCAGCGCCCACGCCTTGCGCGATGCCGACCTGGCCCGGTCGCTGACCTTGGACCCGCAGTGCAGCGACGCCCTGCGCGTGCGCACCACCGCGCTCTATGACGCCGGCGAACAGCAGGAAGCCTGGCGCCTGCTGCGCGACGCACGGCAGCGCGCGCCTTCGCATTTCGGCTTGATGATGTCCGAAGCCTATCTGCTGATCAACGACCGCCGGCTGGAAGACGCCATCGAATGCTGGACCCGCGCATCCCAGCTGCGGCCGTCCGCCGCGGCCCCGCATTGCTACATCGGTTCCAACCTGCACAACGCCGGCCGCTACCAGGACGCCCTGCCCTACCATCAGCGCGCTGTCGCGCTTGCGCCCAACAACGGCGGCTTCCTGTATGACGCTGGCAACAACTACCGCCGCCTGGGCGACCTGAAGAACGCCATTGCGATGTTCGACCGCGCCCGCGCCATCCTGGGCGAGGAAAACGCCATCCAGCACAACCGGGCGTCATGCCTGCAAGCGCTGGAGCGTCATGAAGATGCGGTGCAAGAATGGACCAGCCTGCTGCGCCGCGAACCCGATTGGGATTGGCCGCTGGAAGGCAAGGCGCGGTCGCTGCACCGCCTGGGCCGCGCCCAAGAGGCCGTGCCGTTGTGGCGGCATCTGGACGCGCTGTCGGACAACGGCTGGGAAGGCCGCAAGGAACAGGCCCGCGAATACGTGCGCAGCGGCGACCCTGAACTGGCGGAGCAAGCCTTGCAAGGGCTGGATCCGATGAACAGCGGCGACGCGCAATTGCTCTTCGTCGCCGGCAACGCGCAGCGCGACCAGCGCAACTGGGAAGCCGCGCTTGCCTACTACCTGCGCGGCTATGAACTTGCGCCCGACAACGATTTCCTGCCGGGCAACGCCGCTGACATGCTGACCCGCCTGGAGCGCTACGCCGAAGCCCTGCCGCTGTCGGAAGTGGCGATTTCGCTGGACCCCGACTGGCTCAAGTGGCACCGGGTCCGTATCGACGCGTTGACGAACCTGGGCCGTGGCGCCGAGGCAGTTGCCGATGCCGACCGCGCACTCACGAAGTGGCCGGACAGCGGCCCCCTGCACGCCGAGCGCATCAACGCGCTGATTGCCGCCAAGCAACAGGAAGAAGCGCTCGCCGCGTGCGACCGCCTGATCGGGCTGGATCCCGACTACCGCAGCTGGGCCATGTTTTCACGCGGCGAAATCTACGGCCACCTGAAGCGCCATGCCGAATCGGCCATGGCCTTCCGCCAGGCGGCGGCCTCTTACCAGCAGAACGGCAAGCCCGAATACCAGGACCTGTCGCTGCGCCGCGCCCAGGCGGCCGACGACGCCGCTGCCGCGCCGCGCGGGTTCCTGGGCCGCTTGTTCGGCCGGAAGTAGGCGCGTGGTTGCCCCGGTTTGCCGCGGGCGCGACAATATCCCTGCGCCCAAGATGGTATAGTCACGCCCGCTGCCGGCCCTGCATGAGCCGCGCAACGCCCGAGTGGTGAAATTGGTAGACACAAGGGACTTAAACTAATTTGAGCCCTTTGGAGGAAACTCCAAAGGTGTAGCCCGTCAAATTCGGCGAACGCCCTGGACCCGTTCCGAGCCAACGCCGAGCCAAGCCCCGGTTGAAAAACCGGGGAAGGTGTAGAGAGCAGACGGCGGGCACCTAAGGCCACAAGGCTATGGTGAAGGCGTGCTCCAGACCACGAACAGCGCCCCGCGCTGGCGGCGAAAGCCGAAGTGGTAAGAAAATCCCTCGGCCGCAAGGTCGTACCGGTTCGATTCCGGTCTCGGGCACCACCATTCTTGCCGTTCGAAGGCCTTGGCCTTTCACATTCCCATCTTGACCGCTCCTGCCGCCCCCGCCCCCTTCATCGTCCTGGACGCCTGCGTGCTGATGTCCGGCATTCTGCGCCGGTTGCTGCTGCGTCTGGCCGAGGCTGGCGTGTTCATTCCGGTCTGGACGGAACGCATCGGCGAAGAATGGCGCCGCAACGCCTCACGCATCTGGGACATCCCGCCGGAAGTGCTGGCGGAATTCTGGGCCGACATGAACGCGCGCTTTCCCGAGGCCAACGAAGCCGACACGCAGGTCTACGAAGCCTCGCTGCGTTACAGCGACCCGAAAGACTTCCATGTGATCGCGGCCGGCTTGGCGCGGCGCGCGCGCTGCGGGCTGCAACAACCCCCCGTCGTGCAGATCGCCACCTGGAACCTGAAGGATTTCAACCGGTCGGAATTGCGCCGCCAAGGGCTGGATGTCTACAACCCGGACCGGATGCTGGTGCAATGGTGGCAGGCCAACGCGGCGCGCATGCGCGAAGCCATCGCCCAGATTCCCGCCGACTACGTCGCGCTGGGCCGCGAGCCCGAGCCCCTGTCCACGACCTTGCATCGCGAACGCCTGTACGGCCTGAAGAGCCTGGTGGCGCGCGACGCCGCGCAACGCGACGCCGCCTGATCGCTCGGCTAACCGCCGTTTCTAGTGATCGTGATTGCTGGCCGCAAACCCGGCAGCATTCAGAATGTCGATCACTTCCAGGATGTGATCGGGACCCCGCGTCTGCAACACGAAGTCCACTTCAACGTTACGCACCGGCAATGAGGTGAACGCGCGCTGGTGATGCACTTCGGTGATGTTTGCCTGGGCATCGGCGATCAGCTTGGTGGCGTGCGCCAAAGCGCCCGGCAAATCGCGCAAGTCCACGCGGATGCGGGCCAGACGCCCGGCGCGCACCATGCCGCGTTCGATCAGTTCGCCCAGCATCAACGGATCGATGTTGCCGCCCGTCAGCACCAGCCCGATGCGCTTGCCCTTGAAGCGGTCGCTGCCCGCTTCCTGCGCGCGCAGCAGTGCGGCCAAACCCGCGGCGCCGGCGCCTTCCACCACGGTCTTCTCGATTTCCAGCAGCACGACGATGGCGTGCTCGATATCGCTTTCGCTGACCAGTTCAATCTGATCGACCAGCTGGCTGACGATGGGCTGGGTCAACGCGCCCGGCGACTTCACGGCGATGCCTTCGGCAATGGTGTACTGGCCCTGCGGCATGGACACGCCCTTGACGGCGGCGTACATCGACGGGAAGCGCTCGGTCTGCACGCCAACGATTTCGATGCCCGGCTTCAAGGCCTTGGCTGCCGTGGCGATCCCCGAGATCAGGCCGCCACCGCCGATGGCGATGACCAGCGTGTCCAGCTGGGGCTGGTCTTCCAGCATCTCCAGCGCCACGGTGCCCTGCCCCGAAATGACGGCTTCGTCGTCATAGGGGTGGATCATGATCAGCCCGCGCGCTTGCGCCAGCTCATAGCCATGGGCCTTGGCGTCGTCAAAGGTGTCGCCCGCCAACACCACTTCGGCGCCGAAGCGGCGCGTGTTGGCTACCTTGACCGTCGGCGTGAAGCGCGGCATCACGATCACGGCGGGCACGCCCATGCGCTGCGCATGGTAAGCCACCCCCTGGGCATGGTTGCCGGCCGATACCGCGATCACGCCCTTGGCGCGCTCTTCATCGGACAGGGTCAGCATGCGGTTCAACGCGCCGCGTTCCTTGAACGAAGCCGTGAACTGCAGGTTCTCGAACTTCAGCCAGATCTCGGCACCGAAAATGTCGGACAGCGTGCGCGACAGGGTAAAGGGGGTCTTCAGCACCTGGCCGCGCAGGTTTTCGCGGGCGGTCTGGATAGATGCGATATCGATCACGATGGGTAGATCCGGTTAGCGGACAGGCAGAAAATTGAACAGCAGCAGGCCCTGCGCATAGTTGATCCCGATGCGCCGCGAGTTTTCACCCAGCAGGTTGGCGATCAGGTCCAGCCGGCCGATGATGGCGCCGAACTCCCGCTCGAAGCTGAGGTTCGTGGCGTTGGGGGACATTTCGTTGGCCAGCAACAGCGGCTCGCCTTGATTGTTGCGGCGCGACGCCAGCAACCAGGCGGCGGCCTCGACATTCCGTGCGGCATTGTAGACCCGCTGGCCGTCCAGCGCGTCGGTGGCATACAGCCGGGTCTTGCCGTTGTGGGCCGCGATGATGGTGTCGGCCAGGCCGTAGATGAAGGCGCCGACGCGGTCGCCCGAGTAATTGGGGTCCAGCGACACAGCCAGGATCTGGATGTCGCGCAGGCCGGCCAGGTCGCTGGGCGGGATGCGGACCTCGATGGCGTGCTTGACGCGATTCACGGCCGTCTTCTGGTCCGCCACGCCGGTCTTGCGCCATTCTCGGGGGTTTCGGCGGTAGAGCTTGTCCAGCAGGGAATACAGGCTCGCCAGATTGTCGCGGACTTCCAGCGTGACGGTGCGGTTGAAGTCGGTCTGGCCGAACTGATCGGCCGACATATCCTCGCTATTGGGTCCGCGCTGGCCCGGACCGGGGCTGCTCATGCAGCCAGTCAGCAGCACGACAAGCAGCACCGCGGCGGTGGCGCCACCTGGCCATCCCGTCATACCTGACTCATCCGATTCCCCCTTTTCTGCCGCAAGACTTTACAGCAAGGTCGGCGAAGATGGGAGACGTCAGCGGGGTGAAGTCGCAAGAAGATGAATCAGGCCGCTGGCCGATTTATTGTGGCGCAACAATAAAAAACGGCGCCTCGCGGCGCCGTTCTTCATTCAATCAGCCTGCCAGCTTATTCAGCTTGCGGTTCCGATTGGGGGGCTGCTTCGGTAGCGGCAGCGGGTTGCTGCGCTTCGATGCCGCCGATCGCCTTGATGGACAGGCGCAGGCGGCCCTTGTCGTCGGCCTCGATGACCTTGACGCGGACTTGCTGGCCGACCTTCAGCACATCGTTGATGTTCGCGATGCGGTAGTTGGCGATTTCCGAGATGTGCAGCAGACCATCACGGCCCGGCAGCACTTGCACGATGGCGCCGAAGTCCAGCAGACGCAGGACCGAGCCTTCGTAGATCTGGCCCACTTCGACGTCGGCGGTCAGTTCGACGATGCGGCGCTGGGCTTCTTTGGCCTGCGCTTCGTCGACGCTGGCGATCACGATCGTGCCGTCGTCGGAGATGTCGATCTGCGTGCCGGTTTCTTCGGTCAGCGCGCGGATGGTGGCGCCGCCCTTGCCGATCACGTCGCGGATCTTCTCGGGGTTGATCTTGATGGTCAGCATGCGCGGGGCGAAAGCCGAGAGTTCGCCACGCGAACCGTCCAGCGCTTCCTTCATCTTGGTCAGGATGTGCAGGCGGCCTTCGCGGGCTTGCGCCAGCGCCACTTGCATGATTTCCTTCGTGATGCCCTGGATCTTGATGTCCATCTGCAGTGCGGTGACGCCGTTTTCGGTGCCCGCAACCTTGAAGTCCATGTCGCCCAGGTGATCTTCGTCACCCAGAATGTCGGTCAGAACAGCGAACTTGCCGCCGTCCAGGATCAGGCCCATGGCCACGCCGGCCACGTGATCCTTGACCGGCACGCCGGCGTCCATCATGGCCAGCGAGCCGCCGCAGACCGAAGCCATCGACGACGAGCCGTTGGACTCGGTGATTTCCGACACGATGCGGATCGTGTACTGGAAGTCTTCAGGCGCCGGCAGCAGCGGGATCAGCGAGCGCTTGGCCAGACGGCCGTGGCCGATTTCGCGGCGCTTGGGCACACCGATGCGGCCCGTTTCGCCAGTGGCGAACGGAGGCATGTTGTAGTGCATCATGAAGCGGTCACGGTACTCGCCCATGAGCGCGTCGATGATCTGTTCGTCTTGCTTGGTGCCCAGCGTGGCCACGACCAGCGCTTGCGTTTCACCACGGGTGAACAGCGCGCTGCCGTGTGCGCGGGGCAGCACGCCCAGACGCACGCTGATGGGGCGCACGGTGCGGGTGTCGCGGCCGTCGATACGCGGTTCGCCGTTCAGGATCTGGCCGCGGACGATGGCCGATTCCAGCGAGAACATGATGTTGTCGACGGTCACGGCATCCGGCAGCGACTCACCCTTTTCAGCGGCGGCGGCAGCCAGCTTGGCCGACACGTCAGCCGACACTTCACGCAGCTTGGCGGTACGGGCTTGCTTTTCGCGGATCTGGTAGGCGGCGTTCAGGCCTTCCTGGGCAGCCGAGGTCACGGCGGCGATCAGGGCTTCGTCCTTGGCCGGAGCTTGCCAGTCCCAGTCGGGCTTGCCAGCGTCCTTCACCAGTTCGTGAATGGCGTTGATGACAGCCTGCATTTGCTCGTGGCCGTAGACCACGCCGCCCAGCATGATTTCTTCGGACAGCTGTTGGGCTTCCGATTCCACCATCAGCACGGCGTTTTCGGTACCGGCGACAACCAGGTCCAGCTTCGACGACTTCAGCTGCGAAGCGGTCGGGTTCAGGGCGTACTGGCCATCGATGTAGCCCACGCGCGCGGCGCCGATCGGGCCGTTGAACGGGATGCCCGAAATGGCCAGAGCGGCCGAGGCGCCGATCATGGCGGCGATGTCGGGATCGATCTCGGGATTGACCGACAGCGTGTGGATGACCACTTGGACTTCGTTGTAGAAGTCTTCGGGGAACAACGGACGCAGCGGACGGTCGATCAGGCGCGAGGTCAGCGTTTCCTTTTCGGACGGCTTGCCTTCACGCTTGAAGAACCCACCCGGAATACGGCCGGCAGCGTAGGTCTTCTCGATGTAGTCGACGGTCAGCGGGAAAAACGTTTGACCCGGCTTGGCCTTCTTGGAAGCCACAACGGTGGCCAGAACAACGGTGTCCTCGATCGACACCACAACGGCGCCGGAGGCCTGGCGAGCGATTTCGCCAGTTTCCAGAACGACCGTATGCTGGCCGTATTGGAACGATTTTGTCACTTTGTTGAACATGACGATTATTCCTTACAAATGAAAAACCGTGGCCGTCGCGACAATACGTCGCACCGACCACGGTTATTGCGTCATGGGGAGCCAGCCCCGTCGATCACTTACGCAGACCGAGTTTTTCGATCAGAGCGCGGTACGAATCGGGATTGCGGCCCTTGAGATAGTCGAGCAGCTTGCGGCGACGGCTGACCATACGCAGCAGACCGCGGCGCGAGTGATGGTCCTTCATGTGTTCTTTGAAGTGACCAGTCAGTTCGTTGATACGGGCGGTGAGCAGAGCCACCTGAACTTCGGGGGAGCCGGTATCGCCTTGAGCGCGTTGGAATTGCGCAACGATATCGGATTTCTTGATGTCAGCTACAGACATTGATGACCTCTTCGGACATGCGACAGGGCCGAGGTGCCCTGACGTGGTTTGGAAAAAATTTGCGTGATCCCGGCGATAAGCGTTTTTGCTTTCTCACTGCTGCTTCAATAGCTGTGAAGGGGCCCTCTGAAGGCGGTTCCTTCTCCAGCCGGACTGCCGGCGCAAAGCATCTTGCAAAATCAATACACTTGATAAAGCTCGATGATTATAGCTGATTCGCTAGAATTACCCCAGAGACGGTTTCGGCCGATCGGCAGAGGCCGGCAGGTGCCCGACCGGCGCCCCAGAGGAGCAAAGATATGTCTAAATATTACAAAACCGCCCGCGCTGCCCTCGCCTCGCTGGCGCTGACCGGGCTTGCGGCTTGTGCCAACCTGGCCCAGGTGCCCCCCGGCACGCCCTACGGCGAGGTCCTGACCCAGTTCGGCCAGCCCAACTTCGAATGCCCGCAAGCTGGCGGCGGGCGCCGCGTCATCTGGACGCAACAACCGATGGGCCAGTATGCCTGGGGCACCAATGTGGGCACCGACGGCCGCGTGGGCCAAGTGGTGCCGCTGCTGACCGACCAGCACTTCAAGGTGCTGGAAGTGGGCGAATGGGGACCGGACCGCGTGCGCTGCGAATTCGGCCCGCCTGCCCGCATCGAGGAAGCCGGCCTGGGCGAAAAACGCGAAGTCGTGTGGTCGTACCGTTATAAAGAGAACGGCGTCTGGAATTCGCTGATGTACGTCTACATGGGCCGCGACGGCAGCAAGCTGACGCACTTCCATCCCGGCCCCGACCCCATGTACGACGACGACAAATTCATGTGGCGCTGACGCCCCCCCCCGCCCCAAAAACAAAACCCGCCGAATCGGCGGGTTTTGTTTTGAATAGTGCGAGCGGGTCAGGAAGAATGGCCGCGGCGCTCTTGCGTCAGGCGGCGGGCCTTGTTCCAGCGCCAGCCCCACATGATCCAGCCCGACAGGCCGTACAGCACGAAGAGGCCGAACAGCACGACCGGGGGATCGCTGGACACAAAGACGAACACCGCCACCACCAGCAAGATGCCCCAGAACGGCACGCTGCGGCCCAGGGCGAAGCTCTTGCCGCTGAAGAACGGGGCGTTCGACACCATGGTGATGCCGGCGTACATGGTCAGCGTGAACGCCACCCAGGCCATCAGGCTGTCATGGATGGGCAGTTTATTGTCCACGGCCAGCCAGACGAAACCCGCCACCAGCGCGGCCGCAGCCGGGCTGGGCAAGCCCTGGAAATAGCGTTTGTCGACGACGGCGATATTGGTGTTGAACCGTGCCAGGCGCAAGGCGGCACCGGCCACGTAGACGAAGGCGGCCAGCCAGCCCCAGCGGCCCAGGTCGTTCAGGATCCACTCGTACATGACCAGCGCGGGCGCCACGCCGAAGGACGTCATGTCCGACAGCGAGTCGTATTGTTCGCCGAAGGCGGACTGCGTGTTGGTCAGCCGGGCAACCCGGCCGTCCATGCCGTCCAGCACCATGGCCACGAAAATGGCGATGGCGGCGACTTCGAAGCGATCGTTCATGGCCTGCACCACGGCATAGAACCCCGCGAACAACGCCGCGGTGGTGAATGCGTTGGGCAGCAGGTAGATGCTTCGGTGGCGGTTCTCGGAATCGCGCATGGAAAAATTGGGCATGGTCTCAATAACTTACAACGGACTGTGAAAGGTTAACCCATCTGGCCCCGCTTGCGGGACAGAGCAAGCCGCGTGCCTGAGCAATAAGCCAAGAAAAAGCGGCATGCCCTCGCAGGCATGCCGCTTTGACCGCTGTTGCGCGAGGGTTAACCCCCCGCGCATGGGCGTCGATCAGTTCTTGGACTTGTCCACCAGCTTGTTGGCGGCGATCCAGGGCATCATGGCGCGCAGCTTGCCGCCCACTTGCTCGATCTGCGATTCCGCGTTGATGCGGCGGCGCGAGGTCAGGGTCGGGGCGCCGGCGGTGTTTTCCAGGATGAACTTCTTGGCGTATTCGCCGGTCTGGATGTCCGTCAGGCACTGACGCATGGCCTTGCGGGTTTCGTCGGTGACGATCTTCGGGCCCGTTTCGTACTCGCCGAACTCGGCGTTGTTCGAAATCGAGTAGTTCATGTTGGCGATGCCGCCTTCATAGATCAGGTCGACGATCAGCTTCAGTTCGTGCAGGCATTCGAAGTACGCCATTTCGGGCGCGTAGCCGGCTTCCACCAGCGTGTCGAAACCGGCCTTGATCAGTTCGACGGTACCGCCGCACAGGACGGCTTGTTCGCCGAACAGGTCGGTTTCGGTTTCTTCGCGGAAGTTGGTTTCGATGATGCCGGCACGGCCGCCGCCGTTGGCGCTGGCGTACGACAGGGCCACGTCACGCGCGGCGCCCGACTTGTCCTGGTACACGGCCACCAGATGGGGCACGCCGCCACCTTGCTTGTACGTGTTGCGCACCGTGTGGCCCGGGGCCTTCGGGGCGATCATGATGACGTCGATGTCTTCACGCGGCACGACCTGGCCGTAGTGGACGTTGAAGCCGTGGGCGAAAGCCAGGGCGGCGCCAGCCTTGATGTTGGCGTGCACTTCCTTGTTGTAGACCGAGGCGATGTTCTCGTCGGGCAGCAACATCATGACGATGTCGGCGGACTTGACGGCATCAGCCACTTCCTTGACTTCCAGGCCGGCGTTGGCGGCCTTGTTCCACGAAGCGCCGCCCTTGCGCAGGCCGACGATGACCTTCACGCCCGACTCATGCAGGTTCTGCGCGTGCGCGTGGCCTTGCGAACCATAGCCGATGATGGCAACGGTCTTGCCTTTGATGAGGGACAGATCGCAGTCTTTGTCGTAGAAAACTTTCATGGTTGTGCTCCAGATTCCAGTATTTGGATATTCGATTGGTTCAGATGTAGGGTGCGGCTTGGCCTGGAAGGCCGGTCAAATCTTCAAAATCCGTTCACCGCGTCCGATGCCGGACACGCCGGTGCGTACGGTTTCAAGGATGGCACTGCGGTCCAGGGCCTCCAGGAAGGCCTGTACTTTTTCCTGCACCCCGGTCAATTCGATGGTGTAGGACTTGTCGGTGACGTCGATAATGCGGCCGCGGAAGATGTCCGCCATGCGCTTCATCTCTTCGCGTTCCTTGCCCACGGCGCGCACCTTCACGAGCATCAGCTCGCGCTCGATGTGGGCGCCTTCGGTCAGGTCCACCACTTTAACGACATCCACCAGGCGGTTCAGGTGCTTGGTGATCTGTTCGATGACTTCATCGGAACCGGTCGTCACGATGGTCATGCGCGACAGCGTGGAATCCTCGGTGGGCGCCACGGTCAGGGTCTCGATGTTGTAGCCCCGCGCGGAAAACAGCCCCACCACGCGCGACAGCGCGCCGGGTTCGTTCTCGAGGAGGACGGAAATCACGTGCTTCATAGTGGCCTCCTTACAGGTCTTCAGAGCCAAGCAGCATTTCGGTCAGCCCGCGGCCTGCCTTGACCATCGGCCACACGTTTTCGGTGCGGTCGGTGATGAAATCCAGGAAGACCAGGCGTTCCTTGTGCTTGCCGAACGCTTCGCGCAACGCCGGTTCGACATCTGCCGGACGCTCGATGCGCAGACCCACGTGGCCATAGGCCTCGGCCACCTTGACGAAGTCGGGCAGCGAATCCATGTAGGACTCGGAATAGCGCGAGCCGTAATCGATCTGCTGCCATTGCCGGACCATGCCCAAGAAACGGTTGTTCAGGCAGACGATCTTCGGTGTCAGGCGGTACTGGTGGCAGGTCGACAGTTCCTGGATGTTCATCTGGATCGACGCTTCGCCGGTGATGACGGCGACGTCGTGCCCAGGGTTGGCCATCTGCACGCCCATCGCGTACGGCAGCCCCACACCCATGGTGCCCAGGCCGCCGGAGTTGATCCAGCGGCGCGGCTTGTCGAACTTGTAGTACTGGGCCGCCCACATCTGGTGCTGGCCCACGTCGGACGTGACGAAGGCGTCGCCGCCGGTCACTTCCCAGAGCTTTTCCACCACGTACTGCGGCTTGATGACTTCATCCGAGTTGGCGAACTTCAGGCATTCCTTGCCGCGCCAGGTCTCGACCTGCTCCCACCACTTGGTGATGGAGGCGGGCTTGTGCTCGGCGGCCGCCACTTCGTACTGGGCGCTCAGGTCGGCCAGCACGTCCTTGACGTTACCGACGATCGGGACGTCCACGCGCACGCGCTTGGAGATCGACGACGGATCGATATCGATATGGATGATCTTGCGGGCGTTCTGCGCGAAGTGCTTGGGATTGCCGATCACACGGTCGTCGAAACGGGCCCCGATAGCCAGCAACACGTCGCAGTGCTGCATCGCCATGTTGGCTTCGTACGTGCCGTGCATGCCGGGCATGCCCACGAACTGGCCGCTGCTGGCCGGGTAGCCGCCCAGACCCATCAGGGTGCTGGTGCAGGGCGCGCCCAGCTGCGACACGAGCTTGTTGAGCTCGGGCGCGGCGTTCGACAGGATGACCCCGCCGCCCGTGTAGATCATCGGCCGCTCGGCGGCCAGCAGCATCTGCACGGCTTTCTTGATCTGCCCCTGGTGGCCCTTGTTCACGGGCGCGTAGGAACGCATCGAGATCTCGCCCTTGGGCGGCGTGTACTTGCACTGTGCGACGGTGATGTCCTTGGGGATATCCACCAGCACCGGGCCGGGACGGCCCGTGCGCGCGATATAGAACGCGCGGCGCATGGTTTCGGCCAGGTCCTTGACGTCGCGCACCAGGAAGTTGTGCTTGACGCAGGGACGCGTGATGCCGACGGTGTCGCATTCCTGGAAGGCGTCCTCGCCGATGGCCGCAGTGGGCACTTGCCCGCTGATGATGACCATGGGGATGGAATCCATATAGGCGGTGGCGATGCCGGTGACGGCATTGGTCACGCCCGGGCCGCTGGTCACGAGGCAGACGCCGACCTTTTGCGACGAGCGCGAATAGGCATCGGCAGCGTGCACGGCAGCTTGCTCGTGACGAACCAGGATATGCTGAAATTTGCCTTGCTTGAAGATCGCGTCGTAGATGTAAAGCACTGCGCCGCCGGGATAGCCGAAAACGTGTTCCACGCCCTCATCGGCCAGGCAGCGCACGACGATATCGGCGCCATTCATTTCCATGTTGTATTTCCTTTCAGTACCGGCCCTGCAACCCTGACTGCTGCTCGCCCGGATACGGCGGCAACGGAACCCATACCGGCTACGACAACATGATCCGGCGCTTAGCGGCTCACGGAGCCACGCCACCCGGACACCCTGCCGACCCGGCACACGCTCGACAGAACGCAGTGCAAACGCCCCTGGGGGACGCTGGAGGTCGAAATGGAAGCTTTGGCAACACACGCTTGTGGCGCGGCCAACAGCAAGTATCACTGCGGCAGGATGGCTGGGAGGTGACCCTGGCCATCCGCCTCAACGCGCCGGTTTCGGATAGGCAGACCGACGCAAGAGATGGAATTTACCGCGTTGCGTCAAAGGTAGCAAATCAAGGTTTGACAACCGTTGCACGGGCGATGCACCGAGCATGCAGGGAAACTCCGGTAACGATCTGACCCCAAAAATCCAGACGACGTCTCTATACTTATCCGGTCGCCCACAGCCCGCCGCCTTCCCATGGATTTGCGCATTGCCAGCATCCGCCGCTTCCTCTATAGCCACTACTTCTTCGGAGGGGTGCGCCAGGGGGTCGGCATGCTGTTGCCCGTGCTGGTGCTGGGCGGCATCTTCGGCAACTACACCACGGGGCTGGTCGCGACTTTCGGTGCGCAGTGCCTGGCCATCATCGACCAGCCGGGCGGGCCGCAGCGCCATCGCACCAACGAGATGCTGGGCGGGGCCGCGCTGGGCACGTTGACCGTCATCATCACCGGGCTGGCGTCCACGCACCCGGTGCTGATCTGGCTGGTCGTCATTGCCCAGTGCTTCGTCTATTCGATGTTCACCGTGTTCGGCAAGCGCGGCGGGCTGATCGGCTTTGCCGGCCTGCTCCTGATGACCTTGACCATGCATTCGCCGCTGGAGCCGCACGAGGTCCTGGCGCATGCCGCCGCCACCCTGGGCGGCGCCCTGTTCTACGTGGTGTTCAGCCTGGGCTTTTCGCGCCTGTTCTGGCTACGCGAGGAACAGCAAGCCATGTCGGTGGCGCTGTTTGCCACCGGCGACTACGTGGCGGCCCGCGCCGCCTTCTACGACGCGACCGCCGACCTGGACGAGGCCTACCGAACGCTGATCCAGCGCCAGTCCGTCATGACGGAAAAGCATCAGGCCGCCCGCGACATGGTCTTGCGCGCCCTGCCCCGCGGCAAGGGCCTGGGCGACCGCCAGCGGGTGATGATCTGGAACATGTTCGTCGACATGCTGCAGTTGCTGGACACGCTGGTAGCCACGCACACCGACTACGCGGCGCTGCGCCGCACGCTGGCCGGCAACGACTGCCTGATGTTCATGCGGGACGCACTGGTGAAGATGTCGCTGGAGCTGAACCGCATCGCGCTGGACGTGTCGCGCGGCCGCCAGGTGCAGTACCGCAGCAGCGCCCGCGCCGAATTGCGCGCCATCGAATACGAGATCGAACAGTTGAAGCAACAGGGCCTGGGCGAGCGCGAACCCGAGATGCTGGCGCTGATCATCCAGGTGCTGCGCCGGCTGCGCAATTCCGCCCGCATCGTCGACCGGCTGGCGGACCACACCGCGGCTTCGCCGGATGCCAAGCCCACCGATGTGCTGCGCATCAACAAGTCGCTGACGCGATTCATCTCGCGCCAGGAATTCCGCTTCGGCCTCTTGACCAGCAACCTGCGGCTGGATTCGCCGCATTTCCGCTATGCGCTGCGCGTGACGGCGGCCGCAGCCATCGCCATGACGCTGGCCAGCCGCTGGCTGTCGCCGGCGTTTTCGGCGCACAACTACTGGATCATGCTGACTATCGTCATCATCATGAAACCGGGTTTTGCGCTGACGCGGCAGCGCAACGGCTGGCGGCTGGGCGGCACGCTGATCGGCTGCATCTGCGCGCTGCTCCTGTTCAACGTCACCGACCGGCCAGAGATACTTTTCGCCGTGCTGCTGGGCGCCTGCGTCATGGGCAACAGCCTGGTGCAGCTGAACTACATGGCCAGCGCCATCTTCAACACGCTCTTCGTGGTGCTGGTGTTCCACTTCGTGTCGCCGGGCACCGTGTCCATGTCCGTGATCGGCGAACGCGCCCTCGACACGCTGCTGGGCTGCGCGCTGGCGCTGGTGTGCAGCTACATCCTGCCGTGGTGGGAGGCCCGCTACCTGAAGCCTCTGGCTGCCGCCGCCACGCGGGCCAACCGCGAATACCTGATCGCCGGCCTGCGCTATGCCGATGCGATGCAGGCGCATGGCGCACCGGTCGGCGACGCCGCGGCCGACAAGCCGGCGGTGATCGATGCCGACCTGGCGTGGCGCCTGGCGCGCAAGAACGTGCACATCGCGTTCAGCAATTTCGCCGAAGCCTTTTATCGCATGATGAGCGAGCCGAAATCGCACCAGGTCAGCGTGCCCGAGCTCAATAACCTGCTGATCCAGAACCACGTGCTGGCCTCGCAGATTACCGCGGCGATCCCCATTCTGGCGGCCTTGCCGAAGACGCCCGAAGCGGTGCAACTGGCCATGAACGGCATGGTCGACCTGCTGGATGAACGCCGTCCTGAGATCGCCGCGAACCTGCCCACGCAGTTCGACACCGAAGGCGAACAGGCCGCGCTGGCCTACCCCGTCAAGCAGATGCTGAAGGCGTCCCATATGATCCGGCAAGAACTGCAGGCCTTGGCCGACCCGACGCACGCGCCGCCGGTGGCGGCGGCGGCGTCCTGAAGATTCTCACGTGGAGAGACGGGTCGTAGGATGGGTGAAGCGCGGGAGAATGCCCGCAAGGACCTGATATCCAAACGCGCGGAACCCATCAAGCATCGGTTGCGTTGTGGCTGAAGCCGCTAAGGATTCACCGCCGCTTGATGGGTTCCGCGCGCTCGACAAACGAGTTCTTGCCTACGCCCTTTCGCGCTTCACCCATCCTACGGTCGATAAACCCGCGCGCCATCACAAGCACGTCCGGCCTCCCCATACGGCAATCGCCCCTTACAGCTTGCGGCGGAACACCAGCTTGTCTTCCGACGATGCCGACGCGTCGTACGCGTACCCTTCCAGGTCGAAGCCTTGCAGGCCTTCGGGCTTGGTGACCTTGTGCTGGATGGCGTAGCGGGCCATCAAGCCGCGTGCGCGCTTGGCGTGGAAGCTGATGATCTTCCAGGCGCCGTTCTTCCAGTCCTGGAACACGCATTGCACCACGCGAGCCTTCAGCGTCTTCAGGTCGACCGACTTGAAATACTCTTCGGACGCCAGGTTGACGATCACCGGCGACTTCTTGCCTTCCTGGCGTTCGTTCAGGTAGGCGGCAATGGTCGAACCCCAGTACTCGTACAGGTTCTTGCCCTTGGGCGTCTCCAGCCGCGTGCCCATTTCCAGGCGGTAGGGCTGCATCAGGTCCAGCGGGCGCAGCACGCCGTACAGGCCGCTAAGGATGGCCACGTGTTCTTGCGCCCATTCCAGCTGCTTGGCCGACAGGGTCGACGCGTCCAGCCCTTCGTACACGTCGCCATTGAAGGCCAGCACGGCCTGGCGCGAGTTGGTCTGCGTGAAGGAGCGCTTCCAGTGGGCGTAGCGCTGCGCGTTCAGCTCGGACAGCGCCGGGCTCAGGCTCATCAGTTCGGATATATCGTCCGCGGACTTGGTCTTCAAGACCTTGATCAGGCCGGCGGCCTGATCCACGAACAGCGGCTGGGTATGCGTCTCGATGTGCAGCGGCGAGTCGTAGTCCAGCTTCTTGGCGGGGGAAAGCAGAAACAACATTCGGGGATTCCTTTACTTGATTAACGCGCCGTCCAGCCGCCATCGACGGAGACGGACGTTCCAGTGATTTGGGCCGCGGCGTCCGAGGCCAGGAACACGGCGGTGCCGCCCAATTGTTCCGGCGTCACGAATTGCAGCGACGGCTGCTTTTCGCTCAGCAATTCACGCGCAGCGGTTTCCTGGTCGACGCCATTCTTCTCAGCCAGCGCGGTGATCTGCTTTTCCACCAGCGGGGTGCGGACCCAGCCCGGGCAGATGGAGTTGGCCGTAATGCCCTGGCCGGCGGTTTCCAGCGCCGTGACCTTGGTGAAGCCCACCACGCCGTGCTTGGCGGCCACATAGGCCGACTTGTTGGCCGAGGCCACCAGGCCGTGCGCCGACGCGATGTTGATGATGCGGCCAAAGCCCTGCTTCTTCATGTGCGGCAAGGCGGCGGCGGTGCCGTGGAACACGGCCGACAGGTTGAGCGCAAGAATGGCGTCCCACTTTTCAGCGGGGAAGTCCTCGATCAGCGCGGTGTGCTGGATGCCGGCGTTGTTGACCAGGATATCGATGCGGCCCAACTGCCGCACCGTGCTCTCGACCAGGCCACGCACGGCGTCGCCCTTGGACAGGTCGGCGCCGTCGTAGATCACCTTCACGCCATGCTTGTCGGCCAGGCCGGCGCGCACCTTTTCGATCTCGGCCGCGTCGCCGAAACCGTTCAGGACGATATCGGCGCCCTGCTGGGCGAAGGCGGTGGCGATACCCAGGCCGATGCCGCTGGTGGACCCGGTGACAAGGGCGACTTTTCCTTTGAGCATGAGCATTCTCCTGTGATCTGGCGGTGTGCGGGATGCAAAAGCGGGGTTCAAGTGTAGCTGCCCCGCGTGACGGCGATCATGCCATGTCCCCACAGTGCGCGGGGTCAAGCGGACGGCGGCTTATCCCGGGGTTCGGAGGGCGGCGACGCGTCGTCAGCGTTGGCCGCGACGGGCTCGGCAGTCGGCAGATCGGCCATGCCGCCCCGGTTCTCCGGCACGCGTTCCAGCAGTTTGATCAGCACCGGGACCACGCCCATCGACACCGCCACCACCACCGACAGCACGTCGCGCTGCTCCAGGTTCATCAGATGGTTGTCCCAGGCTTCGTTGAAGATGGCGAAGCTGAACTCCCCGCCCTGCGCCAGCACCATGGCGAATAGCAGCCGGTGGTAGCGCGGCAACCCCAGAAAGCGCGCGAATCCATACAGGACCAGCGCTTTGACCGCCAGCAAGGCCGCCACGCCCGCCAGGATAAGTTTCCAGTGGACCTCCACCACCCCAAGGTTGATGGACATGCCGATGGCCAGGAAGAACAGGCCCAGCAGCAGGCCCTTGAAGGGGTCGATCGCTTTTTCCAGATCGTGGCGGTAGCGCGATTCCGCCATCAGCACCCCGACAAGGAAACCGCCCAGGCCTGCCGACAATCCCGCATAGTCGAACAACTGCGCCGCGCCCACCACCATCAACAGCGCCGCCGCCGTGAACAGCTCGTTCAACTGCGCTTTCGCGGCCCAGCCCAGCAGCCGCAGCCGGTAGGCCACCGCCACGACCGTCACGGCAATCAGCGCTTCCTTGAAAGACGGCGCCGACGTGCCGTCCGAGCCCAGCAGCCCGGCTGCCACCAGCATCGGAATCGCCGCCATGTCCTGGAACAGCAGGACACCCAGCGCCGACCGGCCCAACGGCGTACGCGTCAGCGTGCGCTCGTCCAGCAGCCGCAGCGCCACCGCCGTCGACGACAACGCCAGCGACAGCCCGCACAACACCGCCGCTTGCCACTCCATGCCCGCCAGATGCCGCAGCGCCGCCCCGAACACCAGCCCCAGCAACAGGCCGCAGGCCAGCATCTGCAGCGACCCCAGCACGAAGACCTCGCTGCGCATGGCCCACAGCCGCTTGGGCGACAGCTCCAGCCCGATGATGAACAGCATCATCACCACGCCCCATTGGGACACGCTGATCATGGTGTCCACATTGGTCACGAGCTTCAGGCATGACGGCCCGATCAGCACGCCCGCGATCAGGTAGCCCGGGATGGCGCCCAGCCCCAGCCGCTGGGTGATGGGCACGCACAAGACGGCGGCAAGCAGGAGGATGAGGATCAGATCCATGGACCCGATTCTGGGCAAAGATCAGCGCCGCCGGAAGCCCGGGATAAGCCCCTGTAAAGATTTTTTCGCACCCCCTTTACACAAGCAAAAAAAATCCTGTAGAATTGCGGGCTTCGCTGCTCCAACAACGAAGATCCTTCCGACCAGGGATCTTTCCGTGAAGCCTCTTAGAGGCAACGCCGTTTTGGAACCCAGCAACGGAGAGGTGGCAGAGTGGTCGAATGTACCTGACTCGAAATCAGGCGTACGGTATCCCCGTACCGTGGGTTCGAATCCCACCCTCTCCGCCAGTATTCAAGAACGAAGCCCCTGAGAAATCAGGGGCTTTTTTCTTTGTGTCTTTGGTGAAAGATCGGGCGGGAAACCCCGCCCGAAGCTTTACCCGCATCAATACGCCGCAATCTGCCGGACAGGCGCCGCCAGCCGCACCGCCTGCGCCTCGCCTCCGCCCGCCTGCCCCGCCCCCGGCAGCTTGAACGCGCTGACCGCCCGCGTCAGCTCGGCTGCCTGATCCTGCATCGAGCCCGCCGCCGCGGCGGCCTCTTCCACCAGGGCGGCGTTCTGCTGCGTGACTTCATCCATCTGCGACACGGCCCGGTTGACCTGTTCGATGCCGTCGGCCTGTTCGGCTGACGCTGCGGCGATTTCACCCATGATGTCGGTTACGCGCTGCACCGAGCTGACGATTTCCTGCATCGTCGAGCCCGCGCGGCCGGCGCTGACCGAACCCTGGCTGATCTTCTGCACGGTATCTTCAATCAGCGTCTTGATTTCCTTGGCGGCCTGGGCGCTGCGCTGCGCCAAGGTGCGGACCTCGGCGGCAACCACGGCGAAGCCCTTGCCCTGTTCGCCCGCCCGCGCCGCTTCCACCGCGGCGTTCAGCGCCAGGATGTTGGTCTGGAAGGCGATGCCGTCGATGACCGAAACGATCTCGGCGATCTTGACCGAGCTCGCAGAGATCGCGTTCATCGTGCTGACCACTTCGGACACGGTGGCCCCGCCGCGAGACGCCGTGTCGGACGCCGCGGCGGCCAACTGGTTCGCCTGGCGTGCGCTGTCGGCGTTCTGCTTCACGGTGGAAGACAGCTGCTCCATGGACGCCGCCGTCTCTTCCAGCGAGGCAGCCTGTTGCTCGGTGCGGGACGACAGGTCGGTATTGCCGGCCGCGATTTCGCCCGAGGCGGACGCCATGCTGTCCACGCCGGTCCGGATGCTTGCAATGGTGCCGGCCAGGTTGGCGTTCATGGACTCCAGCGCCTGCATCAATTGGCCGATCTCGTCGCGCGACTTCACCATAATCACGCTGGTCAGGTCATTGGCTGCGACGGTGCGGGCCACACGCACGGCGGCGGACAAGGGCCGGGTGATGCCGCGGGTCAGCAGGATGGCCAGCAGCAAACCGCTGACGACCGCGATGGAACCGATTGCAATCATCCAGAAATTGGCGCTGCGGTAGGCGCCTTGGATATCCGCCGCGCGCGCGTCGATCTCGGCGCGTTGCAGGGTCGACAGCTTGGTGATCTGGTCGATGAACTGGCGCGTGGCCGGCAGGAATTCCTGGGTGAAGACCTTGTCGGCCGAGGCCACATCGCCCTCCTGCTTGGCCTTGAAGATGGCGTCGCGCGTGCGCAGGTATTCGCCGCGGGATTTGCGGATGCCATCCCACAGCAGCTTTTCGTCGCTGGTTTCAATCAGCGGTTCGATCTGCTGCTGCAGCGCCGAGGAATTGCGGGTGGAGGTGGCGGCCTCTTCGGTGAAGAAGCCAGCCAGGCTGGCATCGGCGCTTTTGGCGATGGCGGTGGTCCGGGTGACCCCGGTCTGGATATTGCGGGCCCAATCGTTGATCAGGCGTTCCTTGATCAGCGAACGTTGCGTGACGATTTCGACCGATTCGTTGATGTTGGCCAAGCTGACCAGCCCCACGACGCACATGAGGATGATCATGGCCAGCAAAACGGAAAAGCCCCCCGCAAGGCGGGTTCCAAGCTTCATATTCTTCATACTGCCTCCAGCATCCAGCCAGGCGCTTGGATGCGGGTTTCGGCAGTTGCCGGGCGCCGGCCGGATGCCGTCTCCCCTGCAAGCCAGACGCCCGCAAGCCCCTGGATGATCCGCCCCCAAAATATTGGTGTTCGTTGTGTCGAAAAAATGCCGCCGGAGAAGTCGGAATCGAGGATTCCCGCGACGGTCCGGCAAATGCTAGCAGCCGGAATTTGGCGGGCATCGGGGGAAATGGAGAACTTTTTGACAGAAGCTCCCGCGTTTGCAAAACCGGCCCGAGGCCGCCGCGGGCAAAAAAAAGGCGGCCATCACGGCCGCCTGGATCATCAGTCTGCGACAGTAGGCCGCGCCAGCTGGAACAGGTCCGTACTGCGGGCATACCAACCGCTGCCGTGCATGCGGGCAACCAGGCCCATCTCGGCGGTCTTCACGTAGCCGCGCTCGGCATCCTCCACAAAGGCGTCATCCACGTGCGCGCCCAGCACCCGGCCAATGACGACGACCTGGTGCGGCCCGGTCACGATCGTCGCCTGGCTGACGCATTCCAGCGACACTGGGCTGCCCTGGATCAGCGGCGGCCGCACATGCGCGGCCGGCAACGCCGTCAGCCCCGCCTTGGCCAGCTCGTCCACACCGGGCGGGTAGTCCGCGCAGGTCTGGTTCATCTGCTGCATCATCGACTCGGCCACCAGGTTCACCACGAATTCGCCGTTCTGGATGATGTTGGCGCTGGTGTCCTTGAGCTCGCCATTGGCCCGGCGCATCAGGCCGATGGCCACGGTGGGCGGCTGGTGGCCCATGACGTTGAAGAAGCTGAACGGCGCCGCGTTGACGCAGCCCTCGTCCGACATTGTGGTGACCCACGCGATCGGACGCGGCGTGACGGTCGAGGTCAACAGCTTGTAGACCGTCTGCGATGGCAGGGCGCTGAAATCGAAATGCATGGCTCAGGGCTCCTGCGGGCCAGTCGCGCTGATGGCGGATACCGCCCGCTTCTCGCGGGTGTCGACGTGCAGCTGGAACACGTCCGGCCGCGCGTAGTGGCCGGACACGTCGAAGTCGTACTTGCCGCGCAGGATCTGATTGGGGTTGATGTCGGCGTACAGGATCGTTTCGGCGGAAAAGTCCGGACCCGCCAGCACTTCGCCCAAGGGATCGATGATGGCGCTGCCGCCGCGCATCAGCACGGTGTCCGGGCTGTCGCCCAGCGCGCATTCGAAGTCTTCCGGATACGCGTCGCGGCGCAAGTGCTGGCAGGCGGTCAGCACATAGCAGCGGCCTTCCAGCGCAATGTGGCGCATGCTGGGGATCCAGCTGTCGCGGTCGTCCGCCGTCGGCGCGCAATACAGAGCGACGCCCTGGCTGTACATGTACATGCGCAGCATCGGCATGTAGTTTTCCCAGCAGATGACGGCGCCGATCTTGCCGTAAGGCGTATCGAAGACGGGCATCGTCGAGCCATCGCCAAAGCCCCAGATCAGCCGCTCGCCCGCGGTCGGCATCAGTTTGCGGTGCTTGCCGGCAAGGCCTTCCTGGCCGTTGAAATACAGCACGGTGCAGTACAGCGTGCCGCCGTCGGCCTCGATGCAGCCCATCACGACGAAGGTGTCGGTGTCGGCCGCGGCCTGGGCCACCACCGCGACTTCCTCGCCGTCCAGGCGGATGGCTTGCTGGTGATAGCTGGCGAAGGCATCGCGGCCTTCGGCCTTGCGCATGCCGATGGGCGCGCCGAAGGAATTGCCCTTCGGGTAGCCGCCCAGGAAGGCTTCGGGGAACACCAGCACGCGCGCCCCCTGCTCTGCCGCCTGGCGGATCAGGGAGGCCGCCTTGTTGGCGCAGGCCAGGCTGTCGGTCGGGATGGACGCCGCCTGGATGACGGCAGCCTTGAAACTGGATTGCACTGACATGTCTCTCCTCGCTTTTCTAGTGGATGGGGTCTTCGTCGATGGCCTGGGCGCGGGTGTTCGGCAGGAACAGGCTGCCGATGATGCCCACCACCACCATCACGACCACCGGATACATCAAACCGCCGAAGATATTGCCGCTTGCCTGCGCCAGGTACGTCGCAGTGAACGGCACGATCCCGCCGAAGATGCCGGCGCCGATGTGATACGGGAAGGATAGCGCGGTGTAGCGGATGCGGGCCGGGAACAGCTCGACCAGATAGGACGCGACCGGCCCATAGACCATGGCGACCACCGCCGTCATCAGCACCAGGATCAGGATGATGGTGGCACGGTCCACGCGTGCGGGATCGGCGCGGTCCGGGTAGCCGGCGGCCGTCAGCGCACGCGCGTAGCCAGCGCGGTCGAAGCCGTTGACGGTGACGCCGCCCACGCTCATGGCGATGTCCTGCCCCGGCAGCGGGGCAGCGTATTCAAAGTTGATGCCCTTGCCCACCAGGAATTTCTTGGCCTGCACGCACACCTTCTTGTGGTCGGCGTGGCTGCCGATCATTGCGGCCTGCAGGCCGAAGTCGCATGCGCCGCCGCTGGTGTCGGCGTGCACCCGCACCGGCGTGCTTTGCATGGCCTGCGCCAGCGCCGGGTTGCCGGCTTTCAGCAGCACGTCGAACATGGAGTGGTAGCCGATGGCGGCGATGAACAGGCCCGCCATCATGATCCACTTGCGGCCGATGCGGTCGGACAGCCAGCCGAACAACACGAAGGTCGGCGCGCCGATGATGAAGCCGATCAGGATCAGCGTGTAGACGCTGGTCTGGTCGATCTGCACCGCCTGCTGTAGGAAGATCATCACGTAGAACTGCCCCGTGAAATAGGTCGCGCCCTGCCCGGCGGTCACGCCGATCAGCGCCAGCAGCACCAGCCGCAGGCTGGACCATTGGCCGAACGTTTCCTTGATGGGGTTCTTGGACAGGCGCTTCTGCTGTTTCATCCGCGTGAAGACAGGCGATTCATGCAGCTTGGCGCGCACATAGATCGAAATGGCCAGCATCACGATCGACAGGATGAACGGCAGGCGCCAGCCCCATTGGCGGAAGTCCTCGGCGCTCATGGCGGCCTGCGTGCACAGGATGACGACCAGCGACAGGATCAGGCCGGCCGACGAGGTGATCTGGATCCAGCCCGTCAACAGGCCGCGGCGCCGGGGTTCGCAGTGCTCGGCCACGTAGATGACGGCGCCGCCGTATTCCCCGCCCACCGCCAGACCCTGCACGACGCGCAGCGTCAGCAGCAGGATCCACGACAGGTGGCCTGCCGATTCATACGTGGGCAGGCAGCCGATCAGCACGGTGGCGCCGCCCATCATCACCACGGTGATCAGGAAGGTGTACTTGCGACCCCACTTGTCGCCCAGATAGCCGAACATCACCGCGCCCAGCGGGCGGATGATGAAGCCCACCGCCAGCGCACCCAAGGCGGCAAGCAGCGACACGGTGGGGTTGTCCTGCGGGAACAGCACCTGGCTCATGAAGACGGCCAGCGTCCCGTAGATGAAAAAGTCGTACCACTCGAACAACGTGCCCAAGGTCGAGGCCACCACCACCTGGCGTTCCTCTTTCCGGCTGAGCGTCGGCGCGGCGTCTATCCGCGGCATTGCGACATTGGCTTCCATGCTTGCATTCCCCGATCGTTTTTAATTGATACTGCTGTACGCATTAACTATTATCAAACTGGAATCCAGGCCGCACCTAGCTGGGGGAAACCCGGAAAACCTGTCCCCGCCATCGTGCAAAGCGCGGCTGGGCCGCTGCTACACTGCCGCCAAAGACACAGTGGAGGCAGTGATGGCAAGGCCCGCCGGCAAGGTTGAAAAGAACGCGGAACAGGCGCCGACCGCTGCGCGCAGGGGCATCCAATCGATCGAAGTGGGGTTCCGGATCCTGGACGTGATCCGCAAGACCGGCCGTCCCATGCCCTTGAAGGAAATCGCCGACGCCTGTGAGCTGACCGTGCCCAACGTGCACTACTACCTGGTCAGCTTCCAGAAGGTGGGCGTGGTGCAGCAGCATGCCGACACCGGCCACTACGGCCTGGGGCCCTATGCCTTGCGGCTGGGCCTGGCAGCCCTGGAGCAGTTCGACGTGTTCACCACGGCACGGCCCATCATGGCCGAAGTGGCCGCCGTCACCGGGCACACCGTGTTCCTGGGGGTATGGGGCAATAAGGGGCCGACGATCGTCTATCGCGTCGAAGGCAGCCGCAGCCGTCCGTTGCTGGAACTGCGCGTGGGCAGCGTGATGCCGCTGCTGTCGTCCGCGCTGGGGCGCAATTTCCTGGCCCATCTGCCGGATGCCCTGACACGCGACCTGCTGGCGCAGGAACTGGCTTCGTCAGTACCGGAAAGCCATGGCGGCACGCCGGGCAATTCCTACACGATGAAAGACGTGCAGGCGATCCGCGACGAGGTGCAGAAGCATCACATCAGCCGTTGCCGCCACGCGCTGCTGCCGCACTTCACGTCGCTGTCGGCGCCCATCTTCGACATGCTGGGTGAGATGACCGCGGCCATTACCCTGATGGGTCCGGTGGGCGCGATCGACGATGAACTGGAGTCCGGCACCGCGCGCCTCTTGCGGGAAAAGGCCCTCTCGATTTCGGCGATGGCGGGCTGGGTGGACCCGGACGCGCGCTGAGCCGCCACGTCGCGGGCCCGTTGCCGCGTCAGCTTTCGACGACGATCTTCGCGTCCTTGATCGTCTTGGCGTATTTCTGTTGCTCTTGCGTCATGAAGTCGGCAAAACGCTGGACGCTGCCGCCGCCGTCTTCCGCCCCCACCTGCGCCAGTTTTTCCTGCACGTCCGCCATGGCCAACACGCGGTCGATGTCGCGGTTCATACGCTGGACCATGCCCTCAGGCATCTTGCCCGGCCCCACCATGCCGAACCAGATGCTGGCCTCGAACCCCGGATAGCCCTGCTCGGCGACCGTCGGCACGTCCGGCTGGCTTTTCGAACGCTGCTGCAGGGTCTGCGCCAGCGCGATCACCTTGCCCGACTGCAGCAGCGGCGTAGCAGTAGTCATGCCTTCGAAGCAGTACTGCACATGGCCGCCCATCAGGTCATTCATGAGTGGCGCGGAGCCCTTGTACGGCACGTGCAGCACGTCGATGCCGGCACGCGCCTTGAAGATCTCCAGCGCCAGGTGCTGCGCAGAACCGGCGCCGGCGGAACCAAACACGATCTTGCCGGGCTGAACACGGCACAGCTTGACCAGGTCGGGCAAGGTCTTGGCCGGCTGCGACGCGCCGCCGATCAGGATGGTGGGCGTCTTGCCCACCAGCGCGATGGGCGAGAAGTCGCGGTCCACCGAATAGGCCAGCTTGGGCTGCAGGCCTGGCGCGATGCCGTGGCTGTTCACGTGCGCCATCAGGAGGGTGTTGCCATCGTTGGGTTGGCGCGCCACCTGCTCGGCGGCGATGATGCCCGCCGCGCCCGCGCGGTTTTCCACGATGACGGGGATGTTCCACATCACACCCAGCTTCTGCCCCAGCAAGCGGGCCAGCACGTCAGTGCCGCCGCCTGCCGGAAAGCCCACCACGATTTTCACGGGGCCGGACGGCAAGTCCGGCTGTTGCGCCCGGGCCGCGGCGGGCAGGACTAGCCCCACCCCCAGCGCCGCGGCGCCGGTCATGAATTGCCTGCGTTGCATTCTTGTCTCCTCGCGCCGGTCCCGTAGGCCGGCGACTGGTTTTAGGGAAGCACTGCCTGCGGGTGATGCGACCTCAGCGGCCGACGCGGGTCCACTTGCCGAACCGTTCGACCATGCGTTCGTCGAAGCCGAAGCCCAAGCCGGGCTCCTGGTGCAACACCACGCGTCCTTGCTTATGGGTCAGTTGGCGATCGACCAGCTTGCGGAAGTTCAGCACCTGGTCGTCCCAGAAGAATTCCACGTAGCGGGCGTTTGGCGTGGCCGCGACCAGCGGCGCGTGCACGTCGTGGAACCAGTGCGGGCAAACAACCACGCCATAGCTGGCGGCAGTCGCCGCAATACGCTTCCATTCGGTGATGCCGCCGCACACCGCCGCGTCCGTCTGCAGGATGCCTGCCGCCCCCTTGTCCAAGAGCTCCTTGTGATACCAGCGGCCATAGCCGATTTCGGCAGTGGCGATCGGCAGATGCGTCAAGCGCGCCAGCTTGGCATGGCTGTCGATATCGTCCGGGCTGAACGGTTCTTCGATGAAATAGGGCTCGTACTGCTCGAAGCGGCGGATGTACTGCATGGCTTGAGTCACGTCCTGCCAGGCGTTATTGCAGTCCATCATCAGTTCGACGTCCGGGCCTACGGCCTCGCGCGCCGCCTTCAAGCGCGCTTCTTCTTCGCGCGGCGACAAGCGGCCGGTCTTCATCTTGACCGCCTTGAAGCCCTTGTCCACATAGCTGGCCATTTCTTCGCCCAGATGCTGCGGCGTCTTGCCGTCCAGGTAGTAGCCGCCGCTGGCATAGGCGGGTACGGTTTCCAGTTCGACCGCGCCCAGGAACTTGTGCAGCGGCAGGCCGGCCGTCTTGGCGTTCAGGTCCCACAGCGCGATGTCCAGTGCACTCAACGCGCGCATCACGGTGCCCTGGCGGCCTTGCAGCAGCGCCTCCTGGTACATGGCCTGCCACAGGCCTTCCACGGCATGCGAGTCCTTGCCCAGCAACACGGGCCCCAGCAGGCTTTGCACCGCCGCCTCGAAGATGGCGCCACCAGCGCTGCCCACATAGCAAAAACCGATGCCTTCCACGCCGTCGGTGGAACGCACCTTGACCAGGCCATAGTGCCGCGTGGAGACGGTGCGGTTCGAGAATGAAGTGACTTTGTCCAACGGCACCGCGGCGGCGCATACGTCAATGGATTCAATGATGGGCACGGCAGGCTCCTTGATAAGGGAAAAATTCCGACAGGCGGCGCCAACGCAGCTTGCGCGGACTGAATGCTCTGGACGTATTCTTCCCTTCGCCAAAGAAAACAACAATTATCGTCACGCATCTTTAGAATATGGATATTCCATCTTCCCAAGAGGCTTGCCACCGTGGACTCGCGTTTTCTGCAAACCTATGTGCATGTCGTGGAGCTGGGGTCCATCGCCCAGGCCGCGCGGCACCAGGGGCTGACGCCGGCCACCGTGCAGCAGCGGCTGCGGGCGCTGGAAGCGGACGTAGGCAGCGCGCTGATCGCCCGCTCCGGGCGCACCGTCAAACCGACGCCGGCCGGCCTGCGCATCCTGGACCGCGCGCGCCACATCCTGCGCGACGTGCGGGACCTGCGCTCGGCCGCCAGCGACACCGACCTGCCCGCCGGCCCGTTGCGGCTGGGCGCCACGCCCACCGCGCTGACCGGCATCATGCCGCCCGTGCTGCGCACCTGGGTCGCCCGCCACCCGCACATCGAAATCTATATCGAACCCGCGCCCACCACGCTGCTGTACGGCAAGGTGCTGTCGGGCGAACTAGACGGCGCGTTGCTGGTGCACCCACTGTTCTCCCTGCCCAAGACCTGCGCGTGGCGCGACCTGCGCCATGAACCGCTGGTGCTGGTCACCCCCGCCGACATGAAGGTGCGCGACCCGCTGGCGGTAATCGCGCGCGAGCCCTACATCTGCTACGACCGCAGCGTGGTTGGCGGAAAAATGGCGGACGACTATTTGCGGGCGCGCAACCTGCGGCCCCACGTGCGATTCGAGCTCGATGGCATCGATTCCATCGCCAAGCTGGTCTCAGAGGGATTGGGGGTGGCGCTGTTGCCGGACTGGGCCGCCTCCGACATGCTGGCGGCACGGGTCAAGCGCTGGCCGTTGCCGGCGCCCTGCCCAGTGCGCACGGTAGGCGCGATCTGGCTGCGCGCCGGCGTGCGGTCGGAGCTGATGCGGGCCTTCGTGGAACTGACCGAGTCGCAGCTCGGCCTGTCCCAGCCTTAGGCGATCGCGTCCTGCCCGTTGCGCGCCACGATCGCGCCGGCGGATACGACCAGGCGGCGGGGCTTGCGGGTTACCACTGCTTCAGCCACACAGCTGGCATCCACCAGGACCAGATCGGCGCGCGCGCCCGGCGTCAGGCCGTAATCCGCGAAACCACAGGCACGGGCCGCGGCCCCGGTCACGCAATCGAATGCCCATTCGACCTCGTCGTCGCGGCGCAGGTCGTTGCGCAAGCCGATCATCATGGCGCGCGCCAGCATGTCCGGGCTGCCATAAGGCGTCCAGGTATCGCGGATGCCGTCATTGCCGCCGAAGATCGTCACGCCGGCCTCGCGGCAGGCGCGCACGGCCGGCACGGGCCGCGATGGCGGCGCCGTGGTCAGCACGGCCACATCCAGCGCGGCCAGCCGCCGAAGCAGGCCGTCCAACCGCTTGGCGTCGATCCCGCCCAGGCAGAAGGCATGGCTGATGACCACCTTGCCCTGCATGCCCAGTGCCGCGACGCGGTCCAGGGTCAGGTCCAGCGTGAACGCGCCCAGCTCGCCGGGTTCGTGCAAATGGATGTCCACGGGCTTGCCATGCTTGTCGGCCAGGCCGAACAACACATCCAGGGATCTTGCGGGGTCGCGGTCGATGGCGGACGGATCCAGGCCACCCAGCACATCGGCGCCTTGGGCCAGCGCCTGGTCCAGCAATTCGGCCGTACCCGGACGGATCAGCAAGCCCGATTGCGGGAAAGCCACCGTCTGGATTTCGATGCGGCCGGCCAGTTCGTCGCGGGTGGCATGCACGCCGTCCAGGTGGCGCAAGCCGGCATCGGTATCGACGTCGACGTGGCTGCGGATGCGCGTCGTGCCTTCGCGCAGAAAGGCCAGCGCCAAGGCGCGCGCATGGCTGGCGGCGTCATGGCCCGTGCTGGCGCGCCAGGCGCGTTCGTTGTCGATGCGGTCCGTCAGCGCAGACCCGACCTCGTTGACGTACCAGGGCGATTCCCAGTTGGTCTTGTCCAGGTGGGTGTGCCCTTCGATCAGGCCCGGCAGCAGCAAGGCGCCACCGCCGTCCTCCACCAGGGCATCAGCTGCGCCTTCGATGGCCGCGCCGATGTGGGCGATGCGTCCGGCTCGCACCAGCACGTCCACGGTATCGGCGGGCGACACGCGGACATTCTTCAATAACAGGTCGGTCATGGTGTGTTCCGCACAAGCGCAGGCGGCCGGCCCCAGCGGCCGGCTACGCAACCCCCTTGGGCATCAACCTTGCGGCGGTTCGATCCAGAAGAAGCGCTCACCTTGGCGAACCATGTCGGCCACGCCTTCGGCGCCGATGCGGTAGTCCGTACCCATCAGCGACGCGCCGCCGTCTTCATGGATGTGGATGACGGCCAGCGGGTCGTTGGCCATGGTGTACCAGTAGTAGCCAGGCTTGAGGTCATGCAGGTCTGTAGTCATGCCTTGAGTATACAAATAACGACGGCGGTACAAAAAGACAACACTAATACAAACCGTGCCTGACATCATGAACTCGACACGTCATACTGCCTCCACCTAGATAAAAATAGCTGGTGCACTGGTCACACATCGATTTCGACGCGCGGGCGGAAACGCGCGGGACGTTAATCGAGAGGAGAATAGCGAGCGCATGAAAAGGCAGTCACTTCAATTCAGCGAACCGCTTAAGCAAGCCGTCTTGAACGGTTCTAAAGTGCAGAGCCGCCGCATTTTGAAGCCGCAGCCGACTAAACCCACCACGGTCTGGTATGCGGACGCGGAGGATTCCGGCAGATGGGTCGCCATGGGCCCCAGCCGCGATAACCCGGCGGAGCTGCGCAAGACATCCAGCTGGGTCAGATGCCCCTATGGGAAATCCGGCGAGAGCATCATATTGACGGATGAAGCGGGCCAGCCGTTCGCGACCGCCGTGATCGTGGGCGTACGCATACAGCGTTTACAGAACCTGACGGAAGCCGACGCACGCGCCGAAGGCACGCAAGCCCTTTATGAATCATCAGCGTTGCTGCCGGGCGTGCCTCTGCAAACGGCGTTTGCGCTGACGTGGTGCGAGCGCTACGGCTCCCACGCCTGGGCCGCGAATCCGTGGGTCTGGGTGGTGGAATTTCGCCGTCAGCAGGCGGAATAAGGGCCGCGCCCGTCATAGGGCGGCCCCGCCGCCCTTCCAGGATGGTGACGGCGTGTAACGCACCCGTTTAACTTCATCCCATTCCAGCTGATTTCAATCGATTTCAAGTGCGGGTTTACCAGAGCGGACGCACCACGCCGCAGTGCAGCACGCTGCCGGTTCCAGGCAACAGAGCGGTTGCGGATTGTCGCTATTGAGGGAGGCCCGCTTACCAAAAGCGAGCGGGAAAGACCGAAAATAGGGCCGTCGAATACTCAACTTTGCTGTGTCATGCAGCAGGCAGGTGCAACATGAAAAAATGGCTTATCGCAGGTGCCGGTGCCGCAGGTCTGCTGATCTCCAGCGTCGCATTGGCCCGTGTGGATGTGGGCATTTCCATCGGCGTACCCGGGGTGGTCTATCCGGCGCCGGTCTATGTCGCGCCCGCACCGGTCTACGTGGCCCCGCCGCCGCCCGTCTACTACCGCCCGGCCCCCGTGTACGTGGCGCCCCCGGTGGTCTACCCCGCTCCGGTCTATTACCGCGGCGGCCCCTACTGGCGCGGCGGCCCGCCCCCGCGCTACTACGGTCCGGGCCCGGGTTATTACCGCGGACACGGGCACGGCCACGGCGATTGGCGCCGTTAAATGGCAAAGGCCACTCGATGAGTGGCCTTTTTTTTTGCCCGCGACGCGTGAGACGCGTGGAGGGCGGCACTGCTTTTTCCTTGGGGACAATGTCCGGTGCCCCGTTGGAACGGTATCAAGCTGCGGGAGCCGGTACCGGTTTGCCAGCCATGGCGGCCGGCTTTTGCAATGCCGCGTTGGCCTTATTGGCCTCCTGCGGCGATTCCTGAACAAGATCGATCCATCTACGGGGCGCACTCGACGCCCGCCACCAACCATTATGCGGACGCATGAGCAAACTCCGGTTCACCGTTAAAACGCACACCATTGATTTCTTGGAACAATTGACGGCTTTCCTGTTCTGCTTCGTGCAAGTCAGAGAACGGCGCCTGTCCCGGCACGGTCCAGCATTTTTCCGGTGCGGTACCGCCAACCCGGCGGGTCCATATCTGCACGCGGTAGCCCTGTTCGTCTTCATGAGCGACAGAGCATCTCACACGAAAATCTCCAATCATTCTTGAAGTCATGGACAACTCCTTGTTTTATATGTGAATGAAGCGTGTAGAACGCGGGTGTATTGTGCCGCAACTATCCGGCCCTTTTATTGAAAATACACAATTGCTCACATCAAAATCAAGCACACACGCGCTCACGATAATGAGCAAAAGCGACAGGAATATGTCGCATGATAAAAAAAAACGGAGCCCGCAGGCTCCGTCTTTTTATCCTCCAAATGGAGGATAGGCGCATGGCGCCTCAGGGTTTCAGCACCGAAATGCCGCCCATATAAGGCTGCAGCGCTTCCGGAATCAGCACGCTGCCATCGGCTTGTTGGTGATTTTCCAACACGGCAACCAATGCACGGCCGACCGCCAGGCCGGAACCGTTCAAGGTATGCACGAATTCCGGTTTACCTTGGGCATTGCGGAAACGCGCCTGCATGCGGCGGGCCTGGAAGGTCTCGCAGTTGGACACCGACGAAATCTCGCGCCAGGTGTTTTGCGCCGGCAGCCACACTTCCAGGTCATAGGTCTTGGCCGAACCAAAGCCCATGTCGCCCGTGCACAACAGCACCACGCGGTACGGCAGGCCCAGCAACTGCAGCACGCGCTCGGCGTGGCCGACCATGTCTTCCAGTGCCTCGTAGGAGTGGTCGGGTTGCGTGATCTGCACCATTTCGACCTTGTCGAACTGGTGTTGACGGATCATGCCGCGGGTGTCGCGGCCGCCGCTGCCGGCTTCCGAGCGGAAGCAAGGCGTGTGGGCGGTCAGCTTCAGCGGCAGGTCGGCGGCGGCCTGGATCGTGTCGCGCGCAACGCTGGTCAGCGTGATTTCGGAGGTGGAGATCAGGTATTGGTCTTCACGCACGTACGGGTTGCCGGCCGCGTCCACCTTGGGATCGTCGTCGCCACCGCCCTTGGACACGGCAAACATGTCGTCCTTGAACTTCGGCAACTGGCCCGTTCCGTACAGGGTCGAGGCGTTGACGATGTAGGGCGTGTAGCACTCGGTATAGCCGTGCGTGCCCGTTTGCAGGTCCAGCATGAACTGGGACAGCGCACGGTGCAGACGGGCGATCGGGCCGCGCATGAACGAGAAGCGCGCGCCCGACAGCTTGGCCGCCATGTCGAAATCCAGGCCCAGCGGTTCGCCGATGGCGACGTGGTCGCGCGCTTCGAACGCCAGGGCCGGCGGGTTGCCGTCAGCGCCGGCGGCGCCAGGCAGCCAGCGGCGGACCTCGACGTTGTCGTCGGCGGATTCGCCCAGCGGCACACTGGCGTGGGGCAGGTTCGGCACCGACATCAGCAGGTCGTTGAGCGGAGCCTGCAGCGCGGCCAGCTCTTCTTCCAGCTGCTTCAAGCGGACCGGCACGGCCTGCGATTCGGCCATGACGGCGCTGGCGTCTTCGCCCTTCGCCTTCAACTGACCGATCTGCTTGGCCAGCGCGTTGCGGCGGGCTTGCAGGGACTCGGTTTCGGTCTGGACGGCCTTGCGGCGAGACTCCAGATCGTTGAACCGTTCCGTGTCGAAGGACACGCCACGGCTCTTGAGGCGGTCTACGACGGTTTGCAGGTCTTTGCGCAGCAGTATCGGGTCTAGCATGGTGATGTCAGTGAGGTGGCGGAAAGCAACGGGCGCGGCCCGTTACCGGTTCTTGGCGCGTTCCTGTGCGTCCAACTCGCGCAGGAATGCCAACTTCTGCTGGATTTTAGCCTCCAGCCCCCGATCGGTCGGCCGATAGAAGGAAGGCTTCAGCCCATCAGGGAAATATTGTTCGCCCGCGGCGTAGCCGTGCGGCTCGTCGTGGGCATAGCGGTACGCCTTGCCGTGGCCCAGTTGCTTCATCAGCTTGGTGGGCGCATTGCGCAGGTGGATGGGCACCGGCGCGCTGCCGTGCTCGGCGGCAAACTGGCGGGCTTGATTGTAGGCGTTGTAGACGGCGTTCGATTTGGCCGCACAGGCCATGTAGACCACCGCTTGCGCCAGCGCCAGTTCGCCTTCGGGCGAACCCAGGCGTTCATAGATGTCGGCGCCGTTGACCGCCAGGTCGGTGGCGCGAGGGTCGGCCAGGCCGATGTCCTCGACCGCCATGCGCACCAGCCGGCGCGACAGGTATTTGGGATCGGCGCCGCCATCGATCATGCGGCAGAACCAGTACAGCGCGGCGTCGGGGTTGGAGCCGCGCACCGATTTATGCAGCGCGCTGATCTGGTCGTAGAAGGCGTCGCCGCCCTTGTCGAAGCGCCGCAGGTTCTGCGACAGCGAAATCTCCAGCCAGGCGGCGTCCACCGAATCCCGGCCCGCCGACTGCGCGGATTCGGCCACGACTTCCACCGCGCTGATCAGGCGGCGCGCGTCGCCATCGGCCCAGGCCGCCAGTTGCTCGCGCGCGTCGGCCTCCACCCGGATGGCCTCGCCCTCTTCCAGGCCGTCGTTCAGCGCGTCGACCGCGCGGTCGACCAGTTGCTGCAGTTCTTCGGGGGAGAGCGACTGCAGTACGTACACCCGCGCCCGCGACAGCAAGGCCGAGTTGACCTCGAACGAGGGGTTTTCGGTGGTGGCGCCGATGAAGGTGAAGAGCCCGCTCTCCACATAGGGCAGGAACGCGTCCTGTTGCGCCTTGTTGAAGCGGTGCACTTCGTCGACGAAGAGGATGGTGCGGCGGCCCTGGCCTTGCGCCACCTGCGCCACCGTCACGGCTTCGCGGATGTCCTTGACGCCACCCAGCACGGCCGAAATGGCGATGAACTGGGCGTCGAAGCCGTCGGCCATCAGGCGCGCCAGCGTGGTCTTGCCCACCCCTGGCGGCCCCCAGAAGATCATGGAATGCGGACGGCCGGATTCGAAAGCGACGCGCAGGGGCTTGTCCGGGCCCAGCAGGTGCGACTGCCCGACCACGTCGGACAAGGTGCGCGGGCGCAGGCGTTCGGCCAGGGGCACATAGGGCCGATGCGCTGGATCGGCCGCGAAGAGATCGTTGCTCATTGGCAGCAGATGAGGGAAGACAGCAAGAAGTTCAAGTCGGTATTACACCATGCCCGCCGCCCGCGCCCGGCCCAGCGGGCAGCGCGGCGTTCAGGACAATTCCGGCGGCGCGAAACGGCGGTTGGCCAGCACCGGCAGCACGCGGCGGGCATGCGCCAGGCGCTCGGGGTCGATGTCGGCGAACACCAGCGCCGGCGCCTCGCCCGCACGCGCCGTCACGACGCCCAGCGGATCCACCACCATGCTGCAGCCGATATTGCGTTCGCCGCATTCGCCAGTGGCCGCCACATAGCAGGTGTTCTCCAGAGCGCGCGCCGTGACCAGGACTTCCCAGTGCATTTCCTTGAGCGGACCGCGCACCCAGGCGGCCGGCAGCACCAGCAGATCGGCCCCGTCCAGCGCCAGGCGGCGCGCCATTTCGGGAAAGCGCACGTCATAGCAGGTCATCAGCCCCACGCGCAGGCCGGCGATTTCCAGCAAGGGCGGGATCTCGGTGCCGGGGGTGACGTTGGTGGACTCCTTCATGTTGAAGGCGTCGTACAGATGCAGCTTGCGGTACTGCGAGACGATCTCGCCGTCGCGCAGCGTAATGAGCGTATTCCAGACCCGGCCTTCGCCCGTCGGGATGTGCACGCACATCATCGTCGACAGGGACGAGCCGCGGCTGGCCTCGCGCAGGCGCGTCATGAAGGGCCCGTCCAGTGGCTGCGCGGCCTTCAGCACGATCTGCGGATCGGTGATGTCGCGGGCCAGGATGCCCTCGGGCAGCACCAGCACGTCGGCGCCGCCCTCGCGGGCGCGCTCCATCAGGTCGACGCAGACCTGGGCGTTCTCTTCCCAGACGCGGCTGACGGCGAACTGGCCCAAAGCGACTTTCAGCATGACTCTTTCCTTGAGGGATCCGTTTTTCGGGCAATTTCCCGAGGTTTCCTATTGTCGCGCCAACCGGCGCTGGGCGCCGACTACGGGAAACTCCTAGCTCCCGCTTGTAAATTTCTTTCACGATAATGAAAAAAACCGGATTTGACGTAAATATTTTCCATAGATGGCGCCCACCATGACGAACTCTTCCTCCCCCGCAGCCCTGTTGGACGTGAACGGCAAAGGCCTGGGCGCGTTTCCCGACTCCTGTACTACCGCCGACGTGGCGGCCCTGAACTGGAACCTGCTGGACGAAGACATCAGCCTGCCGGTGGCGGTGCTGTACGAAGCCCGTGTCCGCCACAACCTGCAGTGGATGCAGCAGTTCATGGAGGCCTACCACGTCAAGCTGGCCCCGCATGGCAAGACCACGATGAGCCCGGCGCTCTTCAAGCGCCAGATCGACAACGGCGCCTGGGGCATCACGCTGGCGACCGCGCCGCAGGTGCTGGCCGCGTATCAACATGGCATCCGCCGGGTACTGATGGCCAACCAGCTGGTTGGCCGCGCCAACATGGCCATCATCGCCCGCCTGCTGCAGGATCCGGCCTTTACCTATTTCTGCATTGTGGATTCCCCCGCCAATGCCGCCCAGCTGGGCAAGTTCTTCGGCGAACAGGGCCTGACCCTGCCCGTGCTGATCGAACTGGGCCCGACCGGCGGGCGCACGGGCGTGCGCGACGACGCGCAGCTGCAAGCGGTGGTCGAGGAAATCGGCCGCTGGCCCGGCCTGGCGCTGGCGGGCATCGAAGTCTATGAAGGCGTGCTGCAGGAAGAAGGCGCCATCCGCGCCTTCCTGCGCCGCGCCACCGACGCCCTGCGCGGCCTGGCCACCGCCGGCCGCCTGCGCAAGAGCGGCCCCGCACTGATTTCCGGCGCCGGTTCGGCCTGGTTCGACGTGGTGGCCGAAGAATTCTCGCAGCTGGATATCGGCACGCCGCTGGAAGTGGTACTGCGCCCCGGCTGCTATCTGTCGCACGACGTGGGCGTCTACCGCTCGGCTGCTGAACGCATCAACGCTCACAACCCGGTGGCCAGGAAAATGGAACCGGGCCTGCTGCCGGCCTTGCAGGTCTGGGCCTATGTGCAATCGCTGCCCGAACCCGGCCGCGCCATCATCGCGCTGGGCAAGCGTGACGCCGCGTTTGACGCCGGCCTGCCCACGCCCGCCCTGCACTTCCGTCCCGGCCAGGATGCGCCCGCCGTCGCGTCCCAGACGTGGAAGCTGACCGCCATGATGGACCAGCACGCTTTCATGCAGATCGGCGAAGGCGACGACATCCAGGTCGGCGACATGATCGCCTTCGATATTTCCCACCCCTGCCTGACGTTCGACAAGTGGCGCCAGGTGCTGCTGGTGGACGAGCAGTACCGCGTCACCGACGTGGCCGAAACCTTCTTCTGAACGCCCCCTGCCTGCCGCACCGCGCCAGGCCCGAGGGGGCTGAAAGACCTGGGATCCCGGCGCTTACCCGATACCACGCGACAACCTGTTTTTGACCCTCTGGAGAGAGAATCATGAACTTCCGTACCTCCCGGCGAGGCGGTGGGCTGACCAGCCTGCTCGCGGCCGGCGCAATTGGCTTGACCGCATTGTCGTCCCCCGCCCTCTGTGCCGCGCCGGTCAAGGGAGGCACGATATCCGTCGCCACCATCGGTGAGCCGCCCACGCTGGACCCGATGACCAGCACCGCCGACCTGGTGGGCATCCTGACGCAGCATTTCTTCGAAACGCTCTACACCTTCGACGCCAAGTGGAACCTGACCCCGCTGCTGGCCGACAAGATGCCGGAGGTTTCCGCGGACGGCCTGATCTACACGATCCCGCTGCGCCAGGGCATCACGTTCCATGACGGATCCAAGATGGATTCGTCTGACGTGCTGGCCTCCTTGAAGCGCTGGACCGAAACCGCCACGCGCGGCAAGGGCGCCGCCAAGGTAATCAGCAGCATCGAAGCGCCGGACGCCAACACCATCCGCATCACGCTGAAAGAACCGTATGCGCCGCTGACCGCACTGCTGGCCATGAACAATGCCGCGGCCGTCATCATGCCCAAGGGCAAGATCGCGCCGGTGCTGACCGAAATCGTTGGCACGGGCCCCTATCAGTTGAAGGCCCGCGTGCCGGACCAGTACATCCAGCTGGTGCGCTTCGAAGGCTACAAACAGCGCGAAGGCGAGCCCGACGGCTACGGCGGCGCGCGCAAGCAATACCTGGACGAAATCCGCTTTGTGCCGGTCAGCAATGCCAATACCCGTTCGGAAGCCGCCGCCGCCGGCCAGTTCGACTATGTCGACTCGCTGCCCGTGGAAGCGCTGGACAAGCTCAAGGGCGGGCGTTCGGACCCGGTGATGCTCAAGCCCTTCGGCTGGCCGCGCCTGGTGCTCAATACCAAGCAAGGCATCATGTCCAACCTGGCCGTGCGCCAGGCGGTGCAGCTGGCGCTGAACGAAGAAGACATGCTGTTCGCCGCCTTCGGCAACAAGGAGTTCTACAAGCTGAACGGCGACCTGTATCCGGAAGGCTACCCGTGGGCCACCTCGCTGGGCGGCAAGGTCTACAACAAGGCGGACTCCGCGGCCGCCAAGAAGCTGCTGGACAGCGCCAATGTGGCTGACAAGAAGATCCGCATCCTGACCAGCCAGCAGTACGAGTTCCATTACAAGATGGCGCTGGTGGCCGCGGAATACCTGAAGGCCGCCGGCTTCACGGTGGACATGCAGGTCGTTGACTGGGCCACCTTGACGCAACGCCGCCAGGACCCGGCCGTGTGGGACATCTTCATCACCCACAGCGTGTTCCTGCCGGAACCCGCGCTGATCGACTTCCCGTCCAAGGACGCACCGGGCTGGTGGGACACGCCGCGCCGCGCGCAGGTGATGGACGCCTTCAACCAGGCGCGCACGCAGGAAGAGCGCATCAAGCGCTGGGCCGACGTGCAGCAGGCCGTGTATGACGAGATCCCCTTCGTGAAGGTCGGTGACTTCAACGCCCAGGCCGCGCGCTCGCCGTCGCTGCAAGGCACCAAGCCCGCCCCGTGGCCGTTCTTCTGGAACGCCTGGAAGGCCCCGAAGTGACGGCACGTGGCTCGTAGGATGGGTGCAGCGCGCGAGTTCTTAACGAAGAACTCGATTGCCCAGCGCGCGTAACCCATCGAACGGCGGTTGCGTTGTGGCTGAAGTTGCCAAGAAATCACCGCTGCTTGATGGGTTACGCGCGCTCGACGGCAATGTTCTTGCCCAAGCACTCTCGCGCTCCACCCATCCTACGCCCCCCGCACCGTCTCCCTGCACCGAATGACGCTTTTTAGGACATCATCGTGTTGCGTTATCTCTTAAACCGGCTGGTCGGGCTGGTGGCCGTGATGTTCATCGTCGCGACCATCGTGTTCGTCATCATCCGCGTCACGCCTGGCGACCCCGCCGCGGTGATGCTGGGTCCGCAAGCCAGCCAGCAGGACATCGCCGCGCTGCGCACGCAGCTGGGGCTGGACCAGCCCATGGCGATCCAGTACCTGTCGTGGCTGGGCAAGTTGGCGCAGGGCGACCTGGGCCAATCCATCTTCATGAACAAGCCCGTGCTGTCGGCGCTGGCCGACCGCGCGGAACCGACGATCCTGCTGACGCTGATGTCGCTCTTGATCGCCAGCGCCATCGCGCTGCCGGTGGGGATCCTGTCCGCCGTCAAACGCGGCACCACGCTGGATCAGTCGGTGCTGTCGTTCTCGATGTTCACCTCCAGCGTGCCGAGCTTCTGGCTGGGCCTGCTGCTGATGCAGATTTTCTCGGTGAAGCTGGGCTGGCTGCCCGTGTCTGGCTATGGCGGCCCCGATGCATCGCTGGCCACGCGCCTGTCGCACCTGATCCTGCCCGCCGTGGTGCTGGGCCTGGTGAATTCCGCGCTGATCACCCGCTTCATCCGCGCCAGCATGCTGGACGTGCTGCGCGACGACTACGTGCGCACGGCGCGGGCCAAGGGCCTGCCGGAAAGCAAGGTCATCCTGAAGCATGCCGTGCGCAACGCGCTGATCCCGATCCTGACGGTGTTGGGCCTGACGACGGCCCTTCTGATCAGCGGCGCGGTCGTGACGGAAACGGTGTTCGGCCTGCCCGGCGTGGGCAGCCTGGTGGTGTCGGCGGTATTGCGCCGCGACTACCCCGTCATCCAGGGCGCGCTGCTGGTCATCGCGGCCATCTACGTGCTGATCAACCTCCTTATCGACCTGCTGTACCTGGTGGTCGATCCTCGGGTCCGTTACTGATGATGCGTCTTACCCCCGAAGCGCCCGCAGCGCTTACCGATGCACCGCAAGTGGAGCAACTGACATGACAACCGGGACTACCGTGAATTCCGGAACCGACCGCTGGCAGGTGCTGCGCCTGCTGGTGTCGCGCAAGACGGTCCTGATCAGCCTGATCGTGATCATCGTGCTGGTGGCCGCCGCGCTGCTGGCGCCGTGGGTCAGCCCCTACGATCCGTTCAAGCTGTCCATCATGAACCGGCTGAAGGCGCCGGGCGCCGCGCACTGGTTCGGCACCGACGACTTCGGACGCGACGTGTTCAGCCGCGTCATCTATGGCGGCCGGCTGTCGCTGATGGTGGGCTTTTCCGTCGTGATCGTGTCCAGCGTGCTGGGCATCGCGCTGGGCCTTGTCGCCGGCTTCTTCCGTTCTGCCGACAAGTTCGTCTCGCGCCTGATCGACGCCATGATGGCGTTTCCCGACATCTTGCTGGCCATCTCGCTGGTGGCCGCGCTGGGGCCGTCGTTGATCAACGTGGTGATCGCGCTGGGCATCGTCTACACGCCGCGCCTGGCCCGCATCGTGCGCGCCTCGACGCTCGTGATCCGTGAACTGCCTTTCGTGGAAGCGGCGCGCGCGCTAGGTGTGCCGACCTGGCGCATCGTCACCGTGCACGTGCTGCGCAACCTGGTGTCGCCCATCCTGGTGCAGGGCACGTTCATCTTCGCCTACGCGATCCTGGCCGAAGCCGGCCTGTCGTTCCTGGGCGTGGGCGTATCGCCCGACATCCCCACCTGGGGCACCATGATCAACGCCGGCCAGCAATACATGGGCTCGGCCGACTGGATCATGATCTTCCCCGGCATCGCCATTGTCCTGTCCGTGCTGTCGCTGCAACTGGTCGGCGACGGCCTGCGCGACGTACTCGACCCGCGCCTGCGCAAGGAGCTGTAATCATGACGGCAAGCACCCGAGACGTCGTGCTGTCCGTGGAAGGGCTGAAGACCTGGTTCCACAGCCGCGACGGCATCGCCAAGTCCGTGGACGGCGTCACCTTCGATCTGGCCCGCGGCGAAACGCTGGCCATCGTGGGCGAATCCGGTTCCGGCAAATCCGTGACCAGCCTGTCCATCATGGGCCTGTTGCCCAAACCGGCCGGTCGCATCGAAGGCGGCAAGATCCTGTACCGCGACCGCCAGGGTACGCAGCACGACCTGGCCCGCGCCACGCCCACCACCCTGCAGAAGATCCGCGGCGCCGAAATCGCCATGATCTTCCAGGAACCGATGACCAGCCTGAACCCGCTGTACACGGTGGGCGACCAGATCGCCGAAGCCGTACTGCAGCACGAAGGCGGCTCTTATGCCTCGGCGATCCGGCGCGCCCGCGACATGCTGGAACGCGTGGAGATCCCCGCCGCCGACCGCCGCGTCAACGAGTACCCGCACCAGATGTCGGGCGGCATGCGCCAACGCGTCATGATCGCGCTGGCGCTGGCCTGCAACCCGGCCGTGCTGATCGCCGACGAGCCCACCACCGCGCTGGACGTGACCGTGCAGGCCCAGATCCTGGACCTGCTGCGCAGGCTGCAGAAAGAGATGAACATGAGCATCCTGTTCATCACCCACAACCTGGGTGTGGTGGCCGAGATCGCGCATCGCGTGGCCGTCATGTACGCCGGGCGCGTGGTGGAAGACGCGGGCGTCTACGACCTGTTCGAAAAGCCCACGCACCCCTACACCCGCGGCCTCCTGTCCTGCCTGCCCACCGCCGCCCTGCTGGCTTCGGGCGAACGCCTGCGCGCCATCCCCGGCAACGTTCCCAGCGTGCTGTCGCTGCCGGCGGGCTGCACGTTCGCGCCGCGCTGCGAACTGGCTGCTGACGACTGCCGCGCCGCCGTGCCCGAACTGATCGCCGTGCAACCCGAACACCGCGCGCGCTGCATCAAGGTGAAACCGATATGACGAGCCCCCAAGTGAGCGTGCGCGCCGAAGATCCGCTGGTCCGCATTGAAGACCTGAAAGTCCACTTCCCGACCTCGCAGGCGCGCAACGCCCCCGTCGTCCGGGCCGTGGACGGCGTAAGCTTCGATGTGCCCAGAAACACCATCGTGGGCCTGGTCGGCGAATCCGGGTCGGGCAAGACCACTACCGGCCGCGCGCTGCTGCGCCTGTTCGCGCCAACCGCCGGCCGCATCCTGTTCGACGGGCAGGACATCACCACGCTGAATGAAAAGCAGATGCTGCCGTGGCGGCGCCGCATGCAGATCGTGTTCCAGGACCCGTACGCCAGCCTCAACCCCCGCATGACGGTGGCCGAGATCCTGGGCGAGGCGCTGGACACGCACCGGCTGGCGCAGCACCGCCGCTCGGCCCGCATCGGCGAACTGCTGGAGCGCGTGGGCCTGAACGCCGACCACAGCCGCCGTTACCCGCACGAGTTCTCGGGCGGCCAGCGCCAACGCATCGGCATCGCCCGCGCGCTGGCGGTGGAGCCCGACTTCATCGTGGCGGACGAACCCGTGTCGGCGCTGGACGTGTCGGTGCAGGCGCAGGTGCTGAACCTGCTGCAGGACCTGCAGCGCGACCTGGGCCTGACCATGCTGTTCGTCGCCCACGACCTGGCGGTGGTGGACTACCTGTGCGACGAGGTCGTCGTGATGTACCTGGGCCGCGTCATGGAGCGCGGCCCGACCAGCGAGGTCTACGCCCGCCCGCGCCACCCCTATACCCGCGCGCTGCTGTCCGCGGCGCCCGTGCCGGATCCGCGCGCGCCGCGTTCGCGTATTCTGCTCAAAGGCGATATCCCCAGCCCGGTCAATCCGCCATCCGGCTGCGTGTTCCGCACGCGCTGCCCGCATGCCATCGACGCCTGCGCCACGATCGACGCGCAGGCCGTCAGCGTGGGCCCCGGCCACTTCGTGGCCTGTTCGCGCATCGACGACCCCGAGCTGGCCTAGCCTTTGCCCCGCCCCGATCTGATCCAGGAACCCCACATGAACATCATCCGCGACATCGTCTTCCAGATACGCAGTCGGCGGGACGCATTGAGCGTGACTGAACGCAAGGTCGCCGACGCCATCCTGGACGACATCATGTGGGGCGCCAGCGCCACGGTCGACCAGTTGGCGACGAAGGCGGGCGTCAGCATCGCCACCATCTCGCGCTTTGCGCGCACGGTGGGCTGCGAAGACACCCGCGACCTGAAGATGAAGCTGGCGCAGGCCAGCACGGTAGGCAGCCGCTTCCTGGATCCCAGCGCGCCCGCCGAGGAAAGCACCTTCTACGCCCGCATCTACGCCGACATCGAAAGCACGCTGCGCGCGCATCTGCCTACCTTCACCGAACAGCTGTTCGAGCAGGCCTCATCCATCGTCGACGGCGCACGCATGATCTACGTGTTCGGCATGGGCGGCGCCTCCGCCGTGCTGGCGCAGGAAGTGCAGTCGCGCCTGGTGCGCCTGGGCTACCCCATCGCCGTCTACAGCGACGCGGTGCTGCTGCGCATGGTAGCCGCCACCCTGGACGAGCGCGATGCGGTGCTGATCCTGTCGGCCTCCGGCCTGACGCCCGAAATCGTCGGCGCCGCCCGCATCGTCAAGCAATACCGCGCCCGCATCGTCGCCATCACGGACGCCACCTCTGAACTGGCCAAGCTGGCCGACGTGGTGCTGCCGATCCGCACGGACGAAACCGACTTCATCTACAAACCCTCGGCATCGCGCTACGCGATGATGCTGGCCATCGACCTGCTGTCGACCGAACTGGCCATGCTGAACCAAGAGGAAAACCGCGAACGCCTGCGCCGCATCAAGCTGGCGCTGGACGAGCACCGCGGCGGCCCGAACCGTTTGCCGCTGGGCGATTGAACCTGGAACCCAAGATGTACGACACCCTCATTGGCAACGTCCGCGTCCTGGACGGTACCGGCGGCCCCGAAATCCGCGCCAGCGTGGCGCTGGCCGATGGCCGCATCGCCGCCATCGGCGCCCTGCCCGGCGCGCAAGCCCGCCACATCATCGACGGCACGGACCTGGCGCTGGCCCCCGGCTTCATCGACGTGCACACGCATGACGACACCAACGTCATCCGGACGCCGGGCATGCTGCCCAAGCTGTCCCAGGGCGTGACGACCGTGGTGGTGGGCAATTGCGGCATCAGCGCCTCGCCCGTGTCGCTGCGCGCCGAGCCCCCGGATCCGATGAACCTGCTGGGCGGCCGCGAAGACTTCAACTACCCCACCTTCGCCGACTACACCCGCGCCATCGAAGCCGCGCAACCGGCGGTGAACGTAGCCGCGCTGGTGGGCCACACCGCCCTGCGCAGCAACCACATGGACCGCCTGGACCGCGCCGCCACGCAGGACGAAGTGCTGGCGATGCGCGAGCAACTGCGCGATGCGCTGGCGCACGGGGCGATCGGGTTGAGCACGGGCCTGGCCTATGCGTCCGCCTTCGAGGCCGACACGGCCGAGGTCAAGCTGCTGGCTGAAGCGCTGGATGAATTCGGCGCGCTTTACACCACGCACCTGCGTTCCGAGTTCGCAGCCATTCTTGAGGCCATGCAGGAAGCGTTCGACATCGCCCAGCACGCCCGCGTGCCTGTGGTGGTATCGCACCTGAAATGCGCCGGCGCCGGTAATTGGGGCCGCACGAAGGAAGTGCTGTTCAAGCTGGAGAACGCAGGGCGCCTGCAACACGTGGGCTGCGACTGTTATCCGTATTCGGCCAGCTCGTCCACGTTGGACTTGAAGCAGGTCACCGATGAGTTCGACATCGACATCACCTGGTCCGTGCCGCATCCCGAGCAAGCCCGCCGCAAACTGGCCGCCATCGCGGCCGACTGGGGCGTGACGCTGCGAGAGGCCGCGCAACGCCTGCAACCGGCCGGCGCCGTCTATCACAACATGCATGAGGACGACGTGCGCCGCGTGCTGTCGCACCCGCTGACGATGGTGGGGTCGGACGGACTGCCCAACGACCCGATGCCACATCCGCGCCTGTGGGGTGCCTTCCCGCGCGTGCTGGGCCATTACAGCCGCGACGTCGGGCTGTTCCCGCTGATCCAGGCCGTGCACAAGATGACCGGCTTGTCCGCCGCCCGCTTCGGCCTGGCCGATCGCGGCCTGGTGCGCGAGGGCTATCACGCCGATCTGGTGCTGTTCAATCCGGACACTGTCATCGACCGCGCCACCTTCGCCGCGCCGGTACAGACCGCGGCCGGCATCGAAGCCGTCTGGGTCAACGGCACCCTGTCGTACCACCAGGGGCAGCCCACGGGCGACCGCGCCGGCCGCTGGCTGCCGCGCAACGGCGACCTGCGCGCGAGCTTCGCGGCGGCGTCTTCCCTTTCTCCGGCCTCAACCTCATCCCAATAGGAGTCTCCCCATGAGCAATGCCCCCACGCTCGACAAGAATGGCATCACCCGCTACGGCGTCGCCGGCGGCACCGGACAGGGCGGTTCGCACATGCCGTTCGCCCGCGCCGTCGCCGCCGACGGCTGGCTGCACGTGTCCGGCCAGGTGCCGATGGAAAACGGCGAAGTGATCGAAGGCGGAACCGTGGCGCAGTGCCACAAGGCCATCCAGCAACTGCTGGCCATCCTGAAGGAAGCCGGCTACGGCCCGGAACACGTGGTGCGCTGCGGCGTCTGGCTGGACGACGCCCGCGACTTCCCGTCGTTCAACAAGGTCTTCAAGGAATACTTCGGCGAAAATCCGCCCGCACGCGCCTGCGTGCAGTCCAGCCTGATGGTGGACGCCAAGGTCGAGATTGATTGCGTGGCGTACAAGCGGCCTTGACGGGGGCGTTGCTACGTAGGATGGGTGGAGCGCGAGAGGACTGTGCGCAAAAACACCAGCCGCCCAGCGCGCGCAACCCATCAAGCAGCGGTTGCGTCGTGGCTAAATCAGATAAGAAGCGTGGCGCTGCTTGATGGGTTACGCGCGTTCGACAGCGGCGTTGTTGCCACCATTCCCTCGCGCTTCACCCATCCTACGGCCCTGCCTACATTTTTACGACGTCTACGCCCTTGGGCGCCGTGAATTGGAATTCCTTGGCGGACAGCGACGGATTGGCCGCGATTGCGGACAAGTCCACGCGTGTCGTCTGGCCGAAGGAATCCAGGAGTTCAACGCGCACCGGCAGGTTGTCCTTCATGCCGATGTCCACGCGCGAAAAACCGGCGTCGGCCGTGCGCGGCTTGGCGCGCAACCACTCCACGCCGTCCTTGGCCGGCAGCGCCGACACGTCGAACGATTGCTCAAGCGAACCGGAGCCGAACAGGATCGCGGCGGGCGAGGTGCCGATGGCGGCATCCACCTTGCGCTCGGTCACTTGCGCCAGATCAGGGTCGAACTGGAAGACCGTGCGGCCGTCCGAGATGACGAGCTGTTCGTACGGCTTCTGCACCGCCCATTTGAACTTGCCCGGGCGCTGGAACGAAAACACGCCGGTCTGCGCAGGCTGCGTGCGGCCCTGGTTGTTCACCGTGTACTGGGAGAACGAACCGGTGGCCGCCGTGACAGACGAGACGAAGGCCTTCAATTGCTCTTGCGCGCTGGCGGCAAACACCAGGGCAGGCGCCAGACTCAAGGCGGTGGCGATGGCCAGGCGGCGAAACGTCTTCATCATGCTTCCTCTCGGGCGGCGGCTGCGGCAGGGACCAGGATTTCCCGGTTGCCATTGGATTGCATCGCCGACACCATACCCGATTGCTCCATTTGCTCGAGTAACCGGGCCGCGCGGTTGTAACCAATGCGCAGGTGACGCTGCACCAGCGAGATCGAGGCGCGGCGGTGCTTGAGCACCACTTCGCAGGCCTGGTCGTACATCGGGTCGGATTCGGCGTCGCCGCCGATGCCGGTGACGCTGCTGGCGCCTTCACCATTGTCGCCCTCGACCCCGCCTTCCAGCAGGCCTTCGATGTAGTTCGGTTCGCCCTGCGCCTTCAGGCTTTCCACCACGCGATGCACTTCATCGTCGCTGCAGAACGCGCCGTGCACGCGCACCGGCAAGCCGGTGCCCGGCGGCATGTAGAGCATGTCGCCCTGGCCCAGCAGGGTTTCGGCGCCCATCTGGTCAAGAATGGTGCGCGAGTCGATCTTGGACGACACCTGGAACGCGATGCGCGTGGGGATGTTGGCCTTGATCAGGCCCGTGATGACGTCCACGCTGGGGCGCTGCGTGGCCAGGATCAGGTGGATGCCGGCGGCGCGCGCCTTCTGCGCCAGGCGGGCGATCAGTTCTTCGATCTTCTTGCCCACCACCATCATCAGGTCGGCCAGCTCGTCGATGACCACCACGATAGTGGGCAGCGGCGACAGCGGCTCGGGCTGGTCGGGCGTGAGCGAGAACGGGTTCGGAATGGGTTCTTCGCGCTTGATGGCGTCGCGGATCTTGGTGTTGTAGCCCGCCAGGTTGCGCACCCCCATCTTGCTCATGAGGCGGTAGCGCTTTTCCATTTCGCCCACGCACCAGTTCAGCGCGTTGGACGCCTGGCGCATGTCGGTCACGACGGGGGCCAGCAAGTGCGGGATGCCCTCGTAGACGCTCATTTCCAGCATCTTGGGGTCGATCAGGATCAGGCGGGTGTGGGACGCGTCGGCCTTGTACAGCAAGGACAGGATCATCGCGTTGATCCCCACCGACTTGCCCGAACCCGTCGTACCGGCCACCAGCAGGTGAGGCATCTTGGCCAGGTCGGCCACCACCGGGTTACCGGCGATGTCCTTGCCCAGCGCCATCGTCACCACCGAATGGCTGGCGTGATAGGTCTGCGAACCCAGGATTTCAGACAGGCGCACCATCTGGCGGCGCGGGTTGGGCAGTTCCAGGCCCATCAGATTCTTGCCCGGGATGGTTTCCACCACCCGGATGCTGACCAGGCTCAGCGCGCGCGCCAGGTCCTTGGCCAGGTTGACGATCTGGCTGCCCTTCACGCCGGTGGCCGGCTCGATTTCATAGCGCGTGATGACCGGGCCGGCCTGCGCCGCCACGACCGTGACGGACACGCCGAAGTCGGCCAGCTTCTTTTCGATAAGGCGCGAGGTGAATTCGATGGTCTCGGCCGACACCGTTTCCTGATTGGTCAACGGCGGGTCCAGCAGGCTGATGGCCGGCAGGTCGCCTTCGGCGCCGCCCGAAGGCGCGAAGAACAGCGACTGCTGCTTTTCCTTTTCGACGCGTTCGGACTTGGGCACGACGGTAATGGCGGGTTCGATGCGCACCGGCTGCTCGTGCACCAGCTTTTCCTGCTTGGCCTCGACCTGCTCGGTACGCACGGCCTTGGCCACCTGGCCAACCTTGCGGTCTTCGCGGGCGGCGTAGGAATTGCGGACGCGGCGGATCAGGCCTTCCATCCAGGAGCCCACGCGTTCGGCCACGGCCAGCCACGAGAACGAGAAGAACAGGCTCAGGCCGATGGCCAGCATGACCAGGAAGGCCAGCGTGCTGCCGGTAAAGCCGATGCTGCGGCTGATCAGGTCGGCCAGCGTATGGCCGATGACGCCGCCTGCGCCGCTGGCGGATTCAGAAGCGCCGGGCAGATGCGTGCCGCGGCTGGCCAGGCGCAGGGCTTCCATGCCCAGCGAGCCCAGCAGCAGCAGGAAGAAGCCGATGCCCTCTTCCCAGTGGACGCGCGGCAACACTTCCGGTTGTTTACTATTAGTTACCTTAAGCTGGCTGGCGAGTCGCCGGTAGCCCGCGCGCACCCGGTGCAGCAGCAGGACCACCCACCACCAGGCCGAAAAGCCGAAGAGATAGAGAAGGATGTCCGCCAGATAGGCGCCCAGCCGTCCCCCGTGGTTTCGCACGACGTCGCCGGGCACGGAGTGCGACCAGCCAGGGTCGGACGCGCTCCAGGTGGCCAGCACCAGGGTGAGCCAGGCCGCCAGGGCGGCAAATAGGATCCAGCGGGCTTCGCGCAGCAACGCGGAAATACGCGTTTGTAGCGGCGAAGGCCCGTTGCGGGTGTTGCGCGAGGCGCGCGGAGAAGCAGTCGAGATACGCGGCATGCGGCTCATTATAATTGGGCGTTAACCTAAAGATACCCGCCCATGTCCACGCCTACGCACGCTAAAGTTTTGATACTCGGTTCCGGCCCTGCCGGTTACACGGCGGCCGTCTATGCGGCACGCGCCAATCTGAGCCCTGTTCTTGTTACAGGTCTGGCCCAAGGCGGCCAGCTCATGACCACCACGGACGTCGACAATTGGCCGGCCGACGCGGATGGCGTGCAGGGTCCGGACCTGATGCAGCGCTTCCAGAAGCACGCCGAACGCTTCAACACCGAAATGCTGTTCGACCACATCGCCAAGGTCGACCTGTCCAAGCGCCCGTTCACGCTGACCGGCGACACCGGCAAGATTTACACCTGCGACGCCCTCATCATTGCCACCGGCGCCTCGGCCAAGTACCTGGGCCTGCCGTCCGAGCAGTCCTTCATGGGCCGCGGCGTGTCCGGCTGCGCCACCTGCGACGGTTTCTTCTACCGTAACCAGGACGTGGTCGTGGTCGGCGGCGGCAACACTGCCGTTGAGGAAGCCCTGTACCTGTCGAACATCTGCCGCAAGGTCACGCTGATCCATCGCCGCGACAAATTCCGCGCCGAACCGATCCTGGTCGACAAGATGATGGCCAAGGTCGAGAACGGCAACATGGCGCTCAAGACCTTCCACACGCTGGAAGAAGTGCTGGGCGACGACAGCGGTGTAACTGGCGTGCGCGTACGCCACGTGGACACTGGCGTCACCGAAGACATGCCGGTCACCGGCGCCTTCATCGCCATCGGCCACCAGCCGAATACGGAAATCTTCCAGGGCCAGCTGGAAATGAAGGACGGCTACATCGTCACCAAGAGCGGCCTGTCCGGCATGGCCACGATGACCTCCGTCCCGGGCGTGTTCGCCGCAGGCGACGTCCAGGACCACGTCTACCGCCAGGCCATCACCAGCGCCGGTACGGGCTGCATGGCTGCCCTGGACGCCCAACGGTGGCTGGAGAATGCGGGGCAGTAAGGTCGGCCTGGCCGACCTGAAACGCCTGAAGAAAGACCTGCAGGCCGAGCGCGAACGCGAAGCGCTCGCCAAGCGGGTCGCGGTGCTGAAGAAACCGGAAAGCGCGCCCCTGGATGACATGGCCGCTTTCCAGCGCACGATGAAGTCCGTCACGCCGATCAAGGCGGCCGCCCGCGCGGAGCACAAGCCCGTGGCAGAACCCGCCCCGGCGCTGCGCCGCGCCAATGCGCTGGGCGAAACGCCGTCGCGCGCGGACGCCGGCGTGTCTGACGGCGGCGAAATCACGCACCTCTTGTCCGAAGGCGGCACCGCCTTCGTGCGCAGCGACGCAGCACCCGACACCGCCCGCAACCTGCGCCGCGGTCAATGGCGCGCGGGCGCGGAGCTGGACCTGCACGGCCTGCGTGTCGAACAGGCCCGCCACGCGCTGCTGTCCTTTCTGGACGAATGCCAGGAACACGGCATTCGCTGCGTGCGCGTCGTGCATGGCAAGGGCTATGGCTCGCAAGGGCTGGAGCCGGTGCTGAAAGACAAAGCGCGCACCTGGCTGGTGCAGAAGAATGAAGTTTTGGCGTTTTCCGAGGCGCCAGAACGCGAAGGCGGCGCAGGCGCCCTGCTGGTGCTGTTGCGGCAATCCGAAGGAATGCGCAAATGAAATGGCTCTACCTGGGCGTGGCGATCATCGCCGAGATCTTCGCCACCAGCGCCCTGAAGGGCTCTGAAGGCTTCACCCGCCTGGTGCCGTCCCTCATCACGGTCACCGGCTACCTGATCTCCTTCTACTTCCTGTCGCTGACGCTGCGCGAGATCCCGGTAGGCATCGCCTACGCCATCTGGTCCGGGGTCGGCATCGTGCTGATCTCGATCGTGGGCGCGGTGCTGTTCAAGCAGCACCTGGACGCGCCGGCGATGATCGGTATCGGCCTCATCATCGCAGGCGTGGTGGTGATGAACGTGTTTTCGAAATCCGTCTCGCATTGAGCCGCCCCCTCGCGCCGCCGGCTGCGTCGTGGGTCCGCCGTTGGCTGGCGGCCTGGTTGTGCGTGGGCTGCCTTGCCTTCCTGCTGGCCGACAACGCGTGGTCGCAGGAGTTCAACCGCGCCGCAGAGCTCGTGCGCTACCGGGCGTGGCTGACGGATTTCAAGCAGGACCTGGATCGCCTGTCCGCCTCGCGGCGCCCGCTATCCGAGGCCGAGCTGGACACAATGTTCGCCCGCACGGTGGTGCCCGGATCGCGCGGAGCGGGATTCATCCGCCAGAGCTTCGCGCGGCGTGGCAGCGACGGGGCCTATCTGCCGCAACACGGTCCGCGAGCGGTGTTCCTGGGCGTGCTGGACAGCGGCATCCCCGCCGGCCAGGGCGGCGTGTATCCAGAAGCGGACCCGGCGTTAAAGGTCGCGGACCTGACCGTCTGGTATCTGCACGTGGACGTGGGCGACATGACCAATACCTACCTGCTGTCGGATAAGCATTTCACGCCCTATCGGCTGCCTCCCCCCGGCAAGCTGGAACGCAACGCCTACCCATTCCTGCTGATGGATACGCACGGCGGCGCACTGCGCTTGGGCGGGGTCAGCAGCGAACTCTGGGGGCTGGTTGCCTACCTGCACAATGCCGCGCATTGAACCCCTTCTGCGCCTGCTTGCGCTGACGGCGTTGTCGATGGCGCCCGGTCTGGCCAGCGCGCTCTGCGAGCCGTTGGCCGCGTCCGCCCAACGCCAGACGCTAGTCATGGACATCTCGCTGGACTACACCAACACATTGCTGGCACTGGACGGCTCGCGTATCCGCTCCTGGCGGCCCAACGTCACGGTGGAAACCGGTGCGCGCGCTACACCCGTCATCTGGGCCGAACGCGTGGATTGGTCGGTGTACGCGGCCTCCCCGGATGCCCGCATCGGCGTCACGATGTTGCGCTTCGAAACCAGCGCCGACGGCCACCAACGCCTGTGCGGCATTGCGCGCTACAGCGCCAACGCGGTTGTGGCGGCCCGTGCATCCGGCAAAACCGACCTGCCGCAGCCCGACGGAGAAACCCGCTACTACTATGGCGATGGCGACCGTCTGACCGGTTATGAAGAGCGCACCCGCGCGGCGGACGGCCGCCCGAACCCACCGGTACGCTACTGTCTGCGCTATGACGAACACGGCTGGCTGGCCGAACTGGGCGCCAACGATTGCGCCGCCGCCTCCCAACCGATGACCCGCTACGTGCATGACGCGGCAGGCCGGCTGCTGCGCGTCATCGCGTATCAGGAGAAATCCGGCGAGGCGTCGCAGGTCGTGGCCTATGACGGCCAGGGCCACACGGTGCAGCGCTACTTGCGCCCCCACATCGGGTGGGCCGAAGACGGCCCTGCGCTGGGGCTGCCCTATCGCGAGATTCAAAGCGACTACGCCGTGCTGGTATTGCCGGGCCCGAGCTGGAAGCCGCCCGTGCTGGATTCGTATCACTTTGACTGGGCGATCGTGCAGCCCACGCCTGACGAAGGCCGCCGCGACCTCTACGCCGCCAGGCGCGACCCCGCCCAGGTGCTGGCCAAGGGCAACAGCGGCGACGGCGGCCCGTCCCAGTTCGCCCTGACTGCGGCGCAAAAAAAGCGCATCTGGGAAGCCGCCGGCCAGACGCCGGGCAATGTGCAATGGATATGGGCGCCGGGCCAGACGTATACCTTGCTGCAAGCCATGCCCGACGCCGTGTGGGCGGCCTGCACCGATCCGGACGATCGCAAGACCGACGCCTGCGGCACGCCTTAGGTGTTTTCGGCCGGCGGGCGCGGCGCGCCCGGGTGGCGCAGATAATCCACCAGCGCCAGCGTCGCGCGGTCAGGCGGCGGCGTCAGCAGCGACACCACGATGATCGTGAGAAATGCCACGGGCGCGCCGAATATGCCGGCCGCGATAGGCTGGATGCCCCACCACAGGTCGACCGGTTGCGTGCGTGAAATGCCCAGCACCCATTCGCGCAGCCACGGATGCGTGTGCGTCATGTAGGCGAAGGTCACCGCCAGGCCTGCCGCCATGCCCAAGGTGGCGCCCCACTTGTTGGCGCGGCGCCAGAATACGCCCATGACCAGCGCGGGAAAAAAGGACGACGCCGCGAACGAAAAGGCGGCGGACACCATGAACAGGATATCGGCTGGCTTGCGCGCCGCCACCCAGGCCGCGCCGAACGCCACCACCAGCAACAGGATTTTCGACACCATCACCCGGCGCGCGGCCGACATGCGCGGCGACACCATCCGGTACCACATGTCGTGCGACAGGGAATTGGACAAGGTCAGCAACAGGCCGTCGGCGGTGGATAGCGCGGCCGCCAGCCCGCCGGCTGCCACCAGGCCTGAAATCACGTAGGGCAGCCCGCCGATCTCAGGCATGGCCAGCACTACAACGTCGGCGCCCATGCTGATTTCGCTTAGCTGCACGACGCCGTCGCGGTTGATGTCGGTGACGTCCAGCAGGTTGCTGTCGACCGCGCTCCAGGCGTGTACCCAATTGGGCAGGCTCAGGAAATTCGACCCCACGACCTGCGTATAGACCTCGTACTTAACCAATAGGGCCAGCGCGGGCGCCATGAAATACAGCAGCAGGATGAACAGCAGCGACCAGCACACCGACTTGCGCGCCTCGATCACCGAGGGCGTGGTGTAGGACCGCATCAGGATGTGCGGCATACCCGCGGTTCCCAGCATCAGGCACAGCACCAGCGCCAGGAAATTGATGCGCATATTGCGCCGCTCTTCCGGGTCTTTGGCGGGAAAGGGTTCGGCATGCGGCATGGGGGGAGCGGCCCGCGCTTCGAAGGTCGCACGGGCTTGCGACCAGAGGACGCGCGCATCTTCCACGCTGGCGGGATAGGCGGCCAATTCCCGTTCGGCGGAACGGATCTCGACCATGGGCGCATCGCTGGCGTTCAACTGCGCCAGCCGGCTACGCAGCTTGTCCTTTTCCAGCGTCCAGGATTCGGGCAGCGCCTGCACGCGCTGCGCCATCTGGTCGGCGTGCTGCTGCCAAAGCCGGCGCACCTCGATTTCGGACGGGTCGTTCTGCAGGTAGATCTCTTTTTCGGTCACCTGCTGCAGCACCACGCCGGCCGACAACTGCGGCACGGGCATATCGGTGTGCTTGATCGACAGCCACACCACCGGCACCAGGTAGGCGATGACCAGGATGATGTACTGCCCCACCTGTGTCCACGTCACGGCGCGCATGCCGCCCAGGAACGAACACACCAGCATGCCGCCCAGCGCCACGAAAATGCCCAGCTCGAACGAAATGCCGGTCATGCGGGTGGTGATGATGCCCACGCCGTAGATCTGCGCCACCAGGTAGGTGAACGAACACAGGATGGCGCAGGCCACGCCCGCCAGGCGCGGCATGTTGCCGCCATAGCGCGCACCCATGAAGTCGGGGATGGTGTACTGGCCGAAGCGCCGCAGGTATGGCGCCAGCAACATCGCCACCAGCACGTAACCGCCCGTCCAGCCCATGATGTAGGCCAGCCCGCCATAGCCGGTCAGATACAGCGTGCCCGCGACCCCGATAAAGGACGCGACCGACATCCAGTCCGCCGCCGTCGCCATGCCGTTGTAGATGGCGGGCACGCGCCGCCCCGCCACGTAGTATTCGACCTGGTCCGAGGTGCGGCACACGATGCCGATGCCCGCGTACAGGCTGACCGTGACCAGCAGGAAGACGTAGCCGATCCAGTTGCGCGGCATGCCCAGGATCTCGGCCAGCGCCATCAACAGGATCATCAGCGCGAAGCCGGCCGTGTACAGCACGTAGATGCGGCGCAGTCGGATCCGGAATTCCTGGGGAGTGTCTCCGCTGAAAAACGGCATCAGCGGTCCCCGCCTGCGGCTTCTGCCTCGGCGCGCTCGTCGGCCCGGTTCATGATCCGGGCATACACGCCGATGATGATCAGGTAGGCCAGCGGCGCCCCGTAAGCCGCCATCCAGAAAGCGAACGGCCAGCCGATGAAATCGAAGGTCAGGCTGCGGGCGAAAAAGGCGGGAACGAAGGTAAGCGCCGCCCAGACGGCCAGCAGCAACACAATCAGCCGCAAGTTGCGGCGCCAATAGGGGGTGGAAGCGGGCTTGGAGGTAGAAGCGAGGGGTTCGGGCATAGCTAGGATGTTCAGACCCTACCTGGATAGCGCGAAACGCTGCGTCTGAAAAGCCCTGGCGGATGATATTCGGGCTTTTTATGCGACAACGGCTGGCACTGCCTGGTGCCAGCCGTTGTGCGTTTTGCTTTTTTTGAGTACTGCTTTACTTTTTTTATGTACCGGTGCCGCCGGTATTTGCCCATGCAGGGCTTTGTCTCCTCACCTGCATGGGAAGAGATTCTGCACCAAGTGCGGGAATGCCACACTAGGGGAATGCCCTAAGACGGAGCATTCATTTACATATTCCATGCACCACAGTAGTGCAATTTGACCGCAGAGTTCTAAATATTGGGATTTTTTGGCGAAAAAGCACGAATTGAGCCAAGTTCAGAAATCCAGCCGATCCCGGAATATGACGATCGCCACCGCAGCATGCCCGGAATCGGGCGCCGCTCCAAAGCGCAGCACCCCCCCTCAAAAGAACCGCCCAACGCCCGCAAGAATGCCCCACACGCCACCAGAATAGCCGCGCCGCCGCCGGGCCGCCCCCAAGGCGGCGCAGCCCCCTTGGGGGGCAGCAAGCGCGCAAAGCGCGCGCCGCGTGGGGGCTCTCCCTGCGCCGCCGCCGGGCCGCCCCCAAGGCGGCGCAGCCCCCTCGGGGGGCAGCAAGCTCGCGAAGCGAGCGCAGCGTGGGGGCCATTTTTATTTTTTGTTTACACCCCCCTCCCGAACGTATATCCCGTTTTTATCCCCTGCTCCGTAACCTGCCGGTGTCCTGATTGGTCACCTGGCCTGCCCGGCGCGCATCCGCCTTTGCCGCGCAGGCCCGTCGTTCGAAGGGAGCCGTGCTCCCGGGAGGAAAAACGTGGATGCCATCTATATCGCCGTCTTCGCCGTCATGGCCGGGCTGACTGTCGCCCTGCTGCGCTTCTGCGAAGCCCTGTCTACGGGAGAGCCGTCATGAACTGGCTCTATTGGGTCAGCGGCCTGACCGCCGCCCTGCTGTTCGTGTACCTGCTGGTCGCCCTGTTCAAACCGGAGAAATTCTGATGACCGCCGAATTCGTCGGATTGCTGGTCCTGTACCTGGCAGTCCTGCTTGCGATCGCGCCCCTGCTCGGGCGCTACATCCGCATCGCCATGGAAAACGGGCAATCCCGGCTGACCGCCTGGGGCCGCCCGCTTGAGCGCGGCATCTACCGGCTTGCGGGCATCGACCCGCAGGCCGAGATGGGCTGGAAGCGCTACACCCTGGCCGTGCTGGCCTTCAACATCCTGGGCATCGTGGTCGTCTACGGCCTGCAACGGCTCCAGGGCATGCTGCCCCTGAACCCGGCCGGCATGGGCGCCGTGACGCCGGACTCGGCCCTGAACACCGCCATCAGCTTCGTCGCCAACACCAACTGGCAAGGCTACGGCGGCGAATCCACGATGAGCTACCTGACGCAGATGCTGGCGCTGACGGTGCAGAACTTCGTCTCGGCCGCCACCGGCATCGCCGTCCTGTTCGCGCTGATCCGCGGGCTGGCGCGGCACTGCTCGGCCACCGTCGGCAACTTCTGGGCCGACATGGTCCGCTGCACGCTGTATGTGCTGCTGCCCCTGTCCTTCGTGCTGGCGCTGGCGCTCGTCAGCCAGGGCGTGATCCAGAACTTCAGCCCCTACCAAGACGTGCAGACGGTGGAAGCCCTGCATTACGACCAGCCGCGCGTAGACGCCCAGGGCCAGCCGGTCCTGGATGCCAAGGGCCAGCCCGTGACTGATCCCGCCGTCACCTCGACGCAGACGCTGGCGATGGGCCCGGTGGCCTCGCAAGAAGCCATCAAGCTGCTGGGCACCAACGGCGGCGGCTTCTTCAACGCCAACTCGGCGCATCCGTTCGAGAACGCGACGCCGCTGGCGAACTTCCTGGAGATGCTGGCGATTCTGGCGATCCCCGCCGCGCTGTGCTTCACCTTCGGCGAGATGGTGGGCAGTCGGCGCCAGGGCATCGCGATCCTGGCGGCGATGACGGTGCTGTTCGCCGTCTTCGCGTTGGGCACCGCCTACTTTGAGCAGCAGCCCAACCCCATGGCGGCCCAGGCCGGCGCCGACAGCGCAATGACCGCGTTCTCGCCGGGCGGCAACATGGAAGGTAAGGAAACGCGCTTCGGCATCGCCGCGACGTCGCTGTTCGCCGTCATCACCACGGCCGCCTCCTGCGGCGCGGTCAACGGCATGCATGACTCCCTGACCGCGATGGGCGGGCTGTCGCCGATGTTGCTGATGCAGTTGGGCGAAGTGGTCTACGGCGGCGTGGGATCCGGTCTCTACGGCATGCTCGCCTTTGCCATCCTGGGGGTCTTCATTGCCGGCCTGATGATCGGCCGGACGCCCGAATACCTGGGCAAGAAGATCGAGGCCTACGACATGAAGATGGTCTCCATCGTCATCCTGGCCACGCCGCTGCTGGTGCTGGGCGGCACCGCGTTGGCTGTCTCCGTGTCGGCCGGCCAGGCGGGGGTGCTGAACCCCGGCATCCACGGCTTCTCGGAAATCCTCTACGCGCTGTCGTCCGCCGCCAACAACAACGGCAGCGCGTTCGCCGGGTTGTCCGCCAACACGCCCTTCTACAACGTGCTGCTGGGCATCGCCATGTGGTTCGGCCGCTTCGCCGTGATCATCGCCGTGATGGCGATGGCCGGGTCGCTGGCGGCCAAGCGCCGGCTGCCCGCCGGCCCCGGCAGCATGCCCACGACCGGTCCCCTCTTCGTGGTGCTGCTCATCGGCGCCGTGCTGCTGGTGGGCGCCCTGACATATGTGCCCGCGCTGGCCTTGGGCCCGGTCGCGGAACACCTGCAACCCTGAATGCAACAGGCTAGGAAAGAAAATGGCCAAGATTGAAATGCCAACAACCAGCGCAGGCGGCAGTGCCGCCCGCGCGCCCGCCGCTGCGTCCCAAGACCGTTCCTTCGGCATGTGGTCGCGCTCGCTGGTCGGGCCCGCCGTGCTGGACAGCCTGCGCAAGCTTTCGCCCGCCGCGCAGTTGAAGAACCCCGTGATGTTCGTGGTCTACGTCGGCAGCATCCTGACGACCTTGCTGTGGGTGATGGCCCTGCGCGGCCAGGCCGAGGCCCCTGCGGGTTTCATCCTGGCCATCTCCGTATGGCTGTGGTTCACCGTGCTGTTCGCCAACTTCGCCGAAGCATTGGCCGAAGGGCGTGGCAAGCAGCAAGCGGCCACCTTGCGCGGCCTGCGCACCACCATCAACGCCCGTCTGCTAAAGAATTTCCGCGAGGCGGACATCCGCGACGCGCAACCCGGGCAATGGCGCGACCAGGCCGTCAGCCAGCCCTCGGGCCTGCTGCGCCGCGACGACGTGGTGCTGATTGAAGCCGGCGAGACCATCCCCGGTGACGGGCAAGTGATCGCGGGCGTCGCCTCGGTGGACGAAAGCGCCATCACGGGCGAATCCGCGCCCGTCATCCGCGAATCGGGCGGCGACTTCTCGTCGGTCACGGGCGGCACGCGCGTGCTCTCCGACTGGATCTTCGTGCGCATCGCGGCCGATCCCGGCGAGAGCTTCCTGGACCGCATGATCGCGATGGTGGAAGGCGCCAAGCGCCAGAAGACGCCGAACGAACTGGCGCTGACCATCCTGCTGGTCGGGCTGACCGTGGTGTTCCTGCTGGTCGTCGTGACCTTGATGCCGTTCTCGATCTACGCGGTCAGCGCGGCCGGCGGCGGCTCGGCGGTCACCGTCACCGTGCTGGTGGCGCTGCTGGTCTGCCTGATCCCCACCACCATCGGCGGCCTGCTGTCGGCCATCGGCGTGGCAGGCATGAGCCGCATGATGAGCGCCAACGTCATCGCCACGTCGGGCCGCGCGGTGGAAGCGGCGGGCGACGTCGACGTGCTGCTGCTGGACAAGACCGGCACCATCACCTTCGGCAACCGACAGGCCTCCACCTTCCTGCCCGCGCCGGGCGTGTCCCCGCGTGAACTGGCGGATGCGGCCCGCCTGGCCTCGCTGGCCGACGAAACGCCGGAAGGCCGCAGCATCGTGGCGCTGGCCGACAAGGCCATCCACGCGCCCGCGCCCCACATGGCCGAGGTCGAATTCGTGCCCTTCACGGCGCAGTCGCGCATGAGCGGCGTGAACCTGGGCGACCGCATGATCCGCAAAGGCGCGGTCGATGCGATCCAGGCCTGGCTGGCCGCGCAGGAGACGACCGTGCCGGACCAAGTCTTGCGCCTGGCCGAAGACGTGGCCCGCCGCGGCAGCACGCCGCTGATGGTCAGCGACGGCAACCGCGCGCTGGGCGTGGTGGAACTGAAAGACATCGTCAAACCCGACATCCAGTCGCGCTTTGCCGAACTGCGCCGCATGGGCATCAAGACGGTGATGATCACGGGCGACAACAAGCTGACGGCGGCCTCCATCGCGGCCGAGGCCGGCGTGGACGACTTCCTGGCGGAAGCCACGCCCGAGGCCAAGTTGAAGCTGATCCGCGCCTATCAGTCCGAAGGCCGGCTGGTGGCGATGACGGGCGACGGCACCAATGACGCGCCCGCACTGGCGCAGGCCGATGTGGCGGTAGCGATGAACTCGGGCACCCAGGCCGCCAAAGAAGCCGGCAACATGGTGGACCTGGACTCCAACCCGACCAAGCTCATCGAGATCGTCGAAATCGGCAAGCAGATGCTGATGACCCGCGGCGCGCTGACGACGTTCAGCGTGGCCAACGACGTGGCCAAGTACTTCGCCATCATTCCCGCCGCGTTCGCCACGGTCTATCCGCAGCTCAACGTGCTGAACATCATGGGCCTCACCACACCGGCCTCCGCCATCCTGTCAGCCGTGATCTTCAACGCGCTGATCATCGTCGTGCTAATCCCGTTGGCGCTCAAAGGCGTGCGTTACCGGCCCCTGGGCGCTTCCGTGCTGCTGCGCCGCAACCTGCTGATCTATGGCCTGGGCGGCCTGCTGGTGCCCTTCGTGGGCATCAAGCTGGTCGACATGGTGCTGACCGCGTTGGGCTGGGTCTGACCCCGTTCGCCGCATCCAGCCCAACTGAAGAAAGGAATCCATCATGAAACACGCAACGCAATCCGCCCCCGCCCTGCCGCACTCGGGCGGCATCCTGCGGCCGGCGCTGGTCGTCTTCGCCGCCCTGTCCCTGGTGACGGGCCTGGCCTACCCCTTCCTGACCAGCGGCGTGGCGGCCGCGGTATTCCCGCACGAAGCGGCGGGTTCGCTGATCAAGCAGGGCGACAAGGTCGTCGGCTCGGAACTGATCGGGCAGTCCTTCACGTCGCCGCAGTACTTCTGGAGCCGCCCCTCGGCCACCGCGCCGATGCCGTACAACGCGGCGGCCTCGGGCGGGTCGAACCTGGGTCCGCGCAACCCCGCGCTGGCCGAAGCCATCCAGGCCCGCATCGCGGCGCTCAAAGCAGCCGACCCCGAGAACCCCACGCCCGTGCCCGTGGATCTGATCACGGCCTCGGGCAGCGGGCTGGACCCGCACATCAGCCCGGCCGCGGCAAGCTACCAGGCGGCACGGGTCGCCCGCGCGCGGCACCTGCCCCGCGAACAGGTCGATGCCCTGATCCAGGCCAATACCGAAAAGCCCTGGCTGGGCGTGCTGGGCGACCCCGTCGTCAATGTCCTGATGCTGAACTTGGCGCTGGACCAACTGGGCACGGGACGCTGATGCCGCAGCGTATAGTATTGCCAGCCTTCCCCACCCAACCCTTGCGCGTTCATGGCTGACATTGCTGGCGAGCGTCCCGACCCCGACGCGCTCTTGAAAACCTTGGACGACGCCGCGCGCCAGGCGGTGCGCGGCAAGCTGCGCGTGTACTTCGGGTCATCGGCCGGCGTGGGCAAGACCTACGCCATGCTGGTCGCGGCCCGGGCGCAAGCCGCGCAGGGGGTCAGCGTGCTGGCCGGCATCGTCGAAACCCATGGCCGCCGCGAAACCGCCAGCCTGCTGGAAGGCCTGGCGGTCTTGCCGCTGAAAGACATGGCGTACCGCGGCCATGTGCTGAAGGAATTCGACCTGGACGGCGCGCTGGCCGCCCGGCCCGGCCTGATCCTGGTGGATGAACTGGCGCACTCGAACGCACCCGGTTCCCGCCACGCCAAGCGCTGGCAGGACATCCAGGAATTGCTGTCGGCCGGCATCGACGTCTGGACCACGCTGAACGTGCAGCATCTGGACAGCCTGAACGAAGCGGTGGGCAGCATCACCGGCGTGCGCGTCTGGGAGACCGTGCCCGACGAGGTCTTCGACGCCGCCGACGAAGTCATCCTGGTGGACCTGTCGGCCGACGAGCTGCTGCGGCGATTGAAGGAAGGCAAGGTCTACCTGCCCGAACAGGCCCGCCACGCCACCCGCAATTTTTTCCGCAAGGGCAACCTGATCGCCTTGCGCGAACTGGCGCTGCGCCGCACCGCCGACCACGTCGACGACGACGTCCAGGCCTATCGGCGCGACCGCGCGATCGAACCCGTCTGGCGCACCCGCGAAGCCGTGGTCGCCTGCATCGGTCCGGACATCGACGCCGAATACGTGATCCGCAGCGCGCACCGGCTGAGCCAGCAGCTGGAATGCGACCTGCACGTCGTTACCATCGATACGCCGCGCGCGGCGCCCACGCCGCAGGCCGAACAAGACCGCATGCAGCGCAGCCTGGCCCTGGCGGATTCCCTGGGCGCGCGCACTGAAACCCTGGCCGGCGGCGACATGGTTGATGCCGTGGTGCGCTACGTGCGCCGGCACAACATCACCAAGGCCATTGTCGGCCGCACGCGGGCCACGGGCCTGCAGCGCCTGCGCCTGTCGGTGTCGGCCTTGCTGACGGCGGCCATCACGCCCGGCTGGCTATGGCGCCGGCACAGCTTCGCCGACATGCTGGCCGCGGGCTGCCCCGAAATCGACATCATCCGGCTGGGCGCCCCGCCCCTGCCCGCCAGCGCCGCTCCCGGCCGCGACCCGCTCACGCTGGGGCGCCGGGCAGGCCAGAACGGCGACGAACGCAACGCCCGCCCACTGGCCGGCTACGCCTGGGCGCTGTGCTACTGCGCGGCGGCCACGGGGCTGTCGATGCTGGCCTTTCCTGTGCTGCACCAGACCAACATCGTCATGCTGTTCCTGCTGGCGGTGGTGGGCGTCGCGCTGCGACATGGACGCGGGCCAGCCGCGCTGGCCTCCGTCGTCAGCGTGGGGCTGTTCGACTTTTTCTTCGTGCAGCCGCTGGCCTCGTTCGCCGTCTCGGACGTGCAGTACCTGCTGACCTTCGGCGTCCTGCTGTCCGTGGGCCTGCTGATCGGCCAACTAACGGCGGGGCTGCGCCTGCAGGCACAGGCCTCGGTCAAGCGCGAGGCCGATGCGCGCAGCCTGTACGAGTTCGCCCGCGAACTGTCGTCCGCGTTGCTGCCCGAACAGATCGTGGCCTCAGCCGGCGCCTTCGTGCACGCCACTTTCGGTTCGCGCTGCGCGCTGTACATCCTGGGCCTGGACGACCGGCTGAAACTGGCCTCGCCCGCGGCCGACGACATGCCGCCTCTGGAATCCGCGCTTGCCCAATGGGTCTATGACCACGGCCAGCCGGCCGGTGCCGGCACCGCCACGCTGTCCAACAGCGATCTGCTGTACCTGCCGCTGAAGGCGCCCATGCGCACGCGCGGGGTGTTGGCGCTGGCCGCGCCCCGCCGCAGCCTGTTCACCCATCCCGATTCGCGGCGCCAGATCGAAGCCTACGCCACGCTGATCGCCATCGCGCTGGAGCGCCTGCACTACGTGGAAGTGGCGCAGCAGGCGCTGGTCAGCATGGAATCGGAACGGTTGCGCAACTCGCTGTTGGCCGCCGTGTCGCACGACCTGCGCACGCCGCTGACCAGCCTGATCGGCATGACCGACACCTTGACGCGCCAGCAAGCGGCGCTGCCCCCCGACGTGCAGGACACCGTCCGCGCCATGCGCGACCAGGCGCAACGCATGCATGCGCTGGTCGTCAACCTGCTGGACATGGCGCGGCTGCAAAGCCGCGACACCCCGCTGCGCCTGGAATGGCAATCCATCGAAGAACTGGTGGGCGCGTCGCTGGCCGCCATGCGCGAACCTATGGCCGGCCATCACGTTACCGTGGCCAGCCTGTCGCAATTGCCGCTGGTGGAATGCGATGGCGTACTGATCGAACGCGTGCTGTGCAACCTGCTTGAGAACGCGGCCAAATACACGCCGGCGGGCAGCACGCTGCGCATCCACGCCGCGGTGCATGAAGCGGAACTGCGCGTGGCCGTCAGCGACAATGGCCCCGGCGTCGCCCCTGGCGCCGAGCGCCGCATCTTCGAAAAATTCACGCGCGGCGAGCGCGAATCGGCCACGCCAGGCGTCGGCCTGGGCCTGGCCGTGTGCGAAGCCATCATCTCGGCCCACCACGGCCGCATCTGGGTCGAGCACACGCCGGGGCTGGCCTCCGGCGCGCAGTTCGTCTTCAGCCTGCCGCTGGGCACGCCCCCTGCGATCCAACCCGAAACCCTTTGACCGGCCATCCGCATGTTTGACTACCAGCCTACCGTCCTGATCATTGAAGATGACGCCAACATCCGGCGCTTCGTCCGCCAGGCGCTGGAAAGCGAAGGGTGCGTGGTGCACGAGGCGGACACCGTCCGCCGCGGCCTGATCGAGGCCGGCACCCGGCAGCCCGACGCCATCGTGCTGGACCTGGGCCTGCCCGATGAAGACGGCATGACCCTGATCCGCGAACTGCGCGGCTGGACCGAAGTCCCCGTGCTGGTGCTGTCCGCCCGCAGCGCCGAAGCCGACAAGGTGGCCGCGCTGGATGCTGGCGCCGACGACTACCTGACCAAGCCTTTCGGGGTCAGCGAACTGCTGGCCCGCCTGCGCGTGCTGCTGCGCCGGCATGCGCGCGGCGGCGCGGGCAACGCGGCCGAGATCGCCTTCGGCGACGTGCGCGTCGACTTCTCCAAGCGCGTTGTCGAGCGCGCCGGCCAGCACGTGCATCTGACCGCCATGGAATACCGCCTGCTTGCCGCGTTGCTGGCACACCGCGGCAAGGTCATGACCCACCGCGAACTGCTGCGCGAGGTCTGGGGGCCGTCCCACGTGGAAAGCAACCACTACCTTCGGATCTACATGGGCCATCTGCGCCAGAAGCTGGAAGCCGACCCCGCCCAGCCCGTCTATCTGCTGACCGAAATCGGCGTGGGCTACCGCTTCGCGGGCTGAACGCCCGCGCCATTCTCATGCATTGATGCGGCCTTTACGCGGACGGCGCGAGTCTTGTCTCGCGCTTTATGCCGATCCTCCTATTGTTGCGATCCCGTTCAACAACTGGAGCATCCCATGTCCCGCAACACCCTGGCCGCGCTTGTCCTGCTGACGCTGAGCGCCACCGCGCACGCCAGCGACGCGCCCGCCGCCGCAGAAGCCCCCGCCGCCTCCGATTTCAGCCTGACGGCCAACGTCACGCTGGCCAGCCAGTACCGCTACCGCGGCCTGATGCAGTCAAACAACAAGCCCGCCATCCAGGGCGGCTTCGACCTGGCGCACGCCAGCGGCTTCTACCTGGGCAACTGGAACTCCAGCATCAGCTGGCTCGGCGACACCAACAGCGAGGTCTCTGCCCCCGTCGAGATGGACTTCTACGGCGGCTACAAGGGCAACCTGACGGACAACGTACCCGTCGACCTGGGCGTCTTGCAGTATTACTACCCCGGCGACTACCCGTCCGGCTACACCAGCCCCGATACCACCGAGTTGTATGCCGGCATCGGCTACGGCCCCGTGATGTTCAAGTACTCCATCGCCCTGACCAACCTGTTCGGCTTCGCCGACAGCAAATACAGCCAGTACTTCGACCTGTCGGGCAACATCGACACCGGCATCTGGGGCCTGACCGTCAACGCCCACGTCGGCCGCCAGATCGTGCGCAACGTCGACAACGGCTCCTATACCGACTGGAAGCTGGGCCTGACCAAGGACTTCGGTCAGGGCCTCTCAGTCTCGCTGGCGTACCTGGACACCAATGCGGACCGCGCCGTCTACACCAACACGCGCGGGCGCGACATGGGCCGCGCGACCGGCCTGCTATCGGTGACCAAGACATTCTGAGCGCCCGGGGCGTTGACGCGTTTTTTACGCGCCGCGCCCGCTTTTATCGGCAGGATTTACGGCGTCGTTCCTATAGTGGAATCGTCATCAACCAACCGGAACCGCGGACCGCGCCAGACGGCGCCTCCGCTCCCCCCGCCGCCATGATTCCCCGACTGGACCGCCGCAGCCACGCTTTCCCCGATCATTCCCCGGCCCCTTGCCTGCCGCCTCTGCCGCAATCCGAAATGGTGGCGCTGACGGTCAGGATCGACACGCTGGATGCCCTGAAGGTGCGCCTGGCGCTGCACCGCGAACTGGGCGACCGCATCGGCGTATACCTGCTGTCGGTGGACCACGCCCATGCGCAAAGCATCTTGCAGCTGCAATGCGCGCGCGGTGAACTCGACGCCTTGATGCACGCCGTCATGTGCGGCCTGCCCCAGGCGGAATTCGGCCCGGTGCGCCCGGCACCCGCGATCACGGTGCAATAAGCCATGGACATGCCAGCCAAGACGGTTTTCGACGGCATCTGGTTACCGATGGTCACGCCGCTGCGCGGCGGCTATGTGGACCTGGACGCCGCACAGGCGCTGGCCCGCTATTACCGCAACGCGGGCATCGCGGGCCTGGTCCTGTTCGGGTCCACGGGCGAGGGCAATCTGCTGAGCCTGTCGGAGAAGACCGACATGATCGAGGCCATCGCCAGCGATCCGCACGCGCTTCCTATGGTATTCGGCGCGGGCGGCGTTGATACGCGGGGCGTGGCCACCGCCATCCGCCGCCTGGACAAATATGCGCCCGCGGGCTATCTGGTGCCCCCCCCCCTACTACCTGGGACCGTCGCAGCCGGGCATTCTGTGGCACTACCGGCAGATCGCCTGGGCGACCGAACGGCCCATCATCCTGTACAACATCCCCAAGCGGACGGGCGTCACCATGACCGTCGAAACCATGGAAACCCTGGCGCTGTTGCCCAACTTCACGGCGGTCAAGGAATGCAACCCGTCGGTGCTGGCCACCTTGAACGCGCGCGGCAAGTTGGACGCACTGTGCGGCGAAGACCTGGCGCTGCTGGACCACTGGCTGGCCGGCGGCCGCGGCGCCATTCCGGCCGCGGCGCACTTGTTCCCCGAGCGCTACGTCGAAGTCATGCAACTGGCGCGCGACGGCCACGCCGAAGCGGCGCGCGAGCTCTTCGAACCCTTGCGTGGCCTGATCCGGCTGCTGTTCGCCGAACCGAACCCGGCCCCACTCAAACGCGCCCTGTCCCTGCAAGGGCTGATTGCCGACGAACTGCGCATGCCCATGATGCCGGCCAGCCGGGAACTGAGCCCCCGGCTGCAACGCGCCATGAGCGCGGTCCAGGGTTCCCCTAGCCGGCTGCAGACAGCTTGAAGATGGACACGGCGCGGGCCAAGTCGTCGGCCTGCTCGTGCAGCGTGGCTGCCGACGCGGCGAATTCCTCGACCAGCGCAGCGTTCTGTTGCGTCACGCTGTCCAGATGCGTCACGGCCTGATTGATCTGCTCGATGCCCACGCTCTGCTCGGCCGACGCCGTGGCGATCTCGCCCATCAGCGGTGCGCTGGTGGCGGCCGATTCCAGCACGCTGCCCATCGTGGCGCTGGCCTGCTCGACACGCTGGCTGCCACGCGCCACCGACTCCGACGAGGTTTCGATCAAGCCCTTGATTTCCTTGGCGGCGGTAGCCGACCGCTGCGCCAGCGCCCGGACTTCGCCCGCCACGACCGCAAACCCGCGTCCCTGCTCGCCCGCCCGCGCCGCTTCCACGGCCGCGTTCAGCGCCAGGATGTTGGTCTGGAACGCAATGCCGTCGATCACGCTGATGATCTCGTCGATGCGCTGGGAGCTGTGCGAGATCTCACGCATGGCGTCGATGGCGTGCTGCGTTTCTTCGCTGCCCTGGCGCGCCAGTTGCGCCGCTTCCCCGGCCAGCGAACTGACCTCGCGCACATGCTCGGCGCTTTGCTTGGCCGTCGCGGTAATTTCTTCCACGCTGGCGGCCGTCTGCTCCAGGGCTGCGGCCTGCTTCTCGGTGCGGTCCGACAGATCCATGCTGCCCGCCGCGATCTGGCGCGACGCCGCCGCGATCGATCCCGTGGACTGCACAATGGTGCGCACGGCGGCGTCCAGCCGTTCCTGCATCCGCGCCATGGCGTCGAACAAGCGGCCGATCTCGCCGCGATGGTGGCGCGACACGATGCTGGACAAATCGCCATTGGCCACGCGTTCGCACAGCGCCACCGCCTCGTCCAGCGGACCGATGACATGCGTGCGGAAAAAGCGCAGCGCGGCGATCAGCACCAAGGCCAGCAAGCCCAGCGTCACGGCGCCCTGGCGCCACAGCGTGCCGTAAAAAGCGGCGTCCACATCGTCCACATACAGGCCGGTGAAGATCAGCCACCCCCAGTCGGCGTCATATGTCGCGTAACTGATCTTCGGCAGGGCCTCGACCTCGCCGGGCCGCGGGAAACGGTATTGCACATAACCCCCGCCCGCCTTGCCCCCGGCGTACAGGTTTTCAAAGATCGGCAGGCCGTCGACGTCTTTGATGGCGCGCACGTTCGTGCCCACGAGCTTGGCGTCGGGGTGGACCAGCAAGGCGTAATCGTCGCCGAAGACGCCCACATACCCGTCGGCGCCGTAGCGCAGTTGCGCCAACCGCCGCGCCACGTTGCGCTTGGCGTCGGCCAGGGGCATGCCCTCGCTGACGCTCTGCTTGCCGTTGCGCAGGATGCCGGCGGCCAGGTCCAGGACGTGGCGCAGTTCCGTCTTGCGCTCGGCCACCATTTCGGTGCGGCGTTGCCACGCGTCCCAGGCGCCCAGAACCAGGACGGCGGCGCCGATGGCGAACACGAACCACAGCAGTTCCCTGCGCAGGCTGGAATTTTTCACTGGCTCTCCTCTTAGTGCCCTCTCCCGCCCGTGAAACCATTAGCGGCAGAATGTGACGGTTTATGTATTGCGTTCCGTCAGGATACGGGGACACAGCAGGGTTTTCACCAAGTCGAAGCATCAAGCTTGATCTAGCGCAACCCCATAAGAAAAACGCAAGGCGGGTACGCCTTGCGTTCAGGGAGGTCTGGCTGGCGCGGACGTCCCCGCGGGTTGTCAGCGCGGCGCCACGGCCGGTGCGGCGCGGGCCGCACGGGGAGTCGTCAACGCAATCAACGTCACGACGATCAGTGAATAATTCGGCACGCTGCGCATGTTGCGGAACATCATTTCGGTCAGGCTGAAGGCGCAATAACCCAGGCAGAACAACAGCCCCAGTTGCGCGCCCACGCGGATCACCCGGTCATCGCTGGCCAGCCGCCGGAAGAAGATGGCCGCAGGCAGCAGGTACAGCGTCAGGATGCTCAGCAACCCCAGCAGGCCGTAGCCGGACAGGGCCGCCAACATGTCGTTGTGGGGTTCGCCAAACCCCTCGACGACTTCTTCCGTCACGATGTCCTGCTTTTGCAGTGCCAGCAATTCATCGCGGAACTTGCTGGGGCCGACGCCCACGATCGGGCTTTTCTCGAACATCAGGATCGATGCGTGCCACAGCTGAAGCCGGATGCCGAAGGACGTATCGCGGTTGGCCGACGTGGCGAAACCCTCGACGTCATGCGAGATCTCCTGCATGCGGCTGCTGAACGTCCAGATGGCGGCGGCACTGGCAGCCAGCGCCACACAGACGGCCAGCGCGCAATAAGCCTTGTGCCGGCCCTTCCAATTACGCAGGCCCAAGAGGAAAACCAGCCCCAGGATCGGCAGCAGCATCCAGCTGCTGCGTGTCTCGGATACCCAGGTAGCAGCCACCGTCAGCGCAACCGCCAACAGCTTCACCGCCGTCTCGATACGCGGCCAACGCGTGCTGGGGCCCCAGCCCAGGGACAGCAGCGTCATGCCGCCGAACAGCAAGGTCAGATTCGCGAAAGCCACAGCGTTGTAGCGCCCGCCGACATCGACCATCGCCCCGCGCCCCTCGGTTTCCATGGTCACGATCAGCAGTGCAGCACCGGCCAGCGCCCCGGCAAGAATGCTCCATTCCACCGCTTTCAACCACCGCGTCGGCGCGCGCAGCAAGAGCCACAATACCGGGACCGCCAACGCAAACCGCAGCAACTTCTCCAGTTCGGAATTACTCCACACCCCCCGAACCAGGAATGTGGAGAACATACAGGCCAGGGGCAATAACAGCGCAAGCGCCATGGGCCACATGGCCTTGAAGTCCATGGGCTCGTAGTGCTTGACCGCATTGGCGATCAAGGCGGCCAGCGCTATCGCTCCGCTCAAGTAGACGACGGCGGGCCCCCCCACCGGACTGGTCAATGCCAGAGCGGGGACCAGCAATACAAGCCATGTGGCCAGGGATACATACAATCGGGGCACAGCAATCAACCTAATGGGAAAACGGAAGCGCAACGCGCATCCTGCGGGTCAGGTAGACAAAACCCGCCCGCCATGACGGCGGGCGGGTTCTGCAAGACTCGCGGGGTAAACCGGAAATTACATGTTTTCGATCATGACCTGGCCAAAGCCCGAGCACGACACCTGCGTCGCGCCTTCGAGCAGTCGGGCGAAGTCGTACGTGACCTTCTTGGACAGGATGGATTTTTCCATGCTGGAGATGATCAGGTCAGCCGCTTCGGTCCAGCCCATGTGGCGCAGCATCATTTCGGCCGACAGGATTTCGGAACCCGGGTTCACGTAATCCTTGCCCGCATACTTCGGCGCCGTGCCGTGGGTAGCTTCGAACATGGCGACCGAGTCCGACAGGTTGGCGCCCGGCGCAATGCCGATGCCCCCCACTTGCGCGGCCAGCGCATCGGAAATGTAGTCGCCGTTCAGGTTCAGGGTGGCGATCACGTCGTACTCGGCCGGACGCAGCAGGATCTGCTGCAGGAAGGCGTCGGCGATCACGTCCTTGACGATGATCTCGCGCCCCGTCTTCGGATTCTTGAACTTGCACCACGGGCCGCCGTCGATCAATTGGGCGCCGAATTCCTTTTGCAGCAATTCGTAGCCCCAGTCACGGAAGCCGCCTTCCGTGAACTTCATGATGTTGCCCTTGTGCACCAGCGTCAGTGACGTGCGATCGTTGTCGATGACGTATTGCGCGGCCTTGCGCACCAGGCGCTCGGTGCCTTCGCGCGACACGGGCTTGATGCCGATGGACGACGTATTCGGGAAGCGGATCTTTTTCACGCCCAGCTTGGTCTGCAGGAACTGGATCAGTTCCTTGGCCTGCTCGCTTTCGGCCATGTATTCGATGCCCGCATAGATGTCTTCCGAGTTCTCGCGGAAGATCACCATGTTGGTCTTCTCGGGCTCGCGCACCGGGGACGGCACGCCCTTGAAGTACGCCACCGGGCGCAGGCAGACGTACAGGTCCAGCTGTTGGCGCAACGCCACGTTGAGCGATCGGATGCCGCCGCCCACCGGGGTGGTCAGCGGGCCCTTGATGGACACCACGTAGTCTTTGACGACTTCCAGGGTTTCATCGGGCAGCCAGACGTCCGGGCCGTAGACCTTGGTGGCCTTCTCGCCGGCATAGACTTCCATCCAGTGGATCTTGCGCTTGCCGCCGTAGGCTTTCTGCACTGCCGCGTCGACGACCTTGATCATCACCGGGGTGATGTCGGCGCCCGTGCCGTCGCCTTCGATGAAGGGAACGATGGGCTGTTCAGGCACATTCAGCGAGAAATCAGCGTTGACCGTGATCTTCTGGCCGCCAGCGGGAACCTTGATATGTTGGTAGGACATGAATGCTCCATTTGCTCCGGGTGGTTTTTCTGCAAGCGCCGCATCGGAAAGCGTCCGATTCCGCGGGGAAACCGCCCTCGCGAACCGCACACCGGATGGCGGATACCGATCAATTCTATATCGCAAAGCGGCCGTCCGACCCCACGGCCCAGATGGATGCCTGAAAAAAGGCCCCTGCTACGCTCACTACCTGACTTCGCTACCTCCCGAAGGGGCTTTTCCCCCCCAGGGACAGCCCGGCGGTAAAATAACGTTTCTATAGCCCGTATTCCCTTCCCCGCAGATGTTCAATCCTTCCCGCGACCAAGTCCGCGAATTCTTCATCGACACCTGGCGCAAGCACCGCGCCAACGAGGTGCTGACCCCGCTCGAGGCCATGGCGCTGGACTGGATCATCGAGCATCCCGAATACCACGGCGATCTGGAAAGCCCCGATGCCATGACCATGGAATATGCGGTGGAAAAGGGGCGCACCAACCCCTTCCTGCATCTGTCCATGCACTTGGCGATTGCAGAGCAGTTGTCCATCGACCATCCGCCCGGCATCCGCCGCGCTTACCAGCAACTGACGGCGCGCTCCGATGCGCACCAGGCGGCGCACGAGATCATGGAATGCCTGGGCCAGGTCGTCTGGGAAGCGCAGCGACTGGGCACGCCCATGGACAGCGACACCTACATCGACCTGATCCGTCGCCGCGCCAGCCTGTAAAGGCGCGCCGCCCACAATAAAAAACCCTCGGGTATCCCCGAGGGTTTTTTATTGCGCCAAGCCGCCAGGGCTTACTTGCGCACGCCCAAATCGCTGGGCAATGACGCCAGCCACGCAGAGACGTTGGAGATGTCCTGGTCGGACAGCTGGGTCGCGAAAGCACCCATGATGGGGTTCTTGCGCACGTTGGCCGTGGCCGCGCTGCCGGAGGCGCCGCGCTTGTACGCCTTCAGGGCGTGGACCAGGTAGTCGGCGTGCTGGCCTGCCAGCGTCGGATAGGCGGGGTCTACCGCCGTCTTGGCATCGGCGCCGTGGCACGATGCGCAATTGAACTTGTCGAAGACGGCCTTGCCGGCCGCCAGATCCTGCGCCTGGGCGGCAGTGCCTGCAAAGGCCAAGGTCGCGCCCGCAAGGGCAAGCATGGTGCGGTTCATGTGTTTGCCCCTTATTTGAGATTCGAGTAGTACGCGGCCAGATCGGCAATGTCCTGGTCGGACAGGCTGCCGGCAATGGCGTCCATCGTGGGATGGCTGCGCGCGCCTTTCTTGTACTCGTTCAGGGCAGTTTCGATGTACTTGGCGTTCTGGCCAGCAATCATCGGCACGTGATAGAGCTCGGGAAACGTCGCCTTGTAGCCTTCGATGCCGTGGCAACCGATGCACATGGAGACTTTGTCTCGGGCGTTTTGGATGTTGCCGACAGGCGCTGCGTCAGCAGCAACAGCCTGGCCGGCGATCGCACAGGATGCCATCGCGGCCAACACGGAAACCGTGCACTTCAGAGAGGTTCGCAACTTCATTGGAATGGCTCTTCTTGGTATGGCTTAAGGACTAGGGCCTGCATCACACGAAAAGGCCCCCTGCAAACACGTTGCGGGTCGAACCCAACTGCAAAACCGCCTGATTGTACGATAATTGCTCAGGATTAATACCTTACGATGGTATTGATCACCGTCAATCCTCGGAAGCCATCAGACAATGTCCGCAGCCCAGTCCGCCCCCTCCACCTCGCCTGCCCGCTTCAACGGAACCGACAGCTACGTCGCCACCGACGACCTGAAGCTGGCTGTGAACGCCGCCCTGACCTTGCAGCGGCCGCTGCTGATCAAGGGCGAGCCCGGCACGGGCAAGACCATGTTGGCCGAAGAAGTGGCGCGCGCGCTGGGCCGCCCCCTGCTGCAATGGCACATCAAGTCCACGACCAAGGCGCACCAGGGCCTGTACGAATACGACGCGGTGTCGCGCCTGCGCGACTCGCAGCTGGGCGACGAGAAAGTCCGCGACATCCGCAACTACATCGTGCAAGGCACCTTGTGGCAAGCCTTCCAGGCGGACGAGCCGGTGGTGCTCCTGATCGACGAAATCGACAAGGCCGATATCGAATTCCCCAACGACCTGCTGCGCGAGCTGGACCGCATGGAATTCCATGTGTACGAAACGCGCGAGACCATCGCCGCGCGGCACCGCCCGCTGGTCATCATTACCTCAAACAACGAGAAGGACCTGCCCGACGCGTTCCTGCGTCGCTGCTTCTTCCACTACATCCGCTTCCCCGACCGCGAGACCATGCGCGACATCGTCGCCGTGCACTATCCGCACCTGAAGCAGGACGTGCTACGTGCCGCGCTGGACACCTTCTTCACGCTGCGCGACGCACCGGGGCTGAAGAAAAAGCCGTCCACGTCCGAACTGCTGGACTGGCTGCGCCTGCTGCTGGCCGAAGACGCCACGGCCGCCGAAATCGACGCGCACACCGCCACCGCGGTGCCGATGATGGCCGGCGCGCTGTTGAAGAACGAACAAGACGTGCACCTGCTGGAGCGCCTCGCGGCCATGACGCGCGGCGGTCAGCGCCGTTGATCCTGCAGCTACCGGCGGCCCGCACATGCTGATCGACTTCTTCTATCACCTCCGGGCGCACAAGCTGCCCGTCTCGGTCCAGGAATACCTGACTCTGGTGGACGCGCTGCGCCAGGACCTGATGGCGCCCACGCTAGACGAGTTCTACTTCCTGGCGCGCGCCACGCTGGTCAAGGACGAGTCGCTCTACGACCGTTTCGACAAGGCCTTCGGCGCCTATTACAAGGGCATCGAAGCCGCCTTGCCGGCAGGCAAGGACATTCCGCTGGACTGGCTGATCAAGCAGTTCGAGAAAAGCCTGTCGCCCGAAGACAAGGCCGCCATCGAAAAGCACGGCTGGGACAAGCTGATGGAGCTCTTCAAGGAACGCATGGAAGAGCAGAAGGAACGCCACGCGGGCGGCAGCAAATGGATCGGCACCGGCGGCACCTCGCCGTTCGGCAACGGCGGCTACCACCCGGAAGGCATACGCGTGGGCGGCGCATCGGCCGGCAACCGCACGGCGGTCAAGGTCTGGGACATGCGCCAGTTCAAGGACTACGACGATCAGGTCGAACTCGGCACGCGCAACTTCAAGGTGGCGCTGCGCCGGCTGCGGCGCTTTGCGCGCCAAGGCGCCGAGCTGGAACTGGACCTGGACGACACCATCGCCAGCACCGCGCGCAACGCCGGCCACCTGGACTTGCGGATGGTCCCCGAACGCCACAACACCGTGAAGGTGCTGATGCTGCTGGACGTGGGCGGCAGCATGGACGACCACATCGGGCGCGTCGAAGAGCTGTTTTCAGCGGCCCGCAGCGAATTCCGCAACCTGGAAGTCTATTACTTCCACAACTGTCCCTACGAAAGCCTGTGGCAAAGCAACCGCCGGCGCCAGAACGAACGCTTCGACACCTGGGACGTACTGCGCAAGTACAACCCGGACTGGCGGCTGATCATCGTCGGCGACGCCACCATGAGCCCCTACGAAATCCTGCAGCCCGGCGGCTCGGTCGAGCATTACAACAAGGAACCCGGCGCCGAGTGGATGCGGCGCTTGCTCGACGCCTGGCCCAAATCGGTCTGGTTGAATCCCGAGCCCACCGCGTCGTGGCAGTACCGCCAGTCCATCGCGCTGATGCGCGACATCATGCAGGACCGCATGTACCCGGTCACCGTCGCCGGCCTGGAACAAGCCATGCGGGTGCTATCCAAGTAGGATGGGTGAAGCGCGAGTAGAAGCTCCGCAAAGACCGCGAGCTTCAGCGCGCGTAACCCATCGTGCGGCCGTCAGCCATCCACCGGCGCTTCAGGCGTATCCAGCGTCAGCTGATAAAACGCCAGATCCAGCCAGCGGCCGAACTTGAACCCGGCTTCCTTGATCGTGCCGGCATGCTTGAAGCCCAGCTTCTCATGCAAGCGGATGCTGCCCTCGTTCGACGCGTCGATGCCGCCAACCAGCACGTGCACCTGATTGACGCGCGCACGCTCGATCAGCACGCGCATCATGGCCTCGCCCAGGCCCATGCCGCGGAACCGCCCGTCGACGTAGACCGAATGCTCCACCGAATATTTGAATGCGGGCCACGCGCGAAACGTGCCGTAGCTGGTAAACGCCATCAACTCGCCCGCCGCGTTCTCGAAACCCACCACGGGAAAGCCGCCTTGCTGCTTGGTCTGGAACCAGCCCTGCATCGCCTCGCGCGGCCGCGGCTTGTAGTCGTAGAGCGCCGTCGAGTTGACGATGGCGTCGTTGAAGATGGCCAGTATCTGGTCCGCATGGCGTTCATGCGTGCAGTCGACAAGGATGGCGCCATCCGGCGCGAAAGTTTCAGCGGGCGAGGTCATTGAAAAATTGTACCGGTCGCGCCTGCGCCACGACACGCGTCCGTCACAAAAAAAACCGGCGAATCCGCCGGTTCAGTGAGTTGCTGCCGCTTCTGGCCACTCTCAGGCGGCGCGGCTCTCCACAGATCGGTGGGCGGCGGCTGCCTGGCGCAGGCCAGGACACTGCCGCCAGGAAAGCTCATCGGCGTCCATGTCCAGGTCGAACAGGTCATTGGCAGCCGGCCAGGGATGACTGCGCGCTGCGGCGCCTTCCATTTCCAGCACATGTCCGGCAAACCCGCGGGGCGAACCGCCGCACTCCGCGAAATACCGTTGAGTGCTCAGGTCCACGACATAGGTGGTCATGTCATGCGTCAATATGGCCACGAATTGGCCGTCATCACTGGCATAGGCGTACTGAAATTGCCCTTTGATCCCGTCGCCGCTCAGGGCGCTACCGGTCAATTGGGACAAGGCACGCGTGACGATCTCGGTCAGCATGGGTCGTTCCTCCGAAAAATGCGCCGGCAGGATGCCGGCAGCGAAGGCGCGAACGACAAGCACCGGCGCCGCGCTTGCGGCGGCGTCTGGCGTTGGACGGGAAGCCGGTAGACGGCTGTCGCGCATCCCGTCGGCAACAGCTACTACGTTCTTCAAAGCTTACACCCGCACGCGGACCGACCTCAAATTTGCCTTGTGCGCTAAGGATGTTGCATTGCAGCACCCTATGGCGTCGCGGCTTTCCGGCCCTTATGCGGCCGCAACCGGCGGCCCGCCTGACTCTGCGTCACCCTTTTCCTGCAGGCGCCATTGCGCCTGGCCCATGCGGTACAGCACATGGCGTCGCAGCGGATGGCCTTCGGGAACGGCGGGATGATCGAAGGGATCGGCGTCCTCCTGCATGCCCAGGCGGGCCATCACCGCACGTGAACGCTGGTTGCCCACCGCCGTGAACGCCACGATCTCGCCCAACCCCACTTGCTCGAACCCGACGCGCAGCGCGGCCAGGGCGGCTTCGCTGGCGTAGCCGCGCCCCCAGAACGGCTGGGCCAGGCGCCAGCCGACCTCCACGCCCGGCGCAAACGGCAACACGGGCGGCATCGGCTTGATGCCCACAAAGCCCACGAAAGGCGCCACGCCGGGCGCCTCGACCGCCCAGAAGCCCCAGCCATGCTCGTCGATGCCTGCAGCCAACCGGTCGGCCAGCGCGTCGCTTTCCGGCGCGGACAGCGGCAGCAGGAACTCCGTCACGCGCGGGTCCGCATTCATCTCGGCGAACGGCCTGCGGTCGTCAGCGCGCCACTGCCGCAGCACCAGGCGTGGCGTTTCAACTTCCAGGGATAAAGACATATCGGATTTCCTTGCGGTTGGCCGGGGGCCGCTGCCTGGGATCGGCCCTTGAACCATTGCCAACGTATACACTCCAACGGATTCTGCCATGCCAAAGGAATTGTCTGCCATGCGCCTGTCCCTATCGAAGCTGCCGCGCCCGCTGGGTGTGCTGCTGTTTTCCTCCTTTATGGCCTTCCAGGCCGGCGCCGCCAGCCTTCCGGCCGGCGTCTCGGAGGCCGCCTCGATTGAAGGCATCACCGAATACCGCCTGGCCAATGGCCTGAGAGTGCTGCTGGTCCCCGACGAATCCAAGCCCTCGACCACGGTCAACATGACCTATCTGGTCGGCTCGCGCAACGAGAACTACGGCCAGACCGGCATGGCGCACCTGCTCGAACATATGCTGTTCAAGGGCACGTCCACCACCCGCAACGCCATGGGCGAGTTTTCGCGCCGCGGCCTGCAGGCCAACGGCTCGACCTCCAGCGACCGCACCAACTATTTCGCCAGCTTCGCCGCCAACCCCGAGACCCTCAAGTGGTACCTGGGCTGGCAAGCCGACGCCATGGTCAATTCCCTGATCGCCAAGGAAGACCTGGATTCGGAAATGACCGTGGTCCGCAACGAAATGGAAAGCGGGGAAAACAGCCCCTCCCGCATCCTGATGCAGAAGATGCAGGCCGCAGCCTTCCAGTGGCACAGCTATGGCAAGAACACCATCGGCGCCCGATCCGACGTGGAAAACGTGGACATCGGACAGCTGCGCGCTTTCTATCACGAGTACTACCAGCCGGATAACGCCGTGCTGATCGTGGCCGGCAAGTTCGACCCGCAAGCCACGCTGGCGGACATCGAGGAAACGCTGGGCAAGCTGCCCAAGCCGGACCGCAAGCTGCCGCCCGAATACACCGTGGAACCCGTGCAGGACGGCGAACGCTCGGTCACGCTGCGCCGCACTGGCGGCACCCCGCTGGTCGCTGCGATGTACCACATCCCTGCCGCCGGCAGCCCCGATTTCGTGCCGCTGGACCTGGCCACCGTCATCCTGTCCGACACGCCGTCGGGCCGCCTGTACCATGCGCTCGTCGCCACCAAGCTGGCCTCGGGTGTGTTCGGTTTCACCATGGAAAACCGCGACCCGGGCCTGGCGATGTTCGGCGCGCAACTGCCCCCCGGCAAGAATCTGGACACCGCCGTGCAGGCCCTGACCAGCACGCTGGAAACGCTGGGCAAGAAGCCCTTCACGCAACAGGAACTGGATCGCGCGCGCAGCAAATGGCTGACGGCATGGGAACAGACCTATAGCGATCCCGAACAAGTCGGCGTGGCGCTGTCCGAAGCCATCGCCGCGGGCGACTGGCGCCTGTTCTTCCTGCAGCGCGACCGCGCGCGCAAGGCCTCGCTGGCCGACGTTCAGCAAGCCGCCGTCACCTACCTGGTGCAAAGCAACCGCATCGAAGGCCGCTACATCCCCACGGAAAAGCCCCTGCGCGCGCCGCAGTTGCAGCGTGAAGACCTCACCGCCGTGTTCAAGGACTACAAGGGCGATCCGGACTTCAAGGCCGCGTCCGCCTTCGATCCCACCCCTGCCAACATCGACAAGCTGACCCAGCGCAAAAAGCTGGACCTGCCCAATGGCCCGGTTCAACTGGCACTTCTGCCCAAGGCCACGCGCGGCAACCGCGTGCAGGCCCAGATGCTGATTCAGTTTGGCAACGAAAAAGACCTGCTGGGCCAGCGCGTGAATTCCAGCGCCGTGGCCGACCTGCTGACTCGCGGCACGGCCAAGCTGTCGCGCCAGGACATCCAGGACCGCCTGGACAAGCTGCAAGCCGAACTGGGTTTCAGCGGCGGCGGCACCACCCTCAAGATCGCCATGTCGACCAAGGGCGAGAACCTGCCTGAACTGACCGCCCTGGCGCTTGATATCGTCCGCAACGCCAACTTCCCGAAGGAACAGCTCGAGGAATACCAGCGTCAGCTTGAAACCTCGATCCAGAACGCCATGACCGAGCCTTCGGCCCTGGCCGGACGCGCGCTGGCCCGTCAGGACAATCCGTGGCCTGCCGACGACCTGCGCTATGTGCCCACGTTCGAAGAATCGCTTGCCAGCGTGCGCGGCCTGAACCGCGAGGCGCTTGCCAAGTTCCACGCCAAGTTCTACGGCGCGGGCAAGATCGAATACTCGGCCGTTGGTGACTTTGAGCCGGAAGCCGTGGAAAAGGCCATCAAGGCCGGTCTGGCCGGTTGGAAGAAAGCGCCCGCCTACACGCGCGTCGGCAACCCGTACCGCGACATCCCCGCCAAGCAGTTCGACATCGACACGCCCGACAAGGCCAACGCCTTCTACGTCTCCCGCATGCCGCTGAAGCTGCAAGACACGGACGCCGATTACGCCTCGCTGTACCTGGCCAACTACCTGTTCGGCGCTTCCGAAACCTCGCGCCTGTGGAACCGCGTGCGTGAAACCGAGGGTCTGTCCTACAACGTCCGCAGTTCGCTGTCGGTCTCCTCGTTCGAGCCCAGCGCCAGCTGGACCATGTACGCCATCTACGCGCCGCAGAACCGCGAACGCCTGGAAAAGGCCATCAACGAGGAACTGGCCCGCGTCTTGAAGGAAGGTTTCTCGGAAAAGGAAATCTCTGACGGCATCAACGCCCTGCTGAACTACCGCAACCTGGCCCGCGCGCAAGACGACGTGCTGGCCGGCACGTGGCTGGATTACCTGCAGCGTGGCCGCACGTTCGAATGGTCAGCCGAGATGGACAAGAAGATCTCGGCGCTGACGCCCGACGCGGTCAATGCCGCCCTGCGCAGGTATCTGCGCCCGGATGGCTTCAGCACGGCGGTCGCCGGCGACTTCAAAAAGAAAGCCGCCCCCTGACACCCCGCTTCTGCAGTACCGGCCCCTGCCTTGGCAGGGGCTTTTTTTTGCATGATGAAATGCCGGCCCTCCGGGTGTTCTGACCTTCGTATTTACAAAACCATGCCATGGGCGGGGAGATTTCTGCCTAACCGATTTATTACTCGGTTATTTGGAAAGATGTTTTCAGGGAATACGGGTTTATCCCAGGTGGGATAACGCGCAGAATTCAGTCATCGGGAACAAACAACGAACCACGACGGAGGGCCGCCGGATTCGGTACCCACTGACAAGATTGGAGGTCTACCATGAAAACCCTAACCACCACCCTGCTGCTATCCCTGGCCCTGGTTGGCGTTGGCGCCCAAGCCGCCGGCGTTGAACAAGGCAAGACCAGCGCCCAAGTCGCGACCGAACTGCAACAAGCCAAGGCTACCGGCCAATACACCTTCGGTGAACTGGACTACCCGCCCGCCCTGCCGCAAGGCGCCAGCCTGAGCTCGCAAGAAGTGCAAGCCCAGCTGCAGCAAGCCAAGGTCAGCGGCCAGTACACGTTCGGTGAACTGCAATACCCGCCCGTCGCCGCAGCACCCGCCGCCGTCAAGACGCGCGCCGAAGTCCAGCAGGAACTGGCCCAAGCCAAGGCCAGCGGCCAATACACGTTCGGCGAACTCGAATATCCGCCGATCACCCGGTGAGCTGCTTGCTGTAGCCCGGCCGGCCTCAGGCGGCATCATGGCTTGGGGCCGGTTTTTTCGGTACAGCGGCAACCGCAGTAGCAGTGCCTGAGTAGTACCCAAGCAGTACCTAAGCAGTAGCGCAGTACCTAAGCAGTAGCGCAGTACCTAAGCAGTAGCGCAGTACCTGGCAGTAAAGCAGTACCCAGCAGTAGATGTAGCAGAAGCAGTACTGAGCAGTCGCAGCACCTAGCAGTCGCAACACAAGTAGTAGTAGTGGCAACACCTAGCAGTAGCAGCACCTGCAGTACGGCCGCGGCGTCACAGCCGCGGCCTTTTTATTGCGCGGGAAGGCTGAAACGCGAATCCTGCCCGAAGAAATCCGCCGCGGGTCGCACGCCTCATCAGCCCCGATTCCACGATCGACAGCCAAAAAAAAGCCGCGACACAGGTTCGCGGCTTTTTCATGCTTCAAGCGATTCAGCTGAAGAATTCCTTCACGCGGTCCGTCCAGGACTTGCTTTGCGGCGAGTGGCGGTCGCCCCCGTCGTTCAGCGAGGTCTCGAACTGGCGCAGGATGCTCTTCTGGTCTTCGCTCAGGCGCACCGGCGTTTCCACGACAACGTGGCAGTACAGGTCACCCGGATAGCTGCCCCGCACGCCGCGGATGCCCTTGCCGCGCAGGCGGAAGGTCTTGCCCGACTGCGTGCCTTCGGGAATCGAGATCTCGGCTTTGCCGCCCAGCGTGGGCACCTGAAGCTCGCCGCCCAGCGCCGCCGTGGTGAACGGGATGGTCAGCTCGCAGTGCAGATCGTCGCCGTCGCGCTGGAAGATCTTGTGCTGCTTGATGTGGATTTCCACATACAGGTCGCCCGGAGGGCCGCCGTTGATGCCCGGTTCGCCATTGCCGCTGGAGCGGATGCGCATGCCGTCGTCGATACCGGCCGGAATCTTGACCTGCAGGGTCTTGTTGCGGCGGATACGACCCACGCCGTCGCAGGACGGGCACGGATCCGTGATTTCCTTGCCGTTGCCGTGGCAGGTCGGGCAGGTCTGCTGCACGCTGAAGAAGCCTTGCTGCATGCGCACGGCGCCCGAACCGCCGCAGGTGCGGCAGGTCTTGGGCGAGGTGCCGACCTTGGCGCCGGAGCCGTGGCAGGTGTCGCAGTTTTCCCAGCTGGGTACGCGGATTTCGGTGTCGAAACCGGCCGCGGCCTGTTCCAGCGTGATTTCCAGCGCGTACTTCAGGTCGGCTCCGCGATACACCTGCGGGCCGCCGCCACGACGGCCACCACCGCCCCCGCCGCCGAAGATTTCGCCGAAGATGTCGCCGAAGGCGTCGGCAAAGCCGCCGCCCATGCCCGCCCCGCCCATGCCGGCGGAGTTGGGGTCGACGCCCGCATGGCCATAGCGGTCATACGCGGCGCGCTTCTGTTCATCACCCAGGACCTCGTAGGCTTCCTTGGCTTCCTTGAACTTCTCTTCGGCTTCTTTGCTGTCCGGATTACGGTCCGGGTGGTACTTCATGGCCAGCTTTCGATAGGCCTTCTTGAGTTCGTCGTCCGAGGCGTTTTTCGCTACGCCCAGAACTTCGTAATAGTCGCGTTTTGCCATGATCCGTGGGCTCAAAAACGAGCCATCTTTTCAGTGCTACAGAATGAGTTCGCCCGGTAGGCGGATTTCTCCGGCTACCGGGCGGCAGAGGCTGGTCAGCGCCCGGCCATTATTGGTCGCGCTTGACTTCCTTGAAGTCGGCGTCGACCACGTTGTCGTCCACCGGCTTCGCGTTGTCGGCCGCTTGTTGCTGGCCGGCGGCTTGTTGCGCCTGCATATCGGCGTACATCTTCTCGCCCAGCTTCTGCGATGCGGTCGACAGGGCTTCCACCTTGGCGTCGATCGCGGCCTTGTCGCCTTCCTTCAGCGTGTCTTCCAGGTCCTTGATGGCGGCTTCGATGCTTTCCTTTTCGGAAGCCTCGAGCTTGTCGCCGTACTCGGTCAACGACTTGCGGGTGGCGTGCACCAGCGCGTCGGCCTGGTTGCGCGACTGGGCCAGTTCGGCAACGCGGTGATCTTCCTCGGCGTTGGCCTCGGCATCCTTGACCATGCGCTGGATCTCGTCTTCCGACAGACCCGAGTTGGCCTTGATGGTGATCTTGTTTTCCTTGCCGGTGCCCTTGTCCTTGGCGGACACGTGCAGGATGCCGTTGGCGTCGATGTCGAACGTGACTTCGATCTGCGGCATGCCGCGCGGCGACGGCGGGATCCCTTCAAGGTTGAACTCGCCCAGGGCCTTGTTGCCCGCAGCGATTTCGCGCTCGCCCTGGAACACCTTGATCGTCACGGCCGGCTGGTTGTCGTCAGCGGTCGAGAAGGTCTGCGAGAACCGGGTCGGGATCGTCGTGTTCTTCTGGATCATCTTCGTCATCACGCCGCCCAGGGTTTCGATACCCAGCGACAGAGGCGTCACGTCCAGCAGCAGCACGTCCTTGCGGTCGCCCGACAGCACGGAACCTTGGATGGCGGCGCCAGCGGCGACGGCTTCATCGGGGTTCACGTCCTTGCGCGGATCCTTGCCGAAGAATTCCTTCACCTTTTCCTGGACCTTGGGCATGCGGGTCATGCCGCCGACCAGGATCACGTCGTCGATGTCGGAAACCTTCACGCCGGCGTCCTTGATGGCGACGCGGCAGGGCTCGATCGTGCGTTCGATCAGTTCTTCGACCAGCGCTTCCAGCTTGGCGCGCGTGATCTTCAGGTTCAAGTGCTTCGGGCCCGAGGCATCCGCCGTGATGTACGGCAGGTTGATTTCGGTCTGCTGAGCGGACGACAGTTCGATCTTGGCCTTTTCAGCGGCTTCCTTCAGGCGTTGCAGCGCCAGCACGTCCTTGGACAGGTCAACGCCTTGTTCCTTCTTGAACTCGGCAATGATGTAGTCGATGATGCGCTGGTCGAAGTCTTCGCCGCCCAGGAAGGTGTCGCCGTTGGTCGACAGCACTTCGAACTGCTTTTCGCCGTCCACGTCGGCGATTTCGATGATGGACACGTCGAACGTGCCGCCGCCCAAGTCATACACGGCGATCTTGCGGTCGCCCTTTTCGGTCTTGTCCAGGCCGAACGCCAGCGCGGCAGCGGTGGGTTCGTTGATGATGCGCTTGACTTCCAGACCGGCGATGCGGCCGGCGTCCTTGGTGGCCTGGCGCTGGCTGTCGTTGAAGTAGGCGGGCACGGTGATGACGGCCTCGGTCACTTCTTCGCCCAGGTAGTCCTCGGCGGTCTTCTTCATCTTGCGCAGCACGTCAGCCGACACTTGGGGAGGCGCCATCTTCTTGCCGCGCACTTCCACCCAGGCGTCGCCGTTGTCGGCGCGGGCAATGGTGTAGGGCATCAGGTTGATGTCCTTCTGCACTGCCTTTTCTTCGAACTTGCGGCCGATCAGGCGCTTCACCGCGTACAGGGTGTTGCGCGGGTTGGTCACGGCCTGGCGCTTGGCGGGTGCGCCGACCAGGGTCTCGCCGTCGTCCATGTAGGCGACGATCGAGGGAGTGGTGCGAGCGCCTTCCGCGTTTTCAATGATTTTGACCTGCCCGCCGTCCATGACAGCCACGCAGCTGTTGGTCGTGCCCAGGTCAATGCCAATAATCTTGCTCATGGTGGGTACCTTGAATTAAATCTATGAAAATAGAGGGAAACTTCTTGTCCCCACATAACTGGGGCTACTCGCAGGGTTTTTCAAGACGCCTGGCCGGAATTTTCCGCACCCGGGTCCTGTAACCGCTGGATGGCCGCCGTGAACTGGGGCAATCCGGGCCAGCCGGTGATGCGTCCAAGCCGCTTTCCGGCCCGGTACAGCACAAAAGTGGGGACACCATGCAGGGAAAAGCGGCGGCCCAGGGGCTCGTCGGCGTAGACGTCGGCCTCGAACCAGGTCAGGCCCAGCCCCAGTAACGTCTCTTGGTGCAGCAACGCCGCCTGCTTGAAAAGATTGCAGTTGTAGCAATCCTGGCCCCACAGGAACACGCAACGCAAATCCGACCCCGGCGCCTGGACCACGGCAGCATCGAATCCCGCGGTGTCGACATGACGCATGCCGAACACCTGGAAGACCTGAGCCGGATCGAAGCGGGGATCGGTCATGGCGCGCAGAGCCGCGATCAGCCTTGGCCCGCGGACACCACCACCAGCGCCGGGCGCAAGGTCCGGTCGGCGATGGCGTAGCCCTTCTGCAGCAGCTGCAACACGGTGTTGGCAGGCTGTGCGTTGGGGATCGACGAGATGGCTTGATGCAGGTGCGGATCGAACTTGTCGCCCTGGGCCGGCGCGATTTCCTTGAGCAGATTGCGCTCGAAGGCCGCGGCCAATTGCTTCAGGGTGACTTCAACGCCTTCACGCAACGTTTCAACGGTCTGGTCGGGCTGGGCCAATGCGGCTTCCAGGCTGTCCTTGACCGGAACCAGGCTTTCGGCGAACGACTCGATGCCGAATTTGCGCGCCTTGGACACTTCTTCCTGGGCGCGGCGGCGCACGTTCTCGGCTTCGGCGTGCACACGCAGAAGCTGGTCGTGCTGCTCATTGACGGTAGCCTGGGCGGCGTCCAGTTGGGCGCGCAACTCGTTCAGCTCGGCCTGCGCGGCGTCCTGGGCGGCGGGGGCCGCGTCGGCGTTCTGGCCGACTTCGGGCGTCTGATCTACAGGCTCGTGGGGTGCCGTCATGGGGAATCCTCCAAAAAGAATGGCTTTCGCAGACATGAATGGGGGCCAATACCCCTATTTCAAGCCCGGGAAAGCGAAATATTCCCTGACGGCGCCCGCCCGGGTCCCGGGCGGAGCGACCGCTTACTTCTTGTGGGGCTGCGCCGGCGCGACGGGGTCGCTGGCGGGGAAGCTTTCTTTCAGCGCGCGGTCGACGTGCGCGTCGTCGTCATCCGGTTCGGACCGGATTGCGATGGGGTCGCTGGCCGGAAAGGTCTCGGCCAGGGCTTCGTCCAGATCGTGCTCGACCTGATCCTCATCAACAGGGGTGGAAACCGTCCCCTTTTTTACTGCCTTACCGCTCTTGGGATCATGGTGCATGCGCCTTCTCCTTCAAGTCCGTGGGGGCCCGGGATGTCAGCGGCCAGCCCTGCAAGTTCCGTTCCACCATGCCGGCCAGGCCGGCAATCCAGGCCGGATCGTCATTCAAGGCGGGGATGTATCGGAACTGCGTGCCGCCTGCCTCGACAAACGCGTCGCGGCATTCCAGGCTGATCTCTTCCAGGGTTTCCAGACAGTCTGCCACAAATCCCGGACACACCACATCCACCTCCGTCACCCCCGAGGCCGCCAGCGCCTTGAGCGTAGGTTCGGTGTAGGGCTCCAGCCAGCGGGCAGTGCCGAAACGGCTCTGGAACGTCACTTCGATCTGTTCGCGGGGCAAGGACAGCCGCTGCGACAACAGGCGCGCCGATTCCATGCAATCGCGGTAATAGGGGTCGCCCAGCTCGATCGAATAGCGCGGCAGGCCGTGAAAGCTCATCACCAGCTTCTGCGGCTTGCCATGTTCGCGCCAAAAGGCTTCGATGCGCGCGGCCAGCGGATCCAGCCAGGCCGGGTCTTCATGGAAGCGCTTGGTAAAGCGCAGTTCGGGCTGGTCGCGCAGACGGGCGGCGTGACGGGTCACCGCGTCGACCACGGTGGCCGTGGTGCTGGCGGCGTACTGCGGATACAGCGGTACGGTCAGGATGCGCTCGCAGCCCGCGGCCCGCAGGCGCGTGATCGCGTCGGGGATCGACGGGTTGCCGTAGCGCATGCCCAATTCCACTACCGCGTCGATGCCCGCCGCGTGCAAAGCCGCGCGCACGCCATCGGCCTGGCGCTGGCTGTAGACCATCAGGGGCGAACCCTCTTTAAGCCACACCCCGGCATAGCGCGGCGCCAGCTTCTTGGGGCGCAAGGTCAGCACCAGCCCGTGCAGGATGGGCTTCCACAGGTAGCGGGGGATTTCGATCACACGGGGGTCGGACAGGAATTCGCCCAGGTATTTCTTGATGCCGGCCTTGTCCGGCGTGTCCGGGGTGCCCAGGTTCACCAGCAGCACGCCAACCTTGCCGGGCCCGCGCGGCGGCGGATCTTCATTGAAGGGGTCGTCCTGCTCGGTTTCCGGCAGATAGCGTTCAGGCCACAGGTACTTGAACAGACGAAGAAACACAAAAACTCCCCTTCCTCCGCAAGGAGGATGTAGCTTTGAATGGACCTACTGGTTGTGGCTGAGGGCGTTGGACAGCAAACGCGCCGTGATGTCCACGATGGGAATGACGCGCTCGTACGCCATGCGGGTGGGACCGATCACGCCCAGCGTGCCCACCACCTTGCCGTCCACGCCGTAGGGCGCGGTAATGACCGACACTTCTTCCATCGGCACCAGTTGCGAGTCGCCGCCGATGTAAATCTGCACTCCCTGCGCGCGGCTGGACACGTCCAGCAGCTGCAGCAGGTCGGTCTTCTTTTCGAACAGCGAGAACATCTTGCGCAACCGGTCCATGTCGGACGCGATGTCCGTCACGTCCAGCAGTTTGCGTTCGCCGGAAATGATCATGGCGTCGCCGTCTTCGGCGGCTTCGGCGCTGGCCTCCACCGCTGCCTGCATCAGGCGCGAGATGTCTTCGCGCAGTTGGGCAAGCTCGGTGGACAAGGTCTGGCGCACCGCATTGAAGGACTTGCCGGCGAAATGCATGTTGAAGAAATTGCCGGCTTCCAGCAATTCGGCTTCGACGTAATCGCGCTGCACGAACAGGATGCGGTTCTGAACGTCGCCGTCGGGCGTGACGATGATCAGCAGCACCCGCTTGTCGGACAGCCGGATGAATTCGATCTGGCGGAACACCTGGGCGCGCTTGGGCGTAAGCACCACGCCGGCGAACTGCGTCAGGTTAGACAGCAGCGCGGCCGCGGCATTGACGGCGCGGGTGGGTTCGGCGGCCGACAGCATTTCGCCCATGTTGTGCGGTTGCAGCTGATAGGACTGCACGGCCAGCAAGGAATCGACGAACATGCGATAGCCCCGCGGCGTGGGGACACGGCCGGCGGACGTATGCGGGCTATGGATCAGCCCCAGCTCTTCCAGGTCCGCCATCACATTGCGGATCGTGGCCGGGGACAAGTCGAAGACTTTCGATAGCGTCCGCGAGCCGACTGGCTGCCCATCGGCGATGTAGCGTTCTATCAACGCTTTCAGTAGTGCGCGTGCGCGGTCATCCATAACAGGTATTTTAGGGAATCTTTTCCACTTAAGGCGATTTTTGTCCCGCAAGCAGATATGCGGCCCCATATAATCGGCTAATCAGCCCCCCTCCGGGCGGGTTTCGGCTTTCTGGGTTTACCTTTTTCGATACGCACGCATCCATGCACTTTCCTACCGTCGCCCTGATCGGCAGATACCAGGACACCGGCCTGGACACACCGCTGAGAGCCCTTGCGCACGCGCTGACGCAAGCGGGCAGGCACGTGCTCATCGATGCCGATACCGCGCGTAATACCGGCCTGACCGAATACCCCGTTGCCACCCTCGAGGAAATCGGCCAGCGCGCGTCGCTGGCCGTCGTGATGGGCGGCGACGGCACCGTGCTGGGCGCGGGCCGCCACCTGGCGCCCTTCGGCGTGCCGCTCGTCGGCATCAACCACGGGCGGCTGGGCTTCATCACCGACATTCCGCTGCAAGACGCGCATGGCGCGCTGGCGCGCGTGCTCGAAGGCAGCTTCCAGATCGAAGAGCGCATGCTGCTGGAAGGCAGCGTGTGGCGCGGCGACCAGAAGATGTATTCCGCGTCGGCCTTGAACGACGTCGTGCTGAACCGCGCCGGGCGCGGCGGCATGATCGAAGTGCGCGTAGAGCTGGACGGTGCCTTCATGTACACGCAACGCGCCGACGGCCTGATCATCGCCACGCCCACGGGTTCCACCGCGTACGCCCTGTCGGCCAACGGCCCCATCCTGCACCCCGGCATGAACGCCATGGTGCTGGTCCCCGTCGCGCCGCAAACGCTGTCGAACCGCCCTATCGTCATCCCCGACACCGGCGTGCTGAACATGACCCTTACCGCCATGGGCCGGGTCGAGGTGGGCGCCAGCGTGCATTTCGACATGCAGACCTGGTCGGACCTGCAACCGGGCGACCGCATCGTCGTGCAGCGTGCGCCCTATACCATCCGCTTCGTGCACCCCGAGGGCTACAGCTTCTTTTCCACCCTGCGCCGCAAGCTGCACTGGAACCTGATGCCCCAAGCCACCGACAACGTAGAGTAGTAAGCGCCCCGACATGCTGCGCACCCTGCATATCCGCGACTTCGTCATCGTCGAACAGACCGAGATCCATTTCGGCGCCGGCTTCACCGTTTTCTCCGGCGAGACCGGCGCGGGCAAATCCATCCTGGTGGATGCGCTGGCGCTGACCCTGGGCGAACGCGGCGACGCCAGCATGCTGCGTGAAGGCGCGCCCCGCGCCGACATCACCGCCGTCTTCGACACGCCCAAGTCGCTGCACGCCTGGCTGGCCGAACGCGAGATCGACGCCGACGACGAACTGTCGTTGCGCCGCGTCATCGATGCGCAAGGCCGCAGCCGCGCCTATATCAACGGCACGCCCGCCACCGTGGCCCAGTTGCGCGAGCTGGGCGACAGCCTGGTCGACATCCACGGCCAGCATGCCCATCAAAGCCTGATGCGCCCCGATGCCCAGCGCGACCTGCTCGACGCCCATGGCGGCCACGGCGATCTGCGCCAGGCCGTCGGCCAGGCCTGGAAGCAATGGCGCGCGTTGGCGCGGCAGCTGGAAGCCGCGGAGAAAGACGCCGCCAGCCTGGCGACCGAGCGCGATCGTATCCAATGGCAGGTTCAAGAACTGGACCAGTTGGCGCTGGGCACGGACGAATGGGATTCGCTGCAATCCGAGCACACCCGGCTGTCGCATTCCCAATCCCTCCTGGACGGCGCCTCGCAGATCCTGGAAGCGCTGGACGGCGAAGGCGATTCCGCGCATCACCGCATCACGGCGGCCAACCACCGCATCCAGCAGATGCTGCGGCACGACCCCGGCCTGCAAGGCGTGCATGACGAACTGGAATCCGCCCGCATCGCGATCAGCGAAGCCGTATCCGACCTGAACAACTACGTCAGCCGCGTCGACCTGGACCCCAAGCGTCTGGCCGAGGTGGAGTCGCGCCTGGGCCTCGTGTTCGAGACCGCCCGCAAGTTCCGCGTCGAACCCGACGCCCTGTGCGAATTGCGTGACTCGCTGCACGCCGAACTGGCCGCGTTGCAGGCCGCGGGCGACATCGATGCCCTGCGCGCCCAATTCTCCGCCGCCCAGGTGCAATACGATGCGGTGGCCGCCAAACTCACCACTGCCCGCCGCAAGGTCGCGAAAGACCTGGGCAAACAGGTCACGCAGGCCATGCAGACGCTGGCCATGCAAGGCGGCAAGTTCGAGCCCACGCTGGCGGCGTGCGCACCGTCCGCGCACGGCAACGAGCAAGTTGAATTCCTGGTGGCCGGCCACGCCGGCACCACGCCCCGCCCTCTGGCCAAGGTCGCCTCAGGCGGCGAACTGTCGCGCATCTCGCTGGCGTTGTCCGTCATCGCCAGCCGCGCGGCCCGAGTGCCCACGCTGATTTTCGACGAAGTCGACAGCGGCGTCGGCGGCGCGGTGGCGGAATCGGTCGGCAAACTGCTGCGCGAACTGGGCGAACGCCATCAGGTGCTGTGCGTCACCCACCTGCCGCAGGTCGCCGCCTGCGGCAACAACCAGTTCCTCGTCAGCAAGACCGAATCGCGCGGCACCACGCGCTCCAGCATCGAAGAGCTGGACGCCCCTGCCCGTGTCGAAGAGATCGCCCGCATGCTGGGCGGGATCAAGCTCACCGCCACGACGCGCGAACACGCCCGAGAAATGCTGGAAGGCTTCGGCCAACCCGCCGCCTGATCGCTATCCGCCTTCGGATAACCCCCGTGGCCGTGCTCGGGGGGTTTTTATTTGCCGCCCAACAAAAAGCCCCTTCTGATTGAAGGGGCTTTGAGACTCACGAACCCGCGGCGAGCGCGGCCGTAGGCCGTGGGACGAACGCAGGCGGCTTAGCGGCCTTTCAGGCAGCTGCCGCAGATGCCGTACAGCACCATCGCGTGGCTTTCCAACGCGAAGCCGTTGTCCTTGGCGATCTTTTGCTGGCGCTTTTCGATGTCCGGATCCGAAAACTCCACCACCTTGCCGCAGTTCGTGCAGATCAGGTGATCGTGGTGATCGCCGTCATTGAGCTCGAACACGGCCTTGCCGCTGTCGAACTGGCTGCGGGCAAGAATACCGGCCTGTTCGAACTGGGTCAGCACGCGGTAGACAGTCGCCAGGCCGATTTCGACGTTTTCGCCGATCAAGGCGCGGTAGACGTCTTCGGCGCTGAGGTGCCGCTGGTCGGATTTACGGAAAATATCAAGAATTTTCAGGCGGGGAAAAGTCGCCTTCAAACCCATGTTCTTCAGTTCGCTTTGGTCGCTCATGGTGTAATCGCTCTCCGTCCGCGTTGGCATGGGCAAGGATGTGGGGCGCGCCGCGAGCCGGCTCCCCTGAATTCATGCCGCCCCGCGGAACTATCCTTATGAAACCTTTATGATAACGGTTTTGTCTGCTTCCAAATAATAGGGGCGCGTAGTGTCCATGATTGCACGAATTCCCTCCCGCTCGCTGAAGACCGGATTGGCCGTTGCCGCCCTGGCCGTCGCCCTTGCCGGTTGCACGGGAGACAAGTGGGGCTTCCCCTACAAGGCTGGCGTCCAGCAAGGTAACTGGATCACCCAGGAACAGGTCGCCCTGCTGCAACCCGGCATGACGCGCGAACAAGTGCGCTTCGCGCTGGGCAGCCCCACGCTGACCAGCGTGCTGCACGCCAATCGCTGGGACTACCCCTACTACTACAAGCCCGGCTACGGCGAAGCCCGCGAACGCAAGTTCACCGTCTGGTTCGAAAACGACCGGCTGACCCGTTGGGAAGGCGACAAGCAGCCTGACCTGCAACCCTATCAGCTGAACACGCCCAGCTCCACGGCCGACGAAAAGGCCGACAAGCGCCTGGACCAGGACGAAGCCCGGCTGAAGGAAGAAGCGGAACAGAAGAAGCGCGACTCGGCCGCCCCGGTCAGCCCGCTGAACCAGTACCCCGGCCAGCCCGGCAACTCGCCCGAGCCGCTCCGCTAACCCCCTAGGATTCTTTTACATGCGTATTGCAATTGCCGGCGCCAGCGGCCGTATGGGCCAGATGCTGATCGATGCCGTCCTCAAGTCCACCGGCCTGCAACTGACGGTTGCGCTGGACCGCAAGGGCTCCACCGCCCTGGGCCAGGATGCCGGCGCACCGCTCGGCCAACAGACGGGCGTGCTCCTCACCGATGACCTCGATGCGCTGGCCAAGGCCGACTGCCTGATCGACTTCACCCGCCCCGAAGGCACGCTCGAGCACTTGCAGGCCTGCGTCAAGCACGGCACGCGCGCCGTGATCGGCACCACCGGTTTCGATGACAACGGCCGCGCCGCCATCGACGTGGCCGCGCAGAAGATCGCCATCGTGTTCGCGCCTAACATGAGCGTCGGCGTCAACGCCACGCTCAAGCTGCTGGACATGGCGGCGCGCATCCTGAATTCCGGCTACGACGTCGAAGTGTTCGAAGCGCACCACCGCAACAAGGTCGACGCCCCCTCGGGCACCGCCTTGAAGATGGGCGAGACCATCGCATCGGCCTGGGACGTTGCCCTGCCGGACGTGGCCACCTGGAGCCGCCACGGCGACACCGGCGTACGCAAGCCCGGCACCATCGGCTTCTCGGTCCTGCGCGGCGGCGATATCGTGGGCGATCACACCGTGTCGTTCTGCGGCATCGGCGAGCGCATCGAAATCACGCACCGCTCGGCCAGCCGCGCCACCTACGCGGAAGGCGCGCTGCGCGCTGCGCGCTTCCTGGAAGACAAGCACAACGGCTTGTACGACATGCAATCGGTGCTGGGCCTTTAAGGTCCCGAAAATACAAAAAAAGGATCCCTCGGGATCCTTTTTTTTCGCCCGCGAGAGGCGGTCGGAGACGAAGCGTTGGCCGTTCAGACCACCACGGGCTCCGGCTCCAGCGTGACGCCATAGCGTTCGGCGACAGCCTGCTGGATCGCGTGCGCCAAGCCCATGATGTCCGCGGCATTCGCCCCGCCGCGGTTCACCAGCACCAGCGCCTGCCGATCGTGCACGCCAGCCGCGCCCAATGCCCGCCCCTTCCAGCCGCATTGATCGATCAGCCAGCCTGCGGCCAGCTTGTAGCGGCCGTCTGGTTGGGCGTACGACACGAGCCCCGGAAATTGCGTCACCAGGCTGTCGCGCACGCTAGCCGCCACGATGGGATTCTTGAAGAAGCTGCCCGCATTGCCGGTGACGGCGGGGTCGGGCAGCTTGGCGCGGCGGATCTCGCACACCGCATCGAAAATGTCGCGCGCCGTGGGCGTGCCTTGCGTCAGCCGCGCATGGCGCTGCAGGTCGGGATAGCCCAGCACCGGCCGCCAGGGCCGGGGCAACGCGAAACGCACGCTGACGATGATCCAGCGGCCCGGCGCGTCGTGCTTGAACGCGCTATCGCGGTAGGCAAAGCGGCAATCGGCTGCGCACATTTCAACCAACCGCCCCGCCGGCACATCCCAGGCAGTCAGGCTATGGAAGCGCTCTTCGAATTCCACGCCATAGGCGCCAATATTCTGAACGGGCGCTGCCCCCACCATCCCCGGAATCAACGCCAGGTTCTCCAAGCCGTCCCAGCCGTTGTGGACGCAGGTTTCCACGAAGCGGTGCCAGTTCTCGCCGCCCGCGGCCTCGACCAACCACGCGTCAGACCGCGCCTCCAGCAAGCGCACGCCCCTGAAAGCCACCTGCGCAACCAGGCCCGGCACCCGCTGGGGCAGTACCACATTGCTGCCGCCGCCTAGCACCAGGAGGGAGTCGGCTTGTCGTGCCAGCTCCGACAAGGCGGGCAATTGCGCAGGGTCGTCCAACGTGACGAACGCGTCGGCACGGGACGCCAACCCCAGCGTATTCAGACGGGTCAGGTCTTGGGCAGTGGGGATTAACGCAACAGGGGCGGCGCTGGAGGGGGCAGGATTTGACATGGGTGCTACTGGCTATGCTATAGTTTCTGTCTTCGCTCATATTACTTGATTGAGTGTTTGGGCCTGATGTTCAAGCAACATCATGCTCATGACAAACTCAAAAAAATCATGTAAGATGCGCGCCTTCTGATCGATAACCAAGTTGATCAGAGTGCATAAGAAAAAGGTTCTGGATCGTTTTTTCAGAATCCACGCGGGAGTAGCTCAGTTGGTAGAGCGCAACCTTGCCAAGGTTGAGGTCGCGAGTTCGAGACTCGTCTCCCGCTCCAATTCAGATTTGCAGCGTTTTACAGAAAATTCTGCGGATCATTAAAAAGGGCCTACGGGCCCTTTTTTCATGCCCGCTCGATATGCGTGCAGCAAGCATGGCCGCACATCCGCGGTACATTCCCGGGCATGCCGCACTCCCCTGCCCCCGCCTTCAATCCCTTGCTTGCCATCTTGTCCGGCCTGTCGCTCGTTGCGGGCGTGATCGCGGGCATTGCCGGCCTCGCCACGAACTCCTCAGGCGGCATGTTCCCGAACCTGGCCTTGGCACTGGGGTTGATGGGGCTCGGCCTGGGAAACGCCATATCGTTCCTATGCAACCTGCTGGCCTGGCGATTGGGCGCGCGCTTGCGGTGGCTGCGTATCGTGCTGATCATCCAGGCCCTGCCCACCATCGCCTTTGCCGCCGTCGCCTGCAAAGCCGTCTGGGACAACTGGCTGGACCGCCGCAGCCTCCAGCAACGCAGCGCCATCTGGAACGCAGTGCGTAGCGACGACGTCGCCGCCCTGACCTTGGCGCAGCAATCCTGCGCCGCGGCATGCCGCGAAGGAATCACCGACCAGGGCCTGCTGATGAACGCGACAATGGCACGCGCCCACCAAGTGGCCAGCCACCTGATCGCACAAGGCGCGACGGTCAGCGCCAGTCTGACCGCGCCCTCTATGGACCTGTACACCTGCGAAGGCCGGTACCTGCCGGCGCTTTCCGCCTTGAGCGTCGCGATCGCCAAGCGCGACGACGCGCTCGTGGCCTTGCTGCTGCCCGCAAGCGACATGTCGGCGCGGCGCGAGGCAATGTGGACAGCGGCCACACTCGATCGCCTGGACACCGTGAAGATGCTCGCCGCCAATGGCGTGCCGCTGACCTTGCGCGGCAAGACCCTGGACCAGAACGACACCCTGCTCGTGGCGGCCGCAGGCGGCGCCGCGACCACAGTCGGCAGATGGCTCATCGACACCCAGGGCTTGCCGGTAAATGCCGTCATCAACGGCGCAGACCCCTATCCCGGCACCGCGCCCATCACCGCCTTGTCCGATTTCATGCGCGATACGCAATCGCCGCGCACAGCCGAGTTCCTGCGCCTGCTGCGCGCGCATGGCGCGGATCTGGACGCCCGGCCTCGCAACGGCATCTCCGCGCTTGAGGAGGCCGTGCGCATAGGCAGAAAACCGGTCGCGACCCAACTGATCGATGCGGGCGCGAACCCAGCCCTTTTGCCGGCTGCGTCGCGAACGCGCCTGGCCGAGCTGCTGGCAGGCCCGGACGAGCCTGCATTTCCCAAGCGCCGGACCGATTGCGTTCCTCCCTGAGTTGCCGGATATCAAACCTTCGGCAGAGCCGGGCGCAGGCGCGAGCCCAACCTTCGCCCCGCTGGGCATAATCGATGGTCTTCCCGGCCGCGCGTGACACACCCTCGGCCAATCTCCAGGAGGCCTGCGCCATGAAGGCAATTAGCCGCGCGGTGTTGCTGCACCGCTTGAAAACCGCCAGCTACGCGATCGGTTCCGTCGTACTGATCAGCTGGGTCACTGATGCGCTGAACGAAGGGCTCATGTTCAAGCCGCTGCTGCGCTACTTCTACCCAGCCGCGGTCGAAAACTATTTGCACCCGTTCACCGACCGCCCCAGCCTGATGATCTGGCTGATGCCCTTGCTGTTGGCGCTGCTGCTGATGTTCGCCTCTTCGATGATGACGGTGCATCACTTCAAACGGCGCATCCTGTACCGGATGAGCCCTCCGATCGCATCTCCGAAACCGGACCACCTGATCACGCTTGCGACCGGCGACCCGGCGCTGCGCGACCTCCCCCGCACCGCCCGGCACCCCACGCTGCATGCACTGTACCGGCAAACCAGCGAACTGGCGCCGCTGGAAGCCGTTTGCGCCTCCGCGGACATCGCGTTGCACGCCCACGCCTTGCCCGATACCCGCGACATCCGCCAGTTGACCCTGCGGCTTGACCGCATCCTCGCGCAGATACGTCACAAGGCGGACCCCGCGGCGAGCATCGCATTCGACCTTGGCAGCCTGCCGCCCGAACTGGCCAGCGCGGCCACGATCGCATGCCTGGAGAACAGCGTGATGCTGTGCTATCTGGATGCGCAACAGCAACTGCGCACGCACCGCGTCATTTGCGAAATAAGCGATTAAGCCCACCGGCTCAGTCACGAAATTCGACTTTATTCCCCTCGCCGCGTGCAAACTTTTTAAATTTCTGTATACTTCCGCCTCTCTTGCAAAGAACAACTTTTGGATTACATCAATCCACCTGTTTTTCAGTGCAGGGAAATGCGGGAGTAGCTCAGTTGGTAGAGCGCAACCTTGCCAAGGTTGAGGTCGCGAGTTCGAGACTCGTCTCCCGCTCCAGATTTCGATTCGCAGCGTTTCTTTGAAAATTCTGTGTATAATCGCTGTCTTTGGTGGAAACGGCCAAGCGAGAAGTCATCGCGAATTTCACCACTGCATGCAGCAATGCACGCAGTAAGTAGTACGAAGCAGTACAAAGCAGTACCCAAGCGGGAGTAGCTCAGTTGGTAGAGCGCAACCTTGCCAAGGTTGAGGTCGCGAGTTCGAGACTCGTCTCCCGCTCCAAATACAAAAAGGAAGCAACGGCCAACACCGCGCTTCCTTTTTTCTTGCAAGTGCTGGCGCAATGGCAGAGTGGTTATGCAGCGGATTGCAAATCCGTGTACGTCGGTTCGATTCCGGCTTGCGCCTCCAGCATCTTTCCCCCCTCCCCCAGCATCTCGTTACGCATCCCTACGCGCTGTCAATCGAATGATTGCTATGGTGACGCCGTTTTCATCTGACGTCGAACCCATGCACCGCATTCTGAATTCCCGCGCTTGTTCCCCATTGCTGGCCTTGTCGGCCGCCGCCGTGCTGTCGCTTGCACCGTTGGCGGCCGAAGCCGACTCCGATCGCCACCACCATCGCCACGGCCGCGAGTACAAAGAGAAGTATTGGGAAGGCAATTGCAGGGTCGAGCGCAAATGGAAGCGCAACGGCGAATACCAGGAAAAGCGCAAATGCCGTGACGACTACCGTCAGGGCTACATGGCGCCGCCGCAAGTCGTCATGCCCATGGCGGCGCCGGCCATCATCATCAACCCGCCCCCCATCATCATCCGGCCCTGAACATGGATCAATCGGTGAAGGACGCAATCGCCCGCTGGCCCGATGTGCCAGCGGTATTCGGATGGCTGTCGCTGGACGGCCGCGGCCGCTGGCGCCTGCACCCGCAAGGCCAGGCTGCACAAGGCGGCGAGGGCGAATCCATCACCAACAGCCAGATCCTGGATTTCATCAGCCGCAACTATGAACACGACGACTCGGGCCGCTGGTTCTTCCAGAACGGGCCGCAGCGCGTCTTCCTGCGCCTGGACGCCGCCCCGTTCGTCTTGCGCCTGAGCGACGACAGCCGCCGCCTGCTCACCCACACGAATGAGCCGGTCGAATCCATCAGCGGATGGTGGCTGGATGATGCCGGCCAACTGTATGCGATGACGCCGGCAGGCGGCGCGATCGTGCTGGACCGGGACCTGCCCGCGTTGCTGGAAAAGCTGGTGTCGGATACCGGCGCGCCCTTGCTTGACGCGCTGGCCGACCTGCCCACCGGTCACGTAATTCAGGCGTCATGGCCCGACGCCTACCCGGCCGCGCCGCTGCAAGCGATAGCCCGGAATGCCGTTGCGCAGGCACTGGGATTCGATCCCAATCCCCGCGCGACGCAAGACTGATCCGGCCAAGCCGGATCGACACCCAAGATCAAAACATGCCGTTGGTGTTGGCGGACTGCTCCGGAATGGGCTGCACCGCATCCCAATGCTCGACGATCTTGCCTTGCTCAAGCCGGAAGATATCGATGATGGCATTGCCGCGCGTGCCCGGTTCGCGCACCGCGTGCACATGCAGGATCACGTAATCGCCATCCGTGAAGACACGCTTGATCTCGCTATGTGACTGGGGGAATTTGTCGCGCAGGAAGGCGACGAACTTGCGGAAGCCTTCGGGGCCGTCGGCCGCGTTCGGGTTGTGCTGCACGTAGCGGTCGCCCACATACTTCAGCGCCGCGTCCGCATCCTTCTGGTTCAGCCCCTTTTCGTAGAAGGCCAGCACCGCGGCCTTGTTGGCGGCTTCTTGCTCGGGACTTGCCTGGGCGACGGGCGATAAGACGGCGGCCAGCAGCAAGGCGCCCGCGGCGCGTCGGATCAATCGCATCGAAACAATCATCAAGACTCCTGAATGAAAAAGGGCGGCCGGCTCATTCTATGAGCCGGCCGCCCCGTCAACCATGACCGCCTCGGTAGACAGTCTGGTGCGCGCAGCGATCAGCCGCGGCCGCTTTTGACCAGCGCAAATTTGCCGTCGCCCAGCAACGCCAGCACGGCGGCGCCCACGGTCAGGAAGATCGGGTATTCCCAGCCGCCGCCCGCATTGCTGAAGCCCCAGCCATTGCCGAAGTGGACGGTAGACGCCACGAACAACTGCACCACGGCAATGGCAGCCACCCAGCGCGGCACGATGCCCAGGATCAGCAGCGCGCCCGCGGCAACTTCGAAGAACGTGACCGGGTAGGCCAGCCAACCGGCAAAGCCGATCTTGGCGAAGAACTGCGCGGTGCCAGGCAGCGTGAACACCAGCAACTTGGTCAGGCCGTGGGCCAGGAACATGACGCCGAGGGCGACACGCAGCAACAGCGCGGCGTAGGGCGCGGTACGGGTATCAATCATTGGGCTCTCCTTGAGCGGTTCAGGAATCGCCCGATACGGGAAGATTCATCTTGGGCGCTATTCTTGCGATTCCAAAAACAAAGATAAACATGCAGAATTGCAAATTATTGTTCCCCGTTAGGAAACAATCTTGGACACCCATACCGCCATGCAGACCTTCGCCAAGGTCGTGGAACTGGGCTCATTCGCGGCTGCCGCCGACAAGATGGGCCAAGCCCGGTCCGTCGTGACCCGGCAGATCGCCTATCTGGAACAGAAGTACGGGGTGCGCCTGTTGAACCGCACCACGCGCAAGCTCAGCATGACCGACGCCGGGCGCGCCTTCTATGACCGCGTGCGCCCCATCCTGGCCGAAGTGGCCGACCTGGAGCTGTCGCTGCAGGCCGAAGGGCAACGCCCCAGCGGCCGCCTGCGGGTCAGTGCACCGGTGTCGTTCGGCATCCTGCACCTGGGCCCCGCCATTGCCGAATATTTGCAGCGCTATCCCGACGTCGTCATTGACCTGGACTTGAATGACCGGGTCGTCGACCTGGTCGAGGACGGCTATGACGTGGCGGTGCGCATCGGCCCGCTATTGGATTCTTCGCTGGTGGCCCGCCCCCTGGCGCCGCAGCAATTGCGGGTCTGCGCCGCGCCCGCCTACCTGAAGCGCCACGGCACGCCCAAGACGCCCGAAGACCTGAAGCAGCACCGCTGCCTGCACTACGCCTACGCCAGCACCGGCAATGAATGGCATTTCGAGAAAGATGGGGTGACACATCTGGTCCGCGTGAATGCGGCGCTGCGCGCCAATAACGGCGACGTGCTGCGCACCGCCTCGCTGGCGGGGCACGGGGTCATCCTGCAGCCTGAATTCCTGGTGGGCGACGATATCCGTGCCGGGCGGCTCGTGACGCTGCTGGCCGACTACGCACACACCCCGATCTCCATGTACGCCATCTATCCCCACCGGCGCTTCCTGTCGCCCAAGGTGCGGTCTTTCGTCGAACACCTGGAAGCGCGCTTCGGCGTCCCGGCGCCTGCCGCCCCGGGGCGGCGCGCCACTGCCCGCCGCAGCCGTTAGAATCCTACCCATGACCGCGAAACCGTCCATCGAATACTTCCCCGCCCCCCGCCGTTCGCTTTTTTGCAGCCAGTGCGGCACGCCCGTCAATCGCCGGGTGCCGGAAGGCGACAACCGTGAACGCGACATCTGCGATCACTGCGGCGCGATCCACTACCAGAATCCGCGCCTGGTGGTCGGCACGGTCCCGGTCTGGGAAAACCGCATCCTGCTTTGCCGGCGCGCGATCGAGCCGCGCTACAACACCTGGACGCTGCCCGCCGGCTTCATGGAGCTGGGCGAGAGCACCGCGCAGGGCGCGGCCCGCGAAACGCTGGAGGAATCCGGCGCGCGCATCCAGCTGGGCGAGCTCTACACCTTGATCGACCTGCCCCAGATCGACCAGGTGCACGTGTTCTACCTGGCCCAGGCCTTGGGCCCCGAACTGGATCCCGGCCCCGAAAGCCTGGAAGCCCGCTGGTACGACGAAGCCGAAATCCCCTGGGACGATCTGGCGTTCCGTACGGTCGCCACGACGCTGCGGCACTACTTTGAAGACCGCAAGCAAGGCGTCTTCGCCCCCCACCACTACACCCTCGAATCGCACCGTTGAAGCTGCCCTGGCTTGCCGCCGACACCCCGTTTCCACCAGCCGAATTCGCACTGACGGATCCCGATGGCCTGCTGGCGGCAGGGGCGGACTTGTCCCAGGAGCGCCTGATCCAGGCCTACTCCAACGGCATCTTCCCTTGGTATTCGGAAGGCGAGCCCGTGCTGTGGTGGAGTCCCGATCCCCGCATGGTGCTGGCAGTGAAGGATTTTTCCCCTTCGCATTCACTGCGCAAGCTGCTGCGCCAGATCGCCAGCCAGGAACACGACGCTTCGCCCCGGGTGCAGGTGCGCGTGGACACCGTCTTCCCTCAGGTGATGGCGCACTGCGCCGCCCCGCGCGATGGCCAGCCCGGCACCTGGATCACCAGCGCCATGCAGCAGGCCTACGCGGGCTGGCACCAGGCCGGGTATGTGCACAGCATCGAAACCTGGATCGATGGCGAGCTTGCCGGCGGCCTGTACGGCATCAGCCTGGGGCGCATGTTCTTCGGTGAATCCATGTTCACCCGCGTGCCCAACGCGTCGAAGATCGCGCTGGCCTACCTGGTGCGCTACCTGAGCAGCCATGGCGTGCAATGCATCGATTGCCAGCAGCAGACGCGGCACCTGGCCAGCCTGGGCGCCCGGCCCATCGCGCGGACCCGCTTTCTGCAGCACGTGCGCCAGGCGACGGCAGACGCGCCCATCCCGTGGACGCGGGGCATCCTGGACAGCGGTGGACGCCTGTTGCCCGATGCCGCATCCGACGCCAACTTAGGCGTTAATATGTAGGCATCACGTCGCGGACTTGCCGTCGCGATGCGTCATTCCCCATGAGCCAGCTCAAAGAACTTCCCTTCTCCACGCTGCAGTTCTACGCAACCGCTCCCTACCCTTGCAGCTACCTGCCGGGTCGACAGGCTCGGTCGCAGGTCGCCGCGCCCGGCCATCTGATTAACGCGGGCACGTACTCGCAGCTGGTCGAGCAAGGCTTTCGCCGTAGCGGGCTGTTCACCTACCGCCCCCATTGCGACAACTGCCAGGCCTGTGTGCCGGTGCGCGTGGATACCGCCGGGTTTGCGCCCAACCGCAGCCAGCGCCGCGCCTGGCGCGACCACCAGAACCTGCAGTCCTTCGTGGCCGAACTGGCGTGGTCGCCCGAACATTACCGGCTGTATACGCGTTATCAACAGGGCCGGCATCCGGGCGGCGGCATGGACGAAGACAGCCGCACCCAGTATGCGCAGTTCCTGCTCACCAGCCGCGTGAATACGCGCCTGGTGGAATTCCGCGACCCCGATGGGGTGCTGATGATGGTGTCCATCATCGACGTGCTGGATGATGGCTTGTCGTCGGTCTATACCTTCTACGATCCCGATATCGAAGGCAGCCTGGGCACCTACAGCATCCTGTGGCAGATCGAGCAGTGCCGCAACCTGAACCTGCCCTGGCTGTACCTGGGCTACTGGATCGAGGACAGTCGCAAGATGTCCTATAAATCCAGTTTTCACCCCGCGCAATTCCTGTCCGACGGCGAATGGCGCGACCGGGTCGTTCCGTCCCCCTGATTTCTTCCGCCCGCGTGCCTGCAAGCCCTCGGCCCTGGCCGCAAGGCTGGCGAAATTCGCTCTACAATTCCGCCCCATGTCTATCCTCTTCCACGCCTATCCCCTGGCCCGCCCGGCGCTGTTCGCCATGGACGCGGAAACCGCCCACGAAGTCACGCTGTCGGGGCTGCAACGCGCCTACGAGTGCGGCGCCACGCGCAAGCTGATGCACGCGCAGCCCAAGGCGCCCAGCACGCTGATGGGCATGCAGCTGGCCAACCCGATCGGGCTGGCGGCAGGCCTGGACAAAAACGGCGCCTATATCGACGCGCTGGGCAATCTGGGGTTTGGTTTCATCGAAGTCGGCACGGTCACCCCGCGCGCGCAACCCGGCAACCCGAAGCCGCGCATGTTCCGCCTGCCGCGCGCCAACGCGCTCATCAACCGGCTGGGCTTCAACAACCAGGGCCTGGACGCGTTCCTGGCCAATGTGCAGCGCAGCCAGTGGCGCAAGCAAGGCGGCATCCTGGGCCTGAACATCGGCAAGAACGCCGATACGCCCATCGAGCGCGCGGCCGACGACTATCTGATCGGCCTGGAAGGCGTGTACCCCCATGCCGACTACGTGACGGTGAATATCTCATCGCCCAACACCAAGAACCTGCGCGCGCTGCAAAGCGGCGACGAACTGTCGGCGCTGCTGGCGCAATTGGCGGACAAGCGCCGGGCGCTGGAAGATCAGCACCAGCGCCGCGTGCCGATGGCGGTGAAGATCGCCCCCGACCTGACACAAGAGCAGATCGACGCGATCGCCGACACGCTGCCGCGCCATGGCATCGACGGCGTCATCGCCACCAACACCACGCTGTCGCGCGATTCGGTCGCGGGCCAGGCGCACGCAGACGAAGCCGGCGGCCTGTCGGGCGCGCCGGTGCATGAACTGTCATTGAAGGTGATCCGCCGCCTGAAGGAACAGCTGGGCAACAGCCTGGCCATCATCGGCGTGGGCGGCGTGCTGTCGGGCCAGCAGGCCCGCGAAAAAATGGCCGCCGGCGCCGATGCCGTGCAGCTGTACACCGGCCTGATCTATCGCGGCCCCGCGCTGGTGGCGGAATGCGTGCGCGCGGTGGCCAAAAAATAAAGCTTGTGGCTGCCCCCTAAAAACCCCCTAAGGGCCCCTAAGGGCCTCCTACCGGGCGCTTTTTCGTCAAAGCGGCCACACAAAAAAAAGGGGCCACCCGGTGGGTGGCCCTAATTCCAGCTCTGCTCTGTCACTCAACAGTACTACATTACTGCGATTTACGCAGCATCGCGCGTCAGAGACTTAGGCGCTGCGACGGCTGCGGTTGGCAACCTTGGTGGCGGCATCGGCGGCATCCGTTGCAGCCTTGAAGGTCGCGTTGGCGGCGGCATTCAGGTTCGATTCGGCGACTTCAGCAGCCTGCTTGGCGGCCTTGGTGACGGAATCGTAGGCGCTGGTCGCGGTGGCCAGCGAGGACTTGAACAGGGCAACGGCGCTTTCCGAGCCAGCCGGGGCGTTCTTCGAGAACTGGTCGACGGCTTCGCTCAGCTGTTGCTGGCCTTCGGCGATCTGTTCCTCGGTCAGCTTGACCAGGCTGCCTTGGACGCCGGCAACGATGTCATACACGTGCTTGGTGTAAGCCATGGCCTTTTCAGCGCCCGGCTGCAGCAGACCGGAGGCGAACGCCGCGGCTTCTTGCGGGTCCTTCACTTCGGCGGCTTGTTGCGAACGCTGGGCGACTTCGTCCAGGGTGGCGCGAACGACCTTCAGGTTCAGCTCGACCAGCTTTTCAAAGCCAGCGAAAACGGCGGACTGGGCGGCCACGAAAGTGTTGATGCTGGCCTTTTGACGGTCCAGAACTTGTTGCGGAATTGCGCTCATAGGATGCTCCTTTGTGGGTAGCCGGAAGCTTCCGGCAAGTCAGGATGGTTGTCTGCGACGAAAAATAAAAACGTGCGCGGAAACTGGTACTACAAGCTACCGCCGGCCCGTTTGATGCACTGCACAATTCACATTCTAGACTGGCAGGATTTCTTGTCAAGCAGTTTTTGTGCAACGCAACAAGTATTTGCACTTTAACGGTGCACGCCCCTGCACGACTTTGATCCTGCTCAAGAATTTCCCATGATTCGGGAAATACCGGACATGACGGCGTATCAATTCTTTTCTAAACTGCTTTCACGCTGATGACAGACAAATACAAATCAAAAGTCAGCGGTCAAAACTAAATCGCAGCAAGCAAAACCCTGCAATTGGAGACTTCATGACCCTAATTCCCCGCACGCTTTCGGCCCTGCTCGCGGCCAGCGCCATGCTCGCGGCCGGCGCCGCCCACGCGGAATATCCGGAGCGCCCCATCAATATGGTGGTGCCATTCGCTGCAGGCGGCCCGACCGACAACGTCGCCCGCTCGCTGGCGGAAGCCATGCGGCCGAGTCTGGGCCAGACGGTTGTGGTCGAAAACAAGGGGGGTGCCGGCGGCACCATCGGCACGACGCAAGTCGCCCGCGCCCAGCCGGACGGCTATTCCATCCTGCTGATGCACGCCGGCTTCTCCACCGCGCCGTCTCTGTACAAGAACCCCGGCTACGACCCGTACAAGAGCTTTGAGCCCATCGGCCTGGTCGTCGACGTGCCCATGACCATCATCGCGCGCTCGGACTTCCCGCCCAACAACATCAAGGAACTGGCCGAATACGTCAAACAGAACAAGGACAAGGTCTCGCTGGCCAACGCCGGCATCGGCGCCGCCAGCCATCTGTGCGGCACCATGCTGGTCGAAGCGCTGGGCGTACAACTGCTGACGATCCCCTACAAGGGCACTGCGCCTGCCATGAACGACCTGCTGGGCAAGCAGGTGGACCTGCTCTGCGACCAGACCACCAACACCACGCAGCAGATCGAAAGCGGCAAGGTCAAGGCCTACGCCGTGACCAGCCTGAAGCGCGTTCCCACGCTGCCCAACCTGCCCACCATGGACGAGTCCGGCTACAAGGGCTTTGACGTGGGCATCTGGCACGGGATGTGGGTGCCGAAGGGCACGCCCAAGCCCGTCGTGGACAAGCTGATCAAGAGCCTGCAGACGGGTCTGGCCGACCCCAAGTTCCAGGACCGCATGAAACAGCTGGGCGCCACCGTGCTGACCACCGAAGCGAACCCGCAAGCGCTGGACGCCAAGGTCAAGCAGCAAGTGCCCCAGTGGGCCGAGCTGTTCAAGAAGGCTGGCGTCGAACAGCAATAACGCCGCTGGCATAAGAAAAAGAAAAAGCCCCTTGAGTATTCAAGGGGCTTTTTTTCGGGATGGCGCGGGCGCCGCTTGATGGGTTGCGCGCGCTCCAGGCCTACATTTCATGGAACTGGCCTTTCGCGCTTCACCCATCCTACGGGCGCAGTGCTTCCGCCGCCATCCCCAAGCCGTTGAAACCGGTGGACACGGACGGTTCGTAGCCCAAGGCTTCGGAAATACTGGCCGCGGTATCGACCAAGGCTTTGATCCAGTCGTCCTGCAGGCGTTCGGCCGGGGCCGAAATCGACAGTCCCGCCACCAGCTTGCCGGTGTCGTCGAAAATGCCGGCGGCGATGCACCGCACGCCAAGCTCCAGCTCTTCGTTATCGCGCGCATAACCATGGCGGCGCACCAGGGCCAGCTCGCGCTCCAGGCGGTCCAGGTCGGTCAGGCTGTTGCGCGTGTGGCCGGCCAGGCCGGTGCGCAACGCATAGGCGCGCACCTGGCGCGTGTCGCCGGTGGACAGGAAAAGCTTGCCGGTAGAGGTCAGGTGCAAGGGCGCGCGGCCGCCGATGGCGCGCACCACCTGCATGCCCGAACGTTCGCTCCAGGCGCGGTCGATGTAGACGATCTCGTCGCCCTGCTGGACCGACAGGTTGATGGTCTGCCCCGTCAGCTTATGCAGCGAGCGCATCGCCGAAATGGCCGCTTCACGCACGTTCAGGCGCCCTTTCACCAGCGAACCCAGTTCCAGCAGACGCATGCCCAGCTGGTACAGGCCGTTATCGACGCGTTCGACGTAGCGGCCCACGACGAGGTCGTTCAGGATGCGGTGCGCCGTGGAAGCATGCAGGCCGGTGGTCGCCGACAATTCCTTGAGCGTGACCGGGTCCTGCTGGGCGGCCAGGGCATCCAGAAGGCGCATGGCGCGCTCGATCACCTGGATCGCGATGGGATGGGCGGGAGCGCCTTCGGTTTCGGCGTCCAGGGGATTGCGGGGGGGCGAAAGACGGGGCATAGGGGAAGGTTAGGGCTCGCACCGCACCGCCGAAAAAAACCGGCCTTGCGGCAACGCAGCAAACAGTTCTTTCCCGTATTGTGAAATTTACCGCGCCATTTGGCAATGGGTTTTTCAGCAATAAACGGGGTCCGCACCCGTTTATTGCCGATCGGCGTCAGTTGGCGGCCGGTGGTGCCAACTTTCCGCCCAGGCGCAACACTTCGGCCCGCAAGAACTCGAGTGCCTCTGCGGCAGCGGCAGGTTCGCCCTTGACGCCCAGCTCGATATGCGGGGTGCCGCCGGCTTCTCCGACGCTGGGCAGGCTGAACGCCCGCACGTCCGGCCACCGGGTTTCCACAGTGATCATGGCCGGTGTGATGCGCGATTCGGGCATGCTGAATACCAGGAAGGAATGCTCGACGTGGGCGCGCACATGCTGCAGTGCACGATAACGGGTGTCCAGCGTCCATTCCAGCATCGGCCACGCCATGACCGGGAAGCCCGGCACGAACGTGTGGTCCTGGATGAAGAAGCCCGGAATGCGGTTGTACGGATTCGGAACGATCTCGCAGCCTTCGGGGAACATGCCCATCTGCAGCCGCTGCTGGTTTTCGGGCGCGCTCATGTCGGCCGTGCCCTGCCCTTTGGCTGCCATTTCGGCGGTACGCAGCGCGATCGCCGCTTCGGCTTCGGGGTGCAAGGCCAGCGGCAGGCCCAGCGCCGCGGCGGCGGCCTGGCGGGTGTGGTCGTCGGGCGTCCCGCCGATGCCGCCGCAGGACAGCACCACGTCGCCGCTGGCGAAGCTGCGCCGATAGGCCGCCACCAGCGTATCGCGATCGTCGGGCAGCACTTCGGCCCAGCCCAGTTGCATGCCGCGCGCGCTCAGGAGCTCGACGACTTTCGAGAAATGCTTGTCTTGACGGCGGCCCGAGAGGATTTCATCCCCGACGATGATGAGGCCGATGCGGCGGGCGGCGGATTCTGCGGCCATGTCCGATTCCAAAGGGTAAGAGGGGAAGACGCCGGTCAGGCGTCGATGACGCGGTCCTCGCGCAAGCGCTTCAACGCGTCCAGTCCGTAATGCGCATAGACCAGCGCCGAGAACACCGGCAGGATAATCCACGCGGGCGGCAACAAATTCAAGAGCGAACAGATCAGGCCGATAGTCCAGAAGCCGCCGTTATTGCGTTCCAGGATCAGCTTGCGTTCCTCCGGGCTGGCGTGTTCGACGATGGCGTCCACGCGCATCATGCGCGAGAACGCGAACGCCCACCAGAAGATCGACAGCACGATGGCCATGGGCGGCACCAGCCACAGCGGCAGCGTCAGCAGCCAGCCGGCGGCAAATGCCGCCGACACCCAGACGGCATTCCACACGCTGACCGCGGTGGCGTTCCTGCCTTGCCGCGTCACGCCGGCGTACTCGCGCTGCCCCACGTGGCGCAGCACCAGCGGCATGACGAAGACGGCCGCGATCGCCAGGCCCAGGATGCCCGACACGGGCAGCAGGATGGCCACCGCGATGATCGGGACCAGATAGATCTTGAGCGAGAACAGCCCCATCGCAAGCATCCAGTCCTCGGCGCGGTTCACGAAGTCCCAGCGCGCCGCCTCGGCGGCCAGCCATTCGTTCAGCGGCGTCCAGAACAGATACAGCAGCAAGAAGGCGCCGATGAGTGCGATCAGGAACGGCAGCAGCACCGCGAACAGCATGCTCGGGTGGCACTGGGAGACGAGCGCGCGCTTGAACGCCTGGCCCACGCTGACGGCGCCGGCCCCTGCGGCGGTCAAGCGGCCGTTGCCGGGGCGGGGGGAATCAGTGCGCAAAGCAGTCATGGGAGCGGAAAAAGGGGGTGGACATCCCAGGTATGATAGTCAAACACGCCTTCATCTGCTCACATGTCTCTACTCGTACCCGGCACTGACCTTGCCGCCCTGCGCGCGCGGCTTGGCGCAACCCCCGACACCTGGCTGGTGGCCTGTTTCTGCGCGGCCTGGTGCGACACCTGCGAGCAATACAAGCCCAAGCTGCAGGCGCTGGCCGCTACGCTGCCGCAGCATGTCTTCGCCTGGATCGACATCGAAGACCATGCGGAACTGCTGGGCGACGAAGACGTCGAGAACTTTCCCACCCTCTTGGTGCAGATCGGCAACCGCGTCGTGTTCTACGGCCCCATGCTGCCGCATATCGGGCACCTGGAGCGGCTGCTGGAAAGCGTGGATGCGAATAGCCCGGCTGTTGCCACGGAACTGCCGGATCTGCCGAAGTTGCTGGCGGCCTGAGCCCGCAGCCCGCAAGAGAAAACCCGCGATAAAAAACCCGCAAGCCTTCCAGCGTTGCGGGTTTTTTTTATCGTCGGGCATTTTCAGGCCCGAAGGCAATCAGTTCTTGCGCGAACCGCCCAGCAGCACCGCCACCTGGCGCTTGGGCGCCGAGGACGAGTTGCCATTGGTGTTGTTGCTGGGCGCCGGCTCTTCGGCCGTCGAGGAAGACGCCGACGGCTCGTAGGGCTTCAGGAAGAAATCGTCGACCGGCTGGCGCGAACTGCCGGACGTATAGCCCGAGCGGCGATCCGACGAACGGCCACGGTCACCCCGGTCGCCACGGCTGTCGCGGCTGGATTCACGGCCTTCGCGCGAGGACGAACCGCTGCGCTCGTCGCTGCGGCGGTGGCTGCGCGCCACGGCGTCGGCCGGCAGGTCGAGGGTGCCGCGCGGCACTTCGCGCTTGATCAGCTTTTCGATGTCGAGCAGGAAGCGCTCTTCGTCCGGCGTGAACAGGGCGATGGCTTCGCCCGACGCGCCCGCGCGGCCGGTACGGCCAATGCGGTGCACATAGTCTTCGGCGTTGTAGGGCAGGTCGTAATTGATGACGCAAGGCACGCCGGCCACGTCCAGGCCGCGGGCAGCCACATCGGTGGCCACCAGCACTTCCAGTTCACCGGCCTTGAAGGCTTCCAGCGCCTTCATGCGGTCGGCCTGCGTCTTGTCGCCGTGGATCGATTCGGCCTTGACGCCGTCGCGTTCCAGTTCGCGCGCCAGGCGCGCCGTGCCGATCTTGGTGTTCGAGAACACGATGACCTGCTTCAGGCCGCGCGACTTCACCAGATGCACGACGGCGGCGCGCTTGGCGTCGCCGGACATCTTGTAGGCGATCTGCGTGATCGTCGTGGCGGTGGCGTTGCGCGCCGCGACTTCGATTTCAACTGGGTGGTTCAGGTACGAACGGCCGAGCTTGCGGATTTCGTTGCTGAACGTGGCCGAGAACAGCAGGCCTTGGCGCTGCGTGGGCAGCAGGCGGATGATGCGTTCCAGGTCGGGCAGGAAGCCCATGTCCAGCATGCGGTCCGCTTCGTCCAGCACCAGGATGCCGACCTGGCTCAGGTTCACGTTCTTTTGTTCGACGTGGTCCAGCAAGCGGCCGGGCGTGGCCACCAGCACTTCGCAACCGCGGCGCAGCGCTTCCTTTTGCGGACCGATATCCACACCGCCGAACACCACGGCCGAACGCAGCGGCGTCTGCTTGCTGTAGCGCTTGACGCTTTCGTACACCTGGTCGGCCAGTTCACGCGTGGGCGTGAGGATCAGCGCACGCACCGGATGCCGCGCGGGCGACGCGCTGGCGTTGGCCAGGGGCATCAGCCGGTGCAGGATGGGCAGCGTGAACGCGGCCGTCTTGCCGGTGCCGGTTTGCGCGGCGCCCATGACATCGCGCCCTTCCACCACGACGGGGATGGCTTGGGCCTGGATGGGCGTGGGGATCGTGTAGCCGGTTTCGGCGATGGACTGCAGCAACAGGGGGTGCAGCCCGAAATCGGCGAACGTCGGCGCGGGCGCGTCAGCGGTGGGTGCTACGGATTGAGTGGATTCAGTCATCAGGGTTTGGCAGATACCGGGACCAGTGAAAAAGAACAAAACGAGAGTGCTACATGCACTGCACTACATATGCATCGGGGCAATCCGAATACGTGGGGCCGCAACGCGACGGCACGCAAATCGCCGCAAAGCGCTTTCGGCTTCGCGGACAATCGGCACCCTGCCTTGCAGGCCAGTAGGCGCATTCTGGATTCGATACTTATGAGGGCAGTACCAGGCCCGGATTGCTGTGGATAACTTAATTTTAGCGCAGGCGCCTTACCACACGCTCAAACTGCGTGTATGTCCACCTGGTGGACTATTTATGGCCGAATTGCGGACGTCAACCTGCCAACCAGCGCAGGCCCCACAACACCACCATGCCCACGACGATCACCAGGACCGCGCTGCGGGTGCGCAGGAACACCAGGATGGCGACGACGCCGGCCACCAATTTGTAGTCGAAGACCGGCCCCAGGCCTGCCTTCCAGGGTAGCAGGTCCGGGACGACGATGGCAGTCAGCGCGGCGGCGGGGGCGTAGCGCAAGGCGCGGCGCACGCCGTCCGGCAGGGGAATGTAGTCGCCGAACAGCATGAAGCCGGCGCGCGTCAGCACGCTGCACAAGGCCAGCAGCAGGATGGCGGAATAGACGTAGAGCTCGGAGGGCCAGAGGGTCATGGACGCGCCTTGAAGAAACGTTCAGCCCACATGCCGGCGGCAACGCCGGCGATGACGGCCGCCGCCAGCCCCAGGCGCAGCGGCAGCACCTGCCCTACCCAGGCCACGACGCCCGCCGCCAACATGGACACCAGCATCGGCTTGGAACTGGCCAGCGGCACGGTGATCGCCAGCAGCGCCAGCACCGCGGCGAAGTCCAGCGACCAGTTCGTGGGCACCATCGCGCCCAGGTAGATGCCCACGATCGAGGACGACTGCCAGACCAGCCAGCCGGGCACGATCGTGCCCAGGAAGAACCACAGTTGCTCGCGGGTGCCCCGTTCGGCCGAATCGCCGTAGCGCGGCATGAACAGCACGAAACCCATGTCGGTCGTGAAGTAGCCCAGTCCCAGCCGCTTGGGCCAGGACATGTGGCGGAAATAGGGATGGAGCGCCGCGCCGAAGATGATGAAGCGCAGGTTCACGACGCAGCCGGCGGCGAAAATCAGCCACAGCGGCGCGCCCGTGGCGATCAGCGGCAACGACGTCAGTTGGGCGGACCCCGCGTAGAGCAGCAGGGTCATGGCCAGCGCCATGGTCTCGGTCAAACCGGACTTGACCATGGCCACCCCGGTCACCAGGCCCCAGGTCGCCGTGGCGATCAGGGCCGGCACGATGGCATGGATACCGGCGCGGAATGCGGCCAGGCGTTCCTGGCGGATTTCGGGAAGCGCGGATTCAGAGGACAACGGCTGACCCCTGGCGATTCGGACAGGACGACATGGGAACTCTAACGGGTTGCGCGGGCCGAATGGCACCACGCCGGTGCGCGGACAGGCCGGTATTGTAACCTCGCCGCTTGATACAATAGGCGCCTCAAGATTCTTGACCCCTTGGGGCCTGGCGCGCTGCGCCAGTCCTGGCGCTCTGTGTGGAGAAGACCATGTCGATGGCTGACCGCGACGGTTTCATCTGGTATGACGGCAAGCTCGTCCCATGGCGAGACGCGACGACGCACGTCCTGACGCATTCCCTGCACTACGGCCTGTCCGTCTTCGAAGGCGTGCGCGCCTACAAGTCCGAGATCGGCACTGCCATCTTTCGCCTGGAAGACCACACCAACCGCCTGTTCAATTCAGCGCACATCTACCAGATCCCCATGCCGTTCGATCGCGACACGATCAACGAAGCACAGCGGATGGTCGTGCGCGGGAACCAGCTGGAATCCGGCTACCTGCGGCCGCTGGTGTTCTACGGCCCGGAAAAGATGGGCGTGTCGCCCAAGGGCGCCCGCGTCCACGTGGCGATCGCCGCCTGGCCGTGGGGCGCATACCTGGGTGAAGACGCCCTGTCGCAAGGCATCCGCGTGAAGGTGTCGTCGTTCGCCCGCCAGCACGTGAACGTCACGATGCCGCGCGCCAAGGTGGCCACCACGTACGCCAATTCCATCCTGGCCAATACCGAAGCCCTGCAAGACGGCTACGACGAGGCCCTGCTGCTGGACACCGACGGCTTCGTGGCCGAGGGTTCCGGCGAAAACCTGTTCATCGTGAAAGACGGCGTGCTCTGCGAACCCGAGATCGCCTCCGCCCTGACCGGCATCACGCGCTCGACCATCCATGCGCTGGCGGCCGATTTCGGGTTGCGCGTGGTCACCAAGCGCCTGACGCGCGACGACGTCTACATCGCCGACGAGGCCTTCTTCACCGGCACCGCCGCGGAAGTCACGCCGATCCGCGAAGTCGACAACCGCCAGATCGGCGCAGGCCGGCGCGGCCCGGTGACCGAGAAGTTGCAGATTGCATTTTTTGACATGGTGCATGGCCGCATCCCGAAGTACCATCACTGGCTAAGTAAAGTCTGATTCGCGTGGCCTTGTCCCTGACAGGGCCGCATCATTGCCCCAACCTGCCGTTTATCGGTTCTTTTTTCAGGAATATCCATGACCGCTGCTGCCCCGGCCGCCGTCCCCCACGCTCACGAAGTCATCGAGGTCGGCGCTGAAGACCTGCCCGTGTTCTGTCCCGGCCCCAAGGCGCCGCTCTGGAGCATGCACCCCCGCGTCTTCCTGGACGTAGCCCGTACCGGCTCCGCCAGCTGCGCCTACTGCGGCGCCGAGTACCGTCTGAAAGCCGGTACCGTGCTGCACGGCCACCACTAAGCCGCCGCACAACGCCTACCCGCCACTCGCAGCCATGTTTGCCACCCCCGAAGAAGCCGAACACGCGTTCTACGAAGCCCTGGAACTGGGGGACACCGTCCGCCTGATGCAGGTGTGGGCCGACGACGAGGAAGTCGTCTGCATCCACCCGGGCGGACTCCGCATCGTCGGCCACTCGGCGGTGAACGAATCCTGGCAGCAGGTGCTGGCCAATGGCCCGCTGCACGTCCGCCCGCTGCGCCCGCTGGTCATGCTCAGCATGATGTGCGCGGTGCACGTGCTGGTGGAGCAGGTGGCGGTGCGCACGCGGGAAGGCACGCAGTTCGCAAACTGCTACGCCACGAACATCTACCACAAGGGCCCCACCGGCTGGCGCATGGTCATGCACCATTCGTCACCGGCGCCCACGGAAGCCGGGGTGCTCGATTTGCACGACGTACCCGACATGCTGCATTGAATCGGGTGGATTTTTAGTTGGCCGCTGCTCGTCTAGATACGTCCCCCTGCCCCGTTCCCTCCTGGTTGCCCGGAGGCGATGCCCAGACGGTATACGCCTCGGTATTCGCGCAATACCACCGGATCGCGTTCGTGCGCGACCGGGTGGAAACGCCGGACACCGATTTCGTGGACTTCGACTGGACCGGCCCGGGCCTGTTCCCGCACAAGGCTGCCGACGGCGCGCCCGTCAGCGGGCAAGGCCCGGTCGCCAATGGCAAGACCGCCGCGGCGCGGTGGATGACGGATGCGGACTGGAAATCGCTGCCGCAAACGCCCGACACGCCCGCGCTGATCCTGTTCCACGGGCTGGAAGGCGGCAGCAACAGCCGCTACGCCCAGTCCGTCGCACACTATTTCCGCGCGCGCGGCTGGATCGTCGTGATCGCGCACTTCCGGGGTTGCTCGGGCGTACCCAACCGCCTGGCGCGCGCCTATTACTCCGGTGATTCCGCCGAGGTGGGTTTCCTGCTGGAAACGGTGCGCAGCCGCATTCCGCATGCGCGTTGGCATGCCGTGGGCGTCTCGCTGGGCGGCAACGCGCTGCTCAAGTATCTGGGGGAACACCAGGAAGACACCGGCTGGCTGACCGCCGCCGCGGGGGTTTCCGTGCCGCTGGATCTGGTCGCCTGCGGCAAGACGCTATCGACCGGCATGTTCAACCGGCGCGTCTACTCGGCCCATTTCCTGAAGACGCTCAAGCACAAGGTGCTGGAGAAGGCCCACCGCTTTCCCGGGTCCATCGACGTGATGCGCATTGCGCACGCGCACGACCTGCGCGAATTCGATGACACCTACACCGCACCAATGCATGGTTTTCGCAATGCGCTGGATTACTGGACGCGCGCATCCAGCAAGCCCTGGCTGCCGAAGATCTCGGTGCCGACACTGGTGCTCAACGCCCGCAACGACCCGTTCATCCCGGCGGCGTCGCTGCCCAAACCGGAAGAATGCGCGCCCGTCATCCTGCTGCATCAGCCCACCGACGGCGGGCATGCCGGCTTTCCCACGGGCCCTTTCCCGGCGCACCTGAACTGGCTGCCCCAGCGCCTGGGCCGATTCTTCGAAACCAGCCTGTAGGAAATCCCCGGGGGGCGCCCCCGGGCATTCCCCCTGCCGCCTTACCCCGACTTGAAGCGCTCGAGCAGTTGCCGCTCTTCGGCAAGCTTGTCCTTCACTTCCTTGATCTGCACGTCGATCTGCGATTGCTCGTAGAAGTCGGTAGACAGCCCGCGCGCCTGCTGCAACTGCGATTCCGCCGCCGCGAATGCGCCGGTCATGAGGTAGTACCTCGCCAGATCGCGCCGGGCCTGTACCGGCTTGCCGTTGCGCTCCTCGCTTTGCGCCAGCATCTGATAAAGGCTCGGCTCGTCGCTGCCCCACTGCTTGATCTTGGCACGCAGATAGTCCTGCGCCTCGGCGTGGCGGCCGTTGCTTTGCAGAGCCTGGGCGTAGGCGATGCCCAGTGCGCGCTGGTCGGGCCAGCGCTTGGTGGCCGACTGCGCCAGTTCAAGCGCGCGCGGATACTCCTTGCGGGCCAGCGCGATATCGACGCTGAGCTTGGCCAACTGGGCGGAATTGCGCCCCCCTGCCGTGGCCAGATTCCACAGGCGGTCGGCTTCGGTCAGGTTGTTGCGCTGGAAGGCCTGCAGGGCCAGGCCGTAATACGCGGCCGACTGGCGCACGCCGGACAAGGCCTGTGCCTCGTCCTGCAACTGCTGGCCGGCCGAGCGCAAGCTGACGGCATCGCGCCCCTGCACCACGCGCATCTTGGCGCGCACGTACCAGAAATCGTCCGAATCCACGTGGCGCGTCGGCGGCACCGAGCGCACGCGGTTCTGCACATCGGACATACGCTCGATCGACAGCGGGTGGGTACTGGCCCATGAGCCGCCGCCTGCCCCTTCGTTCAGGCGGGAGGCGTTCATCAGCCGCGAGAACATCTGCGACATGCCTTCGGCGTCGTACCCGGCCTTGGTAAGCATCTGGAAGCCGGCACGATCGGCCTCGCGTTCCGCATCGCGGGAAAAACCCAGCTGACGGTTGATGGCCGCGGCCTGGCCGAAGGCGGCCACGCCCATCGCCAGGTTGCCGCCTCCGCCCGCCAGGGCCGCCAGCAGCGCGCCGGCCAGGCTGGCCAGCATCAGCATGCCGTTCTGGCTTTGCTGCGTCATGCCGCGCGCGATGTGGCGCTGCACGACGTGGCCGATTTCGTGGGCCACCACCGCAGCCAACTCGGATTCGCTGCCCGAGGAGACGATCAGGCCGGTATTGATGCCGATAAAGCCGCCGGGCATGGCGAAGGCGTTGATTTCGGGGTCGCGCACGCCGAACATCTCTACTTCCGGCACCGCGCCAGGCGCAAAGGCCGCCAGCTTGCGGCCCATGGTGGTCAGATACTGGCTGAGTTCAGGGTCGTCGACGTAAGTCGGGTCGCGCCGGCCTTGCGACATGATGGCTTCGCCCAGGCTGCGTTCCAGCATGGGTGAAAGATCGGCTGCGGACGCGGCGCCCATCGTGGGCAGGCCCACCGGCTGCGCCCAGGCAGCAACGGGGATGGAGGGGGCGAGCAAGGCGGCGCACAGTCCGGCAATCGCGCCCCGTTTCGCAATAGAGCAAATGGATGGCATTTTCCTGCGGTTCATAAGCCTATGATAGCGATGAGCTTAAAATGTTTCACCGATACCCCAAACGAGGTCTCAATGCGTCCCGTCCGTAAAGCCGTTTTCCCTGTCGCCGGCATGGGCACCCGCTTCCTGCCCGCCACCAAGGCGATGCCCAAGGAAATGCTGCCCGTGGTCGACAAGCCGCTGATTCAATATGCCGTGGAAGAGGCCGTTGCCGCGGGCATCACCGACCTTATCTTTGTGACCGGCCGCAACAAGCGCGCCATCGAAGACCACTTCGACTCCGCGCCTGAGCTCGAATCCGACCTGGAAAGCAAAGGTAAGCACGAGCTGCTGGCGATGGTGCGGGGCATTCTACCTGCGCACGTCAATTGCCTCTACATCCGGCAATCGGCCCCGCTAGGCCTGGGCCACGCCGTGCTGTCGGCCGCTCCCGCCGTGGGCGACGAGCCTTTTGCCGTGCTGCTGGCCGACGACCTGATCGACGCCGACACGCCCGCCATGAAGCAGCTGGTGGACATCGCCGTGGCGCAGAACGCCAGCGTGCTGGGCGTGCAGGACGTGCCGCGCGCCGACACCCGCAAGTACGGGATCGTGGCCACGCGCGGCGGCGATACGCGGCTGGATGCCCGGACCGAACGCGTCACGCATATCGTTGAAAAGCCCGAGCCCGACGCTGCGCCGTCCACCCTGGCGGTCGTGGGCCGCTACGTGCTGGAAGCCGCCATTTTCGATCACCTGCGCTCGACCAAGATGGGCGCCGGCAATGAAATCCAGCTGACCGACGGCATTGCCTCGATGATGCGCGAACGTGCGGTATTTGCGCACCGCTTCGACGGCGTGCGTTACGACTGCGGCAACAAGGCGGGCATGTTCCAGGCGACCGTAGCCCTGGGCAAGAAGTACCACGGCCTGCTGCCGGAATAAGCAGGCCGCATGGCCGCGCTAGGCGGATGCCGCCGCGCGCGCCTTGGCCCGTGCGCGGGCATCGCGGTCGGCCTTGCGCAAGCGGCCCTTGCCTGACAGGCGCATCAAGGTGCCCAGCGCCACCATCAAGCCGATCACCTCCACCAGCGCCGCCGGTATCCACATGGTCAGGCCGCCGATGGTCTGGTCGGTCTGGGCGGACATCGCGATGGCGCGGCCGCACAGCTCGAACAAGGGATAGATGTCGCTTTCGGTGAAGGCGATGACCGCGCCCGCCACCATTTGCGGCAGCATCGTCAGCACGGGCGAGATGACCCGGCCGCCCGGCGTCATGGCCGCAGGGGGCGCGGGACGGCGGTCCAGGATCAGGTTCCAGTACATGAAGCCGCTGATCACGACCGACCAGTTCATCAGCCGGTACAGGCGCCAGTCCAGCATGGAATAGAACTGCACCGACGGAATCAGCCAGACCAGTACCAGGAAGACGAACAGCGTCGGCACGAAGATCTTGTTGGTCAGCACCGCGACGGTGGCGCGGCCCGTGCCCGTGCGCAGAAAATCACGCAGCCGGACGCGCCAGGCCATGGGCAACCCTGCCCGCATGACCTGCCCCGGAAACGCCGCCATCACCAGCAGCGGCCCCAGATGGTGCAGCACCAGATGCTGGATGCGGTGGATGAAGAACATGCGCTCGGCGTAGTAGTCCACCCGCGTATGCATCGACAGGTACAGCAGCACCAGGCCCGCCCAGAAGAAGACGCGGCGCGCACCCGTCACATGGTGAACCCGCTGGCCGCGCACGAACAGCACAATCGCCACCACGAAGGAAGCGACCAGAGTGGGAGAGAACTCCCAGGGTATGAGCCATTCAAGACTATCCATACGGGCCATCCGGAAGACATCGGGGAAGACGGGACGGGCGCGATGCGCCATCCCCGCCGATTGTAGTAGACCCCGCCAGCCCGTGCTCCGGTGGCCCGGAGGGATCAGAAATGGTGCGAAATGCCCGCGCCGACACGCGTGGTGTGGGAATTGTCGGGGTCGAACTGGTTGTCCAGCGTGTAGTTCGACGCGTAACCGGCAAATCCGTATAGCGTCGTGCGCGGGGACAACGCGTAGGTATAACCCAAGGTCGCAAGCTGCGCATTGCGCGCCGTCATACCGTTGTCCCAATGCCAGTTCGGCCGCGCCAGCGACCATTGCACAAGGATGGCACCCGGGCCGACGGGTACGCTGACGCCCGCCAGCCACGCGTCGACCGTGCCGCCGCGCACGAAAGGCGCCGGACCCAAGCCCATCCCCAAGCCGTCGGGATCGCCCCCGTCCAGCCCCGCATAGCCGTTCTTCTGGCGCGACCAGGCCACGGACAGCTTGAGCACTTCGAAATCGTACGAGGCCCCCAACTGCAACGCCTGGGGACGCCCACCGCTGCCTTCGGGCGCCTGGGCCAACCGCAGCTGGTCCCACGTGGCCACGGCCAGCAAGGGCCCGCTTTCGAACTTCAGGCCCATGCTCAGCGCGCGATTGTTCTGATTCGTGCGGAATTGGCCCTGGTCCCCGGCATCGAACGAATAGCCGACGCCCGCCTGCAACCCGTTCCAGGTAGGCGAAGTGACATTCACCATATTGCTCAACTGGAAATTGTCGGACGCCTTGAAGGTGGCGCCCATGCCCATGTCCTTCCACGAGGCGATCTCCAGCGCGTTCCCGTAAAGCTGGCCGATCGTGTGCTGGCGCCCGAACCGGACTTCGCCCACGCTGTCGTGGCCAAGCCCGACCCACGCCGCGTAGTTGAACAAGCGGCCGTCTTCCTCCGAGTTGCCGTTGGACGGGTTAAAGCCGCTTTCCAGCTGGAAACGGCTATGCCAGCCTCCGCCCAGGTCCTCGGCGCCCTGCAAGCCCCAAAGGGAATCCGTCAGGCCGCCGTTGAGCAGGCCGCTGTGGCTGCCCTGCCCCGACACGCTCGTCACGGCCACGCCGGCGTCCACGATGCCGTACAGGTGCACGCCGTATCCCTCATCGGCGGCCAGCGCCGCCAGCGGCAGCCCCAAGCCGCCTGCCACCGCGGCGGCACAGAATGCGATTCTCATATTCTTCTCCCGATGGCGGCGGGCGTTGCGGCCCGCCGCAGCATGCACAGACTTATTGCCAGCCGTAGCGGCGTACCCAGATGCCCTTGAGCAGTTGCGTCAGGACGCAGTAGCTCAACAAGATGCCCACCAGCCACGGGAAGTAGCTCCACGGCAACGCTTGCAGCTGGAAGTATTCAGCCAGCGGCGAGAACGGCAGGATCAGCCCCATGACCACCACCATGAGCGTCATCGCCATCAACGGCCATGCGGCACGGCTTTGCAGGAAGGGAATCTTGCGGGTGCGGATCATATGCACGATCAAGGTCTGCGACAACAAGCCTTCGACGAACCAGCCCGACTGGAACAGCGTCTGATGCTCAGGCGCGTTGGCCTGGAACACGTACCACATGAGCGCATAGGTGGCGATGTCGAAGAGGGAGCTGATCGGACCGAAGAACACCATGAAGCGACCCAATCCGTCCGGGTCCCATTGCTGCGGCTTTTTCAGGAGTTCTTCGTCGACATTGTCGAACGGAATCGCCGTCTGGGAAATGTCGTACATCAAATTCTGCAGCAGCAGGTGAATGGGCAGCATCGGCAGGAAAGGCAGGAAGGCGCTGGCCACCAATACCGAAAACACGTTGCCGAAATTCGAGCTGGCGGTCATTTTCAGGTACTTGAGCATGTTGCAGAAGGTCTTGCGGCCTTCGATCACGCCGTCTTCCAGCACCATCAGGCTCTTTTCCAACAGGATGATGTCGGCCGCCTCCTTCGAGATATCCACCGCGGAATCCACCGAAATACCCACGTCGGCGGCGCGCAGAGCGGGCGCATCATTGATGCCGTCTCCCATGAAACCCACTGTGTTGCCTTGCGCGCGCAGGCTGCGCACGATGCGCTCCTTGTGCGCGGGCGTCAGCCGGGCGAACACATTCGCTTCGAGCACGGCGGCGGCAAGCTGCGTGTCGTTCATGGCCTCGATCTCGGCGCCCAGATAGACTTTGCGCACCTCGAAATCCACTTCGCGGCAGACTTTCTGCGTGACCAGCTCGACGTCGCCCGTCAGCACCTTGACCTCGATGCCAGAGGCCTTCAACGCCGCCAGCGCGGGGCCGGTCGATTCCTTGGGAGGATCCAGGAAGGCGATATAGCCCACCAGCACCAGGTCAGATTCATCCGCCACGCCATAGACCTCCTGCGTGGGCGGCATTTCCTTGACGCCCACCGCGATCACCCGCAGGCCATCGCGATTCAGCTCGGCCGTCACCCGGCGGATGTCCGCTCGGCGCGAATCGGTCAGCAGGTGCACCTCGCTGCCCACACGCAACCGCGTGCAGGCAGACAGCATTTCTTCCAGCGCCCCCTTGCAGATCAGTTCGTGGTGGTCGCGGCCGTTTTCGGTCTCGTTGACCACCACCGACATCCGGCGCCGCGAGAAGTCGAAAGGGATCTCATCGACCTTGCGGTAGCGGGACGCCAGGTTCAGGCGACGCTGCACTTCGGCGTGCTGCAGCACCGCCACGTCCAGCAGGTTCTTCAGGCCGGTCTGGTAGTAGCTGTTCAGGTAGGCATAGGCCAGCACATCGTCGCTGGTGGTGCCGTAGACGTCGGTGTGGCGCTCCAGCACGATGCGGTCCTGCGTCAGCGTGCCGGTCTTGTCGGTGCACAGCACGTTCATCGCGCCCAGGTTCTGGATGGCATCCAGCCGCTTGACGACGACTTTACGGCCCGACATGCGCAATGCGCCCTTGGCGAGCGTGGCCGTGACGATCATCGGCAGCATCTCGGGGGTCAGCCCCACCGCGATGGCCAGCGCGAAGAGCAGCGCTTCCAGCCAGTCGCCCTTGGTGAACCCGTTGATCAGCATGACGATCGGCGCCATGACCAGCATGAAGCGGATCAGCACCCAGCTGACGCGGTTGATGCCCTGCTGGAACTGCGTGGGCACGCGGGTGGCCTGGGTGACGCGTCCTGCCAGTTGGCCGAAATACGTGTTGCCCCCCGTCGCCACGACCAGCGCGCTGCCCGAGCCGCTGACCACATTGGTCCCCATGAAGGCCATGTTCTCCAGCTCGAGCGAATTGCCGGTCTCCACGCGCTGGACAGCATGCTTTTCGACCGGCAGCGATTCGCCCGTCAGAGCAGCCTGCGCGATGAAGAGGTCCTTGGCGTTCAGGATGCGGCAATCGGCGGGAATCATGTCGCCCGCGGAGAGCAGCACCACGTCACCCGGCACCAGCTCCGCCAGCGGCACTTCCAGCTGATGCGAGCCGGACTCGTGCAGGGGCGCGCCGTAGGGGCGGTGGCCGGTGCCGTCCCCGGTTGACGCCATCGGGCCGCTGCGCAGCACGGTGGCGGTGTTCTGCACCATGGCCTTCAATGCCTCGGCCGCCCGGTTCGAACGGAGTTCCTGCGCAAAGCGCAGCACCGTCGAAATCACGACCATCGATCCGATGATCACGACCGCCGTCCACGATTGGTCGTCCGGTTCAGCCATCCACACATCGGTCAGCCACGACAGGGCTGCAAGCGCGGTCAACAGAAGGTTGAACGGGTTGCGGTAGGACAGCCACAGGTGGGCGGGCCAGGACAGGGGCTTTTCATGGTCGACCTCGTTGGCGCCGTGGCGCTCGCGCGCGGTCTGCGCCTGGTCTTCAGACAGGCCTCCCCGGCCGCTGCCCAGCAGCGAAAACAAGGCATCCAGGCCCATGCGGGACATGTCGAGCATGCGGCGGTTGGCGCGGCGCGACGTGTCGGAAGCGGCGGACGCCGCAACGGTATCGCCGCCTTGCTCAAGCATGGGGGACCGCCGGAAGTGGCGGCTTGCGCGCCGTCGGCCGGCGGCGGAAGAAAAAAACGATTTCAGGAACGTAAACATCGGAGTGCTCCGGTTTTTGGTGTTGTTGTCGGAGACACGGGCGCGCCTGCCCCTCGGGCTGCGCGCGGGCAGCAGCGGGCCGCGGCTTTCGCGGGAAAGCCGTCAATCCGCCGCGTACAGGCGTGCGCAGGCACCGGGGCAAAGTTGCCGGTGTCCGGATCGCGTCGAAGTCGCGCCGGGTGCGGAAAACGGAAAGGGGGCTAGCTAGGGAATCGAAACCGGCGCCGTTGGCCTCTGGGGGCGTGGCCGGAGATTCTTTGCTGCGGAGTCCGTCGGAACCGGGATGACTGTCCGGCCGGTCGGCTCGCAGGGAGATGACAGGTCAGACAGGCATGCCGGCGCCATGCACTTGGCGCGATCGAGGTTCGGGGTCTAAGGCACTAGGCATGATCTCTCCTGTGGGGATAGGCGCTGGCGTCAGGCCATTGCGGCGGCTTGCGCGCCGAAATGCACGTGGCGCACGGCGGGATTGGCGCTCAGGCGGCGCGCTTGCGACATCAGTTCCGCCCGCAGTTCCGGGGGGCAATTGACGGTGATGCAAGCCGACGCCATGCTCGGGTCCTGGCCTTGGTCGATCTGCACTTGCGAGACATCCAGGCCGGCGGCGCTGAAGTCCAGGCAGATCTGCTTGCGCAAGGCGCCCAGTTCGTCGCGCGGACAGATGACCGTCAAGCGCGACGTGCCGCGGCGGCGGCCCAGGGCGGTGGCGCGGTCCACGCCAGCGCGGCGTAGGAACAAGTCGAAGAAACGCATAACGACCTCCATTGCAAGAATGGGGAGCGTGATCGCGAGTACGCGAGCGCAACTGCGCGGCGCATGACGGACGAACACAAGACGTGCACGAACGCTGGCGCTGCGGCAAGCGGCGGTTCTGGCGGTTTACGTTGGGGAGATTCCCGGCAAGCCGAAGGCCTGCGCTATTGCCGGGGCTTACGCCCGAGGCTTGGGATACGCCGCAACCTGCATGACAGGATGCGGCAGATGGAGTTCTGCGTGTTTCCTGTCAGACAGCGAGGTCGATGCAAGATCGACTACTTTCGCCGGAATCGGTATTCACGAAGACTGCTCCTGGGATGGATAACAACGGAAGTTTACGCGGGTTTCCACTGATGGACAAGGTTTATGGGCCTTAACTGCCCGGAAAACCGCCAAAAAATGCAAAAGCGGCGCAGGCCCTGCCGAGCCTGCGCCGCAATTCGCACCAGGGTCCGGGCTCAGGCGTAGAAGTGCCACCCCAGATATGCCGCAAACAAGGCATAGAAGCCGCCCACCGCCGACAACGCCGGCACGCTCATCACCGAGCGGCGGAAACGCAGCCACAGCAGGCCGATCGACAGCATCGTGAACAGGCCCGCGGCCAGCAAGGGGGCATCCAGCAGCCACGGCGTCATGAAGATACCCAAGGCGCTGGGGATGGTGGCCTGGATCATCATCGCGCCCGAGATGTTGGCCAGCGCCAGGCGTTCCTTGCCTTGGCGCACCCAGATCAGCGCATTCATGATTTCGGGCAATTCGGTGGCGACGGGCGCCAGCAGCAAGGCGGCCACGTGCGGCGACGCGCCCATGAAAATTCCCAGCACTTCGATCTGGTTGACGAACACGTGCGAGGCGCCCGCGATGACCACCAGCGCCAGGATCGTCTGCGTCGCGGCCCAGAACATGGTCGGGTCCTCATCGCGGGGGCGCAGCTTGAGCGGCTCGAGGTCCTCGCTGTCGGTCCGTTCCTCGTCATGGCTCAGTTCGCGCTTGATGTACAGGCCGTACGTCGCCAGGAACAGGATGCCCAGCCAGGGCTTCCACGCGAAGGCCAGCAGGCCCAGGCCCACCTTGAAGATGAAGATGCCCATGAACCAGGCCTGGTCGCGGGCCAGCCGGCGCTGGTCCGCGTTGATACAGTTGGCTTGCGTCGTCTGGCCCCGGCGCGCGCGCCACAGGGCGAAGCCCACTACGGCGTACGCCAGGGTCGCCAGCACCAGGGGGCCGCCCATGGCCGCGCCGACGCCGATGTCTTTCTGCTCCGGGGTGTCGCCGAACATGACGGCCATGAAGGTGACCGCGCTTTCCGGCAATGCGGTGCCGAACGCGGCCAGCACGGTGCCGGTGGCGGTGGCGCCCAGATGGAAGCGGTGTCCGACCCATTCAACGCCATTGACGAAGAATTCGCAGGCGAAGTAAATCACTGCCGCGGACAGGAAAAACAGAAACAGGGTGAGCAACATATGAACACAGCCGGACGAGCAGAAACCAATTGGCGCGACGCTGCGGCTCGCCCGGCTAGGGTGAACGCAACGCGGCCAAAGGTCTCGCCTGGCTGATCCATGCGGCGGGCAGGCCGCTTGCATGGAAACCGTTAGCGCCATGGAGTTCTAGCAACCGCTACGCGGCCCTGAACCACCAAGTCTGTTGACGCTAACTCCTTTGGGGACAAAGGATGGCTACTCCCCAATGACAGAGCCGCGATTGTAGCAGCGCGAATCTGACGGTCCAGTGAATCCCGCGCGGACGCCGCGGGAACCCCGCCCGCTGTTGTTTCCGCGCGATAGCGGGGTAAAGTAAGCCGCATCCACACCTTCGCGGGGTTCGCGCCCCTGCCCGCCATGAGCCTGCCTCCCGCCGACATCGCCCCCTTCGCCGCCCGGCGCCAACGCCTGATGGACCGGATGCGCGCCGACGGCGGCGGCATCGCCATCCTGAGCACCGCCCCCGAGGCAATCCGCAACCGCGACGCCGAATTCCCGTACCGTCACGACAGCGACTTCTTCTACCTCACCGGGTTCACCGAACCCGGTGCCTGGCTGGTGCTGATCGCAGGAGCGACCGACCGCGCCGTGCTGTTCTGCCGCCCGCGCCACGTGGAACACGAGATCTGGGAAGGCAAGCGCTTCGGCCCCGAAGCGGCCGCCGCCTATTTCGGTTTCGACGATGCGCACGCGCTGGACTCCCTGGACGAAGTGGTGCCCACGTTGATGTTGGACCACCCCACCCTGTACGCGCCGCTGGCCGGCGACAAGCGCACCGACGGCCGCCTGCACCGCTGGCTGGCTACGGCGCGCGACGCCAGCCGCGCCGGCCACGCGCCGCCTTCGCGCCAACAGGACATCCGCCCGCTGCTGGCGGAAATGCGGCTGATCAAGGACCCGGCCGAAATCGCCGCGATGCGGCGCGCCGCCAAGATCTCGGCCGGGGCGCACGCGCGCGCCATGCGCGTCGCCCGCGCCGGTATGCACGAATACGAGCTGGAAGCCGAGCTGCTGTATGAATTCCGTCGCCACGGCGCTCAGGCGGTGGCCTACAACAGCATCGTCGCGACGGGCGCCAACGCCTGCGTGCTGCACTACCCGGCGGGCGAAGCCGTGCTGCGCGACGGCGACCTGGTGCTGATCGACGCCGGCTGCGAGGTGGACAGCTACGCCAGCGACATCACCCGGACCTTTCCCGTAAACGGCCGCTACAGCGGCCCGCAGCGCGCACTGTACGACCTGACGGTGGCGGCGCAGGAAGCGGCGGCCCAGGCCACCGCCCCCGGCCGCACCTTCAACGACGGCCACGAAGCCGCGCTGCGCGTGCTGGCGCAAGGCATGCTGGACCTGAAACTGTTGAAGGGATCGCTGGACGGGGTGCTGGAATCCGGCGACTACAGCCGCTTCTACATGCACCGCACCGGCCACTGGCTGGGCCTGGACGTCCATGACGTGGGCGACTACCGCCAGCCGGGCCCCGCCCAGGGCGCCGACCGCCCCTGGCGCAAGCTGGAGCGCGGGATGATGCTGACGATCGAGCCGGGCATCTATGTGCGCCCGGCGGACGATGTGCCGGAGAGCTACTGGAATATCGGTATCCGCACCGAGGACGATGCGCTGGTGACGGATGAAGGCTGTGAACTGATCACCCGTGGCGTGCCCGTAGAGGCCAGCGAGATCGAAGCGCTGATGCGCGAATAGCCCGCCCCACAGCCCCGACCCTACAGCACCAGCCCGTCCAGCCAGCCCATCGCCACCCAGACGTAGACCACCACCATGGCGATGGCGAACATCGAGACGACCGAGCCCACCAGGCAGGCCAGGATGGCGACCAGCACCGGCCCCCATCCCGTGGAGGTGGGGCGGCCCAGCTCGGGGTTGTACAGACGGTCGAATTTCTCGTCCGGCATCAGCGAGAACACCGCGCTTTCGATGAACCCGTCGATCATCGGAATGAAGACCAGGAAGAACGCGGGGTTGTCGTACCAGACGGGGTAGAAGCGAAACGCGCAGAACAGGCAGACGAGCGACAGTGTGGTGACCAGCCAGGCGTGGCGCCGGCCCAGATACCACCAATGGGCGCCCAGCCAGCCGAACAGGCAGGCCAGCAGCCCCACGGCGACTTTGCCGCGCGGGCGGCGAGCGGATACGGCGGATAGCGAAGGGGAAGCCTGAACCTGCGTCATATCGATCAACCGGGTGGGGTGGGCCGCGCGACCCACCGCGCTGGCTGTCCCGGATTGTAGTGGACGGTTAAAATCGGGACATGACTGCATCCGCCTTCGACATTGCGATTCTTGGCGCCGGCCCCGTGGGCCGCGTTCTGGCCCTGATGCTGGCGCGCGTGGCGCCGGATCCGGCGCGCATCGCGCTGCTCGCGGGCGCCGCTCCCGCCCCGGCGACGCCTGCCGCGGCCGTGCCCGCGGCCGACCCCCGCGTGCTGGCCATGAACCACGGCAGCCGCGTGCTGCTGGAATCGCTGCATGCCTGGCCCGAACGTTCGGCCGACATCCGCAACATCCATGTATCGCAGCGCGGACGGCTGGGCCGCACCGTGATCCAGAACACCGACTTCGGCGTGCCGCAGCTGGGTAGCGTCGTCGCCTATTCGGGGCTGCACGCCAAGCTGGACGAATGCGTGGCCGCCTGTGGCGTCACCGTCCTGCCGGGCCCTGCCGCGCGCGTGGACAGCCAGGACGCGGACGGCGTGCGCATCGTGCAGGGCGACACCACGCTGCTTTGCCAGGTCGCCGTGCAGTCCGACGGCGCGGGCGCGGCCGACGTACGCCGCGACTACGGCCAGCACGCGGTGCTGACCACCGCCCATGCCACCCTGCCGCGCCGCGGCTGGGCCTGGGAACGCTTCACCGCCGAAGGGCCGCTGGCCCTGCTTCCCCACCCGCAAACGCCGGACGCCTATTCCGTCGTGTGGTGCAGCGCCCCGGATCGCGCCACCGAACTGGCCGCGCTGGACAACACGGCTTTCTCGAAGGCGCTGTCGGCCGCCTTCGGCGACCGCCTGGGCCGGCTGTCCAGCCAGGCGCCGCGCCATGTCTTTCCGCTGTCGCTGGCCGCCCGCCGGGCGCAAGTGCAAGGCCGCGTGGCCGCCATCGGCAATGCCGCCCAGACCCTGCACCCCGTCGCGGGCCAGGGCCTGAACCTGGGGCTGCGCGACGCCGCCCGCCTGGCGCAGACGCTGGCGGGCTGGCTGGCCCGCCCCGAAGCCAGTCCCACCGCCCTGTTGGCGGAGTTCGCGCAAGCGCGCCAGGTCGACCGCTTCATCACCGCCGGCCTGACCGACCTGATGCCCCGCGTGTTCGCCACCGGCCTGGCCCCGGTGGAGCATGCGTGCGGGCTGGCCTTGCTGGGGATGGATCTGGCCTCCCCGTTGCGCGCGCCCCTGGCCCAACATCTGCTGCAAGGTTTCCGCGCCTGATTCCGCACTCGTTCCGCCCCCGCCCGGGGTGCGGAATCGACTGCTTTCGCCCCCGTTTGTTACCAAGCTGTTGCCAGCTGAAAACGGGGGTTCGATCGAGCCGGTTAAAATGTGACCATGCGCATAGGCCAATGGACCCTTCCCAACAATGTTCTTGTCGCGCCCATGGCGGGCGTGACGGACCGCCCTTTCCGGCAACTCTGCAAGAAGTTGGGGGCCGGCTATGCCGTGTCGGAAATGGCCGCCAGCAACCCCAAGCTGTGGGATAGCGTCAAGACGTCCCGCCGCCTGAACCACGACGGCGAGATCGCCCCCATTTCCGTGCAGATCGCGGGCGCCGACCCGGCCATGATGGCCGAAGCGGCCGTCTTCAACGCCGGCAAGGGCGCCCGGATCATCGACATCAACATGGGGTGCCCGGTGAAGAAGGTCTGCAACGTGGCCTCCGGCTCGGCGCTGCTGCGCCACGAGGACCTGATCGTCCGCATCCTGGACGCGGTCGTGTCGGCGTGCGCGCCGCTGGGCGTGCCGGTCACGCTGAAGACCCGCACCGGCTGGGACCGCGACAGCCGCAACGCCTTGCGCGTGGCGAAACTGGCCGAAAACGCCGGCATCGCGGCCCTGACCTTGCATGGCCGCACGCGCGCCGACCTCTATACGGGCGAGGCGGAATATGACACTATCCGCGCCGTCAAGGCCGAGCTGACGATTCCCGTGATCGCAAACGGGGATATCGACTCGCCTGAAAAAGCCAGGCACGTCCTGGATTACACTGGCGCCGACGCGGTCATGATTGGCCGGGCGGCCCAGGGCCGTCCCTGGATTTTCCGCGAAATCGACCACTACCTGCGCACGGGCGAAACACTGGCCCCTCCCTCGTATGGGGAAATGCGCGAGCTGTTGCTCGAACATCTCGACGACCATTACCGGTTCTATGGCGAGCACACCGGCGTACGCACGGCGCGCAAGCATATTGGCTGGTATCTGGACGGCCTGCCGGGCGCGGATTCGTTCTGCGCCCGCATGAACCTGATCGACAACACCCGCGACCAGTGGCGGGCGGTGTCTGATTGGTTCGACATCATCTCGCGCGACGGCGAGCCCCATCCGGCGCCGGTCGCAGAAGCCCTGCTGGCGGCATAACCGCCTCAACACCAACATAAAAATATCTGTACTCAAATGAGCAAGAAAGATGTCCTGGAAGAATGCGTGCGCGCCAGCCTGGAGCGCTATTTCGAAGACTTGGGTGAATCCGAGCCCCACGATATGTGGGACATGGTGATGCGCTGTGTGGAGCGCCCGGTGCTTGAAGTAGCGCTTGAGCGGTCGGGCGGCAACCAGTCGCGGGCATCCGAAATGCTGGGCATCACCCGCAACACCCTGCGCAAGAAGTTGCTGGCGCACAATATCCAGGTATAGCTTTTCCGCGTGGACGGCCCCTTGCCGGGCGCCGTCCGCCCCGCCCTCCGATTTCCCATCCCGACCTGAACGAGAAAGGCGCTGCGCCCGACTCCCGTCCCCCACCATGAAAATCGAAACCGCCCTGCTTTCGGTGTCCGACAAGACCGGCATCGTTGAATTTGCCCGCGCCCTGGCTGCGCGCGGCGTACGCCTGCTGTCGACTGGCGGCACCGCCAAGTTGCTGGCCGACGCCGGCCTGACCGTCACCGAAGTGGCTGCCCACACGGGTTCGCCGGAAATCCTGGATGGCCGCGTCAAGACGCTGCACCCCAAGATCCACGGCGGCCTGCTGGCGCGCCGGGACAGCGCCGAGCACATGGACACCATCAAGGCGGCGGGCATCGATCGCATCGACATGCTGGTGGTCAACCTGTACCCCTTCCGTGAAACCGTCGCCAAGCCGGACTGCACGTTCGCCGATGCGGTCGAGAACATCGACATCGGCGGCCCGGCCATGCTGCGCGCCGCCGCCAAGAACCACGGCACGGAAGCCGGCGGCGTGACGGTCGTGATCGACCCGATCGATTATTCGCGCGTGCTGTCGGAAATGGACAAGAACGGCAGCACCTCCTACGGCCTGCGCCTGGCGCTGGCCTCGAAGGTCTACGCCCACACCGCCGCCTACGACGGCGCCATCGCCGCCTACCTGACCAGCCTGACCGAAGCCGAACCGGCCCAGGAAGCGGTCCCGGCGCGCACCGAATGGCCCGGCACGCTGACCCTGCAGATCAAGCAGGAGCAGGCGCTGCGCTACGGCGAGAATCCGCACCAGACCGCCGCCTTCTACGTGGACGCGCAGCGTCCGGCCGGCCTGCTGGGCAACTACCGCCAGTTGCAGGGCAAGGAACTGTCCTACAACAACATCGCCGATGCGGATGCCGCATGGGAATGCGCGCGCAGCTTCGACGTGCCTGCCTGCGTCATCGTCAAGCATGCCAACCCCTGCGGCGTCGCCGTGGCGGCCGACACGCTGGGCGCGTACCAGCAAGCATTCAAGACCGACCCGACCTCCGCGTTCGGCGGCATCATCGCCTTCAACCGCCCGGTGGACGCCGCGACGGCCGAAGCCGTCAGCGCCCAGTTCCTGGAAGTGCTGCTGGCCCCGGCCTATGACGGCGCCGCGCTGGCCATCCTGGCCGCCAAGAAGAACGTGCGCGTGCTGGAAGTGCCGATGGGCGTGGGCCAGAACGCCATGGACATCAAGCGCGTGGGCGGCGGCTGGCTGGTGCAAAGCCCGGACGCCTACAACGTGCCGCGCGATGCGCTCAAGGTGGTCAGCAAGCGCCAGCCCACCGAGCAGGAAATGAACGACCTGGCCTTTGCCTGGAAGGTCGCCAAGTACGTCAAATCCAACGCCATCGTCTTCGTGGGCGGCGGCATGACGCTCGGCGTGGGCGCCGGCCAGATGAGCCGCATCGACTCGGCCCGCATCGCGTCGATCAAGGCGGAAAACGCCGGCCTGACCCTGAAGGGCTCGGCCGTGGCGTCTGACGCGTTCTTCCCGTTCCGCGACGGCCTGGACGTGGTGGTGGCGGCAGGCGCGACCTGCGTGATCCAACCCGGCGGCAGCATGCGCGACGACGAAGTCATCGCCGCGGCCGACGAGCATGGCATCGCCATGGTGCTGACCGGCACCCGCCACTTCCGCCACTGATGCGCGTCCTCGGCATCGATCCCGGCTTGCGCCGCACCGGTTTCGGTGTGATCGATGCCGACGGCTCGCGGCTGCGGTATGTGGCCAGCGGGACCATCGTGGTCCCGCCGGCGCTGACGCTGGCCGAACGCCTGAAAGTCATCCTGGACAATCTGCGCCAGGTGGCGCGCGACACGCAACCCGACGTCGCCGCGCTGGAAATCGTCTTCATGAACACCAACCCCGCGTCCACCCTGCTGCTGGGGCAAGCGCGGGGCGCCGCGCTGTGCGCGCTGGCCGACAGTTCGCTGACTGTCCACGAGTACACCGCGCTGCAGATCAAGAAAGCCGTGGTCGGCACCGGACGCGCCGCCAAGGAGCAAGTGCAGATGATGGTGCAGCACCTGCTTGCGCTGGACGGCACGCCCGCCCCCGACTCCGCCGACGCGCTGGCCTGCGCCATCTGCCACGCCCACGTCGGACCGCTGCAAGACAAGCTGGCACGCCTGGGCACGTCGCTGCGCATGAGCGGCAAGACGCGCATCCGCAACGGACGCCTGATCGGCTGAACGCGCCCTTGCGCGTATAGAATGCCCGCATTCGCCGCGCATTCCGCGCGCCTCTCCTGCCCTACCCCTTTACCAGGCCTTCATCACCATGATCGGACGCATCACCGGAACCCTGATCGAAAAGCTGCCCCCCACCATCTGCGTGGACGTGGGCGGACTGGGCTATGACATCGACGTGTCCATGAGCACGCTGTACGCGCTGCCGGAAACCGGCGCGCGCGTCACGCTGTACACGCACCTGACGGTGCGCGAAGACGCGCACATCCTGTATGGCTTCGGCACGGCCAGCGAACGCAGCGCCTTTCGCGAACTGATCAAGGTCAGCGGCATCGGCGCCCGCACGGCGCTGTCGGTGCTGTCGGGCATGTCGGTGGCGGATCTGGCGCAGGCCATCACTTTGCAGGAATCGGGCCGCCTGACTCGCGTGCCCGGCATCGGCAAGAAGACCGCCGAACGCCTGCTGCTGGAAATGCGCGGCAAGCTGGGCGCGGACATCGGCGCGTCCTCGCATGCAACGCCGGACCACCAGTCCGACATCCTGAATGCGCTGCTGGCGCTGGGCTATTCGGAAAAGGAATCGCTGTCGGCACTGAAGACGCTGCCCGAAGGGGTCGGCGTGTCGGACGGGATCAAGCAGGCGTTGAAGGCCCTGGCCCGCTGATTACAGGTAGCGAGGCGCGACGGCCTCCAGCCCGGTCGGCACGACGTGCAGTTCCGGCGCAATGGGCCCCGCGCAGATATTGTCGCGGCGCAGGGAATCCAGGTTGTCGCGCGACATCAGGGGCTTGCCCGGCAGGCATTCGAACAGGCGGGCCTGGATGCGGCCCACGCCCATCGGCATGCTGATCACCGGCCGCGGATGGCCGCTCCAGGCCGCACACAGCCGCGCGATCTCGCCCAGCGTGTAGACCTGCGGCCCGCCCAGCTCATACGTTTTGCCACAGGTGTGCGTGTCGCCCAGGGCGGACATCATCGCCTCCACCACATCGCCCACATAGACCGGCTGCATGCGCACGTGCGCGCCCGCCAGCGGCAGCACGGGCAGCCAGCGCGCCAGCGTGGCAAACATATTGGTGAATTTGTCGTCCGGCCCAAATAGGACGGACGGACGGAAAATCGTCCAGCCGCCTTCGGACGCGGCCTGGAATTCATGCTTGATCGCGGCCTCGCCGTCGCCCTTGGAGCGCTGGTACATGCTGTCGCCCTGGGAATCGGCGCCCAGCGCGCTGACATGCAGAAGGCGATGCACGCCCTGGCGCCGGCAGGCCTGCGCGATGCGCTGGGGCAACAGCACGTGGGCCCGCGCGAAGTCCGACCCGTACGGCTTGCCGATGTTGCCATGCAGGATGCCCACCAGGTTCACGACCACGTCGCAACCACGGACCAGGCCATCCAGCGCCGCGTCATCGTGGATATCGGTCTGGACCAGCGTGACGGTGGGAAAGACTTGCAGTTCGCTGCCCCGCGCCAGAAGGCGCGTGGGCACAATCATCTGGTGCAAGCCGCCGGACAGCCGGGCAATCAGGTGACGGCCGATGAAACCGGTGCCACCAATGATAAGGATACGCATGCCGCAGCCTCCTGTTTGTCAGGATCGAGTCCCGATTCTGCCTTGCGCGGGCGGCAACCGCAAGCACGCATCGGCGGTCCGGCAGGCGAACCGCCGATCGCGATCAGGAAGCCAGCAATCGGGCGTAGGCCGGAAGGTCGACGTTGCCACCGCTGATGATGACGCCGACCCGCGCCCCGCGCACCGGTACCACGTTCTGCATGACGGCCGCCGCGCCCAGGCAACCCGTGGGTTCGACCACCATCTTCATGCGTTCAGCGAAGAATTTCATGGTGGTGACCAATTGGGCATCCGTCACCGTGACGATGTCGCGCACATGCTTCTGGATGAGGGGGAAGGTCAGGTTGCCCAGGTGCGTCGTGGCGGCGCCGTCGGCCAGGGTCTTGGGGGCCGGAATCCGCACGATCTCACCCTTGCGCAACGACTGCTGGCCATCGTTGCCGGCTTCCGGCTCGACGCCGTAGACCAGGCAGCGCGGGCTGAGCGCGAACGCGGACAAGGCCGAGCCCGACAGCAGGCCGCCGCCGCCCAGGCAGACGAACAGATAGTCCAGCTCGCCGACTTCCTCGAACAGCTCCTTGGCCGCGGTGCCCTGCCCCGTGATCACGTCTTCATGGTCGTAGGGCGGAATCAGCGTGGCGCCGGTCTCGGCCTGGATGCGCTGGGCGATCTGCTCGCGGTCTTCGGTGTAGCGGTCGTACGTGACGATCTTGCCGCCGTAGCCTTCGGTGGCGGCGCGCTTGGCCGCGGGTGCGTCCAGCGGCATGATGATCGTGGCGGACACGCCTTGCAGCTTGGAGGCCAGCGCGATGGCCTGGGCGTGGTTGCCCGACGAGAAGGTGACGACACCCGCAGCGCGCTGCTCAGGCGTCAGGCGCGCGATGGCGTTGTAGCCGCCGCGGAACTTGAAAGCGCCCATGCGCTGGAAATTCTCGCACTTGAAGAAGATCGAGGCGCCGCTGATGGCGTCGGCCGTGGCCGAGGTCAAGACGGGCGTGCGGTGTGCGTTGCCGGCCAGGCGCTCGCTGGCGCGCACGACATCATCATAGGTAGGCAATTCGGGCAGCATGGGAATCCGGTCCTTTGATCGCAGGAATGTCGAAACCCCCGGATCATAAACCCGTCGCGCGGTTTGCGCGCCGCCCGCGCCTACTTGCCGAACAGATCGCCGCCGCCGGTGCTGACGCCCGTGGGCGGGGTCAGGCCCAGATGGCGCCAGGTCGTCAGCGTGGCGGTGCGGCCGCGTGGCGTGCGTTGCAGGTAGCCGTGCTGGATCAGGTAGGGCTCGATCACGTCTTCGATGGTGTCGCGCTCTTCGCCGATGGCGGCCGCCAGGCTGTCCACGCCCACGGGCCCGCCATCGAACTTGTGGATGATGGCTTCGAGCAGCTTGCGGTCCATCAGGTCCAGGCCCTGGGGGTCCACTTCCAGCATGGCCAGCGCGCGGCCGGCGACGTCGGCGTCGATCGTGCCGCTGGCCTTGACCTCGGCGTAATCGCGCACACGGCGCAAGAGGCGGTTGGCGATCCGGGGCGTGCCGCGAGCGCGGCGCGCCACTTCCGCCGCGCCGTCCGGCGTGATGCCCGCGTTGAGCAGGCCCGCACTGCGCGTGACGATGTGGCCAAGGTCAGCCGCGTTATAGAACTCCAGCCGCGAGACGATGCCGAAGCGGTCGCGCAGCGGGTTGGTCAGCATGCCCGCCCGCGTGGTCGCGCCCACCAGCGTGAACGGCTGCAGGTCCAGCTTCACGCTGCGCGCGGCGGGGCCTTCACCGATCAGGATGTCGATCTGGAAATCTTCCAGCGCCGGATAGAGGATTTCCTCGACGACCGGCGACAAGCGGTGGATTTCGTCGATGAACAGGACGTCGTTCTTTTCCAGGTTGGTCAGCAGCGCGGCCAGGTCGCCCGGGCGCTCCAGCACGGGGCCGGACGTCTGGCGCAGCTGCACGCCCATTTCGTGCGCGATGATGTGGGCCAGCGTGGTCTTGCCCAGCCCGGGGGGGCCGAACAGGAGCACGTGGTCCAGTGCCTCGCCGCGCTTTCGGGCGGCGGCGATGAAGATCTCGAGCTGTTCGCGGGCGCGCTGCTGGCCGACGTATTCCTGCAGCGCCTTGGGCCGCAACGCGCGTTCGATCGATTCCTCGTTGGGCGACACCGGCTGCGGCGCCACGATACGGGGGGCGTCGGGACGGGAGGAAAGGGAATCGGACTGAATGGCCATGGTGCGGATACGACAAGGGACGAAGCAGGATGCATCGTACCGTATGGCGGGGCCGCCTAGGTGGGGCCGCCTAGGTGGGGCCGCAAAGGGCCCCGCCGCCCTATGCGGTTTCGGACAGGGGCAGCTTGACCCGCACGCACAGGCCGCCGGACTCCGCCTGGCGCAATTCCAGCGAGCCCCCGTGGGCGCGGGCAATGGCCTCGGCCAGCGCCAGGCCCAGGCCCACGCTGCCGGTGCGCGTGCGCGCATCATCCAGCCGGCTGAACGGGCGCAGCGCCTCCTGGCGGCGTTCGGCGACGATACCGGGGCCATGGTCGGCCACATCCAGCACGGCGTGGCGCTCTTCCCGGCGCAGGCTGACGTCCACCGGCGGCGCGCCGTGGTTCAAGGCATTGCCGATCAGATTGTCCAGCAGGCGGCCCAGCGCCACGGCGTCGGCCTGCACCACCAACGGCGCGTCGTCGTCGGCGGCCGTCAGGTGGATGTCCGTGCCCGCGCCCTGCCAGGCGCCGACGCGTTCGGTCAGCCAGTCGGACAGCACGATGGGCGCATAGCGGTAGGCCGCGGGGTCGGTGCCGCGCACAAAGCCGATGAACTGATCAACCATGTGCTGCATGTCCTGCAGATCGGTGCGCAAGCCTTCCTTCAGCTTGGAATCGTCGGCCAGCTCGATGCGCAGCCACATCCGCGACAACGGCCCTTTCAGGTCGTGCGGCAGGCCCGACAACAAGGTGCGGCGCACCGAGTCGGATTCGGCCAGCGCATCCAGCATGGCGTTGAAACGCACGCCTAGCGCCCGCGTTTCATGTGGCCCGGAAGGCTCCACGCGCTGGGGTTGGCCCGCGGCCAGCCGGTCGGCGGCATCAGCCAGCCGGGTGATGGGCCGCGTGATGTGCCACGAGAAGCCCACCGCCAGCAGCAGCAACAGGCCCAGGCCGCCCAGCCAGGCCGCGATGAACGGCGTGGCCACGGGCGGATCCAGGCGGTCCAGCGGGATGACCAGCCATTCGCGCAAGCGCGGCACATCTTCGCTGGCGGAATTGGGCGCCAGTGAAATGAAGATCTCCGGGGCCGGGCCGCGCGAGAGCGCCACGCGGGTGCCGTCGTTCAGGCGTTCGTTCAGCAGTTGCACCAGCACGCGCAGGTCGCGGCGGATGTCATCCGGCTCGGGCTTGTAGCGGCGCATGTGCTCTTCGCGCGCCCGCTCGCGGTCGGCGGCGTCGCGCGCGTCGGCCCGGTGGTCGTCGCCGCGGTCGCCATCCGCGTCATGGTCGTCGCCCCGCACTTCGGGCGGCGGGGGCGGACGCGGCGTATCTCCCGGCTGAGCAGCCGAAGACTGCGGGGGAGGCGGACGCGGCGCGGCACGCGGGGGCGGCGGGGGACGTCGGCCATTGAAGCGTTGCAGCTTGGCTTCGGCCGGCAGCACGCGCGACCACAGCCGCCACTGGTTCTGCGACGCGGTGCGCACGAACTCGGCGCGGTCTTCGGCGGGCACCTCGGACACGGCGGCGCGCAGGGTGCGGATCGTGGTGACGATGTAGCCGATGGCCACGTCTTCCAGGAACTTGTGCCGGAAGTAAGACACCGTGACGAGCGTGGCCGCCTGCGTCAGCAGCACCGAACCCAGGATCAGCAGGATCAGGCGCGCCCGCAGCGAACGCGGCACCAGGAAACCGGGGGAAAAGCGCATCAGGGGGAAAACCGGTAGCCGATGCCCCAGACGGTCTGGATCCAGCGCGGCTGCTTGGGATCGTCTTCGATCACGCGGCGCAGGCGCAGGATGGCGATGTCGATGGCGCGGTCATTGCGTTCGCCGGCGTCGTCGTCGCGCGCCAGCGCCAGCAGGCGCTCGCGCGACAGCGGCTTGCCGGCATTGCGCACCAGGGCTTCAAGCAGGTTGATTTCGCCGCCGGTCAGCTTCACCACGGTGCCTTCGCGCGACAGTTGGCGCGAGGACGGGTCGAACAGGAAGGGGCCGAACGTGACCGGTGCATCCTTGGTCAGCGCGGACGGGCCGCGCTTGCGGCGCAGCACGGCCTCGATGCGGGCCAGCAGTTCGCGCGGGTCGAAGGGCTTGCCCACGTAGTCGTCCGCCCCCGCTTCCAGGCCGATGATGCGGTCCACCGCTTCGTCGCGGGCGGTCAGGAGGATGACGGGAATGTCTTCGCCTTGCTCCCGCAGGCGACGGCAGGCGTCCGCGCCGTCGCCGCCGGGCAGCATGCGGTCCAGCACGAGCAGGTCGGGCGCATAGCGGGTGATGCGCGAGGACAGGTCGGTGGCGTCCGGCGCCAGCAAGGTGTCGTAGCCGTGCCGATTCAGGTAGTCGGCCAGCAGTTGTCGTAACGCCGGGTCGTCGTCGACGACCAGCAGCTTGGTGTGGGGATTGTCCATGGATGCCATAGTGAGGCGCGCCGCGTCCGGCCGCAAGAGGCAAGAAATCAACTGAAATACACCTGTTGCACGATGTACGCCGTGTTTTCCGGCGCTTTGCCTGAAACGCCCGTCGAGGCATGGACTGGCCCTAAAATAACCGGACTGGTCTTGCCGCTCGTCCGGTTTACTAAAAATCGTTTACAGCTACGGCGGCATCCCCTCTCTACACTGGTCCGTATGGTCGCCCCTACACACTGGCGCAGACGGCTGTTGCACGCGGCGCTGGCGGTGGGCTTGTCCTGCCCGCTGGCTTCCGCGTTCGGCGACACCCCGATAGCGTCCCCTGATTTCGCTGCCCCGCCTGCCGAGGGGGCGCCGGTCCGCATGGCGCGCGGCATCGGGGTTCTGTCCCCGGTGCAGCCGATCCCCGTGCGCCCGGCGCCGTCGATCGACTCGCGGGCCGTTCCCCTGGATCCGTCCCCTTGCGACCTGCAAGTGGCGGAACCGGCGATGGACACCAGCGTGCAGGGTGTGGAAGACAGCGGCGCGGAACTGATCCCGGGGATCGGATCCTCGTTGTCCGGTGCGGCCGACGCGCCCCCCTTGGGCTGCGAACAGGCGGCCGCCGCACCGGCCGAGGAAAGCACGCCGGATTACTCCTTCGCACTGGAAGACGGCGACCTGCCCCGCGTGCCGGTCGTCGTAATCTCGGGCGTGTCGCGCCCCACCCGGCCCTGGTTCGCCTCGGTCAGCGGCCAGGACGGGCTGCGCTATGGCGGCGACCGCAACTGGGTCTACCGCAATACTGCGGGGCCCTCGGTCACCGTGGGCAACATCAACGCCAACGCCCCCGCCTGGGGCAGCAGCGCGCCCGTCGGCGGCCTGCAGATCGCCAACTGGGCGGGTTCCTCCGCCACCGTGCCCGAAGGCAGCTTTGGCTATTCCTCATCGCTGGGCAAGCTGAACCGGATGGATCCGGCCGCCAGTTCCGGCGCCGTGGACTACGGCGCCTCGGTCGGCACCGGCAGCGTGCGCTACGGCCTGACCCCCGCCCTGACGCTGGAAGGCCAGATGCAGAGCGCGCCATCGCTGACCACCCGCGGCATGGGCACCACCTACGCCGCCGGCGAATACGGCACGTTCCAGGCCGGTGCCACCCAAAGCTCCTTCGACGCGTCCAACGCCTGGCGCTACCGCTTCGGTTACAGCGTGGACGTGGCCGATGCCGTGAACCTGGGCTATACCAACGAACAGATTGGCGCCGGCTTTGGCGACCTGTCCACCTACTCCGGCGGCGTGGCCTCGGCCCCGCAGTCGCGCAACACCCTGTCGGCCGGCGTGCCCATCACGGGCTGGGGCACGATCAGCGGCACCTATTCCGGCCTGCATGAGGGGTCGACGCTGGCCGAACAGCGCGTGGGCCTGACGCACAGCATGTTCGTCGCCCCCAAGGTGAAGCTGGCCGTAGGCGCCGACCGCGACATCATTTCGGGCAACTATGAATGGCGGGCCAACCTGAGCATGCCGGTCGACACCTTCATGCGCGGCACCTGGTTGAGCTGGTAGCCGGACCGCGAGACGGACGGAAATATCCCCGTAAAAGGGGCCGTCCGGATTTGCGGCTTAAAATCCCTGCCATGATGCTTCCGGCCTACCCCCATGTCTGACGCGCGCGCCCTCGGCGTGTTGCAGCGCGTTTTCGGTTACGAATCCTTCCGCGGCGACCAGCAAGCCATTGTCGAACAGGTGATCGACGGCGGCGACGCGCTGGTCCTCATGCCGACCGGCGGCGGGAAATCGCTCTGTTACCAGATTCCCTCGCTGGTCCGCGAAGGCACCGGCATCGTCGTCTCGCCGCTGATCGCGCTGATGCAGGACCAGGTCGACGCCCTGACCGAACTGGGCGTGCGCGCGGCGTTCCTGAATTCCACGCAGGAATGGCGGGTGGCGCGCGACGTCGAACAGGCGTTCCTGGCCGGCGAGCTGGACCTGCTGTACGTTGCCCCCGAACGACTGCTGACCGACCGTTGCCTGCAATTGCTGGAACGCGGCCGCATCGCGCTGTTCGCCATCGACGAGGCGCACTGCGTGTCGCAATGGGGCCACGACTTCCGGCCGGAATACCTGGGCCTGTCGATGCTGCACGAGCGCTGGCCCGACGTGCCGCGGATTGCGCTCACCGCCACCGCCACCGCCGACACGCGCACGGAAATCGCCCAGCGCCTGTCGCTGGACGACGCCCGTCATTTCGTCTCGAGCTTCGACCGCCCCAACATCCGCTACCGCATCATCGAAAAGAACGAAGTGCGCAAGCAGTTGCTGGACATGATCCGCACGGAACACGAAGGCGAGTCCGGCGTGGTGTACGGCCTGTCGCGGGCGCGCGTGGAGGAAACCGCCGAATTCCTGTGCAATCAGGGCATCGACGCCATGCCGTACCACGCCGGGCTCAGCCCGCAGGTGCGCGCCGCCAACCAAGCCCGGTTCCTGCGCGAGGACGGCGTGGTGATGGTGGCCACCATCGCGTTCGGCATGGGCATCGACAAACCCGATGTGCGCTTCGTCGCCCACATCGACCTGCCCAAATCCGTCGAAGGCTACTACCAGGAAACCGGCCGGGCCGGCCGCGACGGCCTGCCCGCCACCGCATGGCTGGCCTACGGCCTGCAGGACGTGGTGCAGCAGCGCCGCATGATCGACGAATCCCCTGGCGACGAGTCCTACCGCCGCCGGCTGGGCCAGCAACTGGACGCCATGCTGGGGCTGTGCGAAACCGTGGAATGCCGCCGCGTGCGGCTGCTGGCGTATTTCGGCCAGCAGATCACGGCCTGCGGCAACTGCGACGTCTGCCTGGAACCGCCCCAGGCCTGGGACGGCACAGTCGCCGCGCAGAAGGTGCTGTCGGCTGTTTACCGCCTGTGGAAAGAACGCGGCCAGCGCTACGGCGCGGGCCACATCATCGACATCCTGCGCGGCAAGGTCACCGACCGCACCAAGCAGCATGGCCATGAAACGCTAAGCGTGTTCGGCGTGGGTGAAGACCTGAGCGACACCGCCTGGCGCGGCGTGTTGCGCCAGTTGCTGGCGCAAGGCCTCTTGACGGTGGACAACGAAGGGTTCGGCACGCTGGCGCTGACCGAAGGCAGCCGCGCGGTGCTTAAAGGGGAGCGCCAGTTGATGCTGCGGCGCGAATCCGAAAAGAAGACCCGTTCGGGCAAGACCAGCAATGGCCGCCCCAAGGCCGCCGCCATCGACCTGCCGGCCGAACTGCAACCCGTGTTCGAGGCGCTGCGCGCCTGGCGCGGCGAAGTGGCCAAGAGCCACGGCGTGCCCGCCTACGTCATCTTCCATGACGCGACCTTGCGCGAAATCGCCCTGGCCCAGCCCGAGTCGATGGATGCGCTCAGCCACATCAGCGGCGTGGGCGCGCGCAAACTCGAAGCCTACGGCGAAGAGATCCTGCAACGCGTCGCCAAGCCGGTGCTGTAGGCGCCGGCCCCGCTGCCGCCGTCAGGCCGACGGCGGCGGCAACAGCGGCACCGGCGCGCGCTCCTTGCCGAAGACCGACCGGTACGCCAGGATGTTGAACACCAGCACCACCGGTATCCCCACGACCGCGCCGGCCATGACCAGGCGCATCGAGCTCAGCGCGCCCGCGCCGTCCCACAAGGTCATGTCGTCCAGGATCAGGTAGGGGAACAGGCTGTACGCCAGGCCGCTGAGCATCAGCAGGAACAGCGCCACGCACAGCACGAACGGCAGCCAGCTGAAGCGGTCCGCGCGGCCGGGCAGGCGTGCCAGCAGCATCTCGGCCGCCACGTAGCCCGCCAGCATCATCACCCAGACCGTGGCGGCCAGGCTCAGGTGGGCGATGTTGCTCCACTTGTAGAAGATGCCGGCGTTGGCCAGCCCCAGCGTCACGGCGATCGCGACCATGCCCACCGCCGTCCAGCGGATGGCGTGGCGGGCCCAGCCGGCGGCCCGGCGTTGCAAGTCGCCATCCACCCGCATGACCAGCCAGGACGCACCCAACAGCACATAGGCCGCCACGGCGCACAGGCCCACGAACATCGCGAACCAGCCGTAGCCGGCGTCGGACTGGTAGCCGGTGGCGATCCGGCCCAGCAGCATGCCCTGGCCAAACGCCGTGATGATCGAGCCGGCCCAGAAACCGAAGATCCAGCGCGGCTTCATTTCATTGCGCGCGCGGATGCGGAATTCGAACGACACGCTGCGCAGCACCACGCCCAGCACCATGAAGGTCAGCGGCCCGTAGAGCTTGCCCAGCACCGCGCCCCACGCGAACGGGAACGCCGACGCGAACAGGCCCATGCCCAGCAGCAACCAGAATTCATTGGCATCGCGCCAGGGGCTCAAGAGCGACATCATGCGGCCGCGCTCGTGCTCAGGCGCCAATTGCAGCAGGATGCCCACGCCCAGGTCGAAGCCGTCCAGGACCATGCCTGCAGCGATCACCACGAACAGCAGCCCCATGAAGGCCAGCGGCATCCAGAAGGACGGGTCTTCGGGGCTCAAGCCCTGCGAAGCGGCCAGCATGGCGATCATGGCGAACCTCCGCCCAGTTTGCGCACCGGCACCACGCCATAGCGCGCCGCGTGGAACAGCATGGCGGCGAACGCGGACAGCAGCAAGGCATACAGCAGGCCATAGCCCGCCAGCCCGTAGAGAATGGTGCTGGACGCCGTCTGCCCCAGCACTTCGGATTGCGTGATGGTGCCGTTGACGACGAAAGGCTGCAGCCCGATGATGGACACCCACCAGCCGGCCACCACGGCGATGCCGCCGGAAAACATCATGCCGCACAGCACGCGCTGCCACCAGACCGGCAGGGTCGAGGGGTCCAGCCCGCGGCGGAAGGTCCACACGAACGTGACACAGGCCACGGCCAGCATCAGCAGGCCCAACCCCACCGCCACGCGCAACGACCAGAAGGTCAACGCCACCGGCGGCAGCATGCCCGAATATTTATCCAGGCCCTGATAGGTGCCGTCCGCATTGCGGTGCAGCCACATGCCGCCGGCATTGCGGATGGTCACGTCCGACACGTTGACGTGCGCGCGCGCGTCCGGCCAGCCGAACAGCACCAGTTGGGGTTCCGCGCCGCTTTCCCAGAAGCCGGCCGCGGCGGCGGCCTTGGCGGGCTGCAGCTTGGCGACCATCTGGCCGGCGCCCGTGGCCACCGGCACCTGCAGGAAGGCCGCGACCACCGCGACCACCAGCCCGGTCTTGAACGCATTGCGCTCGCCATCGCCCAACGGGCGGCGCAGCGCCTGCAAGGCGGTCACGCCCATCATCAGGAACGAGGCGGCCAGCGCCGCGCCCACGACCACCACCGCCATGCGCCAGCCCACCGAGGGGTTCAGCACCACGGCGGCCCAGTCATAGACCTGGTAGCGCCCATCGACGAGGATGGCGCCATCCGGGGTCTGCATCCAGGATTGCAGCGCCAGCACCCAGAACACCGCCACCAACTGGCCCACGGCCACCATCAGCACCGCCAAGGTGTGCGCGCCATCGGACACACGGCGCTGGCCGAACAGCATGACGCCCAGGAAACACGACTTCAAGATGAAGACGGACAGGATGCCGTAGCCCAGCAAGGGGCCGGCCACATTGCCGATCTTGTCCATCAGGCCCGCCCACAGGCTGCCGATCTGGATCAGCACCGGCACGCTGGCCGCCAGGGTCAGCACGAAGGCCAGCGCAAAGATGCGCACCCAGAAGCGGTAGGCAGCCGTCCAGCCGCCACGGCCCGACCACCGCGCGCGCACCTTGAAAAACAGCAACACCCAGGCAAGCGCCAGGGAAATCGCCAGGAACAGCGCCAGAAAACTCAGGCTGGCCACGAACTGCGCACGGGCCAGGGAAAGGGTGGATATATCCATAATGGCCCGTAGTGTAGAGCCAGTTACAAGACAATGGGGGCAGTTTGAAACCGGTTGCAGGGGGTCTGAAAAGGCCCTCGCGGCGGAACGTGGCAAAATTGACGCTTTGTCGCCGCTTTTTCCTATTCTTTCAAGAATGACCTCCGCCACGACGCCGACCCCAGCTGCATCCAATTTCCTGCTCAACATCGTCCAGGACGACCTCGAAGCCAACCGCTTCCAGGGCAAACGTTGGGCGGGCAAGCCTGGCCCGGCCGCCGTGCAGCAGCAGGGGGAACCGGATCCGGCCCGCATCCGCACGCGTTTCCCGCCGGAGCCCAACGGCTACCTGCACCTGGGCCATGCCAAGAGCATTTGCGTGAACTTCGGGCTGGCGCGCGATTTCGGCGGCGTCTGCCACCTGCGCTTTGACGATACCAATCCCGAAAAGGAAGACCAGGAGTACGTCGACGCCATCATCGAAGCCGTCCGCTGGCTGGGTTTCGACTGGAAGGCCGACAACGGCCAGGAAAACCTGTATTTCGCCAGTGATTACTTCGGCTATATGTATGAATTCGCCGAGGCGCTGGTCGAAGCCGGCCACGCCTACGTCGACGAGCAAAGCCCCGAAGCCATCCGCGCCAACCGCGGCACGCTGACCGAACCCGGCACCGACTCGCCCTGGCGCAACCGCCCGGCCGCGGAGTCGGTCGCGTTGCTGCGCGAAATGCGCGACGGCAAGCATCCGGACGGCAGCCTGGTGCTGCGCGCCAAGATCAACATGGCGTCGCCCAACATCAACCTTCGCGACCCGGTCATGTACCGCGTGCGCCACGCCACCCACCACCGCACGGGCAACCAATGGTGCATCTACCCGATGTACAGCTGGGCGCACCCGGTGGAAGACGCGCTGGAAGGCATCACGCACAGCGTCTGCACGCTGGAATTCGAAGACCAGCGGCCGTTCTACGACTGGATCCTGACCCGCCTGGCCGAACTCGGCAAGCTGGCCCAGCCGCTGCCGCACCAATATGAATTCGCCCGCCTGAACGTGAGCTACGTCGTCACCAGCAAGCGCAAGCTGCTGCAACTGGTGCAGGAAGGCCACGTGGACGGCTGGGACGATCCGCGCATGCCGACCATCTTCGGCCTGCGCCGCCGCGGCTACACGCCGGCCTCGATCCGCCTGTTCTGCGAGCGCACCGCCGTCTCGAAGTCGGATTCGCGCATCGACTACAGCCTGCTGGAACAAGCCGTGCGCGACGACCTCGACCCCATCGCCGCCCGCTCGGTGGCCGTGCTGGACCCGATCAAGCTCGTCATCACCAACTACCCGGAAGGCCAGACCGAGATCTGCACCGCGCCGCGCAACCCGCACGATCCGGAAGCCGGCGTACGCGAGTTCCCGCTGTCGCGCGAACTCTGGATCGAGCGCGACGACTTCCGTGAAGAAGCGCCGAAGAAGTACTTCCGCCTGTTCCCGGGCAACACCGTGCGCCTGAAATACGGCTACGTCGTGCGCTGCACCGGCTTTACCAAGAACGAAGCCGGCGACATCGTCGAAGTGCAGGCCGAATACCTGCCGGAAACCAAGAGCGGCACGCCGGGCGCCGACAGCGTCAAGGTCAAGGGCAACATCACCTGGGTCAGCGCGGCCCACGCGGTGCCTGCCCAGATCCACCTGTACGACCGCCTGTTCGCCGACGCCCGCCCCGATGGCGGCGACAAGGACTTCCTGGCCTGCCTGAACCCGAACTCCAAGCAGACCGTCACGGCCTGGCTGGAACCCGGCACCGTCGCCACGCCTGGCGCCACCTGGCAGTTCGAACGCCTGGGCTACTTCACGGCCGACCTGAAGGAATCCACCGAAGCTGCTCCGGTGCTCAACCGCATCGTGACGTTGCGCGATTCCTGGGTGCAAGGCTGACCCGCTCGCGTGCGTATCACGGAAAAAGGCGCCTTCGGGCGCCTTTTTCTTTCGTCTTGCCGGCTGCGCACCCCGCCCCCCGGCGGGTTATCATCCCCGACATCCCGCAGCCGGTTGTGCGCGCCGTTTCCTGGCGCCCGAACCGCCAGCCACAATCAAGATGAACACTGAATCGCTAGCCCTGGACTTCAAAAGCGCCACCCTGTATGCCATCCGGGTGGTTCTGCACAGCGCAGACCCCGAACGCCTCGTTGCCGCGCTGACCAAGCGCATGGCCGACGCCGGCAGCTTCTTCGAGAACGAACCCGTCGTGATCGACGCCAGCCGCGTCGACGAGAAGATCGATTGGAAGGCCCTGGTGGCCGCGTTGCGCAGCCATAACCTGCCCCCGATCGGCGTCGTGGCCGAAGGCGCCAACCTGAAAGCCGCGCGCGAAGCCGGCCTGACGCCGGTGGAACTGTCCACCCCCGCCGCCCGCCCGGCCCCGATCGTGGATACCGCGCCGCCGAACGACGTGTCCACGCCCGTGCCCTCGGTGCCGGCCGCCGCCGTCGAGACCGCGCCCGCGCCCACCGATACGTCCGCCCCCGAGACGCCCGCCGCGGACAAGCCCGCCGCCTCGGCCGAGCCGCTACCCGCGCGCGAAGCCAGCAGCACCACGTCCGCGCCCGCGCCAACGCAAGCCGCGCCGCATTCGTCGTCGGCGCTGGTCATCACCAAACCCCTGCGTTCCGGGCAGCGCGTCTACGCGCGGCACACGGACCTGGTCGTCATCGGCATGGTCAGCCAAGGCGCGGAAGTCATCGCCGACGGCAATGTGCACGTCTACGGCCCCTTGCGCGGCAAGGCCATGGCCGGCGCGCGCGGCGACACGTCGGCGCGCATCTTCACAACGCATCTGGACGCGGAACTGCTTGCCGTGGCCGGCGTGTACCGCGTGGTGGAAGACAAACTGGACCGGACGCTGCAAAACCAGCCCGCCCTGGTTCGCCTTGACGGCGACACCCTGCGCATCGAAGCGTTGAAAGCCTGACCGCTTTCTTCGCGGGTGCGCGAACGTCTCAACACATTCTGTAAGAAGCCTTACACGGGCTTTTTGCTTTACGATAACGCGATTTATTCGAACATAAGGGTTTGATCGTCATGACACGCATTGTTGTGGTGACTTCCGGCAAAGGCGGCGTGGGTAAAACCACGACGAGCGCCAGTTTTTCCGCGGGCCTCGCGATGCGGGGCCACAAGACCGCTGTCATCGACTTCGATGTCGGCCTACGCAATCTCGACCTCATCATGGGCTGCGAGCGTCGCGTGGTGTACGACTTCGTCAATGTGATCCAGGGCGAAGCCACCCTCAACCAGGCGCTGATCAAGGACAAGCAGCTTGAAAACCTGTTCATCCTGCCCGCCTCGCAAACGCGCGACAAAGACGCGCTGACGCAGGAAGGCGTGGAAAAGGTCATCAACGACCTGAAGGAAATGGGCTTCGAGTACATCGTCTGCGATTCGCCCGCCGGCATTGAAACGGGCGCGCTGATGGCCGCCTATTTCGCCGACGACGCATTGGTCGTGACGAACCCGGAAGTCTCGTCGGTGCGCGACTCCGACCGCATCCTGGGCATCCTGGCCGCCAAGTCCAAGCGGGCCGTGGACGGTGGTGAGCCGGTCAAGGAATTCCTGCTGCTCACGCGCTACAACCCCAAGCGCGTCGTCGACGGCGAAATGCTGTCGCTGGGCGACATCGAAGACATCCTGCGCATCAAGCTGATCGGCGTCATCCCCGAATCGGAAGCGGTGCTGCAAGCGTCGAACCAAGGCCTGCCGGCCATCCACCTGAAAGATACCGACGTCTCCGAAGCCTACAAGGACGTCGTGGCCCGTTACCTTGGCGAAGACAAGGCCCTGCGCTTTACCGATTACGAAAAGCCCGGTCTTCTGAAACGCCTGTTCGGAGGCAAGTAAGCAATGTCCTTCCTGTCGTTTCTGCTTGGTCAAAAGAAATCTTCCGCCTCCGTTGCCAAGGAACGGTTGCAGATCATCCTGGCCCACGAGCGGGGCCGCGGCGACTCGCCCGACTACCTGCCGCAGTTGCAGCAGGAACTTATCGCCGTGATTTCAAAGTACGTGAAGATCAACCCCGAAGACATCAAGGTGCACCTGGAACGCCAGGACACGCTGGAAGTGTTGGAAGTGAAGATCGAGATCCCGCAAAACGAGGCGCCATAACGCCGACGCGCGCCGGCCATCCGGCGCGCTTCGGCCCTCGTGCAAAACACGACGATAAAAAAAACGCCTGGCAATGCCAGGCGTTTTGCTTGGGGCGCGGGGGCTTAGTGTTTGCCGACCTGATCGCCGATCACACCACCGATCGCCGCTCCACCCACCGTACCCAGGACGCCGCCATTGGTGATCACGGCGCCTGCGACACCGCCCAATGCGGCGCCGCCGACCGTGCTCTTCTGACGATGGCTCATGCCGTCCCAGGACGAGCAGCCAGCCATGGTAGCGGTCATTGCCAGTGCGACACAGATTTTGGAAAGAGATGCGATTTTCATGATGAGGCTCCTATTCTTGTACCCCGGGGCCGCACCATGGACCTGACGCGAGCGCGCGGTCCCCTTATGGGTTTAGAGCTTTCAGGATCTCAAAATAAACGCACGGGTGGTGTTAGGTTTGCCCAGGAATTGTGTCAAACGGCGAGTGAATCTTTGCGCGCCCCCGGGACAGTGTTGCAGGCCGCGTCGGTTATTTGACCAGACGTAACACATCACGGAAGCGCGGATGCTCGCAAGTCTCCATCCACTCGAAAATCGCCATTTCTGAAGTGACGATTTCTGCACCATGTGCACGCGCGCGGCGCAGCGCCGCATGATGGTCGGCAGGCTTGCGCGAGCCCGCCGCGTCCGACACCAGCACGGCCTTGAAGCCCATGTCCGCCAGGCCGATCACGGTTTGCAGCACGCAGATGTGGGCCTCGCACCCCGCCACCAGGATCGTCTTGCGCGCGGCAGGCAGCCACGCCTCGAAACCCGGTTCGCGCGCGGACGAGAAGTGCATCTTCTGGAACGTGGCCTGCACGATATCGCGCAGGGGATCCACCGTGACGCCCAGCATCTTGCTGTGATGCTCGGTGGCGATCACCGGCACATCGAGCAGGCGCGCCGCCTGTGCGAGCTTATGCGCCGTGCCCAGCACGGCATCGCCATCGTGGATGACCGGCATCAGCCGGCCCTGCATGTCGACGATGAGCAGCGTGGAATCGGAGGCTTGCAGCAGCATGTTCGTAGGCTCCTGGTTGAAGGCTTAGGATACCCCGTTCGAGGGGTGGATGATGGGGCGGGACGTAGGATGGGTGGAGCGCGAGACGATTGGCATCAATGCACAGAGGTCGAACGCGCGTAACCCATCAAGCAGCGGATGCTTGACGGCCGAAATTGATTGGCACGCCAATGCTGCCGATGGGTTGCGCGCGTTTGGCGTTTGCGTTCTTGCGATGTCGGTGCCGCGCTCCACCCATCCTACGGGTAACGCGCGCCGCCACGCCCCCATCGCCCACCGTCAAACGCCAACGCCCCAAAAAAATCCCGGCGCATCGGCCGGGATTTTTTCAGGCTTACTTCAGCGCCTTGTAGCGCAGGCGCTTGGGCTTGGCGCCCTCTTCGCCCAGGCGGCGCTTCTTGTCGGCTTCGTACTCTTGGTAGTTGCCGTCGAAGAACACCGCTTGCGAATCGCCTTCGAAAGCCAGGATGTGGGTCGCGATGCGGTCCAGGAACCAGCGATCGTGGCTGATGACCATCACGCTGCCGGGGAACTCGAGCAACGCGTCTTCCAGCGCGCGCAGCGTTTCCACGTCGAGGTCGTTGGACGGTTCGTCAAGCAGCAGCACGTTGCCGCCGGCGATCAGCGTCTTGGCCATGTGCAGGCGGCCGCGTTCACCGCCCGACAACTGGCCCACGACCTTGTTCTGGTCGCCGCCCTTGAAGTTGAAGCGGCCCAGATAGGCGCGCGACGACATTTCGAACTTGCCCACCGTGAGGATGTCGGCGCCGTCGGCCACTGCATCGAACACCGTCTTCTTGTCTTCCAGCGCATCGCGCGACTGGTCCACATAGGCCAGCTTCACGGTCTGGCCGATGTTCACTTCGCCCGAATCCGGCTGCTCGCGGCCCGCGATCATGCGGAACAGCGTCGACTTACCGGCGCCGTTGGGGCCGATGATGCCGACGATGGCGCCCGGCGGCACCTTGAAGCTCAGGTTGTCGATCAGCAGGCGGTCGCCATAGGCCTTGCTGACATTGTTGAACTCGATGGCCTCGTTGCCCAAGCGCTCGCCCACGGGAATGAAGATTTCCTGGGTTTCGTTGCGCTTCTGGTATTCGTAGGACGACAGTTCCTCGAAGCGGGCCAGACGCGCCTTGGCCTTGGCCTGGCGGCCCTTCGGGTTCTGGCGCACCCACTCCAGTTCCTTCTTGATGGTCTTCTGGCGGGCGGATTCCGAGGACTCTTCTTGCTTCAGGCGGTCTTCTTTCTGTTCCAGCCACGAGCTGTAGTTGCCCTTCCACGGAATACCGTAGCCGCGGTCCAGTTCCAGGATCCACTCGGCGGCGTTGTCCAGGAAGTAGCGATCGTGGGTCACGGCGACGACGGTGCCGGGGAACTTGTGCAGGAATTGCTCAAGCCACTCCACGCTTTCGGCGTCCAAGTGGTTGGTGGGTTCGTCCAGCAGCAGCATGTCGGGCTTGGACAGCAACAGGCGGCACAGGGCCACGCGGCGCTTTTCACCCCCGGACAGGTTGCCGACGATGGCGTCCCAGGGCGGCAGGCGCAGCGCGTCGGCAGCGATTTCCATCTGGTGCTCGATATCGTCCGAACCGCTGGATGCAGCCGCGGCGATGATGGCTTCCAGTTCGGCCTGTTCGGCAGCCAGGGCATCGAAATCGGCGTCCGGCTCGGCGTAGGCGGCATAGACCTCGTCCAGGCGCTTCTTGGCCGAAACGACAGCGCCCAGGCCCTCTTCCACCGACTGGCGCACCGTGTGCTCGGGGTTCAGTTGCGGTTCCTGCGGCAGATAGCCGATGTTCAGGCCCGGCATGGGAATGGCTTCGCCTTCAATCTCTTTATCGACGCCAGCCATGATCTTCAGCAGCGTCGACTTGCCCGAGCCGTTCAGGCCCAGCACGCCGATCTTGGCGCCAGGAAAAAACGAAAGCGAGATGTCACGCAGGATCTGCCGCTTGGGCGGCACGATCTTGCCGACGCGGTTCATGGTGTAGACGTATTGGGCCATGGGCTCGTATAGGGAAAGAAAGCTGATGAACCGTCGATTGTAGGCCGGAACCCTGACAGGCGCGCGTCAGGAGCCGCCGAAGGCGTTCAACCCGCCGCTTTGCCGGTGCGCAGGCCCAGGCGGGGCGTGCGCATTTGCGCCAGCATCACCCCGGCCAGCGCCATTGCGCCGCCCACGATATGGAAGACGTGAGGCTTTTCGTCCAGGAATACCGCGGCGATCGCCACGGTGCCCACCGGCATCAGATTCAGGAAGATGCTGGCCCGGTTGGGGCCCAGGTGCTTGACGCCCTGCATCCACAGGAAGGGCGCAAACAGGGACGGGAAGATCGCCGCGTACAGCACCAGCGGCACGTTGTCGGCGTTCAGCGGGGACGGCGCGGCCATCAGGAAGGCCGGCAGCTGGAACAGCACACCGAATGCCACCTGCACGTACAGCGACTGCCACGGTCCCACCGGCAGGCCCCAGCGGCGCAGCAGCACGCCGTACAGCGCATAGGCCAGCGCGGCCAGGCCCATCAGCAGATCGCCCGGGTTCGCGCCTACCGACAGCAGGCGCGACGGGTCGCCTTCGCCGATCAGCAGCGCCAGCCCCGCCAGCGACACCAGGCCGCCCAGCATTGCCATCAGCGTGGGCCGCTGGCGCAGCACCACTGCGCCCACCGCGATGGTCAGCAGCGGGATCATGGCCGTGATAATGCCCATATTGGTCGCCGTGGTGCTGGAGGCCGCCACGTAGGCCAGCCCCTGGTACAGCGCCATCCCGAGCCCGCCCAGCACCGCGAACTTGGGCAGGTACGGCACGATCAGGCGGCGCTGCGCCCACACGCCCGGCAGGGCGAACGGCGTCAGCACGGCGCCGGCGATCGCCCAGCGGTAAAAGCCGATGACGGCGGGCGAAATCACGCCGGCGGCCATCTTGGTCACGATCATGTTGACCGACCAGATCAGGGCCGCCAGCAAGGGGAACAAGAGATAGCGGGCGGGAATGTGGGGGGTGTCGCGCGTCATGGACGAGTCTTGCCGATAAGGATAGGGGGCCAGTGTAGGCCCTGTCCGAGACGACGTATATAATGAAAAACAGACAAATTCGCACGAACTTCCGACATGGAACTGGCTGATACCGCGCCCATCCTGGCCGGCCACCTGCCCTATCCGCTGGCCTGCCGCATCCTGCACTTCACGCCGCATTCCAGCATGCAGCGCCACAGCTCGCCGTGGGCGGAACTGAATTTTTCGCTGTCGGGCTTCATGGAAATCGCCATCAATGGCGTCACCTACCTGTCCCCGCCGCAGTACGCCATCTGGATACCGCCACACGTGGAGCACTGCTGCCAGAACGAAGGCGAAGTGCATTACGCCTGCATCGACATCCCGGCCGAGGCCTGCGCCGGCCTGCCGGACGCGCCGTGCACGCTGGAGATCAGCGCAGTCACACGGGCGATCCTGGCCGACTTCGAACGGCGCGGCATCCGCTATCCGGCTACGCCGGAAGACCGGCGCATGGCGCAGATCGTCATCGACCAGCTCCGCCAGGCCCGCGCTTACGCGAGCTACCTGCCGTCAAGCACCGATCCGGTGCTGGCCCCCATTCTGTCGGCGCTGCAGCGCATGCCGGGCGACAAGCGCGGCGCGGCGCACTGGGCCGCCAGCGCCGGCATCACCGAACGCACGCTGCTGCGCCATTGCCAACAACACCTGGGCATGTCGTTCAACGAATGGCGCCAGCGCCTGCGCGTCGTGTCGGCGCTGGGCCTGCTGGACGCGGGCCGCCCCGTGCAGGAAGTGGCCCGCGAACTGGGCTACAGCACGCCGTCCGCCTTCATCGCGATGTTCCAGCGTCTGACCGGCGAATCCCCCGACAGCGCCCGCAAACGCAGCGCGGCGGCCCCCGCCTGACCGCGCCTCCTGGCGTCGTCATCCAAGCGTCCGATGCACTGCAACGCCGATCGCGCGACAATAACGCCTGACTCATGTATCTTGCCGTGCCGTCGCGGCTTCATCGCGCCCAGGAACCCCTTCATGTCCGCCTCTGCTACCCCTCCCGCCTCCGTGACCCACTTCAGCGCATCCGAACTGGACATGCTGGCCAAGACCGCCGACGCGCTCAGCGCCTATCTGGGCAAGCCCGTGCTGGCTGAAGTGATCCTGGGCGACGAAGGCACCGAATGGGTCACCTACGGCGTGCCGCTGGACGAGAACGCCAAGACCGAAGAAGACCAGACGCACGTCCAGCTCGGCGGCCCCGGCGCCCGCATCCTGGGCAACCGCGGCGGCCTGCCCCACGCCGACGACGACACCTACGATTGCCTCTACCTCTGGGCCGTCCAGATTTCCATGAATGAAGGCGAGCGCTTCATCAAGCTGGACCACGACGGCGAAGAATCCGCCTGGTCCGACAACCTGGAAGACGTCCTGCCCTTCGCCCTGACGGAAGAACCGCAACCGGAGCCGAGCGAGGAAGAAGAAGACGACGACGATGAAGACGACGACACGCCGTACGAACGCGTCGAAGAGCCGCGCCACTGATTGGAAAGAGCCCGGCGCAGCCGGGTGATGGGTTGCGCGCGATAGCCGCCAGCGCCTCTGCCACCACATCCACGCGCTCCACCCATCCTACGACGCAACGAACTCCCAGCACCAAATGCCAAAAAAAGGCCGCCCGCGCGGCCGACTTTGGCGGCCCCGCAAGATCTTCCCGCCCTGCCCCTCTGACGCCTAAAGAACAGACGGATCACGCAGCGATCCGCCCCTCCTCCTCGGCATGGCAAGCCACCACGGAAACCCCCGCCAGCCGAGCCACGGGCGCCTCCGCCCGGCACCGATCATTCGCATGCGGACACCGCGGATGAAACGTGCACCCTGATGGCGGATTCAGCGGGTTCGGCACTTCCCCGGCCACCGCAGTGCGCGGCTTGCCCGCTCCGTTGATGTCCGGAATCGCCTCCAGCAGCATCCGCGTATAGGGATGCCGCGGCCGCGCGAATAGCTCGTCGCGCGGCGCCACTTCCACCATGCGCCCCAGGTACATCACCCCCACCCGGTCCGCTACGTGATGCACCACCGCCAGGTTGTGCGAAATGAACAGGTACGTCAGCCCCAGCTTGCGCTGCAGGTCCTTCATCAGGTTCAGCACCTGCGCCTGCACTGACACGTCCAGCGCCGACGTCGGCTCGTCGCACACCAGGAATTCCGGATTCACCGCCAAGGCCCGCGCGATCGAAATGCGCTGGCGCTGCCCGCCGGAAAACTGGTGCGCATAACGCCCCTGATCCGCCGGATCCAGGCCCACCTGCTTCAACAATTCGCTGACCCGCGCCACGCGTTCGTCCGGCGTCATCTGGGTATGCGTCAGCATCGGCTCCGCAATGATGCGGCCCACGCGCCAGCGCGGATTCAAGCTGGCATAGGGATCCTGGAAAATCATCTGCAAACGCTTGCGCAAGGCGCGCCCGCCGGGCTCCGACATGCGCGACAAGGGCTGCCCGTCAAAGCGGATATCGCCGCGCGTCAACCCATACAGGCCCACCAGCATGCGGGCGACCGTGGATTTTCCGCAGCCCGATTCGCCCACCAGCGCCAGCGTTTCACCGCGGGCGATCTCGAACGACACGCCGTCCACCGCCCGCAGCATCACCTTGGGCTTGCCGGCCAGCTTGCGTTCCAACCACGGCGGCGACACATCGAACCAGCGCGCCGCGTCCTTCACTTCCACCAAGGGCGCGCTCATGCTGCCTCCTCTGATCGTTTGCCATCGGACCACCCCGCCCCGTCGGGGGCGACAAACCCGCCAGGCGGGAGTGTCGTGGGGGCATTGCCGTTGTCATGCAGCCAACAGGCCGCGCGTGACGTGCCCGCAGGCAGCAAGTCGGGGCGCTCGGTCGCGCAGCGCGGCAGGCGCTGCCCGCAACGCGGATTGAACGCGCAGCCCGGCGGAATTGCGTTCAGGCGCGGCATGCTGCCATCGATCTGCACCAGCCGGTCGCGATGGCCCTCCAGCGACGGGATCGATCCCATCAGCCCCGCCGTATATGGATGGCGCGGCTTGTGGATCACGTCCGCCACCGGGCCGATCTCGGCTACGCGGCCCGCATACATCACCGCCACGCGGTCAGCGGTTTCCGCAATCACGCCCATGTCGTGCGTGATCAGCATCACCGCCGTGCCGTGTTCGCGGCACAGGCGTTTGAGCAGTTCGATGATCTGCGCCTGGATGGACACGTCCAGCGCGGTGGTGGGCTCGTCGGCCACCACCAGTTTGGGTTCGGCCGCCAAGGCCAGCGCGATCACCACCCGTTGACGCATGCCGCCCGAAAACTGGTGCGGATAGTGGTCGATGCGTTCACGCGCCGCCGGAATGCCGGTGGACGCCAGCAGTTCGACCGCGCGGTTGCGCGCCTGCGACCACGTCATGTCCAGGTGCGTGACGATGGTTTCCGCCAACTGCCGGCCCACCGTGTACAGCGGATTCAACGAGGTCAGCGGGTCCTGGAACACCGCGCCGATCTCGCGGCCGCGCACGCGGCGCATCTGCTCGTCGGGCAGGTTGTCGATGCGGCGGCCCGCCAGCAGGATCTCGCCTGCGGCAATGCGCCCGGGCGGCTCCAGCAAGCCGATGATGGACGCGCCGGTCAGCGATTTGCCGGCACCCGATTCCCCCACCACGCCCAGGACTTCGCCCGCCTGGATGGAAAAGGACACATCGTCCAGGGCGCGTAGCGTGCCGCGGCGCGTGGGAAACTCCACGCGCAGATTGCGGACTTCTAGAAGTGCGCTCATGGTTACCTCAATTCAGCCGCGGGTTGAGTGCATCGCGCAGCCAGTCACCCAGGAGGTTGACCGACAGCACCAGCAGCACCAGCGCCGCGCCCGGGAAAATGGTGATCCACCATTCGCCGGAAAACAGGAAGTCATTGCCGATGCGGATCAGCGTGCCCAGCGACGGCGCCGTCGGCGGCACCCCTACCCCCAGGAACGACAGCGTCGCCTCGGTGATGATGGCGGTGGCCAGGTGCACCGTTGCCAACACCAGCACGGGCCCCAACACATTGGGCAGCACGTGGCGGAACATGATCACGGGGGATGCCACGCCGATCACGCGCGCGGCCTGCACGTATTCGCGGTTCTTCTCCACCAGCGTGGAGCCGCGGACCGTGCGCGCATACTGCGGCCAGCCAGCCAGCGCGATAGCGCCGATCAGCACCGGGAACGCGATCAGCTCATGCATCTCGCGCGGGACGGCGGCGCGCGCCACCCCGTCGATCAGCAACGCGATCAGGATCGCAGGGAACGACAGTTGCACGTCGGCGATCCGCATGATGAACGCATCGATGCGCCCGCCCGCGTAACCCGAGATCAGCCCCAGCACGATGCCGATCAGCATGGACAGCACCACCGACGCCAGCCCGATCAGGAGCGACACGCGGGTGCCGTACAGGATGGCCGAATACAGATCCCGGCCCTGGCTGTCGGTGCCCAGCAGATAGGTCTGCTGGCCGTTGGCCTCCCAGGCGGGGGGCAGCAAGGCGTCGAGCAATTCCACCGTGGTCAGGTCAAAGGGGTTGTGCGGCGCGACCCAGCCGGCCCCGAAGGAGCCGATCAGCAGCAGCGCCAGCAGCACGGTCGCCACGATGGCCACGGGCGCCCGGCGCCAGGCCCAGGCAAGGTCGCTGTCCCACCAGCGTTTAAGTACGGCGCGCATCAGTGAGCTCCCCCGGCACGGGTCATGCCCGAACGCAAGCGCGGGTCCACGACGAAATACAGAAGATCGACGATCAGGTTGATCACCACGAACACCAGCGCGATCAGGCACAGGTACGCGGCCATGACCGGCACGTCGGCGAATTGGACCGCCTGGATGAACAAGAGGCCCATGCCCGGCCACTGGAACACGGTCTCGGTGACGATGGCGAAGGCGATGATGCCGCCCAGCTGCAGGCCGGTGATGGTGATGACCGGCACCATCGTGTTCTTCAGCGCATGGCCGAAGTGGATGGCGCGACGCTTCAGGCCCCGGGCGCGCGCGAACTTGATGTAGTCCGAACGCAGCACTTCCAGCATTTCGGATCGCACCAGGCGCAGCACCAGTGTCATCTGGAAGAGCGACAAGGTGATGGATGGCAGGATCAGGTGCTTCCAGCCGGTGGCCGTGAACAGCCCCGACGTCCACCAGCCCACGCTGACGGTTTCGCCGCGCCCATAACTGGGCAACCATCCCAGTTGCACGGAGAACACCAGGATCAGCAGGATGCCGATCAGGAAGGTGGGCAACGACACGCCCAGCAGGGAACCCGCCAGCAGCATCTGGGACACCAGGCTATTGCGCTTGAGCGCCGTGTACACGCCCAGCGGCACGCCCACGACCAGCGCCAGCAAGGCCGCCACCATGGATAGTTCCAAGGTGGCCGGCAAGCGGGATTTGAGCAAGGTGGAAACGGGTTCGCTCTGGCGCAGGGAAATGCCGAAATTGCCCTGCACCGCGTTAGCCACGAAATGGCCGAATTGAACGATGGCGGGCTCGTTTAACCCCAGGCGTTCACGCAACTCGATGCGCTCGGCATCGGTGGCGTCCTGCCCCAGCATGATGGTGACAGGGTCGCCGACGTATTGAAAAAGCACAAAGGCCAGTAGCGCGACGGTGAGCATCACCGCTACGGCCTGCAACAGGCGACGCAGTATGAAAGCAAACATAGATGGAAATACCCCCACGCCGCGCACGGTCAGCGTGCGTGCTGCCTCCCAAGGGGGCGTATTTTCCTTGGGACCGCTCGGCGGAAAAGAAGAAAACAAAACGGCGGGGGGTCGGGTAGACCCCACGCCGTCCGGTTAATCAGGGTCAGTCAACCTTGACCCAATCCGCAACGAGGCGATTGTCGGCACGGTGGATGACCGTGACGTTCTTGCGCATCGCCCAGGGGATGACCTGGTCATGCAGCGGGATGTGGCCGAAGTCCTTGGCGTGCCCTTGCAGCACGGTGATGATGTCGGCGTCGCGCTTGGCGGGGTCGGTTTCGGTCTTGATGCGATCGATGATCACGTCAAGTTCCTTGTTGCTGTAGCCGCCCAGGTTGTACATGCCGTCAGCGCCTTCGCCCTTGGTGCGGATCAGGTTCTGCAGGGAGTACATGGCGTCGAACGTGGGCACGCCCCAGCCAAACAGGAAGGCGCTGGTGTCGAACGACTGCACCTTGGGGAAGTACGTGGAACGCGGCATGGCGTTCATCGTGGCCTTCACGCCGACCTTGGCCCACATGCCGACCACGGCCTGACAGATGGCTTCGTCGTTGATGTAGCGGTTGTTCGGGCAGTCCAGCGTGAAGTTCAAGGTGCCGTCGTAGCCGGCTTCCTTCAACAGCGCGCGGGACTTCTCGGGATCGTAGGGCACGCGCTTGTGCACGGATTCCGCCCAGCCATGCACCTGCGGCGCGATCATCGTGCCGGTGGGCGCGGACAGGCCGCGCATCACGGCGCGCTTGATGGCGTCCACGTCGATGGCGCGATACAGCGCTTCACGCACGCGGATGTCCTGGAACGGGTTCTTGCCCTTGATGTTCGAGTACTGCAGCTCCGGACGCTTCTGGTCCAGGCCCAGGTAGATGGTGCGGTATTCGTTACCTTCCACGACCTTTTGCGCCTGGCGGATGCGCTCCAGATCCTGGGCCGCCGGGTCCAGCACGAAGTCGATTTCGCCGGACAGCAACGCGGCGGTGCGCGTGGCGTTCTGCTTGATCGGCGTGAACACCACTTCGGTCACGTTGCCGACCTTGCCGGCCTTGTTCCACCAGTCCTTGTTTTCTTCGAAGACCGTGCGCACGTCCACTTCGCGCGACTTCAGCTTGTAGGGGCCGGTGCCGTTGGTATTGCGCGCGCCGTAGGTCTCTTCCTTGTTGACGTAGTCCTGCGGCTTGGCGATGTTGTTCTTTTCGGACCAGGCCTTGTTCATGATGAACACGTTGGTCAGCTGGCGCAGCAGCACGGGGTTGGGCGCCGACGTTTCGATCTCGATCGTCAGGTCGTCGATCTTGCGCGCTTCCTTGATGCCGGTCGTGTAGGCCTTGTAGTTCGACGTCGGGGCCATGGCGCGATGGATCGAGAAGACCGCGTCGTCCGCCGTGAAGGCGGCGCCGTCATGGAACTTCACGCCCGGGCGCAGCTTGAAGCGGTACAGGGTGGGCGACAGCTGCTCCCACTCCGTCGCCAGGCGCGGCATCACCTTGAACGTCTTGTCGTAGTCCACCAGCGGTTCGTAGATGTAGCTGTTGGCGGCGATCGTCATGCCTTCGTTCTGGGAGTGCGGATCGAAGGTGAGGATGTCGCCCTGGGCGGCCCAGCGGAAGGACTTGGCCTGCCCGATCGAGGGCACAGCCACGGCGGCGGCGATCGCGATAGCAATCAAGGTGCGGCGCATAGGGGTTAACTCCTGACATTAGTCTGAATACCGGCGCGAGTGTGCCTACGCGCCAGAACCGCGTCAATTCAGGGTTTATGCGTACCGGAGACCCTTTTCACAGAGAGAGAACAATTGGGGACATATATGCTTGTAACAAAATAATTGAAGCGAACAGCGTTCGAGTGCGCGCCTGCAACAGGCTTACTCGTCCGCGTCGATCGGCAGCTCCAGCGGCACGTGTTCCGTCATCAGCACGCCCAGCATCTCGATCAGCAGCGCGGCGCGTTCTTCGCCGAAGGGCGCCAGCACCGCTTTCTGATGCTGAAGCGCCTGCTCGCAGAGGGATGCGATCAGATGAGTGCCCTTGTTCGTGATGCAGACCCGCGTCTGGCGCCGGTCGGCGCGGACGCCGGTGCGCGCCACCAGCCCTTCGGCCTCCATGCGCTGCACCACCTTGCTGAGCGTCGGCTGCTTGGTGATGGCCAGCACCGCCAGCGTGCCGATGGTTTCGCCCGGGCTGCCTTCCAGGCTGGCCAGCACGCGCCATTCGGTGACCGACAACCCGGCCGCCTTCACCTGCAAATGGAATTCGGCCGAAATGCGCTGGCTGGCCTGCGCCAGCAGATAGGCCAGGTAGCCGTCGACGAAACGCGGCCCCGCCGCGCCCCGACCTGTCAGAAGCGTGTCCCGCTGCTTGTCCAACCGCATGTTGCTTTGCTCCCACGCACCGGAATTCATGTTTGGCCGACGGCCGAAAAGCGCATTGCACCACGACGGCGCAAACACGCGCCATGATGAACCGCAATGCTGTTGCGCAGCACAGGGTATACCCGGAATCGCAACCCGTTTTTGCACCATGCCGGCGCTGAAATACCGCCCTCGGCCTAGAGAACAACCAGTATATACACCCTTGTTTTAGCGTGATATTTTTTGATTTCTATGAAATTTCATCTTTTTTGTTGACAGCTAAAACGTTGACTCCTAAAGTATTTTTCAGATGAAGTTTTCGTGGCATGACGATGCTGCACGGCAGCAAGGCTTGAGGACCGGCAATCCGGCCCGCGAAGGAGTTCGAGATGGCTGAAAGGTCTTTCAAAAAAGAAGTCCAGCAGTTGCGCATCGGCGAAGGCGAAGAGTTTCGCGGCGAGGGCATCCTTGCCGTGACGAAAGGCCTGCTGCAATCCGGCGTGGGCTATGTGGCGGGCTACCAGGGTTCGCCCATCTCGCACCTGATGGACGTGCTGGCCGACGCCAACGACATCCTGCAAGAGCTGGGCGTGCATTTCGAGGCCAGCGCCTCGGAAGCCACCGCCGCCGCCACGCTTGCTGCCTCGGTCATGTACCCGATCCGCGGCGCCGTCACCTGGAAATCCACCGTAGGCACCAACGTCGCCTCCGACGCGCTGGCCAACCTGGCCTCTGGCGGAGTCACGGGCGGCGCGCTGGTCATCGTGGGCGAAGACTACGGCGAAGGCTCGTCCATCATGCAGGAACGCTCGCACGCGTTCGCCATGAAGTCGCAGATCTGGCTGCTGGATCCGCGCCCCAACCTCGAAAGCATGGTCAAGGCGGTGGAAGACGGCTTTGAACTGTCGGAAGCCAGCAAGACGCCCGTGATGCTGCAACTGCGCATCCGCGGCTGCCACGTGCACGGCCGCTTCATCGCCAAGGAAAACAAGCGGCCCGCCTTTTCGCTGGCCGAAGCGCTGGAAAGCCCGGCGCGCGATACCAGCCGCATCGTGCTGCCGCCCGCCTCGTTCCTGCACGAGCAGGAAAAAATCAAAGAGCGCTGGCCCGCCGCCATCCGCTACATCAAGGAACACAAGCTCAACGAGCACTTCGACGGCGACCAGAAAGACATCGGCCTGATCCTGCAAGGCGGGCTGTACAACGGCGTCATCCGTTCGCTGCAATTGCTGGGCCTGGCCGACAACTTCGGCAATAGCCGCATTCCGCTGTACGTCATGAACGTGACCTATCCGGTCATCGAAGACGAGGTCATCGATTTCTGCCGCGACAAGCGCGCCGTGCTGCTGCTGGAAGAAGGCCAGCCTGACTACATCGAGCAGAACCTGCATGCCGTGCTGCGCAAAGCCGGCATTGACACCCACCTGTCCGGCAAGGACGTGCTGCCCATGGCGGGCGAGTACACGACGCAAGTCATGCGCGACGGCGTGCGCGAATTCCTGAAGCGCCACCGCCCGGAATCGTTGCAGACCCATCCGGCCGTGGCGGTTGATGCGCAAGCCGAGGCCCGCCAGCTGGAAATCACCGAAGTCTCGCGCCCGAAGCCGGCCAAGCCCGTCGCCGTAGAGCAGCCCATCACCTTCCACAAGCAGGTGGAAGGCCTGGCGTCCGTCGTGCCGCCACGGCCCGCCGGCTTCTGTACGGGCTGCCCCGAACGCCCCATCTTTTCCGCGCTGACGCTGGCGCAGGAAACGCTGGGGCAGCACCATATTTCCTGTGACATCGGTTGCCACCTGTTCTCCATCCTGCCGCCCTTCAACCTGGGCGCCACCACGATGGGCTACGGCCTGGGCGCGTCCAGCGCGGCGGCCTTCAACGTGCCGGCCGCCAAGCGCCCGATCTCCATCATGGGCGACGGCGGCTTCTGGCATAACGGCCTGTCCTCGGGCATCGGCAACGCGGTGTTCAACAAGTACGACGGCGTCATCGTCATCGTCGACAACTTCTACGCCTCGGCGACCGGCGGGCAGGACATCCTGTCGTCTCGCGCCGAGAACCCCGACCGTTCCACCAACAACCCCATCGACCATGCCGTGCGCGGCGTGGGCGTGAAATGGGTGCGCACGCTGGACCGCACGTACGACGTCGCACGCGTGCGCGCCACGATCGAAGAGGCGCTGACCACCGACATCAAGGGTCCCAAGGTCATCATCGCGCAGTCCGAATGCATGCTGAACAAGCAGCGCCGCATCAAGCCGCTGTTCAACAAGGCAGTCAAGGAAGGCAAGCGGGTGGTGAAGGAACGCTTCGGCGTGGACCCCGACGTCTGCACCGGCGACCACGCCTGCATCCGCCTGTCGGGCTGCCCGTCGCTGTCGGTGAAAGACAGCGGCGACCCCTTGAAGGAAGACCCGGTGGCGCACGTGGAAAGCAGCTGCGTCGGCTGCGGCAACTGCGGCGAAGTCGCCCATGCCGCGGTGCTGTGCCCATCTTTCTACCGCGCCGACATCGTGCACAACCCGACGGGCGGCGACCGCTTCCTGGCCCGGGTACGCGGTGCCGTCATCGGTTTTCTGCAACGCCGCCGCGCGGCGCGCCTGGCCCAATACGCCCTGTAAGGACGACAGCTTCATGAACCCGGTGGCACTGCAACAAGGCAACCCGATCAAGATCGCCATCCTGGCCATGGGCGGCCAGGGCGGCGGCGTATTGGCCGACTGGATCGTCGACATGGCCGAGCACGCTGGCTGGTGGGCGCAGACGACGTCCGTGCCGGGCGTGGCCCAGCGCACCGGCGCCACGATCTACTACCTGGAATTGCTGCCCGAGGCCGACGTGCAGCGAGCCGGCCGGCCGCCGGCCCTGGCGCTGATGCCCACCCCGGGCGACGTGGACCTGGTGGTGGCCGCTGAACTGATGGAAGGCGGCCGCGCCATCCAGCGCGGCTTGGTCACCCCGGAACGCACGGTGTTGCTGTCGTCGTCACACCGCAGCTACGCCGTCAGCGAAAAATCCGCGCCGGGCAACGGCATCGCCGATCCCAACAAGGTACTGGAGGCCGGCCGCGCCGCCGCCAAGCGCTTCCTGTGCTTCGACCTGCAAGACCTGGCCGACCGCGCCGGCAGCGTCATCAGCGCCAGCCTGTTCGGCGCGGTGGCCGGCAGCGGTGCCCTGCCCTTTTCCCGCGAAGACTTCGAAGCCACCGTGCGCCGCGCGGGCCTGGGCGTAGAAGCCAGCCTGCGCGCCTTCGCGCTGGGCTTTGACGCCGCTCACCAGGCCCCGGCCCAGCCGGCCGCCATCGACCTGACGCGCCCGGTGCCCGCCGTGCCCGAGCGCGCCGCCAGCCCCAAGACCCAGGCCTTGCTAGACACCATCAAGCGCGATTTCCCCGCCTGTGCGCAGCCCATGCTGACGGCCGGCGTGCGCCGCCAGCTGGAATTCCAGGACGCCGCCTACGCCGCCGACTACCTGCGCCGCATGAAGACGCTGCGCGACCTGGACGCCCAACACGGCGGTGAGGCCCAACAGTGGGCGCTCACCTGTGCCGCGGCCCGCTATGTGGCCACGGCCATGGCCTACGACGACGTGATCCGCGTCGCCGACCTGAAGACGCGCGGCTCGCGCTTTGACCGCGTACGCCAGGAAGTGGGCGCGCGCCCGGAACAGCTGGTCTTGACGACCGACTACATGCACCCGCGGCTGGAAGAGATCTGCGGGACCCTGCCCGTACGGATGGGGCGCTGGCTGGAAGGCTCCAAGGCCTTCGGCGGCTTTGTCGAACGCCGCCTGGGCAAGGGCCGGTTGATGCAAAGCAGCACGCTGGGCGGCTTCCTGATGCTGTATTCGCTGGCCGGCATGCGGCGCTTTCGCCGCAGCACGCTGCGCCACCAGATCGAATCCGCCGGCCTGGAGCAGTGGCTGGACCTGATCGCGCGCCTGGCGCCGCAGGACTACGCCCTGGCCGTCGAAACCGTCAATTGCCGCCGCCTGGTCAAGGGCTATAGCGACACGCATGTGCGCGGCGGCGGCAAGTACCGCCAACTGATCGCCGCGGCGGCGCAACTGGTGGGCCGCCCCGATGCCGCCGACACCTTGCGCGCCCTGCGCGACACCGCGCTGGCCAACGAGAAGTGCGGCCCCATGGAACGCCAGCTGGCCGACAAGCTGGCCGCCTGACAAGAACACAGAGAGACAACCGCCGTGCAGACACTCAAACTGATCGTCCGGGAAGTCCGGCAAGAGTCGCCGCTGATCCGATCCTTCCGCCTGGCGCGCGAGGACGCCGGCCCGCTGCCCGCCTTCGGGCCGGGCGCGCACCTGAAGGTGACGGTGCCGGGCCTGCGCGACCCGCGCTGCTATTCGCTGGTGCAATTGGCGCCCCAGGCCGGGCAATTCGCCCAGCCCGTGGAATACCGGCTGGGTGTGCGGCTGGAAGAATCCAGCCAGGGCGGATCCCGCCACATGCATGGGCTTGCCGAAGGCGACGAGCTGACGGTCGAAGGCCCGAAGAACGATTTTCCGCTGCATGAATCGCCTGCGGGCGACGAGCCCGTGGTGCTGATCGCGGGCGGCATCGGCATCACGCCGGTGGCGTCCATGGCCGCCGCGCTGAAAGCCGCCGGCCGCGACTTCCATCTGCATTACTGCGGACGCAGCAAGGACCAGTTGGCCTTCCTGCCCGAACTTGCCGCCTTGGCGGGCGACGCCCTGACCGTGCATGCCGACGACGACCCCTCGTGCCGCTTCGACCTGCAAGCGTTGCTGGCCGCGGCCTCGCCGAAGCAGCACCTGTACGTCTGCGGCCCCAAAGGGCTGATCGACGCCGTCATCCACGAAGCCCGTGCACGCCACTGGCCCGACGCCCACATCCATTTCGAACTGTTCGTCACGGCCGCCCCGCAGGCCGGAGACCAGCCGTTCGAGGTCGAGCTGCGCCAATCGGGCCGCACGCTGACCATCCCCGCCGACAAGACCATCGTCGACGTCATGGAAGAAGAAGGCTGCGATCCGATGTTTGACTGCAAGCGCGGCGAGTGCGGCGTCTGCCAGGCCACGGTGCTGGAAGGCGAACCCGACCACCGCGACTACTACCTCTCGGATACCGAGAAGGCCAGCGGAAAGATCATCCAGATCTGCATCTCGCGCGCGAAGTCGGCGCGTCTGGTGCTGGACCTTTAAGGCCGGACAAGGAAGCGACCATGGCCAAATACCGCGATAACCCCGACGCCATCCGCGCCCTGTTGCGCGATACCGAAGTCCACAAGGACCTGTTCATCGACCAGGAACTGTTCGACCTCGAGATGGAGCGGCTATACGCCAACACCTGGGTCTACGTCGGCCACGACAGCCAGGTGCCCAATCCGGGCGACTACATCACCACCACCGTGGGCAACCAGCCCGTGGTGATGGTCCGCCACAGCGACAAGAGCGTGCGCGTGCTGCACAACCGCTGCCCGCACAAGGGCACGATGGTCGCGGGCGATGCCTGCGGCAACACCGGCAAGTTCTTCCGCTGCCCGTATCACGCCTGGACCTTCAAGACGGACGGCAGCCTGCTGTCGATCCCGCTAAAGAAGGGCTACGAGAACACCGGGCTGGAGAACTGCGAAGCCAGCCAGGGCATGGCGGCCGTCAAGGACGTGAAGAACCATCGCGGGTTCGTCTTCTGCCGCCTGAATCCGGAAGGCCAGTCCTTCGAGGACTTCTTCGGCGAATCGCTGTCCACGCTGGACAACATGGTCGACCGTTCGCCCGAGGGCCGGCTGGAAGTGGCGGGTGGCGTGCTGCGCTACATGCACCGCTGCAACTGGAAGATGCTGGTCGACAACCAGACCGACACCTGCCACCCCATGGTGGCGCACGAATCGTCGGCCGGCACGGCCGTGAAGGTCTGGGAACAGGCGCCGGAAGGCACGCCCAAACCCATGGCGGTGGAACTGTTCGCGCCCTTCATCTCGCCTTACGAGTTCTTCGAGAACATGGGCATCCGCGTGTGGGAAAACGGGCACGGCCACACGGGCGTGTCGGACTCCATCCACGCGTCCTACTCGGGCGTGCCCGGCTATTGGGACGCGATGGTCGCCGCCTATGGCGAGGAGCGCGCCAAGCAGATCCTGGGCGACGTGCGTCACAACACCGTGTACTTCCCCAACATCATGGTGAAGGGCCCGATCCAGACGCTGCGAGTATTCAAGCCCATCGCCGCGGACCGCACGCTGGTCGAATCGTGGACCTTCCGCCTGGTAGGCGCTCCCGACCTGCTGCTGGAACGCACGCTCATGTACAACCGGCTGATCAATGCGCCCACCTCGGTTGTTGGCCACGACGACCTGGAAATGTACGAACGCGCGCAAGACGGCCTGAATTCCCGCGCGCGCGACTGGGTGAACGTGGGCCGGCTGTACACGCCCGACGAAATCGACCAGAAGAACGTCACCACCAATGGCACCAATGAGTGGCAGATGCGCAACCAGTACCGCGCATGGGGCCGCTACATGACCGGACCGGAGTCGGTATGAGCGCAAGCGACCGCGAGTTGATCGATTTTGTCTACGCCGAGGCGCGCCTGCTGGACGAGCTGCGCTTCGAGGATTGGCTGGACCTGTACACCGAAGACGGCTACTACTGGATGCCGCTGGCGCACGGTCAGACGGACCCGAAGCTGCACGCCTCGCTGATGTACGAAGACAAGCTGCTGCTGCGCGTGCGCGTGGAACGGCTGGCCGGCCAGCGCACGTTTTCGCAGCAGCCGAAAAGCCGCTGTCACCACCTGCTGCAGGCGCCGACTATCGAACACGGCCATCCCGACTCGGCGCCCGACGAAGGCCGCCACGTCGTGCGCACCGCCTTCCACTACGTCGAAACCCGCCAGGACGCCCAAACGCTCTACGCCGGCTGGACCACGCACCACCTGGTGGAGCAGGACGGCGCCCTGCGTATCCGCTTGAAGCGCGTTGACCTCGTCAACTGCGACGCCGCGTTCGGCAACATCCAATTGTTCATGTAGGAGCGGCTTGTGAACACGACCGTCCACCAGGCTTTCCGCGACACCGCGTCGCGCCATGGCGCCCAGCCCTTCCTGTGCATCCTGCCGGAAACCGCAGCCGCCTATGGCATCGAAGCCGGCGAACTGGCCTACGCCCGCGCCGCCGACGCCATCGAGACGCTGCGCGCCGCTTATGCCCGCGCCGGCTATGGCCACGGCCACCGCGCCGGCCTGCTGCTGGAGAACCGCCCGTCGTTTTTCCTGCACTGGTTCGCGTTGAATGCGCTGGGCGTATCGGTCGTGCCGATCAACCCCGACCTGCGCGCGGCCGAACTGGAATACCTGACCGGCCACTCCGAGATCGCGCTGGCCGTCGCCTTGCCGGAACGGCACGCCGACCTGCTGGCGGCCGCCGCACGCGCCGGCCGCCCCTTGCGTGTGATGGGTCCGGACGACGCACCGCCCGCCGCGCCCTTTGCCGCTCCGCTGGGCGACACCGCCCCGACCGAACTGAGCGAATGCGCGTTGCTGTACACGTCCGGCACCACCGGCCGCCCCAAGGGCTGCATCCTGCCGAACCGCTACTTCCTGCACGCGGGCGGCTGGTACGCCCGCATCGGCGGACTGGCCGCCTTGCGTCCCGGCCAGGAGCGCATGCTGACCCCGCTGCCGCTGGTCCACATGAACGCGATGGCCTATTCGGCCATGGCCATGATGCTGACGGGCGGCTGCCTGATCCCGCTGGACCGCTTCCATCCCAAGACCTGGTGGGACAGCGTGCGGGATTCCGGCGCCACCGTGCTGCATTACCTGGGCGTCATGCCCGCCATCCTGATGAAGGCGCCGCCGTCCGACGGCGACCTGCAACCCGCCATCCGCTTCGGCTTCGGCGCAGGCGTGGACCGCAAGCTGCACGCCCCGTTTGAGGCCCGCTTCGGCTTTCCGCTGCTGGAAGCCTGGGCCATGACCGAAACCGGCGCCGGCGCCGTCATCATCGCCAACCAGGAGCCGCGCCACATCGGCACCAGCAGCTTCGGCCGCGAGGAAGACGACGTGCAAGTGCGCATCGTGACCGACGCCGGCCAGCCGGCCGCCACCGGCGAACACGGCGAACTGCTGGTGCGCCATGCGGGCGACGACCCGCGCTACGGTTTCTTCGCGGGCTATCTCAAGGACGAGGCCGCCACCGCCGAAGCCTGGCAGGACGGCTGGTTCCATACGGGCGATATCGTCCGCCGCGAGGACGACGGCGCGCTGCGTTTCGTCGACCGGAAGAAGAACGTGATCCGCCGCAGCGGCGAGAACATCTCGGCCGTGGAAGTCGAAAGCGTGCTGATGCAGCATCCGCTGGTCAAGGCCGTGGCCGTGGCCGCCGTGCCCGACGCCGTGCGTGGCGACGAAGTGCTGGCCTGCGTCGTGCCGGAATCGCTGCCCGCCGGCGATGCAGGCATCTCGGATGCCGCACGCAGCATCGTGCAGTGGTGCCTGGAACAACTGGCGTACTACAAGGCGCCCGGCTACGTCGCCTTCGTGGACAGCCTGCCGCTCACCACCACCAACAAGATCCAGCGCGGCGAGATGAAGGCGCTGGCACCCACCTTGCCCGGCACGGCACGCTGCGTCGACACGACCGGCATGAAGAAACGCCAGGAGGCGCCCCGATGAGCCGCCTGGGCTATGACGGCATTGTGGCGGCCCTGCCCGTCACGATCCCGTACGAGCGCTATTCCACGCACGCCGCCCACTGGTGGCTGGGGCGCGCACTGGGCGCGCTGATCCGGCAGTCCGGCGTGGCCAAGGCGGACGTAGATGGCCTGTGCGTGTCCAGTTTCACGCTGGCGCCCGATACCGCCGTGGGCCTGGTCCAGCATCTGGGCATGAGCCCGCGCTGGCTGGACCACATCCCGATGGGCGGCGCCAGCGGCGTGGCGGCCTTGCGCCGCGCGGCCCGCGCCGTACAGGCCGGCGACGCGAACATCGTGGCCTGCATCGCGGGCGACACCAACCACGTGGATTCCTTCCGCAACACCGTCAGCCAGTTCTCGCGCTTTGCGCAGGACGCCGTGTATCCCTACGGTGCCGGCGGCCCCAACGCCAGCTTCGCGCTGCTGACCACGAACTACATGCGCACGACCGGCGCCACGCGCGAAGACTTCGGCAAGCTGTGCGTGGCGCAGCGCGACAACGCCCTGCGCTATCCGCACGCGCTGATGAAAAAGCCGCTGACGCTGGCCCAATACCTGGACGCCCGCGTCATCACCGACCCGATCCATCTGTTCGATTGCGTGATGCCCTGCGCGGGCGCCGACGCCTTTCTCGTCATGCGCGAGGCCCAGGCTCGCACGCTGAACCTGCCGTACGCCCGCATCCTGTCCACCATCGAACGCCACAACGCCTGGATCGACGATCCCATCCAGACGCGCGGCGGCTGGACCATGGACATCGACGAGCTCTATAGCCAAGCCGGCGCCGCGCCCGCCGACATGGACTTCCTGCAAGCCTATGACGACTACCCGGTCATCAACCTGATGCAGATCGAAGACCTGGGCTTCTGCGCAAAAGGCGCCGCCCCCGCCTTCATCCGCGACAACACCTTCACCGTGGACGGCAGCTTCCCGTTCAACACCAACGGCGGCCAGCTGTCCGTGGGCCAGGCAGGCGCCGCGGGCGGCTATCTGGGCATGGTCGAGGCGCTGCGCCAGCTGACCGGCACGGCCGGCGGCACGCAGGTGGCCGATGCCCGCATCGGCATGGTCAGCGGCTTCGGCATGATCAATTACGACCGCGGGCTATGCACCGCCGCGGCCATTCTGGCCAGGAGCGACGCATGACCGAGACGCTAGCCAAACCGCCCCGGAAGAACCCGGTTGCGCGTACCCGCCAGCCCACGCTGCCGCCCGGCTGGCGCAGCCGCAGCGCATTGGGGCTGACCGCGGCCGCCGCCGAGGGCCGTTTCGACCTGCAAACCTGCGCCGACTGCGGCGCGGTGCAATACCCGCCCCGCGAAGTCTGCGGCCACTGCCTGTCCGAGCACCTGCCCTGGCGCCCGGCCGACCCCAACGGCGTGCTGCTGGTCAGCACCACCTTGCACCACAGCAACGACCTCTATTTCCGCGAACGCCTGCCGTGGCGCGTGGGCACCGTGCGCATGGACGCCGGCCCCTCGGTCGTTGCCCACGTGCACCAGGACTGCGCCGACGGCGCCCGCGTGCGGCTGGCGCTGAAGCTGGACCGCAGCGGCCAGGCCGTGATGATCGCCCTGCCAGAAAGGAACACCCCGAACATGGAAGACGACAAGACCCTGCGCGAGACCTCGTGCGACCCGAAGTTCCGCCGGGCCCTGGTCACGGACGGCAAGTCCGCGGTGGGCCAGGCCGTGGCGCGCGCCCTGCTGGATGCGGGCTGCCCCACCGTGTTCCTGGGCGATCCGCAGGCCTGGAAGCGCGACGACGCCTTCGACGCCCTGGCCGCCGACCCGCACGTGCAAACCGTCGTGATGGACGTTACCGACACGGATTCCGTCGAACGCGTGGCCGCCTCCATCGGCGGCAAGGTCGAGATCCTGGTGAACACGGCCGATCTGGAACGTGAAGGCGGCCTGCTGGGCCGCAAGGACGTGAACACCGCGCGCGACGCCATGGATGTGAACGTGCTGGGCCTGATGCGACTGGCGCAGTGCTTCGGCCCGGCCCTGTGCGGCCGCGCTGCCGACGGCGTGAACAGCGCCACCGCCTGGGTCAACGTACTGTCCATCTACGCGCACATGAACCTGCCCGCGCGCGGCATGTGGTCGGCATCCAAGGCCGCCGCGCTGTCCTTGGCGCAATGCCTGCGCGCCGAGATGCGCGGCGCGGGCGTGCGGGTGGTGAACGTGTTCCCCGGTCCGGTGGACCACGAATGGGAGCAACGCACGCCTCCGCCGCGCGTAGCCCCCGCCGCCATCGCCGCCGCCATCGTGCGTGCGCTGAAGGACGGGGTCGAAGACGTCTACGTTGGCGACGTGGCGCAGGAATTCCGCGCCCGGCTGGCCGAAAACCCCAAGGGACTGGAACGGGAACTGGGCGCCTGACGGCCCCCCCGACAACACACGAACCAAGAGGAGCAACAGCATGAGCCAGAACATTCTTGCCCAATTCATGTCGGAACTGGTGTCGGGCCGCATCGGCCTGGTGGACCTGACCGAGACCCTGACGCCGGAATTCCCCACCATCGTGCTGCCGCCGGAGTTCGGCCAGGCCTGGCCCTTCCGCATGGAAGAGATCTCGCGCTATGACGAGCGCGGCCCCGCCTGGTACTGGAACAACTTCTCGTGCTCGGAACACACGGGCACCCACTTCGATGCGCCGGCCCACTGGGTCACCGGCAAGGACCAGCCCGACAACACGGTGGACACGATCCCCATCGAGTCATTCATCGCCAGCGCCTGCGTCATCGACTGTTCCGCCGAAGCGCGCGACAACCCGGACTTCCTGCTGACCATCGATTTCGTGAAGGCCTGGGAGGAAAAGCACGGCCGCATCCCGGCGCGCTCGTGGGTGCTGATGCGCACCGACTGGTCCAAGCGCGCCAAGCCCGCCGAATACCTGAACATGCAGGCGGACGGCGCGCACTCGCCCGGCCCCGACGCGGACGTCGTGCCGTGGCTGATCAAGGAACGCGACGTGCACGGCTTCGGCACCGAATCCGTGGGCACCGACGCCGGCCAGGCCCATCACCTGAATCCGCCCTACCCCTGCCACTACTACATGCACGGCAACAACCGCTACGGCCTGCAATGCCTGACGAACCTGGATCAGCTGCCGCCCACCGGCGCGGTGATCTTTTCGGCGCCGCTGAAGATCCGCAGCGGCTCGGGCAGCCCGCTCCGCGTGCTGGCGCTGGCGCCCAAGGCCTGACCGGCCGCGGCCACAACCAACAAAGGGAATCCATGACACAAGCGAATGTTGCCCTCGTCACCGGCGGCAGCGCCGGCATCGGAGCGGAAATCTGCCGCAGCATGCTGGACGCAGGCTATGAAGTGATTTCGATGGCACGCCGCGCGGCCGACTTCAGCCATCCCCGCCTGCACAACATGCAGGTGGACCTGCTGGACGCCGACGCCACCGCCCAGGCCGGGCAGGAAGCCGCCGCCAAGTTCCCCATCAGCCACGTTATCCACAACGCCGGCGTCATCTGGCCCAACCTGCTGCCGCAGGTCACGCAGGAAGAACTGCACGGCCTGACCCAGATCCACCTGGGCGCGGCGATTGCCCTGGTGCAGGCGGCATTGCCCGGCATGCAGGAACGCAAGTTCGGCCGCATCGTGATGATGTCCTCGCGCGGCGCGCTGGGCCTTCCCACGCGTACCGCCTATTCCGCCACCAAGGCCGGCATGGTCGGCATGGCGCGCACCTGGTCGCTGGAACTGGCGCCCTACGGCATCACGGTCAACGTCGTGGCGCCCGGCCCCATCCAGACGGACATGTTCTACGAAGTGATCGAACCTGGCAGCGAACGCGAAAAGCAGCTGGCCAACGGCATCCCGGTCAAGCGCCTGGGCCGTTCGGACGACGTCGCGCGCGCCGTGATGTTCTTCGCGGACCCCGCGAACAGCTTCGTCACCGGACAGACGCTGTTCGTCTGCGGCGGCGCCAGCGTCAGTTCCATCACCATCTGAGTCCGCATTCCAACCGCCCCTTCGGGTTTTGACGGATAGGTAAGCACGGGGACCGGGTCTACAGTGCTGAGCCTTGCCCCATAGAAAGTTTAAGCAACAAGTAATTCCCGCAGTTCCCCGTTTTCTCCGTTTTCAAGTCGCACGCCCATTGCTCCCTATCCGGAGGTTTTGCCATGCTGTCGAAGAAACTCCCCCTGGCCGCGGCCGCCGCCGTCGCCGCCCTGTTCGCCCTGCCCGCCCTGGCCCAAGTCAAGGTCGGCGTGGTCACGTCTTCCACCGGACCGACCGCGCTGGTCGGCATTCCGCAGAAGAACACCGTGCCGCTGCTGCCCAAGAAGATCGGCGACCTGACGGTGGAATACATCTCGCTGGACGACGCCAGCGATTCCACCAACTCGGTCACCGCCTTCAAGAAGCTGATCTCGGAGCAGAACGTGGACGCGCTGATCGGCCCGTCGGGTTCGCCCAACGCCATGGGCGTGATCCAGTTCGCGGCCGAAGCAGGCGTGCCGATGCTGGCGCCGGTGGGCACGGCGGCCGTCGTGCTGCCCATGAACGACCAGAAGAAGTGGGTGTTCAAGACCACGCAGAACGACGACATCATCGCCCGCGCGCTGGTGGACCACATGGTCAAGACGGGCGTGAAGACGGTCGGCTTCATCGGCCTGAACGATCCCTACGGCGAGAACTGGTACAAGGTCTTCTCGGGCCTGGCCACCGAGAAGGGCATCAAGGTCACCGCCAATGAACGCTACCTGCGCTTCGACAGCTCGGTCACGGGCCAGGCGCTGAAGATCCTGGCCGCCAAGCCGGACGCCGTGCTGGTGGCCGCCCCCGGCGCCGCCAGCGTGCTGCCGCAGACGACCCTGTTCGATCAAGGCTACAAGGGCAAGTTCTACCAGACCCACGGCGCCGCGCTGCCCGACTTCCTGAAGCTGGGCGGCAAGAAGGTCGAAGGCACGGTGCTGGCCGCCAGCCTGATGCTGGTGCTGCCCGAAATGCCGGACAGCAACCCGTCCAAGAAGGTCGCCAGCGACTACATCGCGGCCTACGAAAAGCTCAACGGCTCCAAGCCCGCCACCTTCGGCGCCAACGTCTACGACGCCGGCCTGCTGCTGGAAAAGGCCGTGCCGCTGGCGGAGAAGGCCGGCAAGCCGGGCACCAAGGAATTCCGCAGCGCCCTGCGCGACGCGCTGGAACAGACCAAGGAGCTGGTGGGCACGCAAGGCGTCTACAACATGAGCGCGGCCGACCACAGCGGCTTCGACGACCGCGGTCGCGAACTCATCACCGTGAAGGACGGCAACTGGGCGCTCGTCAAGTAAGGCCTTAACCGCGGCGCGGACGGCGCAAACCGTCCGCGTTGCGCGGGCCGCCTTCGGGCCGCCCGGCATTTCCCGTCCCTGTCGGAATTTCGCATGAATGCTCAGATCGCCTTGATACTTGGGCAGGACGGCATCACCAACGGCGCGATCTACGCGTTGCTGGCGTTGTCGATCCTGCTGGTCTTTACCGTTACCCGCGTGCTGTTCATCCCCCAGGGCGAATTCGTCGCCTTCGGCGCGCTGACCATGGCGGCCATCCAGGCCGGCAAGCCCGTGCTGCTGGTCTGGCTGCTGCTGGCGTTCGCGCTGGCCGAAGCGGCTGCCGACCTGGTGGCACGCGCCAAGCGTCCGGGCCGCGCCCGCGGCCTCTGGCGTATCGCGGCCAAGGCGATCTATCCGCTGATCCTGGCGGCGCTGTTCTATCAGCTGCCGCTGGCGCAATTGCCCATGTCGGTGCAGGCGCTCTTGACCTTGATGCTGGTGGTGCCGATGGGCCCGCAGCTGTACCGCCTGTTCTACCAGCCCATCGCGTCGGCCTCGACGCTGGTGCTGCTGATCGTGTCCATCGCCGTCCATCTGGCGCTGGTCGGCCTGGGCCTTCTGGCTTTCGGCGCCGAAGGCGCGCGCACCGCGCCCTTCAGCGACGCCAGCCTGGCACTCGGCCCCATCAACATCAACAGCCAGGCGCTGTGGGTGGTGGCGGTGTCGGCGGTGCTGATCATCGTGCTGTACCAGTTCTTTGAACGTTCTATGTACGGCAAAGCGCTGCGCGCCGCCGCCTTCAATCGGCTGGGCGCACGGTTGATGGGCATTTCCCCCATCTTCGCTGGCCGCGCCACCTTCTTCCTGGCCGCGCTGATCGGCACGGTGTCGGGCATCCTCATCGCCCCCATCACCACCATGTACTTCGACTCCGGCTTCATGGTCAGCCTGAAGGGCTTCGTAGGCGCCATCATCGGCGGTCTGGTCAGCTATCCACTGGCCGCGGCCGGCGCCATCCTGGTGGGCCTGATCGAAGCCTTCTCGTCGTTCTGGGCCAGCGCCTACAAGGAAATCATCGTATTCACGCTGATCATCCCCGTGCTGCTCTGGCGCTCGCTGAAAAGCCATCACGTCGAGGAAGAAGACGAATGAACCCCCGCATCATCCTCTTCGTATTCCTGGCGCTGCTGGCGCTGGGGCCGCTGGCCTTGCCGCCGTTCTACGTGACCCTGCTGAACTACATCGGCCTGTATGCGCTGGTGGCGCTGGGCCTGGTGCTGCTGACCGGGGTGGGCGGACTGACCAGCTTCGGGCAGGCCGCCTTCGTGGGCGTGGGCGCCTACACCACGGCGCTGCTCACCACCCGCGCCGACACCCTGCCGACCTGGCTGGCCTGGCTGGGCGCCTCGCCCTGGCTGACCTTGCTGGCCGGACTGGTGCTGACGCTTTTCATCGCCTGGCTGCTGGGCGCCATCACGCTCAAGCTGTCGGGCCACTTCCTGCCGCTGGGCACCATTGCCTGGGGCCTGTCGCTGTATTTCGCCTTCGGCTCCGTCGAAGGCCTGGGCGGCCACACCGGCATCCCGGACATCCCCGCCATCAACCTGTTCGGCTGGTCGCTGAACCAGGGCGGCAGCATCTATTACCTGATCTGGGCGTTCCTGCTGATTGCCGTATGGTCCACGCAGAACTTGCTGGACTCACGCGAGGGCCGCGCCATCCGCGCGCTCAAGGGCGGGCGCGTGATGGCGGAGTCGATGGGCGTGGACACGGCACGTTCGCGCATGGTGATCTTCATCATTGCCGCGCTGCAGGCCTGCGCCTCGGGCTGGCTGTACGCGCACATGCAGCGCTTCGTGAACCCCAACCCGTTCGGCCTGCAGATGGGCATCGAATACCTGTTCATGACCGTCATCGGCGGCGCGGGGCAGGTCTGGGGTGCGCTGGTTGGCGCGGGCGTGTTCACCGTGCTCAAGCAATGGCTGCAGGACTGGATGCCCAAGCTGCTGGGCCAGACCGGCAACTTCGAGGTCATCGTCTTCGGTTTTGGCATGGTGTTGCTGCTGCACCGTGCACGCAGCGGCCTGTGGCCGGTGCTGACGCGCTGGATCCGCGTGAAGAAGCCCGTGCGCCGCGTGGACATGGACGCCGAACCCCTGCCCCGAAAGCCGATGCCGCCACGCGGCGAGGTCGTGCTCAAGGCCGTGGACGTGACGCGCAAGTTCGGCGGTCTGGTCGCCAACAATGCCATGAACTTGGAAATCCGGGCGGGCGAGATCCTGGCGCTGATCGGCCCCAACGGCGCCGGCAAGAGCACGATGTTCAACCAGATTTCGGGCGTGGACACGCCCACCTCGGGTCAAGTCACGCTGCTGGGCCAATCGGTGGCGGGCGTCGGCGCGCGCAAGATCGCGCGGCTGGGCCTGTCGCGCACCTTCCAGCACGTGCGCCTGCTCTCGCGCATGAGCGTGCTGGAAAACGTGGCCATCGGCGCCCACCTGCGCGGACATCGCGGCGTGCTGCCGGCCGCCTGGCGGCTGGACCGTCCCGAAGAATCCCGCCTGCTGGCCGAAGCGGCACGGCAGGTCGAACGGGTGGGGCTGGGCAAGCATTTGCATGACGAAGCCGGCTCGCTGGCGCTGGGGCAGCAACGCATCCTGGAGATCGCGCGCGCCCTGGCCTCCGACCCCTGCATCCTGCTGCTGGACGAGCCCGCGGCCGGCCTGCGCTATCAGGAAAAGTGCGAATTGGCCGAACTCTTGAAGAAGCTGCGTGCGGAAGGCATGGCCATCCTGCTGGTCGAGCACGACATGGACTTCGTGATGGGCCTGGTGGATCGCGTGGTGGTCATGGACTTCGGCGAGAAGATCGCCGAAGGGCTGCCCGCCGAGATCCAGCACAACCCCGCGGTGCTGGAAGCCTATCTGGGCGGAGTGGAATGATGACTGCGAAACTGCTGGAAGTGCGCGACCTGCGCGTCGCCTACGACAAGGTGGAAGCCGTGTCGGACATCAGCCTGACGGTGGGCGAAGGCCAGATCGTGACCGTGATCGGCCCCAACGGCGCCGGCAAGACCACTCTCCTGTCCGCCATCATGGGCGTGCTGCCGTCGACCGGCCAGATCGTGTTCGGCGGCAAGGCCCAGGCGCACGCCGAGATCGAGGAAATGGTGGCGGCCGGTATGAACCTGGTGCCTGAAAAGCGCGAGCTCTTCGCCGAAATGACGGTGGAAGACAACCTGATGCTGGGCGCGTTCCACCGCTTCCGTTGCGGCCTGCGCGACCAGGACAAGACGCTGGCCGAGGTCTATGAGCTGTTCCCTCGCCTGAAGGAGCGCCACGCCCAGTTCGCCGGCACGCTGTCCGGCGGCGAACGCCAGATGCTGGCCGTGGGTCGTGCGTTGATGGCCAAGCCACGGCTCTTGATGCTGGACGAACCCAGCCTGGGGCTGGCGCCGCGCATCGTGCGGGAAGTGTTCCGCATCGTCGCACGGCTGCGCGAGATGGGCGTGTCGATCCTGCTGATCGAGCAGAACGCCCGCGCGGCCCTGCAGGTGGCCGACTACGCGTACGTGCTGGAGACCGGCACCGTCACGCTGGAAGGCCCCGCGGCGCAAGTCGCGGTGGATCCGCGTGTGGTCGAGGTGTATCTGGGGCTGGGGCACGGCGCGCCGGCGGCGGCGCCTGCCTGAGGCCCGCGCCGGCGGGGCATGCGCCTACGCGACGCCGCGCCGACGGTCGCGGCGGTAGAGCGCATAACCCACGGGCCACATCGCCGCCACCATGAAGGTCGCCGCCGGGTTCGTCAGGCGGTAGGCCTGGACGGCCGTGGGCACGCCGGAGTGCTTCAGATGCAGCCGGAAACGCGTGTAGCGCGCGGCCGCCATGATGAATTCGCGTGGCCGGAAGCGGAAGAATTCCAGGTGGTGCTGCAGCATGTCCCAGGCCAGCAGGTAGAGGCCCTGCGCATTGTTGGCCACCGACACGGCGCCCTGGCTCAGGCCGCCCGGCGTGTCATGATAGGTGCGCACCACGCGGTTGATGAAGCGGCTGAGATAGCCCGCGCGCGCCACCGCCCACCACACCAGGCTTTCCGGCACGAAACCCGCCACATCCTCGGGAAACGGATATTTCCTGAGGATGTCGGTGCGCATACAGCCGAATTTCTCGCCTTTGATGCGATAGCGGAAATACACGTCCACCGCCGTGCTGTCGAACACGTCCTGCGGATAGCGGTCGCCGACGATCGTGCCGTCGGGGCGCGCGCACAGGCCGGTGACGGCCACATAGGAATCCCGCCGCGCGGGCGGAATGCTTTCCCAGGCGTCCTTGAAGGTAGCCAGCGCGTCGGGCGGCATTTCGTCGTCGCTGTCCAGGCCGACGATCAGTTGGCCGCGCGCTTCCCGCACGCCGCGGTTGAACGCGGTTTTCTTGTGTTGGTTGTTCTGCCAGACGTAGCGGATCGGAAAATCGGCGCGCGTCTGCCAATCCAGGATGGAATCGTGGGTGTTGTCGGTGGAACCATCGTCCACCACCACCCATTCGAAGTCCCTGAATGTTTGCCGGGAAAGCGATTCATACACCCGGTGCAGCGTACCCGCCCGGTTGTAGGTGGGCGTCAGAACGGTGAAAAACGTTGGTGTATCGGTCATGCCTGCTATGCCCCTTTGCGATCTCCGTGACACCGCTGCGGTCTTGGTCTTAACTGTTTTCGCCTGAAGTGTAGGGGATATGCCTGCGCTAACCGATGCCGACCCATTCGAATTTGCAATCAAATCTGTCAACCCCTGCATTTTTTGACGGGTATTCGGGACCTTTAAGCGTTGGGGCGCGCGCGGGAGTGGCGTAAACTCGGGCGGCCAAATCCGGAATGCCTATGGAAGCTTCGACCGTCCAGCTCAATGACATCGCCTTGTTCGTAGAGGTTGCCAAGCGCAAGAGCTTCAGCCTGGCGGCGCGCGCGCTGGACATGCCCACGTCGACGCTGTCGCGCCGCATCAACGAACTGGAACGCGCGATCGGCTTGCGCCTGATCAACCGCAATACCCGCAGGCTGGACCTGACCGAGGCTGGCGCGGCCTATATGCGCCGCTGCCAGGGCCTGATCGACGAAGCCCGCCTGGCGCACGAGCAGTTGCTGTCGCTGTCCGGCGGCCCATCCGGCAACCTGCGCGTGTCCATGCCCTACAGCCTGGCGATCTGGCTGCTGCCGGAAACCATCAACGATTTCACCGACCGCTATCCTGAAGTGGAGTGCGAGTTCGACCTGAGCATGATGACCGCGTCCGATGCGCAAGGCACCCCGTTTGACGTGGTGCTGCGCTTTGGCCGCAACACCGACTATCCGCTGGCCGCCATCGACACGGGCAACGGCAATGGCAACGGCGCGGCCGTGGCGCGCAGCGACGGCGCGGTGGTGCAGGAACTGGTGTCGCTGAACAATTACCTGTACGCCTCCGACCGCTACCTGGAACGCTACGGCGAACCCAAGACGCCCGCCGACCTGACGCAGCACCAATGCCTGCGCACCACCATCGACGACGCCCATTCGCACTGGACCCTGCACAACGGCACGGACAGCGAAATCGTGCCGGTCAGCGGCCATCTGGCCGCCAACAACATGAGCATCGCCGGCACGCTGGCGGGGTTGGATCTGGCCATCACACGGATGCCCCACTGCCAGGCGCTGGACCCGATCATCAAACGCAATTCGCTGCGGCGCGTATTGCCGGGCTGGTCGGTGGATCCGATCTCGATCTACGTGATTTACCCGTCAAGCATCCAGCCGGCGAAAACGCGGGCATTCATGGATTTCATCAAGCCCAAGCTGGGGCCGGCGGTGGAGTGATGGCGCGCGCGTCGCCCGCGGGTTGTTCATTCGGGCCGCGTCCCAAAAGAAAAATCCCCGCACAGCTTGCGCCGTGCGGGGATTTTTTCAGATCAGGGCGTTGATTAGACGCGCTTGATCTTTTCCAGCATCTTGAAAACACCCTTGGGCGACTTGACGAACAAGCGCTTGAAAGCCTTGCCCAAGCAACGGCGTTCCAGGGTGTTACGACGCACGCGTTTGCGTTCAGCCATGTTGATTCTCCTGTTGAATTTGCGGAAAGTGGCCCGCACAACCGGAAATAGGGCTGGCGGAAAAAATTCGGATAACTTGGCATTTTAGCCTGAAATCCTTGGGCTACGCCAATTGGGGCGGAAAGACAGGGTACAAGGCAGGAATACTATCCGTCCCCAAGATCCCTGCCCGGTCCTGATGCCGCCTAGCCCGCCAGCAATTTCAGCCGTTCCAGCACCTGTTCCGCGCGCGGTAGCGGATCGACCGCGCCATAACCCAACGTGGACAGCGCCGCCGCCGCGTTGGCGTAGCGCACGGCGTCTTCCCAGGAATCGCCCTGGCAGCGGCGCGCCAGCAGGCTGCCCGCGAAGCAATCACCCGCCCCCGTGGCATCCACGGCGTCCACGCGCAAGGCTGCAACCGGCGTCCGGGTGCGCCCGTCGTCGATAATGGAGCCATCCTTGCCCAGTTTCAGCACCACCACGCCCGCCGCGCCGCCGTCGCGAATCCAGTCCAGCGTGCGCTCGGGATCGTCATTGCCGGTCAGGTGCTGCATGTCGTCCATGCTGGGCAGGAACACGTCGGCCTCGCGCATGGCTTCGCGCAGGACGGCGCGGGCGCGGTCCACCGGCCACAGCCGCAGGCGCAGGTTCGAATCCAGGCTGACCTGCGCGCCCGCGGCATGCGCGCGGGCGATGGCGGCGAACACGGTGTCGCAGGCGCTGGTGCTGATCGCCATGCTGATGCCCGACACGTGCAGGAAACGGCTGCGTTCGATCAGGCCGCTTTGCAGCAAGGCCGGGTTCATCAGGCTGGCGGCCGAGCCGCGGCGCAGATAGCTGAACGCGTGGCCGTCGGGACCGTGCTGCACGAAATACAGCCCGGTGTGGGCGTCGTCGTCCGTCTGCACGCCCGTCGTGTCCACGCCTTCGGACTGCCATAAGTCCAGGAACTGCGCCCCGAACGCATCATTGCCCACGCGGGTCAGGTAGGCGCAGCGCGCGCCCTGGCGCGCAGCGGCGATGACCGCGTTGGACGTGTCGCCGCCAAAGCCCTGCAGGTACTGCAGTTGGCCCTTGTGCGTCTGGTTCAGTTCGACCAGCGGCTCGCCCAGCGCGACGATGTCGAAATCAGCCATGGGCGGCCTCGCGGGTTCGGGTGATCTGGGCGACCAGCGCCGCCGTGTCGCGCGCGGCGAACGCGGCCTTGTCGTACAGGTTGCTGCCGATGCCCACCAGCCCGGCGCCGGCCGCGAAGTACGTGCGCATGTTGTCTTGAGTGATGCCGCCCGTGGGGCAGAAGATCGTGTCCGGGTACACCGACTTCAGCGCGGCGAGGTGCTTGGGGCCGCCCGTGTCCGCCGGGAACACCTTCACCACGTCCACGCCGGCACGGCGGGCGGCCAGCACTTCGGTGGGCGTGAACGCACCCAGCAGGCACAGGGCATCGGCCGCGTGCGCCATGTCCACGATTTCGGTCGCCAAAGCGGGCGATACCAGGAAGTCGGCGCCGGCCACCAGCGCCTCGCGGGCCTGGGTTTCGTCCAGCACCGTGCCCACGCCCAGCAGCAGGCTGGCGCCGTGCTTGTCGCGCAGCGCGCGCACCAGGTCGGTCACGCCGGGAATCGTCCAGGTCAGCTCCAGCGTGGTGCAACCTGCCGCCACGGCGACTTCGGCGGCATAGGCGGCGGTGGCCGCGTCCGTGTAGCGCAGCACAGGCACGACCCGGGCGGCCAACAGGGCGGATAGCTTGGAGGCAATGGGAGCGGATGCGGTCATGGAATTCCTCTGGGGCGGGCGGTCAGACGCCGCCGGACGATGCCGGCAGGACGGCGAGTTTGGCCGCGGCGGCATCGCGCAGCCGCAGCAAGGGATCGATATAGGCGGCTTGCGGGTCATCGCGCCGCCGGAACAGCAAGGTGCTGACGCTGACGCCCGCCACGGGCCGGCCGGCCGCATCGCACAGCGCCACGCCGTAGCAGACGATGCCGGCTTCATTTTCCTCGTTGTCCATGGCGTAGCCGCGGGCGCGGTCCCCGTCCAGGACGGCCCGCAGGGCTGGCAGGCTGGTCACGGTGCCGGGCATGCGCGCCGGCAGCGGCAGGTCGCGCAGCAGGCGCTCGCGGGCGACGTCGTCCAGGGCGGCCAGATAGGCCTTGCCGACCGCGCTGGAATGCAGCGCCACCGACGACCCCACGCGCGACACCATGCGCACCGGGCCCGGGCTTTCCAGCTTGTCTATATAGATCATCTCCTGGCCGGCAGGCACCGCCAGGTGCACGGTTTCGCCCGTGGCGTCGCGCAGGGCCTGCAGGTCGGGCGCCAGCGCGGCGCGCAGGTCGAACTGCGACCAGGCACGGCTGGCCAGGGACATCAGGCGCGTTCCCAGTCGGTAGACGCCGCCGGTTTCGGCCACCATGCCCTGCTCGGCCAGCGCGGCCACGATGCGATAGACGGTGGGGCGCGGGTAGCCGCAGCTGCGCGCAAGCGAGGCGGCCGTCGGCGGCTGGGGCGCGTCGGCCACCGCCTGCAGCACGGTCATGAACTTGGCAAACGCCGCAGCGCCCGCGACCTTGGTTTCCGACAAGAACGTCCCCAAATAGTGACAACCAGCCCTTAACTATGAACACGCAGAATTCGCAAGGCAAACAGCGCGAATGTCAGACGAATCTGCGATACTGTTTATTTGTACAGCTAGTTAGCCTATAACTGTCCATATTATGGACCAGTGACTCACAATATAGGCAATTATTCCATATCGCCGCGCTCGAAACCAGCGAAGGGTTATCGCTCGGGCAGGCGGCTTCCTCAGGCTACGATACCGTCCATGAGCTCCCAAATCCGCATCGTTGGCGCACGCCAGAACAATCTCAAGAACCTGGACCTGACTATCGCCACCGGCGAATTGGTCGTTGTGACGGGCGTATCCGGGTCCGGCAAGAGTTCGCTGGCCTTCGACACGCTGTACGCCGAGGGGCAGCGGCGCTACGTGGAAACCTTCTCGCCCTATGCGCGCCAGTTCCTGGACCGCATGGACAAGCCGCAGGTGGACCGCATCGAAGGCATCCTGCCCGCCATCGCGATCGACCAGACCAACCCGGTGCGCAGCTCGCGCAGCACGGTCGGCACGATGACCGAACTGAACGACCACCTGAAGCTGCTGTTCGCGCGCGGCGCGCGGCTGTACTGCCGCGGCTGCGGCAAGGTGGTGCGCCGCGACACGCCGGACTCCATCTACCATTCGCTGGCCGAACGCGCCGCAGTGGCGGGGGATCCGCGTCTGGTCGTGACCTTCCCCATCGCCGTGCCCGCCAACTTCACCGAAGACGAAGTGCGCGGCTTTCTTGAGCAGCAGGGCTACACCCGCGTGCACGCCGAGGAAACCGCCGTGCCGCGCGCCACCGCCGCGGCCAAGGGCGGTAAAGCCGCCAAAGGCGCCAAGAAGGGCAAGGCCGCGAAGGACGCCGGCGAAGAGCGCCGCATCCTGCACGTCATCCAGGACCGGTTCCGTTTTGCGGGCACCGAGCGTGAACGCGTGATGGAAGCGCTGGACACCGCGCTGCGCATGGGCGCCGGGCACCTGGCCGTCTACGTGATGGACGCCGAAGGCGGCGACGCGGAAATCTGGAAATACAGCGACCGCCTGCATTGCGCCGACTGCAACATCGAATACACCGACCCGCTGCCCAGCAGCTTCTCGTTCAATTCGCCGCTGGGCGCCTGCGAATCCTGCCGCGGCTTCGGCCGCGTGATCGGCATCGATTTCGGCCTGGTCATCCCGGACGAGAACAAGACCCTGCTGGAAGGCGCGATCAAGCCGTGGACCACGCCGTCCTATAAGGAATGCCAGGACGAACTGCAGAAGTACGCGCCGCGCGCGGGCGTGCCGCTGGGTGTGCCCTGGAAGGCGATGAGCGAAGAGCACAAGCGCTGGGTGCTCTACGGCACCCCCGACTGGAAGGGCGGCAACGACGCCTGGAAGCACCAGTGGTACGGCGTGCAGCGCTTTTTCGACTGGCTCGAAACCAAGGCCTACAAGATGCACGTGCGCGTGCTGCTCTCGAAATACCGCAGCTACACGCCCTGCCCCACCTGCAACGGCGCTCGCCTCAAACCCGACGCGCTGCTGTGGCGCCTGGGCACCAAGGAAGAAGCCGACACGGTGCTGCCGCCGGAAGACGGCCGCTACCAGCGCTTCATGCCGGTGGGCGCCAACTGGACGCGCGACCAGCTGAACCACCTGGGCGGCCTGTCGATCCATGACGTGATGCTGCTGCCCATCGAGCGGGTGCGGCGCTTTTTCGACGAGCTGTCGTTTTCGGGCGCGCTGGACGCGGCCACCGACCTGCTCATGACCGAAGTGCGCGCGCGCCTGAAGTTCCTGTGCGACGTGGGCCTGGGCTACCTGACGCTGGACCGCCAGAGCCGCACGCTGTCGGGCGGCGAAGTCCAGCGGATCAATCTGACGACCGCGCTGGGCACCTCGCTGGTGAACACGCTGTTCGTGCTGGACGAGCCGTCCATCGGCCTGCACCCGCGCGACATGCACCGCGTGGTCGAAGTCATGCACCGGCTGCGCAACGCCGGCAACACGCTGGTAGTCGTGGAACACGATCCGCAGGTCATGGTGGCCGCGGACCGCATCATCGACATCGGCCCGGGCCCCGGCGAGCGCGGCGGCTACATCGTTTTCGACGGATCGCCCAAGCAGCTGCGCGCCGCAGACACGCTGACGGGCAATTACCTGGGTGGGCGCCAACGCGTGGAAGCGCCGCGTCCGATGCCGGTCGCCAAGAACACGCCGCGGCTGCTGCTGGAAGGCGTCAACGCGCACAACCTGAAGAATGTTTCGGTGGAGTTGCCGCTGGGCCGGCTGGTCTGCGTGACCGGCGTGTCGGGTTCGGGCAAGTCCACGCTGGTGCAGGACGTGCTGTATCCCGCGCTGCTCAAGCAAAAGGGCAAGCCGTCGGAAGCGCCCGGAGCGTTTGACCGCCTGTTGGGCGCCGAGCAGATCGCCGACGTCGTCATGGTGGACCAGACGCCCATCGGCAAGACGGCCCGCTCCAACCCCGCCAGCTATGTGGGCGCTTTCGACGCCATCCGCAAGCTGTTCGCCCAGGCCCCGCTGGCGCGCGAACGCGCCTACACGGCCGGCACATTCAGCTTCAACGGCGGCGACGGCCGCTGCCCGACCTGCGGCGGCACCGGCTTCGAGCACGTGGAAATGCAGTTCCTGTCCGACGTGTACCTGCGCTGCCCCGATTGCGACGGCAAGCGCTTCCGCCCCGAAGTGCTGGAAGTGCGTGTCGAGCACCTGGGCAAGAGCGCGTCCATCGACGAAGTGCTGGCCATGACGGTCAGCGAAGCGCTGGACTTCTTCAAGGGCCTGCGCGACGTGCAGACGGGCCTGGCTCCGCTGGCCGACGTGGGCCTGGAATACGTGCGGCTGGGGCAACCCGTGCCGACGCTGTCGGGCGGTGAGGCGCAACGCCTGAAGCTGGCCGGCCACCTGGCCGAAGCCGCGCGCAGCGGCATCTCTACCGCCAAGGTCGCCAAGAAGGGCAGCCTGTTCCTGTTCGACGAACCCACCACCGGCCTGCACTTCGACGACGTCGCGCGCCTGATGCGCGCCTTCCGCAAGCTGCTGGCCGCGGGCCACACCCTGCTGGTCATCGAACACAACCTGGACGTGATCCGCGCGGCCGACTGGCTGATCGACCTGGGCCCGGAAGGCGGCGACGCCGGCGGCCTGGTGCTTGGCGTGGGCACGCCTCAGGACCTGATGGACAACCCCAAGTCCCACACCGGCGCCGCGCTGCGCGACTACGAAGTCAGCATCCTGCCGGCCGACGTGGTCGTGACCAGCGACGCCGACGCGCAGGAAGTGGAGCAGGCCGGCCTGACCGCCCGCATCGCCGAACCCGCCGCGACGTATGGCCAAGCCAACGGCGCGGGTGAAGGCACGCCACTGCAATCCGTGATGCGCGCGCGCCGCCAGGGCAATATGGCGATCGAAATCCGCAACGCACGCGAACACAATCTGAAGAACATCAGCGTCGAGATCCCGCACGACAAGTTCACCGTGATCACCGGCGTGTCCGGCTCGGGCAAGTCCACGCTGGCCTTCGACATCCTGTTCAACGAAGGCCAGCGCCGCTACCTGGAGTCGCTGAACGCCTACGCGCGCGCCATCGTGCAACCGGCGGGCAAACCGGACGTGGACGCCATCTTCGGCATCCCGCCCACCGTCGCCATCGAACAGCGCACCAGCCGCGGGGGCCGCAAGTCCACCGTGGCCACGATGACGGAAATCCACCATTTCCTGCGCCTGCTCTATGTGAAGCTGGGCACGCAGTACTGCCCGGACTGCAACGTGGCCGTCGAACCGCAGAACACGGACCAGATCGTGGCCCGCCTGCTGCGCGACCACAAGGGCGAGCACATCGGCCTCTTGGCTCCGCTGGTTACCGCCCGCAAGGGCTATTACACGGACTTGGCCAAGTGGGCCGGCTCCAAGGGCCATACGCATCTGCGCGTGGACGGCGAGTTCATCCCCGTAGCCCCGTGGCCGCGCCTGGACCGCTATAAGGAACACACCATCGAACTGCCCGTGGCGGACGTGGTGGTCGACCCGGCCAACGAGGCTGACCTGCGCGCCGCGGTCAAGAGCGCGCTGGAAAACGGCCAGGGCGTGATGTCGGTAGTGTGGCCGGTGAACAAGCTGCACGAAGCGTTGAACAGCGAATTGCAGCAGCAGCATTTCTCGGTCAAGCGCGCGTGCCCGTCTTGCGGCACCAGCTTCCCCGAACCCGATCCGCGCCTGTTCTCGTACAACTCCAAGCACGGCTGGTGCACGGGCTGCTTCGGCACGGGCCTGCAATTGCAAGGCTTCGACGAAGAGCAGACCGGCGAGGAAACCGCCTGGAACGCCTGGTATGAAGGCGAGGCCAAGGCCTGCACACAATGCGACGGGCAGCGCCTGAACCGCGTGGCGCGCGCCGTGCGCTGGCGCGACAAATCCATCGCAGAACTGGCGTCGCTGCCCGTGTCGGATGCGCACACGTTCTTCACCGGACTGGTGGCGCGCGGCCGCGAAGGCGAGATCGCCCGCGACATCCTCACGGAAATCCGCGGACGCTTGAACTTCATGCAGGAAGTCGGGCTGAACTACCTGGCGCTGGACCGCGCCGCCCCGACGCTGTCAGGCGGCGAGGCGCAGCGCATCCGGCTGGCCGCGCAGTTGGGCTCCAACCTGCAGGGCGTCTGCTACGTGCTGGACGAGCCCACCATCGGCCTGCATCCGCGCGACAACCGCATCCTGCTGAACGCGCTGGCCCGCCTGGAAGAAAACGGCAACACGCTGGTGGTGGTGGAGCATGACGAAGACACGATCCGCCGCGCCTCGCACGTGATCGACATCGGGCCGGGCGCGGGCATCCGCGGCGGCCGCGTGGTCGCGGAAGGCTCGGTGCAGGACTTGATGGATGCGCCGGAATCCGTCACCGGGCGTTATCTGAAAACACCGCTGCAACACCCGCTGCAAGGGCGCCGCCCGGTCGAGGCCGACACGCCGATGATCGAGATCCGCGGCGCGCGCTTGCACAACCTGCGCAGCGTGGACGCCAAGATCCCGGTAGGCCGCCTGAGCGTCGTGACGGGCGTCTCCGGTTCCGGCAAGTCCACCCTGGCGCGTGAAGTGCTGCTGGACAACCTGAGCCAGGCCGTCTCGCAAGGCAAGTCGCCGGGCTGGGCAGGCTGCGAAAGCATCAAGGGCTGGGAAGCCATCGACCGCGTGCTGGAAGTGGACCAGACGCCTATCGGCAAGACACCGCGCTCGTGCCCGGCCACCTATGTGGGCTTCTGGGACGACGTGCGCAAGCAGTTTGCCGATACCCGCGAAGCCCGCATGCGCGGCTGGACGGCGGCGCGGTTCTCGTTCAACACCGGCGACGGCCGCTGCCCGGTCTGCGAAGGCCAGGGCATGCGCACCATCGAAATGAACTTCCTGCCGGACGTGAAGGTGCCGTGCGACGCCTGCAACGGCGCGCGCTTCAACAGCGATACGCTCAGCGTGCAAATGCGCGGCAAGAATGCCGGCGAACTGCTGTCCATGGAAGTGGACGACGCCATCGGCTACTTCGCGGCACACCCGAAGATCCACCGCCCGCTGCAGCTGATGCAGGACGTGGGGCTGGGCTACCTGACCTTAGGCCAGCCTTCGCCCACCCTGTCGGGCGGCGAGGCACAGCGCATCAAGCTGGTGACCGAACTGTCCAAGGCGCGCCTGACCGACGGCCTGATCAAGACCGGCCGCGCCTCGCGCATTCCGCACACGCTGTACGTGCTGGATGAACCGACGGTGGGCTTGTCGATGGCTGACGTGGAAAAACTGATTCATGTGCTGCACCGCCTGGTGGAGGCGGGCAACACGGTCGTTGTGATCGAGCATAATCTGGACGTCATCGCCGAAGCCGACTGGCTGCTGGACCTGGGCCCCGAAGGCGGCACGGGCGGCGGCCAACTGGTTGCCGAAGGCTCGCCGGAACATGTGATGACCTTGGCCGACCACTCCCATACCGGACGCGTCCTCACGGAATTCCTGGCACATCAACCGCAGTAATACGCATGGAATGTCGTTTTGAAGACCGGCTGGCCGGCCGCGCGTTGCGCTTCGAGGGCTTTTGCTCCCGGATCGAAGCGCGCGCCGCGGCCGACGTCGCCCCCGCGCTGGCGGCCATCGAGGCCGCGCGGCGGGAAGGGCGATGGATCGCCCTGTTGCTGGATTACGAATTGGGCGAATGGCTGTTGCCCGAGGCCGCCCTGGCCGCGCCCGCCGGCCCGTGGACGCCCCCGCGCGACGACGGACGCCCCCGCCTGACCGCGCTGGTGTTCGAACGCAAGATCGACGAGGCCCCGTGGGACGCGCCCGACGCCGGCAGCGCGCCCGCGTCCATCAGCCTGCCTGCGCCGCGCATGACCGAAGCAGACTATGTGCGCCAGATCGACGCCATCCGCGGGCTGATCCGCGACGGCGAGCTCTATCAGGTCAATTTCACGCAAGCGCTGGATCTGCAGTACCAGGGTGATCCGGCCACGCTCTACCGCCGCATCGCCGCCCGCAATCCGGTGGCCCACGGCGCCTTCATCCAGGACGGCGACCGCACGGTGCTGTCTTTTTCACCCGAGCTCTTTGTGCGGCGTGAAGGTCCGCGGCTGACGACCCGCCCCATGAAAGGCACGGCCCCGCGCCACGCCGATCCCATCGAAGACGCGCGCCTGGGCCAGGAATTGCTGGCCAGCGAAAAAAACCGCGCCGAGAACCTGATGATCGTGGACCTGCTGCGCAATGACCTGGGCCGGCTGGCCCAGCCGGGTTCGGTCAAGGTCGATGCGCTGTTCTCGCTGGAACGCTACCCCACGGTCTGGACCATGACGTCCACCGTCTCGGCACTGGCGCCGGAGGCCACGCTGCAAGACGTGCTTTACGCCCTGTTCCCTTGCGGTTCGATTACCGGCGCCCCCAAGGTGGCCGCCATGCGCCGCATCCGCCAGATGGAAACCGCGCCGCGCGGGCTGTATTGCGGCAGCGTGGGCTGGCTGGCGCCGGATGGCGATTTCTCGTTGAACGTGGCGATCCGCACCCTGGTGCTGGACCCCGGCGGCCACGGTGTCTACAGCGTGGGCGGCGGCATCGTGCACGACTCGAACCCCGCGGAGGAATGGCAGGAATGCCATTGGAAGGCCCGGATTTTGCGCGCGTGACGATATAACCGTAGGATGGCGGCAGCGGGAGTAGCATAGAGCGCGGCCCCGCCCGCCTTGTCCCAGGAGAGTCCCATGCAACCCGAATTGATCGAGACCATCCTGGTCGATGCCGAACAACGCGTGCCCCTGCTGGCCCGTCACCTGCAGCGCCTGGAGGCGTCCTGCAAGGCACTGGGCTATGTCTGGGGCGGACGGTCGGTGGAAGGCGACATCATGATCGCCGCGATGGGGCTCGTCACCCCCGGCCCGCATCGCCTGCGCCTGCTGGTCGCTCGAGACGGGTCCCGCCATATCCAGACCGCCCGGCTGCCGCCGCTGCCCGCCATCCAGGAAGTGATGCTGGCGCCCGAGGCGCTGCGTTCCTCGGAACCGCTGCTGCGCTACAAGACCACGCACCGCCCCTGGTACACCAAGACGATCGAATGGCTGCCCGCGCACCCGCATATCTTCGACCTGCTGTACCTGAACGAACGCGGCGAGCTGTGCGAAGGCAGCCGCAGCAACGTGTACCTGCGCATGGACGGCCATTGGTACACCCCGCCGGTCGATAGCGGCTGCCTGCCCGGCGTGCAACGCGGCGAACTGCTGGACACGGGCAACGTCCGCGAACGCGTGCTGACGCTGGCCGATCTGCACGCCGCCGACGAGATCCGCCTGTCCAATGCCCTGCGCGGCTGGTTCACGGTCACGCTGCGGGAAGCCTGAGCCCGCCTGCCAAGGGCATGCGCCGATTGCCAAACCGGCGCCGCTGAATAATAATTGATACTCATTCTTATTGACGTCATGTCAGCGGTTCCATCGTGTCCTCCCCCCGCCTTGCGGCATCCGCCCGCATCGAGTCCCTGTACTGCGACCATCACGGCTGGTTGCAGGAATGGTTGCGGCGGCGCCTGGGCAACGCGTTCGACGCGGCCGACATCGCGCACGACACGTTCGTGCGCCTGTTCCGCAACCAGGAACCGATACGCGAACCGCGCGCATTCCTGACCACGATCGCCCACGGGCTGGTCGTGAACCACTGGCGGCGCCAGGACCTGGAACGCGCCTACCACGACACGCTGGCCACCGTCGCAGACACGCACCTGCCCTCGCCCGAAGATCGCGCGCTGCTGATGGACGCCCTGTGCGAACTGGACGCGCTGCTGAACCAGCTGAATCCCAAGGCCCGCACCGCCTTTCTGCTGGCCCATCTGGAAGGCCTCACTTATATCGAGATCGCTGAGCAGCTGCAGGTGTCCGAGCGCATGGTGAAGAAATACATGGCGCAGGCGATGCTGCAGTGCCTGACCTCAAGCCTGGCGCCGGCGCCGGTCGCGCCATGATGCCCGCCCGCGGCGCCTCTCCCAGCTTCAAGGTCTTGCAGGAAGCCGCCGAATGGTTCGCGGTGTTGCGGGCTCCGGCGGTGCCCGCCGATGAGCGGTTGCGCTGGCGGCAATGGCACGATGCGGACCCCGCCCATCAGATGGCCTGGAGCCAGGTCGAGGCCATCAGCGGCAAATTCCTGAACGTGCCCGGCGGCGACAAGCCGATGGCGCACCGCCTGCTGGATGCCGCAGCGGCCAAGCGCGCCCAGCGCCGGCGCGCCATGAAGATGCTGACCCTGCTGTGCGGCACCGCCCTGGGCGTCTGGGCTTCCGCACGGACCGCCCCGTGGCGCGTCTGGACGGCCGAACATGCCACCGGCCTGGCCGAACAGCGCCAAATCCGGCTGGCCGACGGCGCCAGCCTGTGGTTGAACACGGATAGCGCGATCGACGTCGACTACCGTGCGGACCTGCGGCGCATCCACCTGATCGCGGGCGAGATCCTGATCGACACCGCGCCCGACATCCAGTCGCCCGCCCGCCCCTTCGTGGTCGACACCGCCGAGGCGCGGCTGCGGGCCTTGGGCACTCGCTACAGCGTCTACCAGGAAGACGGCGCCAGCGTCGTCGCGGTGTTTGACGGCGCGGTAAGCGTCGAGCCATTGCAGGCAGGTGCGCGCCCCCTCTTGCTGCACGCCGGCCAGCAGTCCCGCGTTACCCGCACCGGCGCCGACGCGCCGGTGCCCGCCGACGAGGCCCGCCGCTCGTGGTCCAACGGGCTGATCGTCGCCGAGAACATGCGCCTGGGCGATTTCATCGCCGAGCTGTCGCGTTACCGGCGCGGCTATCTGGGGTGTGCGCCGGAAGTGGCCGACCTGCGGATCGTCGGCGCCTATGCCGTGGGCGACACGGACCGCGTACTGGCCGCGCTGGCGGCCACGCTGCCGGTGCGCGTGCGGGCCACCATGCCCTGGTGGGTGGTCGTGGTTCCGAAGTAATTCGCGCCGGGCGCAACTATTTTCAGGCGGAGGTTCCCTTTTCGATGCCCGTGTTTGGCATACGGGGTGAAGACCGACTTCTCTCCCTATCGACAAGGCCCCGCCATGCATTCGTCACCCCCCATCCGCCGCACCGTCCTGTCGCTGGCGATCCGTTCCAGCTTGCTAGGCATCGCCCTGGCCACCGCCGTGCCGGCAGTGGCGCAGTCCGCGCAATCCGCGCCGGCCGAGCGCGACTACGACATCGCGCCCGGTGCGCTCAGCCGGGTCCTGACGCAGTTCGCGGCGCAGGCTGGCATCCAGGTGTCGGTCGAAGCGTCGCTGACCGCCGGCCGCGACAGCCCCGGCCTGCGCGGCAGGCAATCGGTGCAAGGCGGCCTGAACGCGCTGCTGGCAGGAACGGGGCTGGAAGCCGTCAACCGCGGCGGCGGCGAATACACCTTGCGCGCCAGCCTCACGCCCGGGGTGACCACCTTGCCCAGCGTCACCGTCACCGGGTCGGCCACCGCCGCCCTGCAACAGGACGGGCTGGCCAGCGACGGTTACCGCTCGGGAACCTTGTCTTCCGTCGGCGCGCTGGGCGGCATGGATTGGCAGCATACGCCCTACGCCTTCAACGTCGTGTCGCGGGAACTGCTGCAGAACGTGCAGGCGCAATCCCCGGACGACGTCTACAAGATCAGTCCGTCCACCCTGTCGCAGACGCCGCAGATCAGCGGATGGGCGCCGATGGTGAAGATCCGCGGCTTCAACAGTTACGACCGGGCCGAAGATGGCTTGCGCCGTTCGTACGGCTTTGCCGCGTCGCTGGAAGACAAAGAGCGGGTCGAAATCCTGAACGGCTTGTCGGGATTCCTGTTTGGCGCCGCCTCGCCCGGCGGCATGGTGAACTACGTCAACAAGCGCCCCACGGCAGAGCGGCTGAACAGCATCACGGTAGGCAACTACGGCGGTAGCCAGTACTACGTGCACGGCGACTTCGGCGGCCCCGTCGACAGCAACGGCAAGGTCGGCTATCGCGTCAACCTGGTGCGCCAGGACGGCGACACCGCGGTGGACGACCAGAAGATCGACCGCACGCTGGCCAGCGCGGCACTGGACTTCAACATCACCGATCGCTTCAAGCTTGAGCTGGGCGCGTCCTATGGCGACTACAAGATGCAGGCGCCTTCGTCCTACTGGTTCTTCCGGGAAGGCGCGCCTCGCCCGAACCTGGACACCAGCAAGAACTGGAGCCAGCCGTGGATCCGCGACGAGACCGAAACCCGCAAATGGATGGCTCGCGCCACCTATGAGGCCAGCGACAACCTGACGCTGCGCGTGGCGCACATCCGCGAATATCAAGACAGGCCCGTGCAATACCACACCATGAACTCGGTGCGCGGACCCGGTGAGTATTTCCAGTTACGCCAGAAGGTGGGCCCGACCCGCACCGAGTCGGAATCATGGCAAGCGTTGGCGGACATCTCGTTCGGCACCGGCCCCGTCGCCCACAAGATCACGATGGGCTATTACGGCTACACGGACAGGCAATGGCAGACCAACTACTTCCCCAGCACCGGGTATCTGGGCCCCTATGGGCTGGATTCGCCTACGCATGTCGCGGAGCCGGTTTGGCCGTCCACGCCGTCCAAGGCGATGTACTTCTCCAGTCGCGTCCGCAACGACAACTTCATGATTGGCGACCTGATCCGGTTCAATGAACAGTGGTCGGCGCTGGTCGGCATCAACCGCAGCACGATCCAGACCATCGACCGCGATGCAAATGGCAACGCCACCCAGCCGGACTATGACCGGGGCCGGAACTCGCCCAACGCGTCCCTGATCTTTACGCCCGCGCCATGGCTGACGACGTATGCGACCTATATCGAAGGCCTGGAGCAAGGAGGCATCGCGCCAGAGGAAGCCGTCAACCGGCTGCAGACCATGCCGCCGATGCAAAGCAAGCAAAAGGAGCTGGGCATCAAGGCCGAACTGGGTGGCGTGCTGGTCAGCGGCGCGTTGTTCGATATCGAGAAATCCTACGAATTCACCAACAGCGCAAATGTCTACGCGCAAGACGGTATTCAGCGCCACCGCGGCGGCGAAGTGTCGGCCGTGGGCAAGGTGACCGAGGGATGGACCATTATGGGCGGCGCTACCTTGCTGCATGCGCGCGTCGAAGGAGGCGCCAACGACGGCCAGGTTCCCATAAACGTCCCGAAATTCATGGCAAAACTTTATTCCGAATATGCACTGCCTTTCGCGCCGGGGCTCAGCGTCACCGGTGGGGTCTACCATGTGGGCAAGCAATGGGCGACGGCCACCAACACCAGCCGCTTGCCTTCCTACACCACCTTCGACTTGGGGCTGCGTTACGCAGCCAAGGTGTCGGGCCGCCCGTTGACGCTGCGCTTGAACGTCAACAACCTGACAGGCAAAGACTACTGGCTCAACAGCTATTACCTGGGCAGTCCCCGCAGCGTCGCGCTGTCCGCCCAAGTCCAGTTCTGACCGCCCGTCAATCCGCGAACTCGTCCACCACCACTTGCCGCAACCACTGGTTGGCGGGTTCGCGGTGGCTGCGGGCGTGCCAGAACACGTTGATGACGGACGCCGGGATCTTCACGGGACAGGGCGCCGTCGCCAGGCCGAAAGGCTGACAGGCGCAGTCGGCGAATCGCTGGGGCACCACCGCGATCATGTCTGTGGCGGCCAGCACCGGCCCCACCGCCATGAAATGCGGCACCGTCAGCCGCAGGCGGCGGCGGATGCCGGCATGTGCGATCACCTCGTCCACCACGCCGTGGCCGGTGCCTTCGGACACGATAGCCACGTGTTCGGCCACCCGGAACTGCCGCGCCGTTACGCCTGAGCGCGCCAGCGGATGGTCGCGCCGGAAGATGCACACGTAGGGCTGGCTGAACAGCTTGCGCTGGAAAAAGCCGCTTTTCAGGCCCGGCAGGAAACCCATGGCCAGATCGATGCGGCCACGCTCCATCTCGTCTTTCACGTCGATCGACGTCGTGCGCACCGTCCGGATCGTGACGCCGGGCGCCGCGCCATCCAGCGCCCGCATCAAACGCGGCAGGAAATACGTTTCGCCTACGTCGTTCACGCCGATTACGAACGCCCGTTCGCTGCGCGCGGGATCGAAGCGCGCCCGCGCGTTCAATGTGCTGTGCAGCGCGCCCAGCGCATCGGCGATGGGCTGGGCGAGCGATTCCGCGTAGGGCGTGGGCACCATGCCGCGCGACGTGCGCAGGAACAACTCGTCTCCCAGCAGCTTGCGCAGCCGGCCCAGCGCATTGCTGACGCCGGGTTGCGAAATGCCCAGGCTCTGGGCCACGGCGGATACCCGGCCGTGCTTCTGCAGTTCATTGAAGACGACCAGCAGATTCAGGTCCACGTCTTTCAGGTTCATGCGCTTGTCTCCACCAATATTGATTTTGGTGATCTGTCTTATCAAGCAGATTCTATTTATTTATTCGGCAGTCTGCCCGATGATGAGGCGACAACTGCCCGCGCCGATGCCGCGCGGGTCCTGCCCGCCCCAGCGGCGCAGATGAACAATGGAGACAAGCCATGCAATCCGCCACGCTCTGTAGGCCGGGCGGCCACCCCGGAGGCCGCCCATGAACGCCCCCGACCAGCCGCTTACCTTCGTTCCGCCCTGGCAGGGCGACGGATCCCACCGTATCCCCTTCGGCGTCTACACCGATGCCGCGCTGCACCAGCGCGAACTGGAGCGCTTCTTCTACCGCTCACACTGGAGCTACGTGGGCCTGGAGGCCGAAATCCCCAACCCGGGCGACTTCAAGCGCACTGCGGTGGGCGAAAGGTCCGTCATCCTGCTGCGCGATAACGACGGTCAGGTGCGCGTCGTGGAAAACGTGTGCGCCCACCGCGGCGTGCAGTTCTGCCGCGAACGCGCCGGCAACCGCAGCGAATTTGTCTGCCCCTACCACCAGTGGAATTACGACCTGCAGGGCAACCTGATCGGCGTGCCCTTCCGGCGCGGCGTGAAGCAGGACGGTAAGGTGAACGGCGGCATGCCGCCCGATTTCAAGCCTGAAGAACACAGCCTGACCAAGCTGGCCGTGGCTTGCCGCAACGGCGTGGTCTTCGCCTCGTTCGACCACGGCGTGGAATCGCTGGAAGACTACCTGGGCCCGGACATCCTGCACTACTTCGACCGCGTCTTCGACGGCCGCGAACTGGTGATCCACGGCTACAGCCGCCAGCGCATTCCGGGCAACTGGAAACTGATGCAGGAGAACATCAAAGACCCCTACCACCCGGGCCTCTTGCATACCTGGTTCGTCACCTTTGGGCTCTGGCGCGCGGACAACCGGTCGGAACTGAAGATGGACCGCCATTTCCGCCACGCCGCCATGATTTCCACGCGCGGCCAGGGCGGCAAAGGCAGCGTCACCAGTGGCGTGTCCAGCTTCAAGGAGCAGATGTCGCTGAACGATGACCGCTTTCTGGACATCGTCCAGGAGCCGTGGTGGAACGGCCCTACCGCCGTGCTGATGACCTTGTTCCCCAGCGTCATCATCCAGCAGCAGGTGAATTCGCTGTCCACTCGCCACATCCAGCCCGTGGGCCACGACGCCTTCGATTTCGTCTGGACCCACTTCGGCTTTGCCGACGACACGCCCGAGATGACACGCCGGCGCCTGCGCCAGGCCAATCTGTTCGGCCCGGCCGGCTTCGTGTCGGCCGACGACGGCGAAGTCATCGAATTCTCGCAAGCGGGTTTTCAACAGAAGCCGTGGCACCGCAGCGTGGCGGAACTGGGCGGCAAGACCGCCGAGAACACCGACCACATGGTGACCGAAACGCTGATCCGCGGCATGTACGCGTATTGGCGTCGCGTGATGGAGGCATGACGATGCTGGACTTTCCGCTCTACTACCAGCTGACCCGCCTGTACGCCGACTACGCCGCCGCGCTGGACGCCGAGGAATGGGAGAAATGGCCGGACTTTTTCCTGGAAGACTGCACCTACAAGGTGCTGCCCCGCGAAAACCACGAGCGCGGCTATCCGCTGGCGACCATGGCGTTCGAAAGCCGCGGCATGCTGAAGGACCGCATCTACGGCGCCACCGACACGATCTTCCACGACCCGTACTACCAGCGCCACGTCGTGGGCGCGCCACGCGTGCTGTCGGCCGACGGCGACCGCATCGAATCCGAGGCCAGCTACGCGGTGTTCCGCACCAAGCCCAACCAGTTGACGACGGTCTTCAACGTGGGACGCTATCTGGACGTGGTGCGTCAGACGTCCGACGGCCTGAAGTTCGAATCGCGGCTGTGCATCTTCGACAGCGAACTGATCCCAAATTCGCTCATCTATCCCATCTGACCAGGACAATCGCTATGAGTACGCAATGGATCAAGGCCATCGCGCGGGCCGACGTGCCGGAAGAAGACGTCATCGCCGTGCTGGCGGGCGACCGCGAGATCGCGCTATACGGTGTCGACGGCGAGGTCTACGCCACCGCCAACCTCTGTACGCACGGCAACGCCCGCCTGTGCGATGGTTTCCTGGAAGGCCACGAGATCGAGTGCCCGCTGCACCAGGGCCGCTTCGACGTGCGCGACGGCCGGGCGTTGTGTTCCCCCTTGCGGGAAAACGTGGCGACCTACCCCGTCAGGATCGAGGATGGGATGGTGTTCGTGGCGCTGTAAGGGGAAGGCCGGGCGGCCGGTACGCCGTGACGCGGCCACCGGCCGGCGTTCAGATCGCCAGCCGCAGCGCCTCGTTGGCAGCCGCCATGCCCATGGCGGCCGTCACGGTCACAACCGAACCGTAGCCCGCGCACGACAGCCCTTGCGGCGCGATGTTCTGGCCCGAGGCGCCCACGTCGTCCTCGCCCTCGACGGGGCGGGTCCAGGCGTCAGGCAGGATGGCGGGCTGGTCGAACCACAGCGCGTGGATACCCATCTTGGGCACGCGCTTGAGCGCCTTGCCGTTCTGATCGGAGGCGCGCGGAAAGCCATGCTCCTTGCGCAATTTGTTGCGCAGCTTGGCCAGCAAGGCATCGTTCACCGCAGCCGACAAGTCCCCTGCCCGCAACGCCAGCGGATCCGTCTTGCCACCCGCGCCGCCGCACAGCAGCATCGGGACGCCCAGCGCGCGGGCATGCAGAATCATGGCGATCTTGGCCGTGGCCTGGTCGGTGCAATCGATGATGACGGTATAAGGCCCGGGCAGGACGTCGGCGACGTTCTCGGGCGACACGAAATCATCCACCCGCGTAAGCCGGCATTCCGGATTGATCGCCAGCACCCGCTCGGCCATGGCATCCACCTTGGATTGCCCCAGCGTGGACGACAGCGCATGGATCTGCCGATTGACGTTGGATTCGGCGATGTGGTCCAGGTCAATGAGGGTCAATGCACCAACACCGCAGCGCGCCAGCGCCTCGACGGTCCAGGAACCGACGCCACCCAGGCCAGCGACCGCAACGTGAGCGTTTTGCAGGCGCGCGGGGGCTTGAGGGCCATAGAGACGGGACAGGCCGCCGAAGCGGCGGTCGAGGTCGGCGGGGGGGATCGGGTGATCGGGGGAGTTCATGGGGGGTATTTTATAGGGCGGGGCGTTGTCGGTGTTTAGGGGCCCGCGTTGTGCTTCGTAGGTCGCCCATCGCCGCGGTTGGCGTGCGGGCGCGCGCCCACGATTGCGGTCCGGAGCCTTCGCTCCGGACTGTCCCCGTCGTCATCTTCGTTGCGGCCTACGGCCGCTGCCTTCAGATTCCCTCGGGCGCATCAAGGTTGCGCGCCCGCACGCCAACCGCAACGACGGGCTGCCGCCGTCTTGGGTCGGTGCGCTGCTAGACCTGTATGCAATGGCGAGTCTTGCGCTGCCCGCCAAATTGCGGCCGCGCGGGCGGCCACAATTGGCATACACGTCGATCGACGTCGTCGCGCAGGTCGCTTGCGCGGTTGCCGGGGTTGCGATCATTTTCGACCACCACATTGACGCGAAAATCCGCGGGTACACGCGAAGCGGCATCCCCCCAACGCAAGACGCCGTGAAAGCCCCAAAAGGCCGCCCGCGCGGCCGGCCTGGGGCGAGGCCCGCAAGATCTTTCACCACCCACCCATGGCGGGAGGGAACCCCAAGCAAACCATCCTCCCCAACTGACGTCAGATTTCAATTAGCAGAGCCGGGCGTGGCGGTGGGGCGGGGTGCGCGGGGAGTCGATGCGCCCGAGGGAATCTGAAGGGAAGGCCGCAGGCCTGGACGAAGATGACGACGGGGCCAGTCCGGAGCGAAGGCTCCGGACCGCAATCGTTGACCCGCGCGCCCCGCCCCACCGCCACGCCGGGCGTCTAAAGAACCTCGAACATCACGCAACGAGACAACCGCCGACACCCAACGCCGATATCAACGAACCACAACATCATCCCCGCCCAGCGCCCGATAAACCGTCACCTGGTTCACCAGGCGATTCAACCCGTTCTCGTCCCGCGCGATCTCCGCCGTCCGGCGCTTCTCTTGTGCGTCCAGCCAGTCCTTCAACGACACCGCCCCGGCGCGGTAGCGCACTTCGTACAGGCGTTCCGCGTCACGCGCCGCCCGTAACGATACCGCCAACTGCTCCGCCTGCAACGCCAGTTGCGTCCGGTTCGATAGCGCATTCTCCACGTCTGCCATCGCCTGATACAGCGACTGCCGGAAGTTGACGACGCGTTCTTCGTAATCCGCCTTGGAAATCTTGATGTTCAGCTGCATCTGCGTCCATTGCAGGAACGGCAGCGTCAAGCCCACGCCCAGGGACGCGACGGGGTTTTGCAGGATGTTCGATAGCGTGGGGCTGGCGCTGCCCACGGCGCCCGTCAGGGTGACGGGGGGGTAGAAGCTGGCGCGCGTGGCGTCGACCGTGGCCAGCGCTTCGCGCAAGCGCAGTTCCGCTGCGCGCAGGTCCGGGCGGCGGCCCAGCAGGTCGGCGGGGACGCCGGCGCGTGCTTCGGGCAGCGGGTACTGCGGCAGCCGGGCCGGGTCGGCCATGCTGCGGTCGGGCGGGCCGTCGAACAGAATGGTCAGCGCATTCGTGTATTCCACGCGCTGTTGCACCAGCAGGGTATGCGCCGCCTGCTGGCTGGCCACAGTCTGCTCAGCTTCCGCCAGTTCCAGGGCCGATGCGCCGCCCGCGGCGTACTGCGCGCGCACCAGGTCCTGCGTGCGGCGAGCGTAGGCGATGCTTTCTTCGCTGCTGGCGATGCGCTGGTTGATGAAGGCCGTCTGCCAGTACAGCGTGGCCGTAGTACCCACCAGGGACAGGGCCGAGGACTGGCGGTCCTGCTCGGTGGCCAGCGCCTCCCACTGGGCGGCATCGCGCTGGCGCGACAGCTTGCCCCACAGGTCGACCTCGTAGCTCACGGTCAGCTCGGTGGCATTGGTCCGCGCGATGGCGCGGTCGCCGTACAGGTTGCGGTTGCGCGACACGTTGGCGCTACCGCCCAGTTGGGGGATCAGTTGGTCTTCGGTCAGCCCCGCCTGGTACTGGGCGCGGCGCACCCGGATCGCCGCGGCGGCCAGATCGTTGTTGCGCGCCAGCACGGCATCGACCAGGCCGTTCAGGACCGGATCATTGAAATTACGCCACCAGGCGCCGCCGTCGGCCAGCAGCGCTTGCGCGTCGCCCGGGGCGCCATGCGTCCAGGCGGCGGGCGCCTGGGTCAGCGGGGGTTCGTAGTCGGTACGCAGCAGGCTGCCGCAACCGCCCAGCGCCAGAAGCAGCGCCAGGGCGGCGGGGGTGCGAATCAGGGAAACCGCTTTCATCGTCCTCATTCCCGGGCCAACGCCTCGACGGGATCCAGGCGCGCCGCATTGCGCGCCGGCAAATAGCCAAAAAGCACACCGATCAGCGTCGAGCACGTGAATGCCGCCACCATCGATGCCGTGGAATAGATCATCTGGAACGAACCTGCCGTCGCCTTGGACACCAGCACGCCCAGCGCCAGCGACAGGATGATGCCCAGCGCGCCGCCGATCAGGCAGACCAGCACGGCTTCGATCAGGAACTGCTGCATGATGTCGCTGCGACGCGCGCCCACCGCCATGCGCACGCCGATCTCGCGGGTGCGCTCGGTGACGGACACCAGCATGATGTTCATGACCCCGATGCCGCCCACCATCAGCGAGATCAGCGCGATCAGGGACACCAGCAAGGTCATGGTGGCCGTCGTACGCTCGATGGTCTTGCGGATGGCATCCGTGTTGAACACGAAGAAGTCCTTCACCACGTGGCGGCGCATCAGCACGCGCTCGATGGCCCGCTCGGCCGCGGCCGGCGGCGTGGCGTCGTTCACCCGCACCGTAATGCTCTTCAAGTGCTGCTGGCCCAGCACGCGAGACAGCGCGGTGGTGTAGGGGATCCAGACATTCAGCGATTCGTTGTTGCCGAAGACGGAATCTTTCTTCTCGGTCACGCCGATCACGCGGGCCGGCATCGATCCCAGGAACACCACCTGCCCGATCGGGTCCGTATGCGAGCCGAACAAGGTCCGTCGCGTGCCTTCGTCGATCACCACTTCCTGCGCCCGGCGCACCACGCTGGTCTCGTCGAAGAACTTGCCCTGCGCCAGTTTGACCGCGCGCACGCGGAAGTACTGTTCGCCTACGCCCTGGATCGAGCCGTTGACCGACACGTTGCGATAGCGCAGCGTGTTGCTGGTGACGACTTCGGGGGTGACGCTGTCTACATAGGGTTCGCGCGCCAGGGCGTCCGCATCGGCGGCGACCAGCGTGCGGATGTTGACGGCTTTCTCGTCGCCGAAGTCCTTGCCGGGGAACACCTCGACGGTATTGGTGCCGATCGCGCTGATGTCTTCCAGGATCTTGCGCCGCGACCCTTCGCCCAGCGCCACCACCGACACCACGGCCGCGATGCCGATGATGATGCCCAGCATGGTCAAGGACGTGCGCAGCCGGTGCGCGTTCATGGACAGCAGCGCCATGCGCAGCGCTTCGCCGCAGCGGTCCAGGTACGACTGCCAGGCGGGCCGCTTGGGCAATTCCGGCGGCGGGTCGCGGTCGGCGTCCCGGCGCGGCGCGTCGGGATTGCGCTTGTCCGCGACGATCTCGCCGTCGCTGATCTCGATGATGCGTTGCGCGTGGCGCGCCACATTCATATCGTGCGTGACGATGATGATGGTGTGGCCGGCCGCGTTCAGTTCTTCCAGGATGCGCAGTACTTCCTGGCCGGTATGCGTGTCCAGCGCGCCGGTGGGTTCGTCGGCCAGGATGATGTCGCCGCCGTTCATCAGCGCGCGCGCGATGCTCACGCGCTGCTGCTGGCCTCCCGACAACTGACCGGGGCGGTGTTCAGACCGGTCGCCCAGCCCCAGCCGCTTCAACAATTCCTCGGCGCGGGCCATCCGGGCTTCGCGGCGCTTGCCGGCGTAAACGGCCGGCATTTCGACGTTGCCCTGCGCAGTCAAATCGGACAGCAGGTGATAGCGCTGGAAGATGAAGCCGAAGTGTTCCCGCCGCAACTCGGCCAGTTCGTCCGGGCCAAGTTCACCGGTGCTGCGACCGCTGACTCGGTAGTCGCCTCGGGTCGGGCGGTCCAGGCAGCCCAGGATGTTCATCAGCGTGGACTTGCCCGACCCGGACGCGCCCACGATGGCGACCATTTCCCCGGCCTCGATGGTCAGGTTGATGTCCTTCAGGACGGCAATGGTCTGCTCACCCGCGGGGAACTCGCGGCGCACCCCGGAAAGCGAGATTAGCGGGCCGCTCATGTCAGGCCCCCGGCGCCGCGGCGGCCGCAGGCGCAGAATCCGCCGTCACGACCCGCTCGCCCACCTCCAGCCCTTCCAGCACCTGCGCCTGCACGTTGTTGTTCATGCCAATCTTGACCTGACGCACTTCCGTCTTGTTGTCCTTCAAGACAACGCGCACGGCATAGCGGCCGTCTTCGCCGCGCTTGCCCAGCGCCGAGGCCGGCACCACGACGGCGTCCTTGGCCTCGCCCAGCACGATGAAGACCTGGGCGGTCATCGAAATGCGCAGCTTTTCGTCGGGGTTGGGCACGTCGAACAGGCCGTTGTAGTAGACGGCGGCGGTGGTCGAACTGCCGGTGGAAGACGTCAGCGACGACGTCGCGTCGTCTTTCTGGATGGAGTCCGGCGCCGGTTCCACCGCGCGCAGCTTGGCCTGGTAGCGCTGGTCGGGTTCGCCCAGGATGGTGAAGTACACCGGCAGCCCCGCCTTCACGCGGGTCACGTCGGCTTCCGAGATCTGCGCCTTGATCGTCATGGTGTCGACCTGGGCCACCTTGATGATGGTAGGCGCGCTCTGGATGGAGTTGACGGTCTGGCCTTCCTTGGTCACCACGGCCACCACCATGCCGTCGATGGGCGAGACGATGCGCGTGTACCCGAGGTTGACGCGGGCGGTGTCGACCTGGATCTCGGCCTGCGCGATCTGCGCGTCCAGCGAGGCGATCTCCGCGCGCGTCACGGCCAGCGTGGCCTCGGCCGTCTCAAAGGCTTCGCGCGAACTGGCGTCGGCTGCCAGCATCTGGCGTTGGCGCTTGAACGCCAGCTCGGCCTGCTTCAACGTGGCGACCTTGGCCGCGCGTTCGGCGCGGCGCGTCTGCAGGGCCGCTTCGGCATTGCGTAGTTCGTTCTGCTGGGTCAGGTCGTCGATCTCGGCGACCAGTTGGCCCTTCTTGACGCGGTCGCCCAGCGCCACTTTCAGGGACTTCAACTGGCCGGTTGCCTGGGCGCCCACGCTGACGCGCTCGATGGCGTCGATGGTGCCGCTGGCCAGCACGCTGTCTTCAAGATTTGCCCGGCTGACTTCGCCCACCGCGAAGGTGGGTGGCGGCGGCGCCGAAAAGAACATGGCGCGCAGGACGTACGCCACAAGCAGGACGACGACGGCGATCAGCGCATAACGCTTGAACTTGCTGCGGGACTTTTTCATTGAACCTGATTAGAGGAGGCGCGGGCCGCGAACCCGCGCCGGTATTGCAAAGCATAGGCGCCCATCCTAAACGCGCCTTCTGTCCAAACCACTGCCAATCTGTGTCAAAACGGTGAAAAACAGTAAAGCGGCACCGGTTCGTCAAGCCCGCACGCGATTGTTCCGTTGTGAGAACGATACAACGTCTGCGGCGCACGCGCGGAACCCCGCATTGCGCACATGCCGCGAACGTGCCGCCATCTTGCGCCGTAAGCACGCGACTTGCCCGCTAGATGGCGCCTATCTTGTCACCACGCGCTGAAACAATTTGCGGCGGTGCAAAAAAACCGTGCCTCGACATAGACCGACGATCCGCCCAGAATAAATGCAGTTACGCCGTGTCTACCTCCAACAGATCCCCCTCCTCGCCTTCCAGTTCCCCGGAATTTTCCGGGGCGGTGCTGCTGTGCCTGCTGGCAATGATGAATCACGTCGCCCTGACCGGGGGACGGATCACCGTTTCGCTGACCGCGCTGCAGATGGGCCTGTCGACCTTCAAGGTCGGCACGCTGGTGGCTGTGTTCGCCGTGCTGCCGATGCTGTTCTCGGTCCGCGCCGGACGTTGGGTCGACCGGGTGGGCATCGTGCGTCCCCTCGTCATCGGGACGTCATTGGTCGCGATCGGCACCGCATTGCCCTTTATCTCGCAGACCCAGACCGCGCTTCTCATTGCCTCCTGCTGTATCGGCATCGGGTTCATGCTGCACCAGGTCGCCACCCAAGATTTGCTGGGCCATGCCGAGCCCACTCAACGGCTGCGCAATTTTTCGTTCATGTCGTTGGCGCTTGCCGGATCGGGCTTTTCCGGGCCGCTGATCGCCGGCCTGGCGATCGACCACCTGGGCACGCGCACGGCCTTCGGCCTGCTGGCCCTGGGCCCCATCCTGTCCGGGATCGGGCTGTACGCGATGCGGCACCAATTGAAGGCGGTGGATTCGCAACTGGCAGGCGCGAAAGAAGCACAGCGCCGCCGGGTGACGGAATTGCTGGCCGTCCCCGCGTTGCGCCGCATCTTGATGGTCAACACCATCCTGTCCGGCGCCTGGGACACCCATTTGTTCGTCGTGCCCATCTTCGGCGTCGCCATCGGACTGTCGGCCACCACCATCGGCGTCATTCTTGCGTCCTTCGCAGCGGCAACGTTCGTCATCCGCCTGGTATTGCCGCTGATCATGCGCCGTGTGCGGTCCTGGACGCTGGTGCGGGTGGCCATGGCGACGGCCGCCATCGATTTCATGCTTTACCCGCTGTTCACCGACGTTACCGTCCTGATCGTGCTGTCGTTCATCCTGGGCCTTGCCTTGGGGTGCTGCCAACCGAGTATGCTATCTCTACTGCACCAGCATTCGCCGCCGGGCCGCGCCGCCGAAGCCGTCGGCCTGCGGATGGCGCTGATCAACGGGTCACAGGTATCCCTGCCGTTGACCTTCGGCGCGTTGGGTGCGGTAATTGGCGTCGCCCCGTTGTTCTGGGCGTATTCGCTGGCCCTGATGGCGGGCGGATGGGCCAACCGCAATCCCCCGCTCGAGTCTGACCGGAACCCGTAGTCGTGAACATGCAGTCCTCTCCTCCCGCCGCCGGCATCGCCGGCGCCAGCCTGCCCTTTCGCCTCTGGACGCCAGAGGAAAGGCAGGCCTCGCTGGATCAGGCCCTGCAGCATTGGCAATCCGGCGAAGACGTCTGGGTATATGGGTACGGATCCCTGATCTGGCGCCCCGATTTCGATTTCATGGAACGCCGCCTGGCGACCTTGCGCGGGCACCACCGGGCGCTGTGCCTGTGGTCGCGCGTGAACCGCGGCACGCCGGAATGCCCGGGCCTTGTCTTCGGGCTGGACCGCGGAGGTTCGTGCCGGGGCGTCGTCTACCGCCTGGCCGGCGACCAGGTGCCCACCTATTTTCCCGCTCTCTGGGAACGCGAGATGTCCACAGGGGCCTATCTGCCCCGCTGGATCAACTGCGCAACCGACGCCGGCCCCGTCCGTGCGCTGGTCTTCATCATGAACCGGGACAATCCGGCCTACATCCGCGCCCTGCCCGATGCCGAACTGCTGGCCATCGTGCGCCGGGCCGCCGGCCGCTACGGCCCCTGCACCGACTACGTGGTCCAGACCGCCCAGGCGCTACGCGCCGCCGGCATCCATGACGCCCGCCTGGACGCCATTGCCCGCCGGCTGGAACTGGACGGGCGGCCGCTGCCGGAAGGCAGCTGACAGCTCCCCCGCCCGGCCGCGGGCGCCAAACATGCCTGAGACCTGCGCGGGGTCAATAAGGGAGCGATGCCCCAAGCGGTATAAACTCCCTGTTATCAACGCTGAATCCCACGCCTCATGTCCGTCTCCGATCTGCGTCAAAGCTACGAAAAGAACGTCCTGCTGGAAAGCCAGGCCGCCGCGTCCCCGTTCCAGCAGTTTTCCCGCTGGTTCGACGAAGCGCTGGCCGCCAAGGTGCCGGAACCCAACGCCATGACGCTCGCCACGGTGAACGCCGACGGCCAGCCCAGCGCCCGCATCGTCCTGATCAAGGGCTTTGACGAGCACGGCTTCACGTTCTTCACCAACTATGAATCCCGCAAGGGCCAGGATCTGCTGGCCGAGCCGCGCGCCTGCCTGCTGTTTTTCTGGCAGCCGCTGGAACGCCAGGTGCGGATCGAAGGCGTGGTGGAAAAAGTCGCCGCCGAAGAGTCGGATGCGTACTACCACAGCCGGCCCGCCGGTTCGCGCATCGGCGCCTGGGCTTCGCGCCAAAGCCAGCCCATCACCCGTGAAGAGCTGGAAGCCCGCGAGCAGGAATTCCGCGAACGTTTCGGCGAACAGCCGCCGCGCCCGCCGCACTGGGGCGGTTACCGCCTGAAGCCCACCGCTTTCGAGTTCTGGCAAGGCAGGCCCTCGCGCCTGCACGACCGCCTGCGCTATGTCGCCGACGGCACGGCCTGGAATATCGAACGCCTGTCGCCTTGATGCCGGGCGCCCCGCGCGCCCGCCCGACTTAACGATTGCATGCCCGCCTCCTCCCCCGATTTTGACGCCTCTTTCTTCCGTACCGCGCTGGGCCGCTATGCCACGGGCGTAACGGTCGTCACTGCCGCCGGCCTTGATGGCGCCCCCATCGGGCTGACGGTCAGCTCCTTCAACTCCGTGTCGCTGAACCCGCCGCTGATCCTCTGGAGCCTGTCGCGCGGTTCATCCTCATTGGAGGCGTTCGAGCGGTGCGAACGCTACGTGGTCAACGTGCTGAGCGCCGAGCAGATTGCGCTGGCGCGGCGTTTCGCCACGGGCAAGACGCCTGACCGCTACGCCGGCCTGACCGTGCACCATGCGCCCGGCGGCACGCCGATGCTGGACGGCCACTGCGCCGCCTGGTTCGAATGCCGCAACCGCAGCCGCTACGAAGAAGGCGACCACATCATCATGGTGGGCGAAGTCGAACGCTGCGGCCACAGCAGCGAACCGCCGCTGGTCTTCCATGCCGGCGGCTTCGACCTGACCCCGGCGGGTTCCCGGTCCGAAAGGAAAGCGCCATGAGCGTGGACGTCGATTGCGTCGTCATCGGCGCAGGGGTGGTCGGCCTGGCGATTGCCCGCGCGCTGGCCCAGTCCGGCCGCGAAGTGCTGGTGGCCGAAGCCACGGAAGCCATCGGCACAGGGACCAGCTCGCGCAATTCCGAAGTCATCCACGCCGGCATCTATTACCCCGCCGGCAGCCTCAAAGCCCGCCTGTGCGTGCGCGGCAAGCATCTGCTGTACGCGTACTGCGCAGAACGCGCCATTCCGCACAAGCGGCTGGGCAAGCTCATCGTGGCCACCGACCGCGAACAGGCCGCCCAGCTGGAAGGCATCGCGCAGCGCGCCCGCGCCAACGGCGTGGACGACCTGCAATACATTTCCGGCGAAGACGCCATGCGCCTGGAGCCCGCGCTGCAATGCACGGCCGCGCTGGTGTCGCCGTCGACCGGCATCGTGGACAGCCACGCGCTGATGCTGTCGTTCCAGGGAGATGCCGAGAACGCCGGCGCCCAATGCGTGTTCCACACGCCGCTGGTGTCCGGCCGCGTCCGTCCCGAAGGCGGGGTCGACCTGCAATTCGGCGGCGATGAAGCCATGACCCTGACCTGCAACGTGCTGATCAATTCGGCCGGCTTGCAGGCGCCGGCGCTGGCCCGCCGCATCGACGGCGTGCCGCCCGCCAGCATCCCCACCGATTACCTGTGCAAAGGCAGCTATTTCACGCTGTCCGGCCGCGCTCCGTTCTCGCGCCTGATCTACCCCGTGCCGCAGCATGCCGGGCTGGGCGTGCACCTGACGCTGGACATGGGCGGACAGGCCAAATTCGGCCCCGACACCGAATGGGTCGGCACCGAAGACTACACGCTGGACCCGGCCCGCGCCGACGTGTTCTACGAAGCAGTGCGCAGCTACTGGCCCGCCCTGCCCGACAATGCGCTGGCACCCGGGTACACCGGCATCCGGCCCAAGATCTCCGGGCCGCACGAACCCGCCGCCGACTTCGTCATCGCCGGCCCCGCCGTGCATGGCGTGCCCGGCTTGGTGAACCTGTTCGGCATCGAATCCCCCGGGCTGACCTCCAGCCTGGCCCTGGCGGAAGAAACCCTGGCGCGCCTGGCCGCCTGATTCCGCCCCATTCCCCTTCTTACCTCGGCCTATTTCCGCACCATGCAGCACAACGACTACATCCTGACCCTGTCCTGCCCCGATCGCACCGGCATCGTCTACCGCGTCAGCGGCCTGTTGTTCGAATTGGGTTGCAACATCCTGGATTCGCAGCAATTCGGCGATGAGGAAACGGGCCAGTTCTTCCTGCGCGTGCACTTCGACCTGCCCACCGCCGTGGCCGCCAACGACCTGCGCGGCCGTCTGGCCACGCTGTCCAGCGAATACGGCATGGACCTGAAGCTGCACGATGCGCGCCGCAAGGAACGCCTGCTGATCATGGTCAGCAAGCAGGGCCACTGCCTGAACGACCTGCTGTTCCGCGTGCATAGCGGACATTTGCACGCCGAAGTGGCCGCGATCGTGTCGAACCACAACGACTACGCCAGCCTGGCCGCGTCCTACAACATCCCGTTCCACTACCTGCCCGTCACGGCGGACACCAAGGCAGAACAGGAAAAGCAGGTGCTGCAGATCGTGGAGCAGTCAAACACCGACCTGGTGGTGCTGGCCCGCTACATGCAGATCCTGTCGGCGGACATGTGCCGCGCGCTGAACGGCCGCGCCATCAACATCCACCACAGCTTCCTGCCCAGCTTCAAGGGCGCCCGCCCGTATCACCAGGCGCATGCGCGCGGCGTGAAGATCATCGGCGCGACCGCCCACTACGTGACCTCCGACCTGGACGAAGGCCCGATCATCGATCAGGACATCGAACGCGTGGACCACACGATGACCGCCCAGGACCTGACCCAGGTCGGCAGCGACATCGAATCCCTGGTGCTGTCGCGCGCCGTGCGCAGCCACGTCGAACACCGCATCCTGCTGAACCGCAACAAGACCGTCGTGTTCCGCTAAGCCTCAGCTAGCTGTGGCGGGCGGATACTGGCGCGCCACCAGCGCCACCGCCTTCTGCTGCAGCGGCGAACGCGCCTGGGCCGGCCAGATCACCTGGCTGACCGACCGGGCCTCGTGCCCGAAGGCGATGAAGCGCGTTCCCGCCAGGCCGCTGCGCGACAGGCAGGCTGGCACGATCGACACCCCCAGCCCTTGCGACACCAGCGACGCCACGCTCAGCCAGTGGCGCACCTCGTGCCGGATCACCGGCATGAACCCCGACGCCACGCACATCGACAGCACCGTCTCGTAATAGCTGGGCGACGCGGCGCGCGCGAAGAAGACGAAATCATCGCCCGCCAGTTCCGCCAGTTGCAGCGACGCGCGGTCGGCCAGCGGGTGCGAGTCCGGCAGGCACACGACAAAAGGTTCGGCCATCACATCGCGGGCGTGAACCTCGTCCGGCACCGGATTGGCGTGGATGAAGCCCAGGTCCTGCTCGCCGCGCCGGACGGCTTCGATCTGCTCATAAGAGTTCAGCTCGGTCAGCACGTGCTCCACGTCAGGCAGCTCGGCCCGCATGGCGTTGAGCAGCGCGGGCAGGCCGCGATACAGCATGGACCCCACAAAGCCGATGCGCAGCCGGCCGCGCAGGCCCGCATCCACCCGTTGCACCAGCGTACGCACCTCTTCGGCCTGGCGCAGCAAGGTCAACGCCTCGCGGTACAGCACCTGGCCGGCATCGGTCAGCTCTACGTGACGGCTGGTGCGGGCCAACAGGCGCGCGCCCACGTTGTCTTCCAGCTGGCGGATGGCGTAGCTGAGCGGCGGCTGCGAAATGTGCAGGCGCGTGGCGGCGCGGCTGAAATGGCGCTCTTCGGCCACCGCGATGAAGTAGCGCAACAGGCGCGGATCCAGGTCCATCGTCCCCTCCAAATCTATATTTTTTATGGATTGTTCTACACGAAAACGGTATTTGCATAGATTAATCGACCCGCGCAACATCGGCCATCTCCCCCGTTTTCCGCAGGATGCCGCCATGGATACCCCCAAGACCGCCGCCCCGACCGCTGCCCCGACCACCGTCGCCACACCCGTTCCGGACTCCCGCGGCCTGAACCTCTTCAACGCGGACCCCTATGCGGCGGCCCTCAGCCAGCGCTACCTGCCGCCCGCGCTGCATGCCCACCTGCTGCCCCACCTGGAACGGCTGGGCGGCCTGGCCGGCGGCGTCATGGACGAACTGGCGGCCACGGCGGACAAGCATCCCCCCACCCTGTCCGTACGCAGCCGCGCCGGCACCGACGAATCCCGCGTCGACAAGCATCCGGCCTACGTCGAACTCGAACGCCTGGCCTACAGCGAATTCGGCCTGGCGGCGCTCTCTCACCGCGGCGGCGTGCTGGGCTGGCCCGAGCCCATGCCGGCCGCCGCCAAGTACGCGCTGAGCCACTTGTTCGTGCAGGCGGAATTTGGCCTGTGCTGCCCGGTCAGCATGACGGATTCGCTGGCGCGCACGCTGCGCAAGTTCGGCGACCCCGCGCTGGTCGCGCGCGTGCTGCCGCAGGTCACCTCCCAGGACTTCGACACCTTGCGCCAGGGCGCCATGTTCATGACCGAACAGGGCGCGGGCTCGGACGTCAGCGCCACCGAAGTCACGGCCGAGGCGCAGGACGACGGCACGTGGCGCATCCACGGCGACAAATGGTTCTGCTCGAACCCCGACGCCGGCTTTGCGATGGTGCTGGCCCGCAGCGAGCCGCAGCCCGGTTTGAAGGGCGTGTCGCTCTTCCTGCTGCCGCGCGACCTGGCCGACGGCAGCCACAATCACTACCGCATCCTGCGCCTGAAAGACAAGCTGGGCACGCGTTCCATGGCCAGCGGTGAAATCCGGCTGGAGGGCGCGGTCGCCTGGCTGGTGGGCGAACGCGGCCGCGGCTTCAAGCACATGGCCGACATGATCAACAACTCGCGCCTGTCCAACGGCATGCGCGCGGCCGGCCTGATGCGCCGTGCGGTCACCGAAGCCATCTACGTGTCGCAGAACCGCCGCGCCTTCGGCAAGCGCCTGATCGACATGCCGCTGATGCAGCGCCAACTGGTCAAGATGACGGTGTGGGCCGAGCAGGCGCGCAGCGTCATGTTCCAGACGGCCCGCGCGCTGGCCGACGCGGACCACGGCGCGGCCGATCCCGCGCTGGCCCGCATCCTGACGCCCCTGATCAAATTCCGCGCCTGCCGCGACGCCCGCAAGGTGACGGGCGACGCGATGGAAGTGCGCGGCGGCTGCGGCTACATCGAAGAATGGACCGAACCGCGCCTGGTGCGCGACGCCCATCTGGGCTCCATCTGGGAAGGCACCAGCAACATCGTCGCGCTGGACGTACTGCGCGCCATCAAGAAAGAAAATTCGCTGCCCGCGCTGCGTGCCCACATCGACCGCCTGCTGGCTGACGGCGCGCCCTGCCCGCCCTCCTTGGCCGAGGCGCAGGCGCACGCCCTGGAACAGACCTTCGCGCTGGCCGAGCATGCCGCCCAGGGCGACCATGCCGAACTGGCCCGCCAAGCCGCATCGCTGCTGTACCACGCGGTATCGATGGCCGCGCTGCGCTGGGAAGCCACCAGCGCCGGCCTGGAAAGCCGCGCGCAATTGGCCGACCAGGTGCTGCTGCACCGCCTGGCGCCCCGCGATCCCTATGCCATCCCCCCCAACGAAAGCGCGGCCTGCCAGACCATCCTGCATTACGCGCTGTAAACCGACGCCGGCGGCACAGCCGGCGCGCCCCCCCAGGAGACACCACCATGAAACGCCTTCTTGCCCCTCTGATGCTGGCGGCGGCCACCGCCGTGGCCCCGTCCGCACCCGCTTTGGCCGCGGACGCCTTCCCCACGGCCCGCCCCATCACGCTGATCGTGCCCTTCCCGCCTGGCGGCCCCACTGACGCCATGGCGCGTCGGCTGGCCGAGAAACTGCGCGAACCGCTCAAGCAGAACGTCATCGTCGAAAACCGCAGCGGCGCGGGCGGCAACATCGGCTCGGAATACGTAGCCTCGGCCAAGCCCGACGGCTACACGCTGCTGTTCGGCACGTCCGGCCCGCTGGCCATCAATGTCAGCCTGTACAAGAAGCAGGGCTACAACCCCGAAACCAGCTTCGCGCCCATCATCCGCCTGGGCCATCTGCCCAACATCCTGGTCGTGAACCCGTCGGTGCCGGCCAACAACGCGCAAGAGCTCATCGCCTACGCCAAGAAGAATCCGGACAAGCTCAGCTACGCCTCGTCCGGCAATGGCGCCTCGTCGCACCTGGCCGGCATCCTGTTCAACAAGATGGCCGGCACGCAGATCATGCACATCCCCTACAAGGGCACGGGCCCGGCGTTGAACGACCTGCTGGGCGGGCAGGTATCCATGTCGTTCACCGACATCCTGACCGCGCTGCCTTACATCAAGGCGGGCAAGCTGCGCGCCATCGGCCTGGCCAGCGCCCAGCGCTCGGAAGCCCTGCCCGACCTGCCCACCTTGTCCGAACAGGGCCTCAAGGGCTATGACGTCAGCGTCTTCTTCGGCATCGTCGCCCCCAAGGACACGCCGGCCGACGTGGTGAACACGTTGAACCAGGCGTTCAAGACTGCGCTGGCGGACCCGACCATCAAGCAGACCCTGCATTCGCAGGGCATCGTCGAAGCGCAGGACCAGACCCCGCAAGGCCTGGCGGCGTTCATCACCACCGAAGTCCCCAAGTGGCGCGAGCTCATCACCAGCGCCAACGTTTCCATCGACTGAAGCTGACTCTCCATGGCCCCCACCCTACCGAATGCCGGCGCGCTTGCCGGTTGCAAGGTGATCGACCTGTCCCGCGTGCTGGGCGGTCCCTATTGCACGCAGATCCTGGCCGACCACGGCGCCGACGTCCTGAAGATCGAGCCGCCCGGCGGCGATGAAACCCGGGGCTGGGGCCCGCCCTTCCTGGGCGACACCGCGTCCTACTTCATCGGCGTGAACCGCAACAAGGAAGGCATGACGCTGGACCTGTCGCAGGCGGCCGGCCAGGAGTTGCTGCGCCACCTGCTGGCCGATGCCGACGTGCTGGTCGAGAACTTCAAGCCCGGCACGCTGGAGAAGTGGGGCTTGGGTTTCGATACCCTGAGCCAAGCCTTTCCCAAGCTGATCCATTGCCGCGTCAGCGGCTTCGGATCGGATGGCCCGTTGGGCGGGCTGCCGGGCTACGACGCCTGCGCACAAGCCATGTGCGGACTGATGAGCGTGAACGGCGAGGCGGACGGCGACGCCACCCGCGTCGGCCTGCCGGTCGTGGACATGGTGACAGGCCTGAACGCGGCCGTCGCCATCCTGCTTGCCCTGAATGAACGGACGCGCAGCGGCCTGGGCCAGTTCCTGGACATCACGCTGTACGACTGCGCGCTGTCGCTGCTGCATCCGCATGCGGCTAATTATTTCTACAGCGGCAAGGTGCCCCGCCGCAGCGGCAACGCGCATCCGAACATCGCGCCATACGAAACGCTGCCCACCGCCAGCGGCCCGATCTTCCTGGCGGTCGGCAACAACCGGCAGTTCGCATTGCTCGCGCAGGTGCTGGAGGCGCCGGGCCTGGCGACGGACCCGCGCTATGCCGCCAACGCCGACCGCCTGCAGCACCGCCAAGCCCTGCGCGACGAGCTGTCCACCTTGCTGGCGGGGCAGGACGCGGCCGCGTTGGCCGACCGCCTGCTGCGCGCCGGCGTACCGGCTGCCGCCGTGCAAACAGTGGACCAGGCCCTGGCGCATCCGCACACGCGCCACCGCGGCATGGTGCTGGAACAGGGCGACTACCAAGGCGTGGGTTCGCCGATCAAACTGTCGCGTACGCCCGCCACGCTGCGCAAGCTGCCGCCTGCGCTCGCGCCACAGACCGACGCCCAATAAGACGGCCGCCATCGCGACCACGTAGGATGGGTGAAGCGCGAGAGCACCGCCCTACGAACTGCTGCGCCAAGCGCGCGCAACCCATCAAGCAGCGTTGGTGCCGTGGCTGATCCAGCCATTGCTTGCCATGCAGCTTGATGGGTTGCGCGCGTTTGGCGTCGGTGTGCCTGCGTACGTCCTCTCGCGCTTCACCCATCCTACGTCCACATTTTCAACGAATGCCAACAACTAAGACATTTCGTTGCACCGATGTTGCATCGAAAGGCCACCGGCCGCCGTAGACTTTTCGGGTCGCCTCGCGTTGCCGGGCAGCACCTCCCCCAAATTCGAAGAAAGAGGAGAAGGACCATGGCCACGAATGAAACGAAAGAACACGCCCCGCTCAAGCGGGTGATGGGCCCCAAACTATTATTGCTATTCATCGTCGGCGACATCCTGGGCACAGGCGTCTATGCGCTGACCGGACAGGTGGCTGCCGAAGTCGGCGGCGCGGCCTGGCTGCCGTTCCTGGTGGCCTTCGCGGTGGCCTTGCTGACCGCGCTGTCCTATCTGGAACTCGTCACCAAATATCCCAAGGCCGCCGGTGCGGCGCTCTATGTGCACAAGGCGTTCGGCGTGCACTTCCTGACCTTCATCGTCTGCTTCACCGTCATGTGTTCAGGGCTGACGTCCGCGGCCACCGCGTCGCAGGCGTTTGCCGCCAATCTTTTCGCCGCCTTCGGCATCAAGGCGGACAAGACCTGGATCACGTTCGGCGCGCTGGGCTTCATGCTGCTGGTGATGCTGGTGAACCTGCGCGGCGCGGCCGAAAGCGTCAAGGCCAACGTGGTGCTGACCTTGATCGAACTATCGGGCCTGTTAATGGTGATCCTGCTGGGCTTCTATGCCATTACCGGAGGGCAAGCGGACTTTTCGCGCGTGATCGCGTTCGACACGCCCGAAGACAAAAGCGTGTTCCTGGCGGTGACTTCCGCCACGGCGCTCGCCTTTTTCGCAATGGTCGGCTTCGAGGATTCGGTCAACATGGCCGAAGAGACCCATAATCCCAGCCGCATCTTTCCCAAGGTAATGCTGACCGGGCTGGGCATCACCGCCGTGATCTATGTGCTGGTGTCCATCTGCGCAGTGGCGCTGGTGCCGGTGGGCGAACTGGCCAAGAGCTCGACGCCGCTGGTGCTGGTGGTCAAGCGCGCCGCTCCCGGCCTGCCGGTGGAATACATCATGCCCGTCATCTCGATGTTCGCCGTGGCGAACTCCGCGCTGATCAACATGATGATGGCCAGCCGCCTGCTTTACGGCATGTCGCGCCAGGGCGTGCTGCCGGCCTTCCTGGCGCACGTACACCGCAAGAACCAGACGCCGTGGACGGCCATCCTGTTCACCACCGTGCTGGCGCTGGGGCTGATCATCCTGGTGGCGCTGGCGGATTCCGAAGCCATCCGCGCGCTGGGGGGCACCACCGCGTTGCTGCTGCTGGGCGTGTTCGCCTTCGTCAACGTCGCGGTGCTGGTCCTGCGCCGCGACAAGGTCAAGCATGAACACTTCAGCATCAACCGCATCATTCCCTGGCTGGGCGCGGCGGCGTGCCTGTTCCTGGTCACGCCGCTGACCGGGCGCGACGTCATCCAGTATCAGGTGGCGGGCTGGTTGCTGCTGTTGGGCGTCGTGATGTGGGGCGTGACCTATCTGGCGCACCGCAAGGAAGCGCGTATGGAACTGGACCCATCCACGCTGGAGTAGTTCAACGCCACAGGCAGGACGGGCGCCGGGGTTAGCCCCCGGCTGCCAGCCCTTCCCGCCGCGGGTCCACGCCGCCTTGCAGGCCGTTGCCGTCGATGACGATGCCGTGGATGCCGCTGGGGAATTCGGTAATGCGCACCGGGTGCCCCATGCGTTCAAGGGCAGGCGCCAGCGCTTCCAGCGCGGTGCCCTTTTCCAGCTCGGTTTCCTTGTTGCGGCTGCCCATGTTCGGCAGGGAAATCGCGGCCTGGATATCCAGCCCCCAATCCAGCACGCCCACGATCGTCTTGGCCACGTAATTGATGATGGCGCTGCCGCCGGGCGAGCCCACCAGCATGACGGGCTTGTCGTCGCGCAGGACGATGATCGGCGCCATGGCGCTGCGCGGGCGCTTGCCCGGTTCGATGCGGTTGGCGATCAAGCGCCCCTCCGGATCCTTGAACGACGATGAAAAATCCGTCATCTCGTTGTTCAGCAAAAAGCCGCGTACGAAGATCTTGCTGCCGAACTCGCTTTCGATCGTGGTCGTCATGGACAGCGCATTGCCTTGCGCGTCCACCGCCACCAGATGGCTGGTGGACGGCAACTCCAGCGCGTTGTCGCGGCCGAGCGTCAGCAGCTTTCCTTCCGGGTCGCCCGGCAGCGCCACCTTCATGCTGCGGTCGGGCTGGATCAATGCGCCGCGGGCGTGCAGATAGGCCGGGTCCAGCATGGCGCGCACGGGCACCTGAACGAAATCCGGATCCGCCACGTAGAAGTCGCGGTCCGCGAACGCCAGGCGCCCGGCTTCGGAAAAATAATGCACGGCCTCGACCGAGCCGGGCGCGAAGCTGGCCATCGGAAACTGTTCCAGCTCGCCCAGCATCTGCAGCACGGCGATCGGGCCGCTGCTAGGCGGCGCCATGCCGCACAGTCGGTAGCCGCGATATGCGCCGCATACCGGGTCGCGCGTCTTGGCGCGGTAGCTGGCCAGGTCAGCCAAGCTGAGGTCGCCTGGCGTGGCGTGCCCATGCACCGCGGCCACGATATCGCGGGCTATGTCGCCCTGGTAGAACGCATCCGCGCCCTGCTGGGCTACGGCACGCAGCGTGGCGGCGAATTCGGGATTCTTCAGCACATGCCCCACGGGCCACGGCGCGCCGTCAGGCGCATAGAAATACGCCGCGGCAGCCGCCTGCCTGGGCAAGGCTTTGTTACCGGCCAATAGCGCATGCAAACGGGGCGACACCGCAAAGCCTTGCTCCGCCAGCCCAATCGCGGGTTGGAACAGGTCGGCCCAAGGCAGCACGCCCGCTTCCTTGTGGGCCAGTTCCAGGCCGCGCAGCAACCCGGGCACGCCTACGGACATGCCGTTGTTGACGGCTTGCGCGAAGGGCAGCGGCTTGCCCTGCGCATCCAGAAAGCGGTCCGGGCGTGCGGCCGCGGGCGCGGTCTCGCGGCTGTCAACCGTCTGGATGCGCCCGGTCTTGGCCGAATACAGCACCATGAACGCACCGCCGCCGATACCGGAAGATTGCGGTTCCACCAGATTCAGCACGAGTTGGGTTGCGATGGCGGCGTCCACCACGCTGCCGCCCCGGCGCAGCATTGCTTCGCCCGCCTGGGTCGCCAGCGGGTTGGCCGAGACCATCATGTAATGCGGCGCGCGCACCAGTTCGCGCGCCTGCGTGCCGCTGGCGGCTTCGGGATTGCGGTCTTCGGCCGCCTGCGGTGTGCGTGCCCACACGGCGGGCGCAGCCGCCATGGCGGCTGCAAGCAGGAAGGCGGCGGCGTAGCGGCAGGCGCGCATGATCTGGCTCCGGGGTAGCGCCGGCGTTCCGGCAGGCGTCCATCATAATCAAGGCCCCCGCCGCTGTCCCGGGGCTGCGGCCCGCGCGCCGGAAATGGCTGCTCCACGCCTTCCGACATAGAATCCCGGTTCCGGTCCTTCTTCCCCATCGAGCCATGCGCCTGCGCCACATCGAGATTTTCGAAGCGATCCGCCGTACCGGATCCCTGACCGAGGCCGCCGCCACGCTGCATATCTCGCAACCCGCCGCCAGCAAGCTGCTGGCGCACGCCGAGGCCCAACTGGGCTTCAAGCTGTTCGAACGCGTAAAGGGCCGGCTGGTCGCCACACACGAGGCCGACATCCTGACGCCCGAGGTCGCGCGCCTCTCGCAAGACTTGAACAGCGTGCGCCGTCTGGCTGCGAACCTGCGCGACCGACCCAACGGCCACTTGCGCCTGGGATGCGCGCCCGCGCTTGGCCTGGGACTGTTGCCGGGCGTGGTGCGAGACAGCCGTGACGCGCAGCCCGGCATCACCTTCGATATCCACACGCATCACAGCGCTGAACTCGTGCAGGGGCTGCTGACCCGCGAACTGGATCTTGCCGTCACCTTCGACACCAACGACTATCCCGGCCTGACGCGCATGGGCCTGGGCCATACTGAACTGGTGCACCTGAGCCGCACGGCCGGTTCGGGCCCGATACGGCTGCCGGAGCTGACGACGCCGTCGGGCGGCACGCTCATCGTGCTGGACGCCAGCGATGCTTCGGGCGCCTTGCTGCAGATGGCGCTGGACGCGCAAGGCCTGGACCCGCAAGTCGCCATCCAGGTGCAGACGCATTACGTGGCCTGCGCGCTGGTCGATGCGGGGTGCGGCGACGCCATCGTTGACGCCATCACCGCGCAGGCGATGTTGCGGCCGGGCATGCACCTGCGCCGGCTGGAACCCGCGTTGCGCGTGCCGATCAGCATCATGGTGCGCAACCAGGACCCCTTGTCGTCCCTGCACCGCGACCTGATCGAACGCTTGCGCGCAGCGTGCGCCGAACGCATCGCCGCGCTGGACTTGCCGGCCTGAATTGCGGGCCTGAATTGCAAGCCCTACGCCAAAAGAAAACGGGCGCCCGAAGGCGCCCGTTTTGTCGTGCAAACCGGGGCGGGCCAAAGCCTGCCCCCGCGCGCAGCATCAGTCCAGCTTGATGTTCTGCTTCTTCACGACGTCTTGAGCCCAGTCGAACTGCTCTTTGATCTCTTTGGCGAACTCTTCCGGCGTGTTGCCCGACGGTGCCGAGCCCTGGTCGTCCAGCGCCTTGATGACCTTCGGATCCTTCAGGGCCACGACAGCCGCGTCACGCAGCTTGTTCACGACGTCCATCGGGGTGCCCTTGGGTGCCAGCAGGCCGTACCAGACCGGCTGGTTCAGCACGGGGTAGCCGGCTTGCTTGAAGGTCGGCACACCCTTGACGGCAGCGATTTCCTCGGGCCATGCGATGGCCATGGCGTGCAGCTTGCCCGCCTGGATCTGCGGCATCGACGACGGCAGGTTGTCGAACAGGATTTCGATCTGGCCGCCGACGGCATCCGCCACGGCCGGGCCCGAACCCTTGTACGGCACGTGCACGATGTCGGTGCCCGTGGCCATCTTGAACGACTCGCCCATCAAGTGCAGCACGCCGCAGGTGCCCGAGCTGCCGTAGGAGTACTTGCCCGGGTTCTTCTTCAGCTCTTCGACGAAGCCCTTGAAGTCCTTGGCCGGGAACTTCGGATTCACAGCGACCACGTTGGCCGTGTTGGCGAAGTTGGTGACGGGCTGGAAGTCCTTGATCGGATCGTACGGCAGGTCCTTCGGACGGCAAGCCGGGTTCACGGCCATCGTCGAAACGGTGGCGATGGACAGCGTATAGCCGTCGGCATCCGCGCGCGCGGCTTCCGCTGCACCAATGGCGCCGCCTGCGCCGCCCTTGTTTTCCACAACCATCGGCTGGCCGAGTTCCTGGCTCATGCGCTGCGTCACCAGACGCGCGATGATGTCGGTGGAACCGCCGGGCGCGAACGGAACGATCACGCGGATGGGCTTGCTGGGGTACTTGTCGGCGGCGTGTGCGACCGAGGCGCCAAGCGTGCCGGCAGCGCCAGTAGCCAAAGCGATAGCCACGGCCAGGGAGCGAACTTTATTCATAGGTGTGTTTCCTCCAAGATTGCGAGCCCGTATGTAAACGGCCCGTTTTGTGATGTGCCCGCCTGTAGGCGGACCAGCAGTTAACGGTGGGGGCGCTTTGCGTGTGTGCTGCGTGTTTCGCGCTGCTTTTATGGATTGCTTGTGGCACACGCGCCCGCCAGAATGACGGAGAATAGCAGCAAATGCTTACACACGCATAGCGTGCGGATCCGCAGACACCCCCCTCAGAAAATGCCTTTCCGGCGAAGGCAAAATCTTCTGGTTTTCCCTTATTTCATGCGGTTTACGCGAGGCTTGGCGGACTCGCGCCGCCCCATGAAAAATGGCCGCCCGAAGGCGGCCATTGTCACGCTTTGGCAAAGCCGATCAGGACGGCTTGTGCGCGTTGGTCATGGAGCCCGGCACGACCCATTCGGCGAACTGCGCCTCGGTCACATACCCCAGCGCCAGTGCGGATTCCTTCAGCGACAGCCCTTCCTTGTGCGCCTTCTTGGCGATCTGCGCGGCCTTGTCATAGCCGATGTGCGGATTCAAGGCCGTCACCAGCATCAGCGAACGGTCCACCAGCTCGGCGATGCGCTCATGGTTGGGCTCGATGCCCGCGGCGCAGTGCTCGTTGAAGCTGGCCATGCCGTCGGTCAGCAGGCGCACGGATTGCAGGAAGTTATGGATCACCAGCGGCTTGAACACGTTCAGTTCGAAGTTGCCGCTGGCGCCGCCGATGTTGATGGCCACGTCATTGCCCAGCACCTGCGCGGCCAGCATCGTGATGGCTTCGCACTGCGTCGGGTTGACCTTGCCCGGCATGATCGAGCTGCCCGGTTCGTTTTCGGGGATGCTGATTTCGCCCAGGCCGGAGCGCGGGCCGCTGGACAGCCAGCGCACGTCGTTGGCGATCTTCATCAGGCCGGCGGCCAGCGCCTTCAGGGCGCCGTGCGCGAACAGCAGCGCTTCGTGCGAGGCCAGCGCCTGGAACTTGTTGGGTGCCGATACGAAGGCCGTGCCGGTGGCGTGCGCCAGGTCCGCGGACACTTTGGCGCTGAATTGCGGATGCGCGTTCAGGCCGGTGCCCACGGCGGTGCCGCCGATGGCCAACTGGTGCAGGCCGGGCAACGTTGCCCGGATCTGCTGCTCGGCCAGGTCCAGCTGCGCGACATAGCCCGAGAGTTCCTGGCCCAGCGTCAGCGGGGTCGCATCCTGCAGGTGAGTGCGGCCGATCTTCACGATGTCGTAGAACTCGGCGCTTTTCTCGGCGAAGGTCGCGCGCAGCTTCTTCAGCGACGGCAGCAGATGGTGCTCGACCTCGACGGCGGCGGCCACGTGCATGGCGGTCGGGAAGGTGTCGTTGGACGATTGGCCGCGATTGACGTGGTCGTTCGGGTGCACCTTGCGCTCTTCACCGCGCACGCCGCCCAGCAGCTCCGAGGCGCGATTGGCCAGCACCTCGTTCATGTTCATGTTGCTTTGCGTGCCCGACCCCGTCTGCCAGACGGACAGCGGAAACTCGTTGGGCCATTTGCCGTCGATGACTTCGTCGGCGGCGCGGATGATGCCGTCGGCGATCTTCGGATCCAGCTCACCCAGTTCGGCGTTGACCTTGGCGGCCGCGCGCTTCAGACGAGCCATGGCGTTGACCAGGGGAACAGGCATCTTCTCGGTCGAAATCGCGAAAAAATGCAGCGAACGTTGCGTTTGGGCGCCCCAGAGGTGATCCTCTGGGACTTCGATGGGCCCAAACGTGTCTTTTTCGATGCGGGTCTTCATGGCGCGTACAACTCCGTGGCGACGTAAGTCGCGGCCGGCGGCACCCGCCAAGCGCGACATTATTGAGAATAGCAATCACTTATTAGATTAGCAGAAACCCGCATTCCTATAATTGCTGGAATCCGTGTTCCCTCCACCGTTTTTTACCACTCGCCCAGCGCCATGTCCGCCCCTCTTTGCAGCCTGACCTTGCACCTGCCCGACGAAGCCGCCACGGAATCGCTGGCGCGGCAGCTTGCCCCCTTGGTTTCCGGGGGCAAAACCGGCCCGGCAGGCGCTTGTATCCACCTTCAAGGGGACCTCGGAGCAGGAAAAACGGCCTTCACCAGGGCATTGTTGCGGGAATGCGGCATCACTGGCCGAATCAAAAGTCCAAGCTACGCGCTGCTTGAATCCTATAAAGTTTCTAACTTATACTTCTATCATCTTGATTTTTATAGATTTAGTGATTCGCGTGAATGGTTGGACGCAGGATTCCGGGATTTACTGCGTGACGATGCGGTCGTTTTGATCGAATGGCCGGAGCGGGCCGAAGGTCTTTTGCCCCCGCCCGACCTGCTGATTTCCCTGGCTTATGCCGGCGAGGGACGTGACGCCACCCTGACCGCGAACACCGCTCGAGGACAAACATGGTTGAACGCGATTGTCCCCCCGCCAAAGACGGCGCCCTTCCCTCGGCAGGCGCCACCCGGCGCCGCCTGATCAGCGTCGCGGCCACGCTGCTCGTCCTGCCGGTTCTGCCGCGCCTGGCGCAGGCCGCGACGATCCTGGCCGTCCGTACCTGGCCGGCAGACGAATACACCCGGGTCACCCTCGAACTCGACAGCGAGCTCAAGGCCGAACAGTTCACGCTTGAAAACCCCCACCGCCTGGTGGTGGACATCGAAGGGCTGACCATCAGCGCGGCCCTGAACGACCTGGTCTCGAAGGTCCGCCCGGACGACCCCTATATCCAGAGCCTGCGCGTAGCGCAGAACCGCCCGAACGTCGTGCGGCTGGTGTTCGACTTGAAGCAGCCCGTGGCGCCCCAGGTGTTCACGCTCAAGCCCGTGGCTGACTACCAATACCGGCTGGTGCTAGATCTGTACCCCAAGATCGCCCAGGATCCCCTGGTGGCGATCCTGAACAAAAGCGGGGCCGACGCGGACGACCCCCTGGCACGCATCCTGGAAGACATCCAGCGCAATCCGGCAACCCGCGCTGATCCGCCCGAACCGCCCCGTGTGAAGGGTCAGCAGCCGGCCCCGCCGCTGCCTACGGCGCCCAAGCCACCGCCCGCCACCGCCGGCCGCGGCAAGCAGCGCATGTTGACCATCGCGCTGGATCCGGGTCATGGCGGCGAAGATCCTGGCGCCATCGGCAGCAGCGGCTTGCGCGAAAAAGACGTGGTGCTGCGCATCGCCCGGCGCCTGAAGGCGCTGATCGACAGCCAGCCTTTCATGCGCGCCTACCTGACGCGCGACGACGACTACTTCGTGCCGCTGCATGTGCGTGTGCAGAAGGCCCGCCGCGTGCACGCGGACCTGTTCATCTCGATCCACGCGGACGCCTGGGTCAAGCCGTCTGCCAATGGATCGTCGGTGTTCGCGTTGTCGCAGCGCGGCGCCACCAGCGCTCAGGCGCGCTGGATGGCCGACAAGGAAAACGCGGCCGACTTGATCGGCGGCGTCAACCTGGGCAGCCACGACCGCCAGGTGGCCAAGGTGCTGCTGGACCTGTCCACCACCGCGCAGATCAATGATTCGCTCAAGGTCGGCAATGCCTTCCTGGACGAGATCAAGAAGATCAACCGCCTGCACAAGAACAGCGTCGAGCAGGCCGGCTTTGCCGTGCTGAAGGCGCCGGACATCCCCTCCGTGCTGGTCGAAACCGCGTTCATCAGCAACCCCCAGGAAGAAGCCCTGCTGCGCAGCAACGCGCACCAGGACAAGCTGGCCCAAGCCATGATGACCGGCATCCAGCGCTACTTCACCGCCAATCCGCCGCTGGCGCGGCTGGGCGACGTCAGCTGATCACGCTGGCGTAAAAAAGGCGATGCGTTCTGGACGCATCGCCTTTTTTTCTTTTGGAAAGCCGTCGCGCGGCCCTGTGTGATTGATGGGTTGCGCGCGCTGCCGGGCCGGCGTTCTAGGCGACAGCCTCGCGCGCTACACCCATCCTACGAGCGGCGGGATTTGATCAGCTTGAATATGCCGGCGCCGACGACCGGCACGATCGCCGCGGCCAGGCCCAGCAGCACGATGGTGTTCAGGTGTTCACGCACCAGCGGGATGTTGCCGAAGAAATAGCCTGCGGCGACCAGGCTCACGACCCAGAGCAGCGCGCCCAGGACGTTGAACAGCTGGAAACGCGACATCGACATGTCGGCCACGCCCGCCACGAAGGGTGCGAACGTGCGCACGACAGGGATGAAGCGCGACATGACGATCGTCTTGCCGCCATGCTTTTCGTAGAACGCGTGCGTGCGCATCAGCGCGCCCCGGTCCAGGAACCGCAGGTTCATCGAGAACACGCGTGGCCCGATGTAGCGGCCGATCATGTAGTTCAGCGTATTGCCGGAGATCGCGGCGACGATCAGCAGCACCCCCATCATGACGGGATCAATATGCCCCGTCGCGCCGAACGCGCCGGCAATGAACAGCAGGGAATCGCCAGGCAGGAAAGGCAGGACGACCAGCCCCGTTTCCGCAAACACAATCAAGAACAGCACCAGGTACACCCACACGCCGTATTGCGCGACCCAGACGCCCAGCGTCTTGTCGATGTGGAGCACCATATTGAAAAATTCAAGCATTCAGCAGCCCGGAAGTCGGTAGAGGGTTAATCCCCAGCGACTATAGCCCACCCGGCCATGGCGCTAAAATCATCCACATAGCCCCACCAGACCTGAGCCTAATGACCGAACGCCGTTCCATTCTTGCGCTTCCCGACCTGCTCATCAGCCAGATCGCCGCTGGCGAAGTGATCGAGCGGCCCGCCTCCGTGCTCAAGGAAATCCTTGAGAACGCGATCGACGCGGGCGGCCGCGCCATTGAAGTGCGTCTGGAGGGCGGCGGCATCCGCCGGATCGCCGTCACAGACGACGGCGGCGGCATTCCGCCCGAAGAATTGCCGCTGGCCCTGGCGCGTCATGCCACCAGCAAGATCCGGTCGCTGAACGAACTGGAATCCGTGGCGTCGATGGGGTTCCGCGGCGAAGCGCTAGCCTCGATCGCCTCGGTGGCCCAGGTCACCATCATTTCCCGCACCCGCGACGGTGAGCATGCCTGGCAGATCGACGCCGGCAGCATGCAGGTCAGCCCCGCCTCGGGGCCGCCGGGCACCACCGTGGACGTGCGCCAGCTGTTCGACGCGGTTCCGGCGCGGCGCAAGTTCCTGCGCTCTGAGGCCACCGAATTCGGCCACTGCGTCGACGCGATGGAGCGCATCGCGCTGGCGCACCCGCAGATCGCATTCCGCCTGTTCCACCACGACCGCGCGCAACGCCAATGGCTGCCGGCGGAACCGCCGCAGCGCATCCGCGACGTGCTGGGCGCCGAATTCGCCGAGCACGGCCTGCTGTTGTCGCATTCGGTCGGCACCGTCAGCCTGGCCGGCATGATCACCCGCCCGACGGCCGCGCGCGCCCGCGCCGATCGCCAGTACCTGTACGTGAACGGCCGCTACGTGCGCGACCGCACCGTCAGCCATGCGCTGCGCGCCGCCTACGCGGACGTGCTGCATGGCGACCGCCAGCCGGCCTACGTGCTGTTCCTGGACATCGACCCCGCCGCCGTGGACGTGAACGTGCACCCGGCCAAACACGAGGTCCGCTTCCGCGACAGCGGCGCCGTGCACCGCTTCGTGTCGCACGCCGTCGGTCAGACCTTGGCGCAGACGGGCGGCTCGTCGGCCGTCACGCCCACCGCGGAACGCGACGCGGAAGACGGCGGTTTCGAAACCGTTGCGCAGGGCTCCACGCCCGCGCCTTCCCCCACGCCGCAAAACGCCCCCGCCGGCAGCCCGGCACCAATGGCGGACACGCCCCGGGCGGGTTATTCCGGCGGCAATCCGGGCAGCCATTCTGCCGGCCACGCAGGCAGCAGCGCCACCTACGGCCTGCGCCCATCGCCGGCCCCGCAACGCGCCCACACCCAGGTGCCCTTCCGCCTGCATGCTGAACCTGCAGGCATTCCGGCCGCGGACTGGCAGTCGCTGTACCGCCCGCTGTCCGACGGCACGGCCACGACCGTCACGCCAGTGAGCGAGCCCAGCCCCGCCCCCCGCCTGCCTGCCGACGAGGAGCACCCGCTGGGCATGGCGCTGGCGCAATTGCACGGCATCTACATCCTGGCCCAGAACCGCCGCGGCATGGTGCTGGTGGACATGCACGCCGCCCATGAGCGCGTGGTGTACGAACAGCTGAAGCAGGCGCTGGACACCCGCAGCCTGCCGCGCCAGGACCTGCTGGTACCGGTGGTGTTCCACGCCCAGGAAAAGGACGTGGCCACGGTCGAGGAATTCGAAGAGCAACTGGCCGACCTGGGCTTCGAGATGCGCCCGTCGGGTCCCACGTCGATCGCAGTGCGCTCCGTGCCGGCCATCCTGGCGCGCGGCGATATCGAGACGCTGGCCCGCGCCGTGCTGCGCGACCTGGGCGCCGTGGGCGTCTCGCGCCTGTTGACTGAACAGCGTAACGAACTGCTGTCCACCATGGCCTGCCACGGCTCGGTGCGCGCCAACCGCAAGCTGACCATCGAAGAGATGAACGGCCTGCTGCGCCAGATGGAAACGACCGAACGCGCCGACCAGTGCAACCACGGACGCCCGACCTGGGTGCAGTGGTCGGTGTCGGACCTGGACAAGCTCTTTCTGCGCGGGCAATAGGTTTGTCGTCGATCCCCTCTCCCGACACGCTGCCCGTCATCTGCCTGACCGGCCCCACCGCCGCCGGCAAGAGCGCCTCGACGCTGGCCCTGGCCGAACGCTGGCCGATGGAGATCGTCAACGTCGATTCGGCCACGATCTACCGCGGCATGGATATCGGCACGGCCAAGCCCTCACTGGAAGAACAGGCCCGCGTGCCGCAGCACCTGCTGGACATCCTGGACCCGGCGCAGTCGTATTCGGCGGCCGAGTTCCGCGCCGACGCGCTGCGCCTGATCGACGAGATCCGCGCGCGGGGACGCATTCCGTTACTGGCCGGCGGCACGATGATGTACTACAAGGCGCTTCGCGACGGGCTGGACGACCTGCCGCAGGCCGACCCGGCCCTGCGCGCCGCACTGGAAGCCCGCGCAGCCGCGCAGGGCTGGCCCGCGCTGCATGCCGAACTTGCACGGCAGGACCCCGTCACGGCGGCGCGCCTGGCGCCCAACGACAGCCAGCGCATCCAGCGGGCGCTGGAGATATGCCAACTGACCGGGCAGCCCATGTCCGCCCTGCTGCAGCGCGACCAACGCACGCCGGACGACAACGCCAACCAGTACCTGACCATCAGTCTTGAACCTTCCGACCGCAGTGCGCTGCATGCGCGGATCGAGCAGCGCTTTGACGCCATGCTGGCCAACGGCTTGCTGGACGAAGTGCGCGGCCTGCGCGCACGGTCCGATCTGCATCCCGGCCTACCATCCGTGCGCTGCGTGGGGTATCGCCAGCTGTGGGCGCATCTGGACGGCGAGATCGACCTGGACACCGCGCGCGAACAAGGCATCGCCGCCACGCGCCAGTTGGCCAAGCGCCAGATCACCTGGCTGCGCGCCCAGCCCGAACGCGTCATCGTCGACTGCCTGGCGGCGGATGCCGTGCCCCAGACCATCGACGCGGTAGCGATGGCCCTGGCCGGCAAACCCTAACCTTCAGCCATCACAAAGACGAGACCCGAAAAAAAACCTGCCGAAGGCAGGTTTTCTTTTGACTGCGGGCGCTTACACCACGAAGGTCTGCGCCATGCCTTCCGTTTGCTCGACGATCTCGCCGATCTTGTTGACGGTCTCGCCTTGTTCACGCAGGGTCGCGGCGATGGCGTCGGCCTGGGCCGCATCCACCACCAGCACCATACCGATGCCGCAGTTGAACACCCGGTGCATTTCGGTGTCTTCCACGCCGCCCTGCTCTTGCAGCCACTGGAACAGCTTGGGCATTTCCCAGCCGTCGCGGTGCAGCTTGGCCGACAGGCCGGGCTGCAGGATGCGCGGCACGTTGTCCAGCAGGCCGCCGCCGGTGATGTGGGCCAGGCCCTTGATGTCGGTGCCGTGCTTGGCCAGCGCGGCCAGCACTTGCTTGACGTAGATGCGCGTGGGCGCCATCACGACGTCGACCAGCGGCTGGCCGTGGAAGTCGTCGGTGGGCTTGGCGTTGGCGCGTTCCAGGATCTTGCGCACCAGCGAATAACCATTGGAATGCGCGCCGCTGGAGGCCAGGCCCAGCACGACGTCGCCCGGCTTGATGGACTTGCCGTCGATGATCGCGGACTTTTCCACCGCGCCCACCGCAAAACCGGCCAGGTCGTATTCGCCGTCCGGGTACATGCCCGGCATTTCAGCGGTTTCGCCGCCGATCAGCGCGCAGCCCGACAATTCGCAGCCCTTGGCAATGCCGCCCACCACCGACGCCGCCGTGTCCACCGAAAGCTTGCCGCAGGCGAAATAGTCCAGGAAGAACAGGGGCTCGGCGCCCTGGACCAGGATGTCGTTGACGCTCATGGCGACCAGATCGATGCCCACGGTGTCGTGGCGGTTCCACTCGAAGGCCAGGCGCAGCTTGGTGCCCACGCCGTCGGTGCCCGAGACCAGCACGGGCTCGTTGTACTTCTTCGGCACTTCGAACAGCGCGCCAAAGCCGCCGATACCGGCCAGCACCCCGGGGCGCATGGTGCGCGCGGCGAGGGGTTTGATACGGTCGACCAGGGCGTCGCCCGCGTCGATGTCGACACCGGCATCGCGGTAGGTCAAGGGGGCTTTAGGTTGATTCGTCATGAGAAATGCCGTGGGGTATGTAACAATTGCTGGGAATTTGGTGGAACGCCCTGCATTTTACGATGTTGCGGGCCGGAGCAGGGTTCAAGCCAGCCGGGCGCGGCGATTGCGGCGGGAGCCGGCCAGGCGGGCTGGCGGGCAAAAATGGCGCAAACCCAAGCCAGGCAAAGCGCTTGGGCGCGACACCATCCACCCAGGTGGTTTAAAGTGTTGGGTTGGCCGGTATGGATTTTGCCAGTTTCTGGCGGGTTAATCTTGCGCCGGCCCTTTGTATCACCGTTTTTTGGCTTTTCCGGCAACACCGGCATGTCCTCGCGACGCTGCAAGCCTGATCGATAACCTCTCATGAACCGCCAGCTGCTGCTCGACGTTCTTCCCGCGCCAGCGCCATCGCTGAACAACTATATCGCCGGCCCAAACGGGGAAGCGCTGGCAGCCGTGCGCGCGCTCAATCCTGGCCGTGCCCTCTATATCTGGGGCGCGGCGGGCTGCGGCCGCACCCATCTGCTGCGCGCGCTGACTGCGCGCCCGGACGCCGTCTTCGTCGACCCCGCCAATGGCGAGATGATGCTGCGCCGCCTGGCCGAAGCCGATTCCAAGTCGCCCATGCCCAAGTTCGTGGCGGTGGACGATGTGCACCGCATGGACGACAGCCGCCAGGCCGCCCTGTTTGCGCTGTACAACCGCTGGCGTGAATCCGCCGCGACGGGCCGCGCGTTTGCGCTGGCTCTGGCCGGCGACCGCGCGCCGCTGTCGATGCCGCTGCGCGAAGACCTGCGCACCCGCCTGGGCTGGGACCTGGTGTTCCGGCTGGACCCTCTGTCCGACGCCGACAAGCTGGCCGCGCTGTCCGCCCAGGCCGCCGAACGCGGCATGCACCTGGCGCCCGAAATCATCAACTGGATGTTGATCCACCACGAGCGCGACATCCGCAAACTGGCCGCGCTGCTCGACGCGCTGGACCGCTATTCCCTGGCCACCGGCCGCCCCATCACCCTGCCCTTGCTGCGGGCCATGCTCGCAGACCCTGATTCGCAACGCACATGACCTCCCGACGTCTCGCCCTGTTCGACCTGGATCACACCCTGCTGCCGCTGGATAGCGACTATCAATGGGCCGACTATCTGGCACGCACGGGCCGCGCGGGTGACCCCGACATCGCCCGCCGCCAGAACGACGACCTGATGGACCGCTACAACCGCGGCGAACTCACGGCCGAGCAGGCCGCCGAGTTCATGCTCGGCCTGCTGGCGGCGCATTCGCCGTACGACCTGGCGGACTGGCATGAGGAATTCATGCGCGAAGTCATCCGCCCGTCCATCACCACCGACGCGCGCGAACTGGTGCAATCCCACCTGGACGCCGGCGACCTGTGCGCCATCGTCACCGCCACCAACAGCTTCGTCACCGCCCCCATCGCCCGCGCCTTCGGCGTGCCGCACCTGGTGGCCACCGATGCCGAATACCTGCGCGGCCGCTACACCGGCCGCATCCTGGGCACGCCCAGCTTCAAGGAAGGCAAAGTGGTGCGCGTGAACGATTGGCTGTCCAATATGGGCCTGGGGCTTGCGGATTTCTCCGAATCGTTTTTCTATAGCGATTCGGTCAATGATGTACCGCTGCTCGAAAAGGTGACCCGTCCGATCGCCGCCAACCCCAGCCCGACCCTGCGCAATATCGCCCAGGAACGTGGCTGGCAAGTGATCGACTTGTTCGACCACATGGAAGATTCGAAGTCCTAAATGATCACTGAAACCATAAAAAAATTCGTCGGCCGCTTGTTCGCGCCGGCACCCCGGGGGCCGTTGCGCATCGCGCGCGACAAGCACGGCATTGACCGCCGTAACGTTTCGCGCCACGCCATCAAGGTCTGCGAAGTCTTGCGCCAGCATGGCTACGAAGGCTATATCGTCGGCGGCGCCGTGCGCGACCTGATCGTGGGCCTGGAGCCCAAGGACTTCGACGTGGCCACCAACGCCACGCCCGAACAGATCCGCCCGCTGTTTCGCCGCGCCCGCATCATCGGCCGCCGCTTCCAGCTGGTGCACGTGGTGTTCGGCCAGGAAATCATTGAGACCTCGACGTTCCGGGCGCCCGCCTCGGAAGACCAGGAAACCGACGAGCACGGCCGCATCCTGCGCGACAATGTGTTCGGCTCGCAGGAAGAAGACGCCAAGCGCCGTGACTTCACGATGAACGCGCTGTACTACGACCCGCACAACGAGGAAGTCATCGACTACCACAATGGCGTGGCCGACTTGAAGAAGCGCCAGGTCCGCATCATCGGCGACCCGGTCAAGCGCTACCGCGAAGACCCGGTCCGCATGCTGCGTGCCGTACGTTTCGCCGCCAAGCTCAACGGCACGATCGACCCGGCCACGCGCCAGCCGATCAGCACCATGGCCGAGCTCATCGAAAACGTGCCGGCCTCGCGCCTGTTCGACGAAATGCTCAAGCTGTTGACCTGCGGCCACGCGATGGACTGCCTGCGCCAACTGCGCGCCGACGGCCTGCACAACGGCCTGTTGCCGCTGCTGGACGTGGTGCTGGAACAACCCGGCGGCGAACACTTCGTGGAACTGGCGCTGGAACGCACCGACGCCCGCGTGCGCGCCGGCAAGACCATCAGCCCCAGCTTCCTGTTTGCCGCCCTGCTGTGGCAGCAGGTGGACGTGCGCTGGAAGCAGCTGCGCGCCCAGGGCGAGCACACCATTCCCGCCTTGTCGCAAGCCGCTGATTCGGTGCTGGACGAACAGACCGAGAAGCTGGCCATCCAGCGCCGCTTCTCGTCGGACATGCGCGAGATCTGGTTCATGCAGCCGCGTTTTGAGCGCCGCATGGGCAAGACGATCTTCCGCATGATCGAACAGCCGCGTTTCCGCGCCGCCTGCGACTTCCTGCAACTGCGCGCCGCCGCCGGCGAGTTCGACAGCGTGCTGGCGCAATGGTGGATGGACCTGGCCAACGCCGACGACGTCACCCGCGCCGACATGATCGAAGAGGTCTCGCGCCTGCCGCGCGAAGCCGGCGACGCTGGTGGCGGCGGCAGCGGACCGGCGGCTTCGTCGTCCCCGCGCAAGCGCCGCCGTCCGCGCCGCTCATCGCCGCGCGGCCCGGCCAGCGCTGAATAACACCGTGTCGCCCCCCTTGGTCCGCGCCTACATCGGCCTGGGCGCCAATCTGGGCGACAGCGCGGCCACCTTGCGCCGCGTGCTGGCCGAACTGCAGGCCACCGACGGCGTCAGTGCCGTGACGGCGTCGCCGTTCTACCGCAGCGCGCCCGTTGAGGCCACCGGCCCCGACTTCGTGAACGCCGTGGCGGCGCTGGACACACGCCTGCCGCCGCTGGCCTTGCTGGATGCGCTGCAGGCGCTGGAAAACCGCCATGGCCGCCTGCGCCCCTACAAGAACGCCCCGCGCACGCTGGATCTGGACCTGCTGGCGTATGGCGAGACGGAACTGGACCACGAACGGCTGATCCTGCCCCACCCCCGCATGCACCTGCGCGCATTCGTGCTGATGCCGCTGCGCGACCTGGCACCGGAGATTGCCGTGCAGGGCAAGCCGATCAGCGAATGGATCGACGCGATCCATGACCAGCCGATTGAACGGATCGTTGAATAGCTGCCGGGCCTGATGGGTTCCGCGCGTTTGGAGCCGGCGTCTTTGGCCACATGCTTTCGCGCTCCACCCATCCTACGAAGTCTGCCCCGCACCGACCGACGGTCCCGGGCTTGACGGAAGCGGCCGGTAGGATGGGTGGAGCGCGAGAGAGTCCAGCTCAGGAAACGGGCGCCAAGCGCGCGCAACCCATCATCCCACCGACGCCCCAAACACGATCACCCCGCCTTGGCCGTAAATGCCATCATCGCCCGTTCCACGTCTTCCACCTTGGGCAGGCCGGCCTCGTTGCCCAGATGCTGGATCTTGTGGGCTGACGCCGCGCGGGCGAAGGTGAAGTGTTCTACCCACGGCTGGTCAGGACGGTTCAGGTAGGACCAGACATAGGCGCCGTGGAACACGTCGCCCGCCCCCGAGGTATCCACGATGCGGTTGCCGGGCACGTCCAGCGACGGCAGCGTGTCGACGCGGCCGTCCTCGTCGTACCAAAGCATGCCGCGTTCGCCCATCGTCACGGCGCCGATGCGGCAGCCGCGCGCTTTCAGCAAGTCCAGCAAGCCTTCCGGCGTCAGGCCCAGCTGTTCGCACATGCGCTCCGCACAGACGGCGACGTCGATATAGCGTAATAGCTCGTCGGTGTTCTCGCGCACGCCGCCGCCGTCCAGCGACGTCAGCACGCCCGCCTCCCGGCAGGCCCGCGCGTAGTGCAGCGCGGCGTCGGGCTGGTGGCCGTCCAGGTGCAGCGCGCGATAGCCGCTGATGTCCAGGCGGGGGTAATCGTTCAGGTAGTCCGCGTCGCGTGCGCGCACGATGGCGCGCTTGCCGTGGTTGGGCATGATGAAGGACAAGGACGAGCGGCGCACGTGGCGCGCATGCAGCGTCACCCCATGCGCGGCCGCCATGTCCGTGTACATGTGCCCCAGCCAGTCGGGCGCCAGCGAGCAGATCAGGTCAGGCGGAGAACCCAGCCGTGCGCAGGCGAATGCCGCCGTGACGGCGTTGCCGCCAAAGGACACGGCATAGTCCCGCGCCACGCTCTTCTCGTCGCCCGTGGGCCATTCGTCGGCCAGCACGGTGACGTCGATATAGGTGTGTCCGATGAAGAGCGCATCGCTCATGGCGCAGCCTGTGAAAAATGGAAGGGAACCCCGAGGATAGGCGAGATCCGCCCCGGCTAGGCGCCGGCCTGCTCCCCGGCTTGCGCCAGCACCAGGCGTGCGCGCGCGATGACAGGCGCATCGACCATCCTGCCGTCCAGCATGAAGGTGCCCGACGCCGTCTCGCGGTGCGCGGCCACGACGCGCCGCGCCCAGGCAAGTTCTTCCTGCGCCGGCACGAAGGCCGCGTGGATCACCGGCACCTGCGTGGGGTGGATGCACAGCATGCCGCCAAACCCCATCTGCTGGGCGCGGCCCGCCGCAAGCGCCAGCCCCGCCTGGTCCTGCACGCCGGCATGGACGCCGTCCAGCGCCGGCGCCAGCCCGGCCGAACGGGTGTGCAGCAATACCTGCACCCGCGCGTGGTCCAGCACCGTTTCCGCGCCGGGGGTGTCGGGCGTCAGGCCCATGTCCAGCCCGTAGTCCAGGCTGCCGAAGGCCAGCCGCGCCACTCCGGGGGTAGCGGCGACCTCGGCCGCGTTCAACAGGCCGCGGGCCGTTTCGATGATGGGGATGACGGGCAAGCCCGTCTGCGCCACGTGCCGCACCTGCGCCAGGCTTTCGGCCTTGGGCAGGAGGATGCCCGCGACGCCCGGCTGGCCCCGGCAGGCTTTCAGGTCGTCGTCGTGCCAGGACGTGGACGCGTCGTTGATGCGCACCCACAGCCGCGTCTGGCGATGCGTCCCCAGGAAGTCGCACAGGGCTTCGCGAGCGGAGGCCTTAGCCAGATGCTCGACGGCGTCTTCCAGATCGACGATGACGGCGTCGGCGCCGGCGGCCAGCGCTTTGGGGATGCGCTCGGCGCGCGAAGCCGGCACGAACAGGGCGCTACGAACGACGGGATGCGTCACACGACCTCCGAGGCATGGAACTGCGCCACTTGATCCGGCGCGTATCCCAACGATGCTAGCACCGCATCGGTGTTTTGGCCCACGGAGGGCACCGCGGCCATGCGCGGCGCGAAGGCATTGCTGCTGGCCGGCGGCAGCAGCGCCGGCAGCGTGCCGGCCGGGCTGTCCACCTGGCTCCAGCGGGCGCGTGCCTGCAGTTGCGGGTGCGCCCAGACGCCGGCCATGTCGTTCACACGGGCGTTGGCGATCTGCGCGTCTTCCAGCCGCTGGGTGACCTGCGCGATGGACAGGTCGGCAAAGGCCGCCACGATCAGGTCGCGCAAGGCGTCGCGGTTGGCGGTGCGCTGCGAATTCGACAGGAAGCGCGGGTCTTCGGCCAGGTCTGCCTGGCGTAGTACCTGGGCGCAGAACACGCGCCATTCGCGCTCGTTCTGCAGGCCCAGCATGATGGTGGACCCGTCACCCACCGGGAACGGCCCGTAGGGGTAGATCGACGCGTGGGCGGCACCGGCGCGCACGGGTGGCGCGGCGCCTTCGAACGCGTAATACATGGGAAAGCCCATCCATTCGACCATGCTTTCCAGCATGGACACGTCCAGGCGGCTGCCCAGGCCGGTCCGCTGGCGCAGCAGCAAGGCGTTCAGAATGGCCGAATAGGCGTACATGCCCGCCGCGATGTCGGCGATCGAACACCCGGCCTTGACCGGATCGTCCTTGGTGCCCGTGACCGACAGAAAGCCGCTTTCGCTTTGGATCAACAGGTCGTAGGCTTTCTTGTCCTGATAAGGACCGCCTTCGCCATAGCCCGAGATGTCGCACACGATCAGGCGCGGGTACTTCTTGTGCAGGGCATCGAACGACAGCCCCAGCCGCGCCGCGGCGCCAGGCGCCAGGTTCTGCACCAGCACGTCGGCCGATTCCAGCAGGCGGTCCATGATGCCGCCCGCTTCGTCGCGCTTCAGGTCCAGCGTCAGGCTTTCCTTGGAGCGGTTGGTCCAGACGAAATGCGAGGACAGGCCACGCACGCGCTCGTCGTAGCCGCGGGCGAAATCGCCGCTGCCGGGGCGTTCGATCTTGATGACGCGCGCCCCCATGTCGGCCAGTTGGCGGGTGCAGAACGGTGCGGCGATGGCGTGTTCAAGGCTGACGACGGTAATGCCGTCCAAGGGGCGGGTTGCCTGCGTGCTCATTCGGTAAACCTCAGTTCAGCTTGGTGGGCCAGCGTGCCGTCCTGCTCGGCCCAAAGCTGGGCCACGCCCGGCTCGGTCAAGCGGCCGGCCACCTGGAAGGGCGCGGGCGAAATCAGCGGACGCAGGCCGCGGTACGACAGATGGGTCAGGCGCGCCTTGGGATGGGCACGGGTAAAGGCGGCCACCATCTCGGTGGCAATCAGCGGACCGTGCACCACCAGGCCGGGATAGCCCTCGGTGCCGGTCACGTAGGGATGGTCATAATGGATGCGATGGCCATTGAAGGTCACCGCCGAATAGCGGAACAGCAGCACGGAAGTCGGATTGACCGTATCGCGCCATTGCGCCTGGGGCGCGGGTTCGCTGCCCGCAAGCTTGGGCGGCGACGGCTGCCGGTAGACGATGTCCTGCTCTTCCAGGATGACGATCTCGCCCGCCTGGTGGTATTCGTGGCGCACGGTCACGAACAGCAGCGCCCCGGTGCGGCCCGTCTTTTCCTTAACGTCGGCCACCGTGGATACGCGTTCTGCGGGCACGCCCACCTTCAGCGGCTGGCGGAATTCCACCCGACCGCCCGCCCACATGCGGTTGCGGTCCTGGGCCGGCGGCAGGAAACCGCCGCGCGAGGGATGGCCATCCGTCCCCAATCCGTCCATACCCACCGTGCTGATGAAGAACGCCCATTGCCACAGGGGCGGCAGGGCCTCGCCCTGGGCCGGCGCGGCGCCGCCCAGGGTGGCTGCGATGCGCGCCGCGTGGCCGGGATCCATCGCGTCCGCCTTGCGTTCGCCGCTGCCGATCCAGCCTGCCGGATCTGTAGAAGTCATGCCGATATCCTTTGGTGGGGTTTTTTCAAGCTGAAGCATGCCCGCAAGCCGTCCCCGTTGTGAATTCGTTTTTCCTCAAGGCGGGGTTTGCGGCGCCTGAATCGACCGCCCATGCCCAGCCCCGGCGCCGCGCGCCGTAATATATGCCCCATGCACTTCGACCTTGCCGACCTACGCCTGTTCATCCACATCGCGGAATCCCCCAGCCTGACCCAGGCGGCCAAACGGGCGCACTTGTCCCTGGCCGCCGTCAGCGTGCGGATCAAAGCGCTGGAAAACCAGTTGAACACCCGATTGCTGTACCGCGACAGCCGCGGCGTGGAAATCACGCCCGCCGGCCAGAAGCTGCTGCAGCACGCCCGCGTCATCATGCGGCAGGTGGACCACCTGAAGCACGACTTCCAGGAGCAATCCGACGGCGACGCGGGCCACATTCGCATCTTCGCCAACACCACGGCCGTCACCGAATTCATGCCGGACATCCTGGCGCAGTTCCTCTCGGGCCACCCGGGCGTCACGGTCGACCTGCAAGAACGCCTGACGCGCGACATCGTGCGCGGCGTGCTGGACGGCACGACCGACCTGGGCATCGTGGCGGGCCCCGTGGACGCGCCCGAATTGCAGACGATCCACTTCAGCACCGACCGGCTGGTACTGGTGGTGCCCAACGGGCATCCGCTGCAGGACCAGGAAAAGGTCAAGCTGGTGGACGCCGTGCGCTATCCGTTCATCACCATGCACGAAGGTTCCACGCTGGTTGCCTTCCTGCGTGACCAGCTGGAGCGCGTCGGCCAGCGCCTGCCGCAACGCATCCAGCTCTACAGCTTCGATTCGATCTGCCGCATGGTGCAGGCCGGCGTCGGCATCGGCGTCATCCCCGATTCCGCGGCCCGTCGCTACGGCGCCGACACCAAGCTGCGCGTGGTGGAGCTGGACGAACCGTGGGTGGTGCGGGAGCGCAAGCTCCTGGTGCGCGACATCGACGCCCTGCCCGGCTGCGCCCGCGAGCTCATCGAACAGATCCAGGTGCCGCGGGCGCCTTGATGCCCGCAGCCTGCGCCGCCAGCCGCCTCAGGTGCCGGTGAACGCCGGCGGACGCTTTTCCGCGAATGCCCGCATGCCTTCCAGGTAATCGTCGGTGTAGCCAAGCTCGCGCTGAAACCGGCATTCCAGGTCGAACTGCTGCGCCAGCGTGTTGCCGCTGGACGCATGCAGCGCCGCCTTGGTCGCCGCATAGGCCCGCGTGGGCCCGGCCGCCAAGGTCGCCGTGACGTCCGCCAGCGTGGCCGCCAGCGCATCGTCGGGCACCACGCGCCAGATCAAGCCCCACGATTCCGCCTGCCGGGCGCTGACCGCTTCGCCGAACAGCGCCGCCCCCATGGCGCGGGCCGACCCCACCAGCCGCGGCAAGAACCAGGTGCCGCCCGCATCGGGCAGCAGGCCGATCTTGCTGAAGGCCTGGATGAAGCGCGAGGACTCCACGGCGAACACCACGTCGCACGCCAGCACCAGGCTGGCCCCGGCACCGGCCGCCACGCCGTTCATCACGCAAACCACCGGCACGGGCAAGGCGCGCAGGCGAGTAATCAACGGCCGGTAGCACTTCTCAAGAATCTGGCTCAGGTCGCGGCGCGAGCCGTCGTCAGAAGGCTTGCGTTCGCTTAAGTCCTGGCCGGCGCAAAAGCCCCGGCCGGCCCCCGTGATCACCAGCCCGCGCAAGCCCGGATCGGCCTCCATGGCGTCCAGCGCGCGCGCCAGTTCGGCGTGCATGACTTCGGTGAAGCTGTTCAGCCGGTCGGGGCGGTTAAGCGTGATGACGCCCACGCCCTGATCCAACGTGAAGCGGATCTGGGTGTACTCGCCGCCTTCGGCCGTGTGTGACGTTGCCGCGCTCATGCCAGCTCCTCCAGCACGGCCAGTTGCTCGGCGGTGTCGCCCAGCAGTTGGTCCACCACCGTCAAGCGCTTGAAATAGTCGCCCACGTCCAGTTCGTCCGTCATGCCCATGCCGCCATGCAACTGCACGGCCATCTGCGCCACCAGGCGACCCGCGCGCGCGGCTTCCAGCTTGGCCGACGCGATCATGCGGCGGCGCTGCGCGGCATCCGGTTCGGTCAAGGCCGCGACCGCCACATAGGCCATCGAAAGGGCCAGCTCCTTGGCCACCAACATCTCGGCCAGCCGGTGCTGCAAGGCCTGAAACGACGCCAGCGGCTGCCCGAATTGCTTGCGCGTCTTCAGGTAGTCCACCGTGATCTCCAGCAAACGGTCCATGGCGCCCGCCGCATGCGCGCACAGCGCCGCCGTGCCCCACTGCAAGGCCTGCGCCAGTGCGTCGTCCGCCGCCGGCCCCTCGGCCAGCAAGGCGTCGGCAGGCAGGCCCACCGCGTCGAAATCCAGCCGGGCGCAGCGCGCCCCGTCCAGCGTCGGCGTATCGGTGACGCGCACGCCCGCCGAGTCGGCCGGCACCGCCAGCAGCAGGGTCTGCCCGTCAGCGCCCAGCGCGCTGACCAGCCATGCCGAGGCCGCGGCGCCGTGCCACACCAGATGCTTGACGCCGTCCAGGCGCCAGCCTTCTGCCGTCTTGGCCGCGCGGCAGCCCTGCGGGTTCGTGTCGTAGCGGCGGCCGGGTTCCTGGTAGGCCACGCTGACGATGGCCTCGCCCGATGCGATGGCGGGCAGCCAGCGGCCGCGCACGGCGTCGCCGCAGGCGTCCAGCAGCGCCGCACCCATGACGGCGCTGGGAATGACCGGTTCGGACACCAGCCCGCGGCCCAGTTCCACATGCACCGGCAGCAGGCTGGCAGGCACTTCGCCAAAGCCGCCGAAGTCCTGCGAGATGGTCAGGCCCAGCACGCCCAGTTCGGCCAGCGCGCCCCAGGCCTTGGGGTCCAGCTTGCCGTCCGCCTGACGGGCGCGGCGCTGGGAATACGTCCATGCCTGGTCGACCAGGCGGCGCAGGCTGTCGGCCAGCATGCGCTGTTCTTCGGTGTAGATGAAATCCATGCGTGTCTTCCTGTCGGATTGCGCGTGGGCGGGCCTACAGGCCCAGCACCAGGCGGGCGATGATGCCCTTCTGCACTTCGGTCGTGCCGCCGTAGATCGAGGTCTTGCGCATATCGGCGTAGCCCGCGCCTGCGGCCGCCGCCATCTCGGGGCCCGGACCGTGGAAATCGCCGCCGGCCTGCAGCCAGTCGGGGTCATACGGCCACGCGTCCGGCCCGGCCACTTCCATTTGCAGCATGGCCAGATCCTGCTGGATCTCGGAGCCCCGGATCTTCAGCACCGAGGCCTCGGGGCCCGGCGTGCCGTCGTTGCTGGACGCCACGCGCAGGAGCAGCATTTCCAGCGCCATGATGTCGACTTCGATCCGCGAAATACGGTCGCGGATGCGGCTGTCGGCCAGCAGCGGCTTGCCGTGCGACTGCGCGCGCGCGGCCATCTGCTTCAAGATGCCCAGTTCGCGATGGCAATGGCCCAGTCCGGCAATGCCGGTGCGCTCGTGGCCCAGCAGGTACTTGGCGTAGGTCCAGCCCTGGTTCTCTTCGCCCACCAGGTTGGACACCGGTACGCGCACGTCCTCCAGCCAGACCTCGTTCACGTCGTGGCCGCCGTCCAGCGTGCGGATGGGGCGCACCGTCACGCCCGGGGCGCGCATGTCCAGCAGCAGCATCGAAATGCCGCGCTGCGCGCGCGCGTCGGGGTGGGTGCGCACCAGGCAGAACATCCAGTCGGCATACTGCGCCAGCGTGGTCCAGGTCTTCTGGCCATTGACGATGTATTCGTCGCCGTCACGCACCGCGCGGGTCTTGAGCGAGGCAAGGTCGGAGCCGGATCCCGGCTCCGAATAGCCCTGGCACCACCAGTCCGCCACGCGCAGCATGCGCGGCAAGAGGCGCGCCTGTTGTTCGGCGCTGCCGTACTTCATGAGTACGGGCCCGATCATGGAGAGGCCGAAGGGCAGCAGGCGCGGCGCGCCCGCCTTGAAGCACTCCACTTCGAAGATCAGGCGTTGCAACGCGTTCCAGCCCGTGCCGCCGTGCTCCACAGGCCAGTTGGGCGCGCCCCAGCCGTGGTCGGCCAGGATGTTGTGCCAGCGCACGTAGTCCTCGCGTTCCAGCCGTTGATGCCGCAACACCTTGTCGCGGATGTCGTCCGGCAGCTTGGCGGCGGCGAATGCGCGCACCTCGTCGCGGAATTGGCGCTCTTCTCGCGTCCAGGTCAGGTTCATGGTCTACCTCCTTTGCCCGGTATCTAGCCACGGCCCCGAGAGGCCGGCAATCTGCCTCTTCCGAAGACCGGCTTCGCGCAGGATGTAGGGCGCCCCCCACTACAGGTCCGCAAAAGGCCTGCTTCAGCAATGAAGAATGGCCGAACCCGGCGGCAGTACCGACACTAGCAGCCGTCATCCACTGGAATCCCATCGCACCATGACTGTTCCCGATCACCAGGAAGGCGTGTCGCAGGGCGTCGAGGCGCAGTACCGCCAGGCGCTCGACCAGGGCCGCTTTCTTATCCAGCATTGCGCCGGCTGCGACCGCGCGGTGTTCTATCCCCGAATGATCTGCCCGCACTGCGGGGCGGACAAGCTGGCATGGGCCGAACCCGACGGCCGCGGCACCATCTATTCCACCACCGTGGTGCGGCGCAAGCCCGAGGCGGGCGGCGACTACAACGTGGCGCTGGTCGACCTGCAGGAAGGCGTCCGGCTGATGAGCCGCGTGCAGGGCATCGCCCCCGCCGACGTGCACATCGGCATGGCGGTGCGCGCCCAGGTGGCGCAGCAGGACGGCCACGGCCTCGTGGTCTTCGTACCCAACAAGGAGGCGCCATGACGCTGAAAGATCTGCGCGGCGCCGTCGCCGTGGCGGGGGTGGGCCACGCCGGCCTGGGACAGGCCGCGGGCTACACCGAAATGGAAATCCTGGTGCAGGCGGCGCAGCGCGCCGTGGCCGACGCCGGCTTGACGATGCGCGACATCGACGGCATCTGCACGGCCAGCGTCGCCGCGCCGATGTGGGCCATGCCGGTGATCGAACACCTGGGCATTCGCCCGACCTTCATCGACAGCACCATGCTGGGCGGCTCCAGCTTCGTGGCGCATCTGATGCCCGCCCTGCATGCGCTGGCTTCCGGCCAGTGCAACGCGGTGCTGGTCTGCTACGGCAGCACGCAACGCACCTCCACGCTGAGCCGGGCCGAAATCGGCCGGGTCCGCAAGCAGTTCGATCCCCAGCCCTACGAAACGCCCTACGATCCGCTCAGCCCCTTGTCGTCGTACGCGCTGGCCGCCGCGCGCCACATGCACCAGTACGGCACGCGCCGCGAACATCTGGCGCAAGTGGCCCTGGCAGCCAACCAGTGGGCGCAGCTGAATCCAGAGGCGCAACTGCGCGAGCCCGCCACGCTGGACCAGATCCTGTCGGCCCGCATGGTGTCGGACCCGTTGAGCGTGCGCGATTGCTGCCTGGTCACGGACGGCGCCGGCGCCTACGTGCTGGTGCGCGCCGACCGTGCGCGCGACCTGCCGCACCCGCCCGTCTACGTACTGGGCAACGCCACCGCGGTCTGGAACCGGCAGATCTCGTCCATGGAGGACCTGACCGTGACGGCCGCGGCCGAATCGGGCAAGCGCGCCTTCGACATGGCGGGCGTGTCGCAGAAAGACATCGACGTGGTCGAACTGTACGACGCCTTCACCATCAATACCCTGCTCTTCCTGGAAGACCTGGGCTTCTGCGCCAAGGGCGAAAGCAAGGACTTCATCGCGGACGGCGCCATCGCGCCGGGCGGCAGACTGCCGGTAAACACCAACGGCGGCGGCCTGTGCTGCGTGCATCCCGGCATGTACGGCGTGTTCATCATGATCGAAGCCGTCCGGCAGCTGCGCGGCGAAGGCGGCGCACGCCAGGTCGCCGATGCGCAACTGGCGCTGGTGCATGGCAACGGCGGCACGCTGTCCAGCCAATCCACCGCAATCCTGGGCACCCAGGCCACCCTTTGAACGCCACGGCAACACCGATGTCCCACGCAGAACCCATCACCCGCATCCACGAAGTCGTCGCGCTGCAGGCGCAACAGCGGCCCGACGCCATCTGCCTGTACGAAGAGGGCGGCGGCACGCTGACCTACGCCCAACTGTGGCAACGCGTGCAGGCCGTCGCCGGCTGGCTGCGCGACCAGGGCGTGCAACCCGGCCACCGGGTGCTGATGGTGGGGGAAAACTGCACGGCGATGATTGCGGCACTGTTCGGATGCGGCCTCGCGGGCGCCTGGCCGGTGGGCGTGAACGCCCGCCTGTCCGCACGCGAAGTCGACAACATCCGCCAGCATGCCCAGCCCGAACTGCTGCTCTACACCACGGACGTCTCGTCCGCGGCGGCCGCACATGCCGTGGCGGCCGCCGCGCAAGACGCCAATCCCGCCGTCTGGGGGCCGGGCGTGCAGGCCGCGCGGGCCGCGACGCCCACGCAGGCGGAAGCCGGCGAGCTGGCGGCGGAAGTGGCCACCGTGATCTACACCTCCGGCACCACGGGCGCACCCAAGGGCGTGATGGTGCCGCATCGCGGCCTGCTGCACTTTGCGCGCGTATCCGCGGCGTCCCGCCGGCTGACGCCTCACGACATCGGCTATGCGGCGCTGCCCATGTCGCACATCTTCGGCATTGCCACGGTGCTGATGGCCACCGTGCATGCGGGCGCCAGCCTGGTGCTGCGCAGCCGCTTCGACGCCGAAGACGCGTTCAAGGCGCTGGCGCACCCGGGCGTCAGCATCCTGCAGGGCGTGCCCACCATGTTCAGCCGCATGATGGCCGTGGCGCCGCCGCGCGCCGACCTGCGCGCGCCCGCGCTGCGCTACCTGTACACCGGCGGCGCGGCGCTCGACCCCACGCTCAAGCGCGACGCCGAACGCTACTTCGGGGTGCCGATGCACCATGGCTACGGCATCACCGAATACGCGGGGTCGATGTTCATCACGCGCATCGACGCCCCGCGCGCAGACTGCTCGGCGGGCTATGCGGTGGAAGGCGTGGAAATGCGCATTGGCAGCCCCGACAGCGGCACCCCCGCACCCGGCGAACGCGGCGACATCCTGATCCGCGGCCCAGGCGTCATGCTGGGCTACTACCGCAGCCCGGAACAGACGGCGCAGGCGCTTCTGCCCGGCGGCTGGCTCAACACGGGCGACATCGGCTTCGTGGACGACAGCGGCGCGCTGTTCATCGCCGGCCGCTCCAAGGACCTGATCATCCGGTCCGGCTTCAACGTGTATCCCATCGAAGTCGAATCGGTGATCAACGCATTCCCCGGCGTGCGGCTATCCGCCGTGGTGGGACGCAACACGGCCGACCAGAACGAGGAAGTCATCGCCTTCGTCGAACCCCTGCCCGGCGCCACGATCGACACCAACCTGCTGATGCTGCATCTGCGCGCGCAACTGGCGCCCTACAAGCGGCCCGCACGGATCATCCTCATCGAGACCATTCCCACGACCGTCAGCGGAAAAATCCTGAAGCAGCCGCTGAAAGAAGGGCTGGCGTAGGCGCGGACCCGCTGTTCCGCTCCACGACCGGCCACTTATACACAAGGAGACAACAGCGTGAACATCAAGACCCTCTTCGCCGCGGCCACCGCCGTGGCGGCGCTTGCCACGGCGACGTCCGCCCAGGCAGACGCCTACCCCGAACGCCCCATCCGCCTGCTGGTGGGCTACGCCCCTGGCGGCCCCGTCGACACCACGGCCCGCGTCTTCGCCAAATACCTGGGCGACAAGCTGGGCCAGACCGTCGTGGTGGAAAACCGCGCCGGCGCCAGCGGCATGATCGCGTCCGACGCCACCGCCAAGGCCCCACCTGATGGCTACATGCTGGGTTTTGCCGCCAGCCCCACCCTGACCATGTCGCCGCTGGTCCAGCGCAGCACGCTGTTCGACCCACGCCGCGATTTCTCGCTGATCGGGCTGGTGGTCGACTACGCCAATGTGCTGCTGATCGGCCCGCAGATTCCGGCCAAGAACGTGGGCGAACTCGTCGGCTACGCGCGCGCGCATCCCGATGCCGTGTCGTTCGGGTCCGCCGGCATTGGCGCATCCAACCACCTGTCGGCCGAGCTGCTGAAAAAGCAGGCCGACGCATCGATGCTGCACGTTCCGTACCGCGGCAATTCACCAGCCATGATGGATGTGATCAGCGGCAAGGTGACCTTCATGTTCGACATCACCAGCACCGCCATCCCCTTCATCAAGAGCGGCAAGGCCCGCGCGCTGGCCGTCACGTCCAAGACCCGCAACCCCGAACTGCCCGACGTGCCGACGATGATCGAAGCGGGCATGAAGGACTACGAAGTGGTGGGCTGGTACGCGCTGGTCGGCCCCAAGAAGCTGCCCGAGGCCGTCTCGGCTCGCCTGACCCGCGCACTGGACGACGTATCCAAGGATCCCGCCTTCCGCCAGGCCATGACCGAAGGCGGCTACACCATCAACGCCGGCGATTCGAAGGCGTTGCAATCCCGTATCGACCGCGAGTACGCCTTGTGGTCGGACGTCATCCAAAGCGCCAACATCCAGGCGAACTGACCCCACCCGGAGCCCCAGATGCCTCCTCCGCTTGCGCTACAAGCCCAGACCCGCTTGCCGATCATCGGCGCCCCCATGTTCCTGGTCTCTGGGCCGGCGCTGGTCGTGGCGCAATGCGCGGCGGGGATCATCGGCACGTTCCCCTCGCTGAACGCCCGTCCGCAGGAACAACTGCACGAGTGGATCAGCCGCATCGAGGAAGGCCTGGCCGCCAAGCGCCAGGCCGACCCCGACGCGCGCGTCGCGCCGTATGGCGTGAACCTGATCGTCCATCCCAGCAATTCGCGCTGGCAGGGCGACCTGGCCATCTGCGCCGAACGGCGCGTGCCCCTCATCATCACGTCGCTGCATGCGCCGGAAGCCGTGGTGCAGGCCGTGCACCCTTACGGGGGGCTGGTCTACCACGACGTCACCAACGTACGCCACGCCAAGCGTGCGCTGGAGGCGGGCGTCGACGGCCTGATCCTGGTGGCCGCCGGCGCAGGCGGCCATGCGGGCCAGATCAACCCCATTGCGCTGGTCAACGAGATCCGCGCGTTCTATGACGGCCCGCTAGCGCTATCGGGCTGCATCAGCCACGGCAAGGACATCCTGGCGGCCCAGGTCCTGGGTTGCGACTTTGCCTACATGGGCACGCGCTTCATCGCCACGCAGGAGTCGCTGGCTGGCGAGGCCTATCGCGAAATGGTATTGCAGGCGCAGGCGGCCGACGTGACCTATACCCCGTACTTCTCCGGCGTGCCGGCCAACTACCTTTCCGCCAGCATCCAGGCCGCGGGACTGGATCCCCTGGCACTGGCCCGGCAAGGCGATGCGCCGCCCGCCAACCTGGACAAGAATTCCCGGCCCAAAGCCTGGAAGGACGTCTGGAGCGCGGGCCAGGGCGTGGGCGCCGCGCAAGAGATCCTGCCCATCGCCACGCTGGTGGATCAACTGGAAGCGGAATACCGCAGCGCCCGCAACGCCTTGCAGGCCGCGTGAAACGCCAAGGCGGCGGGCCTGAACCCAGGCCCGCCAGCGTCGGCCGCGAAGATCGCTGTTGCCCTATTCCAGCTTGATGTTCGCGGTCTTGATCAGGTCGCGCCACTTCACGATCTCGTCGCGGACGAATTCGCCGAACTGTTCGGGCGTGCCGGGCTTGGGCTCGGCGCCGGCCGCGATCATGCCCTTGGCGGTGGCGGGGTCCGACAGCACTTTCACCATATCGGCGTTCATGCGCTTCACGATGTCCGGCGGCGTGCCCTTGGGCGCCATCACGCCGCTCCAGGAATAGGCCTCGTAGCCCGGCAAACCGGATTCGGCGATGGTGGGCACATCCGGCAACATGCTCGATCGCGTGGGGTTGCCCACGCCAAGCGCGCGCACCTTGCCGCCCTTCAAGTGCGGCACGGCGGACGGCCCGTCCGCGAACATCACTTGCACCTGCCCGCCCAGCAGGTCCTGCATGGCCGGCGCGCTTCCGCGATACGGGATGTGCTGAATCCGCACCCCGGCCATCGCATTGAAGAGTTCGCCCGCCAGATGCGTGCCGCCGCCGGTGCCGGACGAGCTGAACGAGAGCTTGCCCGGGTTCTCTTTGGCGTAGGCTATCAGTTCGCTCACCGTGTTCACGGGCAGGGACGCGTTCACCACCAGCACGATGGGAAACACCGCCGCCATGCCGACCGGCACGAAGTCGCGGCTGATGTCGTAGCTGAGGTTGTCGCGCAGGCTGGGCAGCACCGCGTGATGGATGGACGCGAAGAAGAAGTTGTAGCCGTCGGGCTCGGCCTTGGCCGCGAACTGCGCACCGACGATCCCGCCCGCGCCCGACTTGTTGTCCACCACGGTAGGCACCGACCACAACTGTCCAAGCGGTTGCGTGGTGAAACGCGCGGTCGTGTCCACCGGACCGCCGGCGGGAAAAGGCACGATGAAGGTCACGGCGTGCCCGGGCCACGTGGCGGCGCGGGCGGTGGCCGGAAACAAGGTGGGCACGATGGTGGCCGCGCACGCGGCGCCCAGCCCCGCGACGACGCGGCGGCGTTGAGGATCAATCACTGCAGTCTCCTGAGTCTTGGTGTTATTCACGGTCAAGCTTCAAGAACTGCTGCCCGCCGCTCTTATTTATTATTTTCCGAGCGCGGGCAATCGCCGCTACACATTTTCAAAAGCCCCTCTTTCGCACGGGATGGAAAGTTCGGTAAGCGGACACAATCTGCGCCTGCGCGACGCGTGGATACGACACTTGGCCTAGGGAAAACGGGGCGGGGGCCATCCGGCCCCCGCTGCGTTTCGTTCATTGCCCGCGCGCGGCGCGCTGCACGTGTTCGATGAAGCACTCGGCGAAGCTGGGCAGGTCGCGGCCTCGCTGGCGGCACAGCAGGCGGTCGCGCAGCGCCCAGGGGTCTTCCAGTTTCAGCACATGCAGCGCGTCGGGGCGGCTGTAGCGCGCGGCGCAGGCGCGCGGCACGACCGCGATGCCCGCGCCGGCCTCCACCATGCGGCACACCGCTTCGAAACTGCCCACGTGCACGCGTTGGCAGATGCGCTTGCCCAGGCCGCTGGCGATGTCTTCCAGGAAGGTCTGGATGGCGCTGTCGGGATGGATGCCGACGAACTGATACGCGTCGACCAGGTCTGCGAAATGCGCGGACTTCGAGGCCGCCAGCGGATGCTCCAGCGACGTCACCACCGTGAGTTCATCGCGGAACAAGGGCGTGACGTCCAGCCCTTCCACATCGATGTTGCCGGCCACTAACCCCAGATCTCCGGCGCCTGCGCGGATCGCGATGACGATGTCCCCGGATATCTTCTCTTCAAGCTCCACGTCCACGTCGGGGTTTTCCGCCAGGAACGTGGACAGCGCGTCGGCCAGGAACGAATTGGTGGCCGTGGTGTTAGCCAGCAACCTCAAGCGTCCCTTTAACCCGCTGGCATAGGGTTGCAGGTCGGCGTTCAGGCATTCCAGTTGCCGGAAGACGGCGTTGGCGTGCTTGAGCAGCACCTCGCCCGCCGGCGTCAGCGCAACCCCTGTCGCCAGGCGCACCAGCAACCGCGCCTTAAAGGCCTCTTCCATGTGCTTGACCCGCGCGCTTGCCGCCGGCAAGGACAGGAAGGTGCGTTCCGCAGCCCGGGTCAGATTGAGTGTTTCCCCTACGTTCAGAAACAAACGCAGGTCAGTCAAATCATGTCTCATGTTCCACCACGCAGAAGGGGGGCATTTCTAATTTTGAATTCTTCGAATGCCGGGTCGAATCTACCATGCACCAGGGCCTGTTAACACTAGCAGGCCCCGACTCCGCGAACCCTACGGGTTGATGCGGAACTGTTTTCCACAGGCGGCGTATGCGCCGCAGTACAGGAGTCAGAGGCAATGAGCGGCATGGTTTCCGGAAAGGTAGTGGTCGTCACGGGCGCGGGTGGCGGCATCGGGCGCAGCATTGCGCTGGCGATGGCTCAGGCGGGCGCCAAGGTGGTCGTGAACGACATCGGCGTGTCGCTGACAGGCGAAGGTGGCGCGGAAGGCCCCGCGCAAGCGGTGGTGAAAGAGATCGTCTCGGCCGGCGGACAGGCTGTTGCCAACACCGACAGCGTGGCGGCCTACGACAGCGCGAGCCGCGTGGTGCAGACCGCCATCGACGCGTTCGGCCGCATCGACGCCGTGATCAATAACGCGGGTAATCTGCGCGACCGCGTTTTCCACAAGATGAGTGAAGAGGAATGGCGCCAGGTGATCGACGTGCACCTGAACGGCTCGTTCTTCATGAGCCGCGCCGCAGCCCCCTATTTCCGCGAGCAGGAATCGGGCGCCTTCGTGCACATGACGTCCACCTCCGGCCTGATCGGCAACTTCGGCCAGGCTAACTACGCGGCCGCCAAGCTCGGCATCGTGGCCCTGTCCAAATCCATCGCGCTGGACATGGCGCGCTACAACGTGCGCTCGAACTGCATCGCGCCCTTTGCCTGGAGCCGCATGACGAGTTCCATCCCGGCAGAAACAGACGAAGAGAAGGCCCGCGTCGAAAAGTTGAAGAAGATGGAAGCCGGCAAGGTCGCGCCAATGGCCGTCTACTTGGCCAGCGATGCGGCCAGCGAAATCACCGCGCAGATATTTGCCGTGCGCGCCAACGAGATCATGCTGATGAGCCAGCCGCGGCCCTTGCGCACCGTGCACAACAGCGAAGGCTGGACGCCGGAACGCATTGCTGAAATTGCCGTGCCCGCCATGCGCAAGCACTTCTACACGTTGGAGCGTTCGCCCGACGTGATCGACTGGGATCCCATCTGAGACCGCCATGCCCCTGGATTACGCGACCGTAAAGAACTGGCGTTTTGACGAGGTGCGTCAGCGCTACGAGCAGAAAGACACCATGCTGTATGCGCTGGGGATCGGCCTGGGCCAGGACCCCGAAGACGCCGGCCAGCTGCGCTACGTGTACGAAAAGGACTTGCAGGCCTTCCCCACGATGAGCGTGGTGCTGGGCTACCCGGGCTTCTGGGTGCAAGACCCGCGCGCCGGCATCGACTGGGTGAAGGTGGTGCACGGCGAGCAGCGCCTGACCGTGCACGCGCCATTGCCGACATCGGGCGTCGTCATCGGAAAAAGCCGCAACACGCATGTGATCGACAAGGGCGCGGACAAGGGCGCCATCGTCATCACCGAGCGCACCTTGCACGACGAAAGCGGCGCCTGCCTGGCCACCTTGCGGCAAAGCACGTTCTGCCGCGGCGACGGCGGCTTCGGCCAGGGCGACGACAGCCCCGAAGCCCTGCCCGCCGTGCCCGGCGGCAAACCGGACCTGCAGTGCGAACTGCGCGTTCCGCCCAGCGCCGCGCTGCTGTACCGTTTGAACGCCGACCGCAATCCGCTGCATGCCGACCCCGACGTCGCGCATCAGGCGGGTTATCCACGGCCGATCCTGCACGGCCTGTGCTCGTATGGCGTGGCGGCGCACGCCATCGTCAAAAGCTGCTGCGATTACGACGCGTCGCGGCTGACCAGCCTGAACGCGCGGTTCTCGGCGCCCGTATATCCCGGCGAGACCCTGCAATGCGACATCTGGCGCATGCCTGACGGACAGATCCGCTTTCAGGTGCGGTCGCGCGAACGCGATCTTGTGGTCATGAGCCACGGCACCGCGACGGTGCAATCATGACGCGCCCGCCCGCGCTTGACGGCATCCGCGTGCTGGACTTGTCGCGCATCCTGGCCGGCCCCTGGTGCACGCAGAACCTGGCCGATCTGGGCGCCGACGTCATCAAGATCGAACGCCCCCATGTCGGCGACGACACGCGCGCCTGGGGTCCGCCGTATCTGAAGGACGGCGACGGCCGGGACACCAGCGAATCCGCCTACTACCTGAGCGCCAACCGCAACAAGCGTTCGGTCGAAGCCGACATGGCCACGCCCGAAGGCGCAGCGCTGATCCGCGAACTGGCCGCGGCAAGCGACATCCTGGTCGAGAACTTCAAGGTGGGCGGCCTGGCCAAGTACGGCCTGGACTACGACAGCCTGAAGGCCATCAATCCGCGCCTGATCTACTGCTCGGTCACGGGCTTCGGCCAGGACGGCCCGTTTGCCCAACGCCCCGGCTACGACTTCATGATCCAGGGCATGGGCGGGCTGATGAGCATCACTGGTGAACGCGATGACCTGCCCGGCGGCGGCCCTCAGAAGGCGGGCGTGGCGGTGACGGACATCGTCACCGGCATGTACGCCACGGTCGCGATCCTGGCGGCCTTGCAGGAGCGCCATCGCAGCGGCCTGGGGCAGCATCTGGACATCGCCCTGCTGGACAGCCATGTGGCGCTGCTGGCCAATCAGAACTCCAACTACTTCAACTCCGGTGTCGCGCCCACGCGCGCCGGCAACGCGCATCAGAACGTGGTGCCCTATCAGGTGTTCGCCGCCAGCGACGGCCACCTGATCGTGGCCACCGGCAATGAATCGCAGTACCGCGCGTATTGCCGCGCGATCGGCGCGCCGGAACTGGGCGACGACCCGCGCTTTGCCACCAACCGGCTGCGCGTCACCAACCGCGAAACGCTGATCGGCATCCTGACGGCGATCATGCTGGAAGGCCGCCGCGACGACTGGATCGCCAAGCTGGAAGCGGTGGGGGTGCCGTGCGGCCCGATCAACAACATCGCGCAGGCGTTCGCGCATCCGCAGGCGCAGGCCCGGCAGTTGCGGCGAGACCTGCCGCATCCGGCCGGCGGCACGGCGCCCGTCACCGCCAGCCCGCTGCGGTTTTCGGCGTCGCCCGTCGTGTATCGGCGCGCGCCGCCCATGCTGGGCGAGCACACCGAGGAAGTGCTGCGCGACGTGCTGGGCAAGTCGGCCGACGCCATCGCGGCGTTCAAGGCGGCGACCGCAAAGACGGCCTAGGACGGCGGGCGCGCTACGGATGCCATTGCGTGCGCGTGGGCGCCTGGCGCTGCGCGCCGCCGCTCAGCACATACGACAGGTGGCTGGCTTTCTGCTTGATCAGCTTGGCGAATTTCTGCAGCTTCGCCCCCGGCAAGCGCCCGCCGGGCCCGGACACGCTCAGCGCGCCCAGCAAGCGCCAGTTGGCGCCGAACACGGGCGCCGACACGCTGGCGATTTCCGCTTCGCGCTCGCCGATCGAAATATAGAACCCGTCGCGGCGGATAGTTTCGTAAGGCTCGCCCGGTTCGCCTGAGAAGGCCAGCAGCACGCGCCCCGGCGAGCCCTTTTCCAGCGGCAGCACTTCACCCATGCGGATGTGGTGTCGGATCGCCTTCGGCCCTTCTACCCGGACAAGGCACGTTCGTATGTCGCCCTCGCGCACGAAGAACGACGCGCTTTCGCCCGTCTCGCGTGTCAGTTCGCGCAGCGTCGGTTCGATCTCGTTGTTGAGGTCGAACGACGCCTGGTAGCGCGCGCCCAGCCAGCCTGCGGCCGGGCCCAAACGCCAGGCCCCGTCTTCTTCGCGCTGCACCAGATACCGCGCTTCGGCCAGCGTGCGCGCAATGCGCAGCGTAGTCGTCTTGTGCATGCCTGCGCGGCGGCTCAATTCGGCCAGCGACACGAACGCGTCGTCCACCTGAAACGCTTCCAGCAGGCGCAGCGCGCGCGCCACCGCAATGACGCCGCCCGATTCACGCGCATCCGGCGCCGGGGATGGGGCCGGTTCTACAGGCACTTCAGGCGTTTTCTTCATGTCCCTTTCCGTTTCACGGTACGCACCGCGTTTTACCAGACGAAACGCCATTGTATAGAGCGGAACGCATTCCTATAGTGGATCCCGCCCACAGGTCCGCACACGACGGGCCGGCGCAACCAAGCATTCCGATAAGACTGGAGACAACCATGAAACTGCTTTCCCAAGCGGCTGCGCTGATCGGCGGCCTCGTGATCGGCGCCAGCGCGCTCGCGCAATCCTTCCCCGACCGCCCTATCCGACTGATCGTTCCGTTCCCGCCCGGCGGCGGCACCGACATCATCGCCCGCGAGCTGGGCGTGGCGCTGAACAGGACCTCGGGCTGGAATCTGGTGGCCGAGAACCGCCCCGGCGCCGGCGGCAACCTGGGCGTGGAAACCGCCGTGAAGTCCGCACCGGACGGCTACACGCTGGTGCTGGGTCAGACCAGCAACCTGGCCATCAATCCGTCGCTCTACAGCAAGCTGTCCTACAACCCCGCCCGCGACCTGGCCCCCGTCGCCTTGGTGGCCACGGCCCCGCTGGTGCTGGTGGTGGCGTCCAACTCCCGCTACCAGACTCTGGCCGACGTGGTCACGCAGGCCAAGGCCCGTCCGGGTGAACTGAACTTCGCGTCGCCGGGCAACGGCACCGTCGCGCACCTGACCGCCGAAATGCTGCAGCAGTCCGCTGGCATCAAGCTGCAGCACATCCCCTACAAGGGCGCCAATCAGGCGCTGAACGACTTGTTCGGCGGCCAGGTGCAGCTGTTCATGTCGTCCATCCCCACGGCCCTGGGCCAGATCCGCACAGGCAAGCTCCGCGCACTGGCCGTCACCTCCGCCAAGCGCGTGGCCGAACTGCCCGATGTGCCGACCGTCAGCGAAGCGGGCTACGCCGGCTTCGACGCCAACACCTGGTTTGGCTTGATGGTGCCGGCAGGCACGCCGCCCGACGTGATCCAGACCCTGAACGCGGCCGCCAACAAGGCGATGGCCAGCGCCGAATACCAGGAAAAGATCCGCGCCGAAGGCGGCGAAGTGCTGGGCGGCACGCCCGAAGCGTTCAGCGAACGCCTGCGCAAGGACCACGCGCTGTGGGCAGGCATCGTGAAGCAATCCGGCGCCCGCATCGACTGATCCCGTACCCCGATTCCCCCGACGACAAGACTGCCATCATGAGCGAAAAACCCCTCCCTGCCATCCGCCGCGACATCCAGCGCGTAAGCCCCGATCTGGTCCGCGCGGCCAGCCAATTCCAGGCCGCGATCCTGGCCGACGTGGGCGGCCGCCGCGGCGCGCTGGGCGGCCGGATCGCGCCGCTATCGCCCCGGATGAAAGTCGCCGGCCCAGCCTTCACCGTTGAACTGCGTCCCGGCGACAACCTGATGTTCCATGCCGCGCTGGCCTTGGCGCAACCCGGCGACGTCATCGTCGTCGAAGGCAAAGGCGACCGTTCGGCCGCGCTGTGCGGCACCATCATGACGACACAGGCGCAGGCCAGCGGGCTGGCCGGCTTCGTGGTCGACGCCGCCGTGCGCGATTCCGACGAGATCATCGAAAGCGGCTTTCCCGTCTTCTCGGTCGGCACCAACCCCAACGGGCCGACCAAGGGATTGCCCGGCCGCGTGAATTGGCCCGTGTCGCTGGCGGGTGTCACCGTCAATCCGGGCGACCTGATCGTCGGCGATGCTGACGGCGTGGTGGTCGTGCCGCGCGAGAACGTCGCCGAGATCCTGGTGCTGGCCCAGCAGAAAGTGGACGCCGAAGCCCGCCGCATCGCGGAGATCAAGGCCGGCAAACTCGGTGCGCCGTGGCTGGCCAACGCGCTGCGCGCGGCCGGCGTTTTGCCCGCAGGGGAAGCGCTATGACTGCGGGCGCCCAATCCGTCGTGCTGGTGACCGGCGCTGATCTGGCGGACGAGGCCGTGCGCGAGCTCCGGGGCTATCGCCTGGTCTACGCCGGCGCGCGCCCGACCGAAGACGACCTGCTGACACTGGTGCGCCAGCACGACCCCGTCGCGATGATCGTCCGTTACGGCAAAGTCAGCGCGTCGCTGATCGAGGCCGCCCGCTCGCTGCGGGTGATCGCGAAGCACGGCAGCGGCATCGACACCATCGACAGCGCGGCGGCAAGCGCACGCGGCATCGCGGTGAAAGCCGCGGCCGGCGCCAATGCCGCGGCGGTCGCCGAACACGCCATCGCCCTGCTGCTGGCCTGCGCCAAGTCCGTCGTGCCGCTGGACGCCCGCATGCACGCCGGCCATTGGGACAAGGCCACGCACAAGAGCATCGAATTGGCCGGACGTTGCATCGGACTGGTGGGCCTGGGCGCCATCGGCCTGCGGGTGGCCACCGTCGCGCGCGCCCTGGACATGCGGGTGATCGGGCATGACCCATACGCCAAAAGCGTTCCGGCCTGGATAGAGACGGTCGACCTTGCCCGGCTGTGGGCCGAGTCGGACGCGATCTCATTGCACTGCCCGCTGACGGACAACAACCGCGAACTGGTCAACGCCGCCACGCTGGCCCAGTGCCGTGACGGCGTCTTGCTGGTCAACACCGCGCGCGGCGGCCTGGTCAACGAGGCCGACCTGCTGGCCGCGGTACGCAGCGGCAAAGTGGCCTATGCCGGGCTCGACAGTTTCCAGCAGGAACCGCCGCCGGCCTCGCACTGCTTCCAGGGCCAGCAACGGCTGATCCTGAGCCCGCATGTGGGTGGCGTGACGCATGACGCGTACGTGAAGATGGGCGTCGGCGCGGCGCGCAATGTGTTGCAGGTGTTGCAGGCCGGCTAGCCCAAAAAAAACGGCCGCTGATTCAGCGGCCGTTTTCATGTCACGCGTTGCTTACGCCACCGCGACCGGGATCTTGCCGATCTTGGCCTGCCATTCCTTCGGGCCGGTCGTGTGGACCGAGGTGCCCTGGGCGTCCACCGCCACGGTCACCGGCATGTCCTTCACGTCGAACTCGTAGATGGCTTCCATGCCCAGGTCAGCAAAGCCCAGCACCTTGGCGCCGCGGATGGCCTTGGACACCAGGTAGGCAGCGCCGCCGACGGCCATCAGGTAGGCCGAGCCGTGCTTCTTGATCGCCTCGATGGCGACCGGGCCGCGTTCGGACTTGCCGATCATGGAGATCAGGCCGGTCTTCTCCAGCATCATGTCGGTGAACTTGTCCATGCGTGTGGCGGTCGTGGGGCCGGCGGGGCCGACCACTTCGTCGCCCACCGGATCCACCGGGCCCACGTAATAGATCACGCGGTTGGTGAAGTCCACGGGCAGCGGTTCGCCGCGGGCCAGCATGTCCTGGATGCGCTTGTGCGCGGCATCGCGGCCGGTCAACATCTTGCCCGACAGCAGCAGTGTCTGGCCCGGCTTCCAGCTGGCGACTTCTTCCTTCGTCAGCGTGTTCAGGTCGACTTGCTTTGACTTGTTGTAGTCGGGGGCCCAGTGCACTTCCGGCCATTCCGACAGCGACGGCGGATCCAGGCGCGCAGGACCCGAGCCGTCCAGTTCGAAGTGCGCGTGGCGCGTGGCGGCGCAGTTCGGGATCATCGCGACGGGCTTGGAAGCCGCGTGCGTCGGGAAGGTGCTGATCTTCACGTCCAGCACGGTCGTCAGGCCGCCCAGGCCCTGTGCGCCAATACCCAGCGCGTTGACCTTTTCGTACAGTTCGATGCGCAGCTCTTCCAGCTTGTTCTGCGGGCCGCGGGCCAGCAGTTCGTACATGTCGATGTCTTCCATCAACGACTGCTTGGCCATCAGCATGGCTTTTTCGGCGGTACCGCCGACGCCGATGCCCAGCATGCCCGGGGGGCACCAGCCGGCGCCCATCGTCGGAACGGTCTTCAGCACCCAATCCACCAGCGAATCGCTGGGATTCAACATGGCGAACTTGGTCTTGTTTTCAGAACCGCCACCCTTCGAAGCGATTTGCACGTCGACCTTGTCGCCCTGGACAAGTTCGACGTGCAGGATACAGGGCGTGTTGTCGCGCGTGTTCTTGCGCGCGAACAGCGGATCGTCCAGCACCGAGGCGCGCAGCGGATTGTCCGGGTTCAGGTAGCCGCGGCGCACGCCTTCGTCACAGAGATCCTGCAGGGTGCGCTTGGTGTCAAAGCGCACGCTCATGCCGATCTTCAGGAAGACGTTGACGATGCCGGTGTCCTGGCACAGCGGGCGCTTGCCTTCGGCGCACATGCGCGAATTGGTGAGAATCTGCGCCATCGCGTCACGCGCGGCGGGGCTTTCCTCGCGCTCGTAGGCGCGCGCCAAGTGGCGGATGTAGTCGACGGGGTGGTAATAGCTGATGAACTGGATGCCATCGGCTATCGACTGGATCAAGTCTTCTTCTTTAATGATGACGGACATGGCGATTTACGAGCTTGAAAAAACATGAAAACGCGACCGGCCTAATTGGCCAGCCGCAGTGGAGAAAAGATATCTTTTGCCGCCGGGCCGCCCCAAGGCAAAAGACGCCCCCTCGGGGGGCAGCAAGCGAGCGCAGCGAGTGCGGCGTGGGGGCTCACTTACTTTGCCAGACGGGCTTGCGCTTCTCGGCGAAAGCGGTGGCGCCTTCCTTGGCGTCGGCGGACGAGAAAATGTGCGCGATCAGCGGACGCTGGCGGTCGAACATGCCTTCCTGCTCCCAGTCGCCGGACTGCGACACGACGCTCTTGGCGGTCTGCACAGCCAACGGGCCGTTCTCGACGATGGCGCGCGCCAGTTCCAGCGCGCCGGCCAGCGCGCCGCCCGGTTCCGTCAGACGGTTGACCAGGCCGAACGAGTAGGCGCGCTCGGCGCTCAGCATTTCGCCCGTCAGGATCACTTCCATGGCGATATGGTACGGCAGGCGGCGCGGCAGGCGCAGCATGCCGCCGGCGCCGGCCACCAGGCCGCGCTTGACCTCCGGCAGGCCGAACTTGGCGTTGCTGGCGGCCACGATCAGGTCGGAGGCCAGGGCCATTTCACAACCGCCGGCCAGCGCATAGCCTTCGACGGCCGCGATCAGCGGTTTCTTGGGCGGCTTTTCGTTCAAGCCGGCAAAACCACGGCCTTCCACGTAGGGGCGCTGGCCCGATTTGGCAAATGCCTTCAAGTCCATACCCGACGAGAACGTGCCGCCACCACCCGTCAGGATGCCGATGCGGATGTCGTCGCGGCTGTCCAGCTGGTCCAGCGCGGCGGCCATGGCTTGGGCGGTTTCCAGGTTGATGGCGTTCTTGGCTTCCGGGCGGTTGATCGTGATGATCTGGATGCCGTCGGTAACTTCCACCGTGATCAGGTCTGACATGGGACTGCTCCTTCCAGGAATTCTCGGAATCCCGGGGTGTCGTCGGGTTCCGGGTTTTATATAAGACTTGAGGCTCAACCTGGAATCATACGATCATTGGTTTGCGGGCGCAGCCGGCGACCGCCGCGGCGTCCGCCAGCAGCACAACCGCGAGGCGCCCGCCACTCCCCTGCCCCCCCTCGGCCACATCCCCGCTGCCCCGGAGGGCGTCCAAAAGACGTAGATGTAACTGCCCGACGGCCATCGGGAAACAGGACAGGCCCGGGCCAGTTAAAATGCCGGGTTTCCCACGCCCAAGGCAAGCCTTGCCCCGGCGAGTCGAATTCCAAGAATCCTATGCTCACCTTTCAGCAAATCATCCTTACGCTCCAGGAATACTGGGACAAGCAGGGTTGCGCCCTGCTGCAACCCTACGACATGGAAGTCGGCGCCGGTACTTCGCATACGGCCACATTCCTGCGCGCGATCGGCCCGGAGCCGTGGCGCGCCGCGTATGTGCAGCCTTCGCGCCGCCCCAAGGATGGCCGCTACGGCGAGAACCCCAACCGCCTGCAGCACTATTACCAATATCAGGTCGTGCTGAAGCCGGCGCCCCCGGAAATCCTGGACCTCTACATCGGTTCGCTGAAGGCGCTGGGCATCGACCCGACGCAGCACGACATCCGCTTCGTCGAAGACGACTGGGAAAACCCGACGCTGGGCGCCTGGGGCCTGGGCTGGGAAGTCTGGCTGAACGGCATGGAAGTCACGCAGTTCACCTATTTCCAGCAAGTGGGCGGCTTGGACTGCACGCCGACCACGGGTGAAATCACCTACGGCCTGGAACGCCTGGCCATGTACCTGCAGGACGTGCAAAGCGTGTACGACCTGGTCTGGACCGAAGGCGCCAACGGCAATCGCGTGCTGTACCGCGACGTGTTCCACCAGAACGAGGTGGAGCAATCCACCTACAACTTCGAACACTCGTCGGCCGACATGCTGTTCGCGCACTTCAATGACTACGAAACCGAAGCCAAGCGCCTGATGGACGTGCCGCTGGCGCTGCCGGCCTACGAGGCCGCGCTGAAAGCCGCGCACACCTTCAACATGCTGGACGCGCGGGGCGCGATCAGCGTGACCGAGCGCGCCGCCTACATTGGCCGCATCCGCAACCTGTCGCGCGCCGTCGCCCAGGCTTACTACGATTCCCGCGAACGACTGGGCTTTCCCATGCTGGCCCGCACCAAGGCCGCCGGGGAGGCTGCATAAATGACGACGAACATCCGCCCGCTGCTGGTCGAACTGCTGACCGAAGAACTGCCGCCCAAGGCCCTGCAAAAGCTGGGCCAGGCCTTTGCCGAAGGCGTGCGCGCCACGCTCGCGCGCCATGGCCTCTTGGCTGACGGCTGCGCCGTGACTGCGTATTCCACGCCGCGCCGCCTGGCCGTGCACCTGTCCGCCGTGCTGGCGCAGGCGCCCGACCAGCCCTACGCCGAAAAGCTGATGCCGGTGAAGATCGGCCTGACCGAAGACGGCCGCGCCACCCCGGCGCTGCAAAAGAAGCTGGCCGCCAAGGGCCTGGAAAACATCGATCTGTCCACGCTGGATCGCGAATCCGATGGCAAGCAGGACTACCTGGTTGCCCGCGGCACCGCCCCCGGCGCGCAACTGGCCGTGGGTTTGCAGGAAGGATTGGACACCGCGCTGAACAACCTGCCGATCCCCAAGGTCATGCGTTACCAGCTGGCTGATGGCGTCACGTCCGTCAAGTTCGTGCGTCCGGCGCACGGTCTCGTCGCCCTGTTCGGCGCCGACGTGGTGCCGGTGTCCGCGCTGGGCCTTACCGCCGGCCGTGACACGCTGGGCCACCGTTTCATGAGCACGGGCCCGGTGTCGTTCGCCGACGCAGATTCCTACGCCGCCACCCTGGCAGAAAAGGGCCGCGTCGTGGCGTCCTTCGAAGGCCGCCGCGACGAGATCCAGCGTCAATTGCTGGACCATGCCGGCCGCCTGTCGGCCACCCTGGGCGATGACCCGGAAGTGGCTGCGCTGCTGGACGAAGTGACGGCGCTGGTCGAACACCCCACCGTCTACGTGGGCCAGTTCGAAGAGCAGTTCCTGCAAGTGCCGCAGGAATGCCTGATCCTGACCATGCGGCTGAACCAGAAGTACTTCCCGCTGTTCGACCCGGCCACCGGCCGCCTGACGCACCGCTTCCTGATCGTGAGCAACATGCACACGGACAATCCGGTGAACATCGTCGAAGGCAACCAGCGCGTGGTGCGCCCGCGCCTGGCCGATGCGCAGTTCTTCTTCGAAACCGACCGCAAGACGCCGCTTGCTGCGCGCGTCGAACAACTGGGCTCGATCGTCTATCACAACAAGCTGGGCACCCAGCTTGAACGCGTCGAACGCGTGCGCGCCATCGCCCGCGGCGTGGCCGGCCAACTGGGCGGCGACGTATCGGCCGCCGACCGGGCCGCCATGCTGGCCAAGGCCGACCTGGGTTCGAACATGGTGGGCGAATTCCCCGAGCTGCAAGGCATCATGGGCGCGTACTACGCCGCCGGCGATGGCGAGCCCGCCAGCGTCGTCGAAGCGCTGCGCACCCAGTACCGCAACCGCTACGACACGCCGGTCACCCAAGACACGCTGACCGCCGCCACGCTCTTCATCGCCGAACGCGTGGAAACGCTGGTCGGCATCTGGGCCATCGGCCTGGCGCCCACGGGCGAACGCGACCCCTTCGGCCTGCGCCGCGCCGCGCTGGGCCTGATCAGCGCCTTCGAACAACTGGCCGCCGGCGGCTGGCTGAAGATCAGCGAAGACGGCCCGCTGTCTCTCGACGGCCTGCTGGACCAGGCCGCGGGCACGTTCCCCGCCGGCAAGATCCCGGCCGACACGCTGGCTGAAGTCCGCACCTTCATCTACGAGCGCTACCGCAACCAGTTGATCAACGACTTCGACCGCAACGCGGTGGAAGCCGTGATCGCGCTGACGCCGCCGCTGCATCAGGTGGCCGAGCGCGTGCGCGCCGCCGCCGCCTTCGCGCAACTGCCCGAAGCCGCCAGCCTGGCCGCCGCCAACAAGCGCATCGGCAACCTGTTGAAGAAGGCCGAAGGCGACATCGGCGCGGTCAACGACGCCGCGCTGGTGGAACCCGCCGAAAAGGCCCTGGCTGCCGCGGTCGCCGCCCTGCGCCCGCAGGCCGAGGCCCAACTGGCCGGCGGCGACTTCGCCGGCAGCCTGTCCACGCTGGCCCAGGCCCGCGAACCGGTGGACGCGTTCTTTGCCGACGTCATGGTCATGGCCGAAGACCCGGCCGTGCGCGCCAACCGGCTGGCTCTCTTGAGCCAGCTGCATGGCCTGATGAACCAGGTGGCCGACATTTCCAGGCTGGCACAGTGAAACTGATCATCCTCGACCGCGACGGCGTCATCAATCAGGACAGCGATGCGTTCGTCAAGAATCCCGACGAATGGATCGCCCTGCCGGGCAGCCTTCAAGCGATCGCCCGACTGACGCAGGCGGATTGGAAGGTGGTGGTCGCCACCAACCAGTCCGGCCTGGCGCGCGGCCTGTTCGACATGGACACGCTGACCGCCATCCACACCAAGATGCGGCGCGAGCTGGCCGCAGTCGGCGGCAGCATCGATGCCGTGTTCCTGTGCCCGCACGGTCCGGATGACAACTGCACCTGCCGCAAGCCGCGTCCCGGCATGTTCGAGCAGATCGGCCATCGCTACGACATCGACCTGACCGGCGTGCCGGCCGTGGGCGATTCGTTGCGTGACTTGCAGGCATCCTCTTCCGTCGGCTGCTCGCCCTGGCTGGTGCAGACCGGCAACGGCAAGAAGACGCTGGCCAAAGGTGGCCTGCCTGACAACACGCGCGTATGCGAAGACCTGTCGGCCGTAGCCGACGCCCTGCTTCAGGACAATTGATTCGATGGCCCGGCTACGCTCGCTGCTGTATTTCCTGTTCCTGGCCCTCACGGTCATCCCCTACGCCTTCGCCTGCATCCTGTGGGCGCCGCTGCCGCTGCACTGGCGCTACAAGCTGACCGTGGGCTGGCCGCGCCTGGCCATCTGGGGCGCCAAGGTGTTCTGCGGCATCCGCTGGCAGGTCAAGGGCTGGGAGAATCTACCCGACGGCCCCGCCGTCATCCTGTCCAAGCACCAGTCGGCCTGGGAAACGCTGTTCTTCCCGGCCCACATGCCGCGCGAAGTCTGCTTCGTCTACAAGAAAGAACTGCACATGGTGCCGTTCTTCGGCTGGGGCCTGGCGCTACTGCGGATGATCGCCATTGACCGCGCCAAGGGCCGCGATGCCTTTGAGCAGGTGGTCAAGCAAGGCCAGACCCGCCTGGACGAAGGGCGCTGGCCCTTGCTGTTCCCCGAAGGCACGCGCGTGCCGCCGGGCAAGACGGCGCGTTTCAAGATGGGCGGCGCGCTGCTTGCGTCGCGCACCGGCGCGGTGGTCATACCCGTGGCGCATAACGCCGGCGAGTGCTGGCGGCGCAACGCTTTCGTCAAATATCCCGGCATGGTCACCCTATCGATCGGTCCCGCGATAGAATCCAAGGGACTCTCCCCCGAAGAACTGAACCAAAAGGTCCAGGACTGGATCGAAGGGGAAATGCGGCGTCTCAACCCTGAAAGGTATGTCCAGCACTGATCAGCTCGAACTCCTGTTCGACGTGCAAGAAGACGACGCGCCCCAGGGCGCGTCGCCGCTGATCGCCACGCCGAAGCCGCCCGCCGCGCCCAGGCCTGCTGCGCCCCGGGCCACGCCCCCGCAGCCCGTCACCCCGAAGACGCTTTTCCCCGACGCGCCAGCGGACGCCGCCCCCGCGGGCGAGCCGCTCTTGACGCTGTCACCCAACGCGTCCTCCCGCGTCCCCACCCCGTGCCCCGAACCGCTGCCCCCGGGCGCGCGCTGGCGCGAGGTGCCGACCGAACATCAGCCCATCGGTTTCGTCCTGCTGCGCTCGCGCCGCCGCAGCATCGGTTTCGTGATCACCGACGACGGCCTGCGTGTCACCGCGCCCAGCTGGGTCACGCTGGCGCAGATCGACGACGCGGTGCGTGAGAAAGCGCGCTGGATCCTTGCCAAGCTGCGCGAATGGCACGCCCGCAAGCAACAACTGGCCATAGCACATACGCGCTGGCAGCCGGGTGGTGAACTGCCCTACCTGGGCAAGCGCATCCTGATCGGCGTGGGCGGCGACAGCCGCCAGGCCCGCCTGTCCGGCGACGCGGAAGCGCCGCAGGACGGCGACACCCTCTGGCTGGCCCTGCCCTCCACGGCCGAGCAAAGCCGCATCCGCGACGCGGCGCAAGCCTGGTTGCAGCAGCGGGCCGGCGCCTGGTTCGGCGCGCGGCTGGCGCATTTCCTGCAGGTGAGCGGCCTGAAGATCCGCCGCTGGCGGCTGTCTTCCGCCGCCACGCGCTGGGGCTCGTGCACCAGCGACGGCAACATCATGCTGAACTGGCGGCTGATCCATTTCGCGCCCGCCATCATCGATTACGTGATCGCGCACGAGCTTGCCCACCTGCGCGAAATGAACCACAGTCAGGATTTCTGGCGTGAAGTGGGACAGATCCTGCCTGACTTCGAAGACGCCAAGAATATTCTGCGGCGCCACGACCCCGCTTCCCTGCCTCAATTCTGAGGCGACTTGGAGACACAAAAATGTTGCTGCTGATTCCGGGCCCGGTCACGACCGACGCGCGGGTGAAGGCCGCCATGGCGCAAGATTACGCGCCGTGGGACAACGATTTCCGCGAAACCTACCGCCAAGTGTGCGCGGGCGTGCTGGGGGTGGCCGAGGCCTCGCCCGACGAACACGCCGCGCTGGCGCTGCCCGGCTGCGGGCACTTCGCGGTGGAAGCCGCGATCCGCACCTTTGTAGCGCCGGGCGGCCGCCTGCTGGTGCCGTCCACGGGCGCCTACGCGTCCCGCCTGCAGAAGCTGGCGGGCGAGGCCGGCCGGGTCGCCGTGCCCCTGCCCGTCGGTGCGACCGAACGGGTGGACCCGGTCGCCGTCGCCGCGGCGCTGGAACGGGACCCGACGCTGACGCACCTGGCGCTGGTCTACAGCGAAACCGGCAGCGGTATCTGCCATGACGTGCCCGAGCTGGCGCGTATCGCCCACGCGATGGGCCGCCGCGTCATCGTCGACGCCGTATCCGCGTTCGGCGCGCTGCCGTTGAACCTGGCTGCGCTGCCCGCGGTCGACGCCGTGGTGCTCACCGCCAACAAATGCCTGGAAGGGCTGCCCGGCGCCGCCTTCGTGGTGGCGCGCATCGACCGCCTGGAAGCTGCGCGCGGCAACGCCGGCAGCTGGTCGCTGGACCTGGCCGATATCTACCAGCACACGCTGGTCCCCAATGCCGGCCCCCGTTTCACGCCGCCCGCGCCCACGCTGGCGGCGCTGGCCGTGGCGCTGGACCTGTACCGGCAGGAAGGCCGTGTCGCCCGTCTGGCGCGCTACACGGCGAACATGCGCACGCTATATGATGGCGTGATCGAGCTGGGCCTTGCGCCCAATCTGCCTCGCGACCTGCAGGGCCCCATCGTCGTCAACGTCTGCGCGCCGGACGCCCCAACCTGGAACCTGCAGCTGTTCGTCGACGCGCTCAAGGCCCGCGGCTACGTGCTCAGCAATTTCAGCAACACCGAACACCCCTCGTTCCGGGTCGGCTGCATTGGCGCTTTCGGCGCCGAACAGATGCGGCTTGCGGTCGACGCCATGGGCGGCGCACTGCGCGACATCGGCATCACTCGGGAAAGCGCCGGAGCTCCGCCGCGCTTCCCGCAACCCCTCATCGCTTAAGGAAGATATCCATGCGTATGCTCCACACCATGCTGCGAGTCGGCAACCTCGACAAATCCATCGATTTCTACACCAACGTGCTCGGCATGCGCGTCCTGCGCCGCAACGACTACCCGGAAGGCAAGTTCACGCTGGCCTTCGTGGGCTATCAGGACGAAACCGAAGGCGCGGTCATCGAGCTGACCCACAACTGGGACACCGAAAAATACGACCTGGGCAACGGCTACGGCCACATCGCCCTGGAAGTCGACAACGCCTACGAAGCCTGTGACAAGGTCAAGGAACGCGGCGGCAAGGTCACCCGCGAAGCCGGCCCGATGAAGCACGGCAAGACGGTCATCGCTTTCGTGGAAGATCCCGACGGCTACAAGATCGAGTTCATCCAGAAGAAAGGACGGCAGGACTAGAGCCCCCACGCCGCACGCGCTGCGCGCGCTTGCTGCCCCCCGAGGGGGCCCTTTCCCCTTGGGGCGGCCCGGCGGCCGAAAAATAGCCCCCACGCCGCACGCGCTACGCGCGCTTGCTGCCCCCCGAGGGGGGCCTTTCCCCCTTGGGGCGGCCCGGCGGGTAAAGAACTACCGCGTAGAAGAGACATACATCATGATTCATCCCATCCTGAAAATGGGCGACCCGCGCCTGCTGCGCGTGGCGCCTCCGGTGGAGCGTTTCGACACGCCCGAGCTGCACGCCCTGATCGACGACATGTTCGAAACCATGGCGGCCGCGCAAGGCGTGGGGCTGGCTGCGCCGCAGATCGGCGTGGACCTGCAGCTGGTGATCTTCGGCTTCGACCGCAACGAACGCTACCCCGATGCGCCCCCGGTGCCGCAAACCATCCTGTGCAATCCCGTCATCACGCCCTTGTCAGACGAGATGGAAGACGGCTGGGAAGGCTGCCTGTCGGTGCCCGGGCTGCGCGGGCAGGTGCCGCGCTATCGCCACATCCGCTACAGCGGGCGCGACCCCTACGGCCAGTTGATCGAGCGCGAAGCCGAAGGCTTTCACGCCCGCGTGGTGCAGCATGAATGCGACCACCTGATCGGCCGCCTGTATCCGTCGCGCATCCAGGATTTCTCGAAGTTCGGCTTCACCGAAATCCTGTTTCCGGGCATGGACCCGAACGCCGACGACTAACCGCCCGGGTTCGGATGCGCCGCAGCAGGCGCATCTGCTGCGGTTGCCGCCTGCGGCGACAAGTCTTCCGGCGCGAAATCATCCACCTGCAAGACCTGCGACACCAGAGCCTCCGCCGCTTCCAGCTGCGCGGCCTGCGTGTCGGTGATCGCGCCGCGCTGATGCGCTTCGCGCCAGTCGCGCACGCCGGATTGCCGCAGGCGGTCGCGGATTGGCTGCACGGCATCCACCAGCGCGAACGCGCGAGTCAGCTCGCCCAACGGGTCGCCGCCCGCCCGGCCGCCTCCCAACAGCACGCCCGTCGCCGGGTGATTGCCCGGTTCCCGCTGCAGGTCGGCCGCCAGCCGCACATGCGTGGGAGACGGCTTCAAGAGCAGCTCGGCGCATTCGCGCGTCAAGGCGTCATTCGGCCCCCTGGCCAGGCGCAGCGGCAGAATGGCTGCACGCAGCCCCCAGGCCAGCACCCGCCCCGGCAGGTTGCGCAGCACCTGGTCCAGGCTTTTCTCGATGCTGGCGTAGCCCTGCTCCATGCACCAATGCACCAGCGGCAGGTCGTCGTGCTTGCGCCCTTCGTCTTCCCAGCGCTTGAGCACCGCCGACAGCAGATACAACTCGGACAGGATGTCGCCCAAGCGCGCCGAAATCATTTCGCGCCGCTTCAACCCGCCGCCCAGTTGCGCCAAGGTGGCGTCCGCCAGCAGCGCGAAGCCGGACGAATAGCGCCCCAGCCGCCGGTAATGGCCGGCCGTGGGGCCCGACACCGGCGACGGCGCCAGCACCGCGCCCGTCCATGCGCGGCCGATGGCGCGCAGCGTGTTCTTGCCGGCATGTCGCAGGTGACGCCAGAACACGTCGTGGAAGACCTCGATGCCGCGCTCTTCGTCCGGGTTGGCCAGCGCCAGCATTTCCGGCATCAGATAGGGATGGGCACGGATGGCGCCCTGGCCGAAGATGATCAGGTTACGCGTCAGGATGTTGGCGCCTTCGACCGTGATGGCGATCGGCACCGCGCGGTACAGCCCGCCCAGGTAATTGCTGGGTCCGTCGATGACGGCGCGCCCGGCGTGCACGTCCATCGCGGCGTTGACCGAGCCGCGCATGCGCTCGGTCGCGTGGTATTTCATGATGCCCGACACCACCGCCGGCTTCACGTCCTGGTTCAGCGCGGCGCAGGTCAGGCGCCGGGCGGCCTCCACCATATAGGCATTGCCCGCCAGCTGGGCCAGTTGTTCCTGCACGCCTTCGAACTTGCCCACGGGGATGCCGAACTGCTCGCGCACCCGGGCATACATGCCCGTCGTGTGCGCGCACATGACGGCTGCGGCCGCCGACAGCGAAGGCAGCGAGATACCGCGCCCCGCCGCCAGCGCGCTCATCAGCATCTTCCAGCCCTGGCCCGCGCGGGCCTCGCCCCCGATCAGCGCGTCCAGCGGCACAAACACGTCGCGCCCCTTGTTGGGGCCGTTCTGGAACACCTGCATCGCGGGCAGGTGGCGCCGCCCGATCTCGACACCCGGCGCCTCGGTGGGCACCAGCGCCACCGAAATGCCAATGTCCTTGGGTCCGCCCAGGATGCCGTCGGGGTCGGACATCTTGAAAGCCAGGCCCAGCACCGTGGCGACCGGCCCCAGGGTGATGTAGCGCTTGTGCCAGTTCAGCCGGATGCCGATCAGTTCACGGCCGTCCACCACCTGGCGACAGACGACGCCGGTGTCCACCATGGATGCGGCATCCGAGCCCGCCTCGGGGCTCGTCAGGCCGAAGCACGGCACTTCGCGGCCGTCGGCCAGGCGCGGCAACCAGTAGTCGCGCTGCGCCGGCGTGCCGAATTGCATCAACAGTTCACCTGGGCCCAATGAATTCGGCACCATGACCGTCACGCCCGCCGTCACGGAGTACGCCGAAATCCGCCGCACGACTTCGGAATGCGCATAGGGCGAAAAGCCCAGCCCGCCATAGCGCCGCGGAATGATCATGCCGAAGAAGCGCTGCGCCTTCAGGAACGCCCAGACCTCCGGCGGCAGGTCGCGCCGGCGCCAGGTGATGTCCCATTCGTCCAGCATCGCACATAGCTGGGCTACGGGGCCATCGATGAAGGCCTGTTCTTCGCGGGTCAATGTGGCGGCGGGCACGTCCAGCAGCTTGCGCCAGTCGGGGTTGCCCGTGAACAGGTCAGCATCCCACCAGGTGTCTCCGGCCTCGATGGCCTCGCGCTCGGTCGCGGACATGGGCGGCAGGGCGTTGCGCGCCCAGCGATACGCAGGTTCCGAGATGCGGCGCCGGCGCCAGGCATTGAAATCCATGAGTGTCCCTCACTGTTATGGCCCTAGGGCGTATCGGGCCAAAGTACCAGAATTGGCGGCAGGCGGCCAAGCTGGAGCGTGCCGACTCTGCGACAATGGGCGTCGCCGCGCTGGTGCGCAATCAACCGCTATCCGGGCACATTCCGCATGCTGAACAAACTCTGGCTGGGCTTTTTCCTGACTGCCGCAGCCGCCGCCCTGTACCGCTGGCTAGCCGTCGGCGACCCCGATGTCTTCCGGCTCATGGTGGCCAGCCTGTTCGACATGGCGCGCGTATCCGTCGAAGTCATGGTGCTGCTTTTCGGCACGCTGACGCTGTGGCTGGGCTTCCTGCGCATCGCCGAAGGCGCCGGGATGGTGGAAAAACTGGCCCGGCTGCTGGGGCCGCTGTTCGCACGCCTGATGCCGGGGGTGCCGCGCAACCACCCCGCCATTGGCCTGATCACGCTGAACTTCGCTGCCAACGGCCTGGGGTTGGACAACGCAGCCACGCCGATCGGCCTGCGCGCCATGCGGGAACTGCAATCGCTGAACCCCACGCCGGAAACCGCCAGCAACGCGCAGATCCTCTTCCTGGTGCTGAACGCCTCGTCGCTGACCCTGCTGCCGGTCACGCTCTTCATGTTCCGTGCGCAACAGGGTGCTGCGGACCCGACGCTGGTGTTCCTGCCCATCCTGCTGGCCACCAGCGCATCCACGCTCGCGGGCTTCCTGGCGGTCGCCGCCTGCCAGCGGCTGCGCCTGACGGACCCGGTCGTGATGTTGTGGCTGGGCGGCGCGGCGCTGATCATGGGCGGCTTCATGGCGCTGCTGGCCAGCATGTCGGCCGCTGCCATCGCCACGCTGTCGTCGCTGCTGGGCAACCTGACGCTCTTTGGCATCCTGCTGGCGTTCCTGATCGCGGGCGCCTGGAAGAAGGTGCCGGTCTACGAGGCCTTCATCGAGGGCGCCAAGGAAGGCTTCGACATCGCCAAGAGCCTGCTGCCCTACCTGGTAGCGATGCTGTGCGCCGTAGGCGTGCTGCGGGCCTCGGGCGCATTGGACTTCCTGCTGGACGGCATCCGCTGGCTGGCGCAATACGCGGGCTGGGACACGCGTTTCGTCGACGCCCTGCCCACCGCGCTGGTCAAGCCGTTCTCGGGCAGCGCGGCACGCGCCATGATGCTGGAAACCATGACGCACCACGGCGTGGACAGTTTCCCCGCGCTGCTGGCCGCGGTGGTGCAAGGCAGCACCGAGACCACCTTCTACGTGCTGGCGGTGTATTTCGGATCGGTGGGGATATTGCGCGCGCGCCACGCGGTGGGCTGCGCGCTGATCGCCGACCTGGCCGGCGTGCTGGCCGCGATCGGCGTGTGCTACTGGTTCTTCGGCTAAGCGCCGCAGCGGGGCCTGGCGCCCCGCATGCGCCGCCTTAGTCCACCAGCAGGATCTTCATGCCGTTGGTGCCGCCGCTGTCGCGGTAGAAATCGCCCTTGGTCAGGATGACCCAATCGCCCGTCTTCACCAGGTTGCGCTTGCGCAATTCGTCGATGGCAGCGTTGCTGAGGTCCGCCGGTTCGTAATCCGACGGCGCAAACGGCACGGTGTAGACGCCGCGGAACATCGCCACGCGGTTCTGCGTGAGGCTATGCGGGCTGTAGCAGTAAATCGGCACGCCGGATCGGATGCGGGACATGATCAACGGCGTATGCCCGCTTTCCGTCAGCGCGATGACCGCCTTCACGCCCGGGAAGTGGTTGGCCGCATACATGGCCGCCAACGCGATGGTCTCGTCGCAGCGCGTGAAGGTCTCGCCCACCCGGTGATGCGATTTCGTCGTGGTCGGGTGCTTTTCGGCGCCCAGGCACACACGCGCCATCGCCTGCACGGCTTCCACCGGATACTGGCCCGATGCGCTTTCGGCCGACAGCATGACGGCGTCCGTATAGTCCAGCACTGCATTGGCCACGTCCGACACTTCGGCGCGCGTGGGCATGGGGCTGGAGATCATCGACTCCATCATCTGCGTGGCCGTGATCACGACCTTGTTCAGCGTGCGCGCGTGCTGAATGATGCGCTTCTGGATGCCCACCAGTTCGGCATCGCCCACTTCCACGCCCAGGTCGCCGCGCGCCACCATCACGCCGTCGCTGGCGCGGATCAGGGCGTCCAGTGCTTCGTCATCGGCCACCGCCTCGGCGCGCTCGATCTTCGCGATGATCCACGCCTGGCTGCCGGCTTCGGCCAGCAAGGTGCGCGCTTCGTCGATGTCGCTGCCATAGCGCGGGAACGACACGGCCACATAGTCCAGTTCCATTTCGGCCGCGAGCTTGATGTCAACGCGGTCCTTGTCGGTCAGGCTGGGCGCGGACAAGCCGCCGCCGCGGCGGTTGATGCCCTTGTTGTTCGACAGCGGTCCGCCCACGGTCACGGTCGTGTGGACCTCGTCGCCTTCGACGCGGTCCACCACCAGCACGACGCGGCCGTCATCCAGCAGCAGTTCGTCGCCGACGCGGCAGTCCGTCACGAGTTCCGGGTAATCGATACCCACGATGCTGGCGTTGCCGGCTTCCTTGGGATGCACGCGCGACAGCGTGAACGGTTGGCCGACCTGCAGTTGCACCAGCTTGTCCGTGAAGCGTGCGATGCGGATCTTGGGACCTTGCAGGTCGCCCATGATGGCAACGAAGCGTCCTTGCTTGGCAGCGATCTCGCGCACCAGCCGGGCGCGTTCGCGGTGGTCGTCCGCGCTGCCGTGCGAGAAGTTCAGGCGGGCCACATCCAGGCCGGCGCGGATCAATGCATCAATGCGTTCGGGCGACGAAGTCGAAGGGCCCAGGGTGGCGACAATTTTGGTGCGGCGCAATACAGGCATGACGGTCCACTCTCGCGAAAACAACGAAAGCGTTATGGTACGCCGCCTGCGTCCGCACGGGTATCATGGTCATCACACCACCCTACAACCAGGCCAATCAAACCCGTGAAAATCGTTATCGCTCCCGACTCTTTCAAAGAAAGCGTTTCCGCGCCCGATGCGGCGGCAGCCATTGCGCGCGGCGTCAAAGCCGCCAGCCCCGGCGCCCATACCGTATGCGTGCCAATGGCCGATGGCGGCGAAGGCACGGTCGAAGCCGTGCTGGCCGCCACCGGCGGCCAGGAGCGGCAACTGACCGTCAATGACGCGCTGGGCCATAAGGTCGATGCGGTCTGGGGGTTGCTGGAAGACGGCACCGCCGTCATCGAGATGGCGGCGGCAGCCGGCCTGGAACTGATCGCCCCGTCCAAGCGGGACCCGATGCGCGCCAGCAGCCACGGCGTGGGCGAACTGATGCTGGCCGCCATCAACGCGGGCGCCACGCGCATCATCCTGGGGCTGGGGGGCTCAGCCACCAACGACGCCGGCGCCGGCATGCTGACGGCGTTGGGCGTGCGCTTCATGGACGCGGAGGGCCACAGCCTGCCGCCAGGCGGAGGCTCGCTGGGCAAGCTGGCCCGCATCGACACGCGTGGCCTGGACCCGCGCCTGGCCGGCATCCGCATCGACATCGCCTCCGACGTCGACAACCCGCTGTGTGGCCCGCAAGGCGCCTCGCACATCTTCGGGCCGCAAAAAGGCGCCACGCCAGAACAGGTGCTGGCGCTGGATCAGATGCTGACGAATTTCGCCGACGTCTGCGCGCAGCACCTGGGCGCGGACCATCGCAACGAACCCGGCGCCGGCGCCGCCGGCGGCCTTGGGTTTGCCGCCAAGGCCTTCCTGCAAGCGCACTTCCGGCCCGGCGTCGAGATCGTGGCGGAACTGGGCGGGCTGGCGCAGGCCATCGAGGGCGCCACGCTGGTGTTCACCGGCGAAGGCCGGATGGACGCGCAGACGCTGCGCGGCAAGACACCGGCAGGCGTGGCCCGGATCGCGCAGCAGGCCGGCGTGCCGGTGGTCGCGCTGGCGGGCTCGCTGGGCGACGGCTACGAAGCACTGCACGCCTGCGGCATCAGCGCGGCATTCAGCCTGGCCCCCGGTCCCATCACGCTGCAACAGGCGCTGGCGGATGCGGAAAAGCTGCTTGCCGATCGCGCGCGCGATGTGATGCTGCTGTGGATGGCGGCGCAAAAGCGCATGCTGTGATTGGCGAACGCGCGCAACCCATCGGACGCCGCACCGGTTCGACTCACGTTCCGCTCCAACGAAAAAGCCCGCATCAGCGGGCTTTTTCGTTGAGGATCGCGGCTCAAGCGGACTGCAATATGCCCGCTTCCACCAGCGCATCCGACAGGCGGATGTAGCGATCTACCGAGATGTCTTCCGCACGCGCGGTGGGTGCGATATCCAGGGCTTCCCAAGGTACCTGCGGCGCCCAGTCAGCCAACACGCGGCGCAGCATCTTGCGGCGCTGCGAGAACGCGCGCGCCACCACCGTTTCAAACGCCCGCGTACTGACCGGACGCAGCCGGTCCGCAGGCAGCGGCACCATGCGCACGATGGCCGACACCACCTTGGGCGGCGGGTCGAACGCTTCCGGCGGCACGTCGAACAGCTTGTGCATCCGGTAGCGCGATTGCAGCATCACGGACAAGCGGCTGAAATCGCCGGACCCCGGCTGCGCCACCATGCGGTCGATCACTTCGCGCTGCAGCATGAAATGCTGGTCGCGGATGTGGTCGGCCCACTCCATCAGATGGAAAAGCAACGGGCTGGAGATGTTGTACGGCAGATTGCCCACGACGCGCAGGGCGTTGCCGAACTGTGAAAAATCCACCGTCAGCGCGTCGGCTTCGACTACCGTCAGGCGGCTTGCCTCGAACTGCTTACGCAGGCGGGCGGCCAGATCGCGATCGATCTCGACCGCGGTCAGGTGATCCAAGCGCTCGAGCAGCGGCCGGGTAAGCGCAGACAAACCCGGGCCGATCTCGACCACGGCATCGTCACGGGCGGGAGCAACCGCCCGGACGATGGACTCGACGACGCTTTCGTCGGTCAGGAAGTTCTGGCCAAAGCGCTTGCGCGCCTGGTGTTGAGACATGAAAAGCCCGTAATGCGTTTAGCGGTTGTTCTGCTGGATCTTCTGCTGCTTTTCAAGACGGTTGTCGACGTACGCTTGCGCGCGCAACTGGTCGAGCCAATCTTCGAAAGCAGGCTGGGCACGGCGCTCGAACAGGATCTGGCGCGCTTTCATGCGGGCCAATTCGTCCGTAACGTCGTGTTGGCGGCGCTCTTCAACCTGGATCAAGTGCCAACCGAAAGGCGACTGGATCGGGGGGCTGATTTCGCCCGGCTTCAAGGCGTTCATGGCAGCTTCGAACGGCGGAACGGTTTCACCCGGGTTCAGCCATCCCAGTTCGCCGCCTTGCGGTGCTGTGGAGTCCTGCGAATACTGACGCGCCATGTCTTCGAACTTCGCATCGCCGGCCACCAGGCGCTGACGCACCTGTTCGAGGCGTTGGCGGGCGGTTTCGTCGCTCATGACGGTCGACGTCTTGATCAGGATGTGACGCGCGCGGGTCTGCATGACTTCCGTCGGACCTTGCGGCGCGGCGGGGGCCTGCGGCGGACGCGCCGTGGGCTGCGGGGCCTGTGCCGGCGCCGGGGCGCGCGCAGTACGGCCAGGAGCCGGTTGCGCCGTGCCGCGGTCCATCACCTTGATGATGTGGAAACCGTTGCCGCTCTGGATCAGGTTCGTCACCTCGCCCTTCTGCAGATTGCTGATGGCCTTGACGAACAGGTCGGGCCAGCCGTCCAACGGACGCACGCCCATGACACCGCCTTGCAAGGCTTCGGGGCCGTCCGAGGCCGCCGCCGCCAGGCTCGCGAAATCATCGCCGCGCTTGGCACGCGCCAGGATGCCTTCGGCCTTCTTGCGCAACGCGGCAAGCTGTTCGGACGACGAGCCTTCCGGCACGCGGACCAGGATCTGCGCCAAGGCGTAAAGCATCGGGCCGGACGGCGCAGCAGCCTGTTCGGGCGCAGGTTCCGGTTGAGCCTGCGGCTGCGGCTGGGCTTGCGGCGACGCGCCAAACGCCGGATTGCGGCGCTGGTCCTTCAGGAAGGCATCGACTTCGGTATCGGAGATGACGATGGTGGAATCCACCGCGCGCTGGCGCAGGCGATCCGTGCGGATCTCATCGCGCAGCGACTTGCGGTAGGCATCCCAGGTCGTGCCTGATTTTTCAATTTCGCCGCGCAATTGCGCCACGCTGATCTTGTTGCGCCCGGCGATGGTCTGGATCGCCTGATCGACCTGGGCGTCATCCACACGGATGCCAAGGCGGTCGGCTTCATGGCGCTGGACGCGCTCCATGATCAAACGCTGCAGGACCTGGTGCTGCAAGGTCTGGTCATCGGGCACCTGGATGCCGCGCGACTTCAGTTCACCGGAAATGCGGAGCGATGCTTCGCGCAATTCACGCAACGTGATCACATCCTTGTCGACCACGGCCGCGATGCCATCGACGAACTGCTCGCCTTTCGCTGCGGGAGCCGCAGCCTGCGGGGCGGCCTTGGCGCCATTGCTTGCGGCCCGGCCAGTCTGCTCGGCCGCATGCGCGGCGGGCAGGCCGGCGCAAAGAGCCAGCAACAGCGCGCTGCCGGACAGGCGGCGCAAAGAGTGCAACCTACGCATCATTCATACCTTTCAAATGTGGTCCCAGCCGGCACGGGCGGTGTAATGCTGGTGTAGCCGGGGATACTTCTGTTCAGCAGGTTCATCGGATCGGTTCCCAGGGAACCCAGACCCGTCAGCTCAAGCTGGAAGAACACTGCGGAGTTGGCGTCCGTAGCCGATACGGCATAGCGCTGGTAGACCACGCGGCCCACCCAGCAGCAATCGCCTTTGTACTCCAGACCCGCAATAGCCTGCGTCACGCGAGGCGATTCCGTGGTGTTGGCCACCGTGCTGGACGGCCCGGAACGCAGGGAATAGTCCACCCGACCAACGCCGTACCAACGCTTGGTGAAGGGCCATTGCAGCGCGAGGCTGACCTGATTCTGGCCCTGCGGCTGGTACGAAACCCCGGTCTGGGGGTCGCGCTGATAACGGTAGGACACGGCCACCGTCGTCAGGCGCTGCGGCGACCAGCGCGCGCTGATCAACCCGCGCGACCACTGGTTTTCATACGGGTTGTACTGGGCCGCCACGTCAGTGCTGAGCGTGTCGGTCAGTGCGGCGCTGGCGCCCACGAGGAAGTCGGAGCGCACGTTTTCACGCGGCGTTTCGCCCGGAAGCGTGACCTGTTGGTCTTCGAAATACAGTCGTTGCGCCACGGCCAGCGACATGCGTTCGAAGCCGGTGTTGGCGTCCAGCCACCGCGTCGTCAACGCCGCAGTCAGCTGGTTGGCATTGGAAATACGGTCCCAGCCGCCCGTGTAGATGTTCTCTTCAAAGGCCTGCGAAAAGCTGAAATCCGACAGCGACGTATCGTAGACCGGCAGCTTGGACTGATCGCGGTAAGGCACGCGCAGGTAGTACAGGCGCGGCTCCAGGGTCTGCGTGGACGCCTTGCCGAACAATGTGGTGTCGCGTTCGAAGATCAGGCCCGCATCCAGGGACATGATCGGCACCGTGCGCGATTGCGTCGACGGATAGCCAAAAGACGTGCCCGCGCTGGACGTGCCCGAATTCAGGCCCAACCAGTCTCTGCCATACCAATTGGTCTGGTACTGGGTATAGTTCACGCCTGCCTTCGGGATGATGAACCAGCCCGGCCGCACGATCGGATAGGACACGGTGGGATAGGACTGCAGGCGATCGCCTTCCGGGCCGCTGCGGCGGCCTGCCACCATGGGCACCTGGAAGCGCACCGCCGTCGACGTCCAGTCCACGTCGAAGCCGCCCCAATCATAGCGGGCACCGCGCAGGTAGAGCTCGGGCACCTTGTCGTAAGGTGGCACCAGCGGAGCGTCCGGATCTTGCAAGGTCTGGTATTTGTAGACCTGTGCGTACGTGCTCCAATACGTCGAGGACCAGCCTACCCGCGCACGCTGCGGCAGGTAGGTGGTGGACGCCTGGTTCAGGCCCAGTTGGGAAATGTCCCGGAAATAGTTGTCGTCGGACACCTTAGCAACGTCCCAGTCCGCATAGAAACCATGCGAGAACTGCTGTTGATGACGCCACCAGTACATCCAGCGGTCTTCGCTGGTGATGTTGTCATTCGGCAGATAGGTGCCGTCAAGCGTGCCCGAATAGCCGGCCCCCAGATAGCGGAATTCGCCACCCAGCTGCATGCCGCGCTTGGAGAAGTAGCGCGGCTGGATCGTCGCGTCGTAGTTGGGCGCCAGGTTCAGGTAGTAGGGCAGCGAGAAATCGAAACCGCCTTGGCTGGTCGTACCGTAGGTCGGCATCAGGAAGCCGGACTTGCGTTCCTTCTTGACCGGAAAGGTCATGTAGGGCGACGCCAGGATCGGCACATCCTTGAAATACAGCACGCCATTGCGCGCCACGCCTTCGTTCTCGTCGAAGTCGATGTCGACCGTGTTGGCCTTGATGTACCAGGACGGCGTCTCGCACGCGCAGCCGCTGTACGTGACGGTATGCAGCCGCATCTGCGACTTGCTGAAGATGTCCGCGTGCTCGGCCACGGCAAACCCGCCGGTGGCCCCCATCCAGAAGTTGGGCTTCTCGACTTCGCCCGAATACTTGTCGACGTTGAACTTGGCGTTCGGACCGGTCACCAGCGTGCCGTCGCGCATCATGCGCGCGCTGCCCTGCACGTCGACTTCGCCCGTATCCTTGCGGTAATTGATGCGGTCGCCCTTGATGATGCCGTCGATGCGGCGCACTTGCGCGCTACCGGTCAGGGTCAGGTCGGAATCAGGATCGCCCTCGATGCTGTCCGCTTCCATGTAGGCGGGGATGCTGCCATCAGGCAAGCGATGCACCCGCAAACCGGGGGACGTGCGCAGCACGGGGGCCGCGGGCGACGCGGTAGCGGATGATGCGGCGGAAGCCGGACCCTGGCTACCTTGGGCCTGAACGGCCCCGGCGGCGACGCTGACAGCAGAGAGGATCAACCACCGAACCTTGCGCACGAGTGAAAACAGCCCTTTTTTGACGATGGGGGAACCTGGCACGGGCGCCACGGAAGGGCCAATGCGAACGGAAACGAGCCGGTATTATAGAGAAGCCGCGCCATACGCCCAGCCTTATGTGCGCCGAACGCAAATTTCAGCAATATTGCCTTTCTGACACGGATCTTCCTTGAAAAACGATCACGACCCCCGCCTGGCGCAGATCCGCAACTGGCTGGAAAGCCTGCCCGCCGACCTGGATCTGGCCGTGGACACGCTGCGCCCGGCCTCCGCCGACGCCAGTTTCCGCCGGTATTTCAGGCTGGACGCCGGTAAGCGCACCCTGATTGTCATGGACGCGCCCCCGGCCCATGAAGACTGCCGCCCCTTTCTGCACGTGGGGCAATTGCTGGGCGACGCCGGCCTGAATGTGCCCAAAGTGCTGGCTCAGGACCTGGGCCTGGGCCTGCTGCTGCTCTCCGACCTGGGCGAACAGACCTATTACCAGCGCATCCAGGACGGCCTGTCCGACAGCCAGCTCCAGACGCTCTACCGCGAGGCGCTGGCCGCCCTGGTCCAGCTGCAGAAGGCCTCCACCGCCGGACTGGCGTCCTATGACTCGGCCCGCCTGGCCGACGAGCTCAAGCTGTTTCCCGAGTGGTACGTGCAAACGCACCACGGCGTGACGCTGGACGACAAGACGGCGAACGCCCTGGAAAAGATCTTCGCGCTGCTGTCGGCCAGCAATGGCGGCCAGGCGCAAGTGCTGGTGCACCGCGACTTCCATTCGCCCAACCTCATGGTCTGCGATCAGCCGCAATACGGCCCCAACCCGGGCATCATCGACTTCCAGGACGCCCTGGCCGGCCCGATCACCTATGACCTCGCGTCCCTGGTAACCGACGCCCGCACCACGTGGGAAGAGCCGCAGCAGCTGGACTGGGCTATCCGCTATTGGGAAATGGCGCGCGCCGCCGGGTTGCCGGTAGAGGCCGATTTCGCCGATTTCCACCGCGCCTACGAATGGATGGGCCTGCAGCGCAACCTGCGCATCCTGGGCGTGTTCGCACGCCTGAACCACCGCGACGGCAAGGCGCACTACCTGGCCCACATGCCACGCGTGAACGGCTACGTACGCCAGGTCGTCCAGCGCTATGGCGTCTTCACCCCCCTGCTGCGCCTGCTGGACAAGCTGGACGACCGCCAGGTCCGCGTCGGGTACACGTTCTGATGCAAGCCATGATTCTTGCCGCGGGCCGCGGCGAACGCATGCGCCCGCTGACCGACAAGCTTCCCAAGCCCCTGCTGGCGGTCGGCGGCAAGCCGCTGATCGTCTGGCACCTGGAGCGCCTGGCTGCGGCCGGCATCCGCGACGTCGTCATCAACCACGCCTGGCTCGGCCACGAGATCGAGCGCGCATTGGGCGATGGTGGCGCCTTCGGCGTGCGGATCCGCTATTCGGCGGAAGGCACCGCGCTGGAGACGGCCGGCGGCATCGCCCAGGCGCTTCCACTGCTGGGAAACGCGCCTTTTCTGGTGATGAACGGGGACGTCTGGTGCGACTGGGACCCTGCGGCGGCCCCTGGCCTGGCCGCCAGCCTGCCCGACGGCGGAGCCTGGCTGCTGATGGTGGACAACCCCGCCCAGCATCCCAACGGCGATTTCCGGCTGGCGCCCGACGGCAGCCTGCACGCCCAGGGGGAACCGCGTTTGACCTATGCAGGCATCGCCGTCTACCATCCCTCGTTGTTCGCGGATGTCCCGCGCGGCACGGCCATGCCCATGCTGCCCCTTTTTAGGCAGGCGATGGCTCAGGGCCTGGCGCGCGGCGCACACCATACCGGCCGATGGACTGATGTCGGCACCCCTGAACGGCTTGCCGACCTGGACGCCGAGCTCCTCGCAGCGGCGCGTTGACGCTCACATATTTCACAATATCAAGGTGCGCAACCAGGATTTTCCGCGCACCCAACGCCCCCGACTAACGGGGTATTCTCAGACGCTTTGGCACGCGCGGGCACCGCGCGGACGAGCAACACACAGGAAGTTTTCTAGGAATGGGGATGTTTGGAAGATCGCAACGGGCCGTGTTCAAGCCCTCCGTATACCAACCCGGTCAACGCACGCGACGCCTGCCGCGCTGGCTTGTCCTGCTTCTTGTGGGAATTGCCCTGGGTGCAGGCGGCGTGCTCTTCCTGCAAACCAACTATGGTCCGCAACGCCTGACGGTAGAGCAGTCCGAGTCGCTGCATAGCGAACTGAGCGCCTCCAACCTGGAGCGCCAGCGCCTGCAGACGCAACTGGACGAAGCCACCCAGCAGCGCGACGCCAACAAGTCGGGCCACGAAAAACTGACCGCCGATCTGGCCGACGCGCGCAGCAAGATCGAAACCATGAACAAGGAACTGGTCCTGTTCCAGGACGCCATGCCGCCCGATCCGCGCGGCGGCAACCTGGGCATCCGCTCGGCCACCTTCAAGCGTGCCCCCGGCCAGCTGGACTACCAGGTGCTGGTCATGCGCGAAGAGCGCACCGGCGCCCCCTTCAAGGGCACGCTCACGTTCTCCATCGATGGCAGCTACCCCAACGGCCGCTCCGCCACCGTCACGCCGGAAGGCCCGGCGCTGAACGTGGACCGCTACGACTACGCACTGGGTCAGTTGAAACTGCCCGACGGCTTCACCCCCAAGGTGGTGGTGCTGCGCGTGATGGACGGCGGCCAGAAGCAGCAGGCGATGCGCATCTATTACGTGCGCAACTGACGCCCAGGGCTCCGCCCGCGAAGACCCGCCCTGATCCGGCGGGTTTTTTTTCGTCCTGAGCAAGTAGTTGCGTACACAACCTTTTCGGGAATATAGTTGCGCACACAACTACATATCGGAGACAAGATGCCGCTCCCCTCGCACGTTCCCGTCCTGATCGCCGGCGGAGGCCCCGTCGGCCTCACGCTTGCCGCCCTGCTGGCCGAATACGGCATCGCCTCGCTCACCGTGGAAGCCGACGATGATTACTGCGCCGGCAGCCGCGCCATCTGCATTTCGCGCCGGTCCCAGGAAATCCTGAGCTGGGCCGGCGCCGACCAGCCCTTGATGGCAACCGGGCTGCCCTGGACCGGCGGGCGCAGCTACTTTCGCGACCGGGAAGTCCTGCATTTTGAAATGCCGCATGACCCGTTGCAGCGCTATGCGCCGATGGTGAACATCCAGCAGTACTCGATCGAGGAATACGCCCATCAAGCCATGCAGCGCCATCCCGGACAGGCCGCGCTGCAATGGTCGGCCCGGGTAGCCGGATTGCAGGCGGATGCGGATGGCGTCACGGTCGAGGTGGATGCTGGCGGCCAGCGCCAGACCGTGCGCGCCGACTGGCTGATCGCCTGCGACGGCGGACGCAGCACGGTGCGCGAAGCGATGGGTCTGAAACTGGAAGGCATGCAGTACGAAGGCCGCTACGTCATCGTCGATATCGAGCAAGCCTCCAGCCGCCCCGTCGAGCGCCTGGCCTGGTTCGATCCCCCTTCCAACCCCGGGTCGACGCTGCTGATGCATCGGCAGCCGGGCAACGTGTGGCGCGTGGACTATCAGATCCGAGACGACGAAGACCCCGACGAAGCCGTCAAGCCCGAGAACGTGCTACCGCGCGTGCAAAGCCATCTGGACATGATCGGCGAGACCGCCCCCTGGAAGCCGCTGTGGATCTCCATCTACAACGCCAAGTGCCTGACGCTGGACCAGTATCGGCATGGCCGCGTGCTGTTCGCCGGTGACGCCGGCCACCTGGTGCCGATCTTCGGCGTGCGGGGCCTGAATTCCGGCCTGGACGACGCGGGCAACCTGGCCTGGAAACTCGCCTGGGTGCTGAAGGGCCTAGCGCCGGCCAAGCTGCTGGACAGCTACAGCGTCGAACGCGTACACGCCACCCGACAAAACCTGGCCTACGGCGCGAAGAGCACCGAATTCATGGCGCCACCGGATTTCGGTTTTCGCCTGATGCGCGAGGCCGCGTTGCGGCTGGCGTTGGCGGACGAGACCGTGCGGTCCTTGATCAACCCGCGCCAATCCGCACCCATTTCGTACGACACCTCGCCCCTGAATCTGGCGGATGGCGCCCCCCAGGCCGGCCCCGCCGCCGCACCCGGCCAGCCCGCGCTCGACGCCCTGCTGCAGGACGGCGATGCGCCGCGCTACCTGAGCGAATGCTTCGGCCGCGGCTTCGTGGCGCTGGCGGTCTCGCCCCCTGCGCCCCTCTCGGCGGAACTGGATGCGCTGGCTGCGGCAACGCAAAGCTTGCCGCATCCCCTGCAAGTCGTCCGTGTGGGCGCCGACGGCTGGCACGATGCACATGGCCAAGTGCGGCAACGCTATGGCGCGGCTGACGGCATGGTCTACCTGCTGCGCCCCGATGGCTATGTGCTGGGCCGCTGGACCGCCCCCGACGCAGCGACCCTGCGCACCGCCCTCATTCCCTACTATCCCTCGATCGCCCTGCCCGCAAAGAAGGAAGCCCAAGCATGAACCACGAAGAACTGGACCAGGTCTATACCGGCATGGCGCAGGCGCTGACCCGCGTGGGCGAATCGAACGCGCCGCTGTTCCTGTCGATACTCGGTTTGTCGTTACTGAGCCGGCAACCGGATGCAGCGTCCGCGCTGGCATCGCTGGCACAGGCGGAAAGCGCCTGCCGGGGCGATGACGCTGTGGCAAACTATCCCGCCGCCACTCCTGCCCGCCCGACGTGAAAACGCCTGCCCTGGAACGATTCCTGACCTATCGCCTGCACGTGCTCAACAAGATCACGGACCGGGATACGAATCGCGCCTACCTGTCAGACTGCGGCATTCCGTTAGGCGAAGCGCGCTGCCTGGCGGCGATCGGCCGCTACGCGCCGCTCTCCGTCAACGACCTGGCCCGGTCGGCCAACTTGAACAAGGGTCAGGCCAGCCGATCGGCCCAGGCGCTGGTTGAACGCGGACTGGTCGAAAAAGCCCTATCGGCCGCCGACGGACGCGGCGTGGTGCTGACACCGACTGTCGCAGGCGTGGCGCAGTACCAGCGCATCATCGCGCTGATCGCGCAACGCAATGACGAGATCTTCGCTTGCCTGGATGCCGACGAACAACGCGTCCTGGGCGACATGCTGGATCGCCTGATCGACCATCTGCAAGCGCGCGAAGACGGCGAACCGGGCGAAGGCGCCTAAGCGCCTGCCTTCGGCGCCGTCGCGCCCATCTGCGCGGCGGCCTCGTCCATGAACTGCGCCATGCGCACATCCAGTTCGGTCACGCCGCCGGCATCATGCGTGGTCAGCGTCACATCCACCCGGTTGTAGACGTTGGTCCACTCCGGGTGGTGGTTCAGCTTTTCCGCGAACATGGCCACCCGCGCCATGAAGCCGAACGCCGCGTTGAAATTCGGGAAGCGGAAGCGCTTCTCGATGGCATCGCGCGTAGCCACGGCCTGCCAGCCTGACAACGCAGCCACGGCGATATCGGTGCCGATACGGGCGGGAGGAAACATGCTCATGACAGACCTTATTGCTTGACCGCGTACAGGTAGATTTCCACGCGCCGGTTCAGCGCGCGCCCTTCGGCGGTCGCATTATCGCCGATGGGATCGTTCGGGCCGCGCCCTTCCACCGCCATGCGCCCGGCCGCCACGCCTTGCTTGGCCAGGTAGTCCGTCACGCTCTTGGCGCGGTTGACCGACAGCGTCTGGTTATGCGCAAGCGCGCCGGTGCTATCCGTATGGCCGACCACCTTGGTGCGCAGCTCCGGATGCTGGTTGAGCGAACGCGCGACGCTGTCGAGCACCGGCAGCAACGCGGGCTTCAACTGCGTCTTGTCCGTGTCGAACGACACGCCGCTGGGAATATTGACCTTGAGGCTGCCGTCGGGCATTTCCACGACATCGATCCCCAGGGACGACGCGCCAGACTGCTGCACGTCATCCTTAACGACCTTCCAGTTGTACCCGACCAGTCCACCCGCCACCGCGCCGATGCCGGCGCCGATGGCCGCCCCCTTGCCGTGACCGATCAAGGCGCCGATACCGGCGCCGACCGCCGCGCCCGCGCCGGTGCCCACGGCGGTGTTCGTCTGCTGCTGCGTGGCGCACCCCGCCAGCAACGCGCCCGCCGCCGCGACTACCGCGATCCGGTTGAATATTGTTCTTGAGTTCATGGCAACCTCCACTATCCCATCGGTGCGCCGGATCATTCCGGCGTAAACCATGCTAGCAAGGGGAGGCCGCGCGACCAGCAACATTTTGTATTGGCGGACGGCCCCAAAAGGACCACCACGGGACGCCCGAACGGGTCAGGCGGTACGGAACCGGGCCAGCCACGGCAGCGCCTCATCCAGGCGGGGGGATTCACGTTCCGGCGCGGGCGCCCCTTCGGGCAAGGACAACCCCACGCGGTTGTGCCAGTACGTGCGCAGGCCCACCTTGCTGGTGCCGAACAGGTCGTAACCCGAGCCGGCGACGAACGCGGCATCTTCCGGCCGCACCTGCAAGCGCGCCAACGCCAACGCGTACGGCCGGGGATCAGGCTTGTAGAAACCCGCCTCTTCGGACGTCACCACCACGTCCCAGTCCACGCCCAGCAGACTGGCTGCCTGGCGGCCCAGGCGGTCGGAACAGTTGGTAACCACACCCAGGCGGCAATACGGGCGCAAAGCCTGCAGCAGCTCGCGCGCCCCATCCCAGACGGGCAGCTCCACCCAATGCGCTTCCAGCGCCTGGGGCGCGCTGGCAGGAAGCCCCACCGCGGCGGCCGCCTCTTGCACCAATTGCTCATAGGGCTGATACGCACCGCAACCATAGGTGCGGCGCAGATAATCGGCGCGCCAGGCTCGGCCCTGGGCTTCGCTGCCCGCCGCGCGATTCCAGACCGTCCAGGAATCCAGCAAGGCGGTCAGCAGGTCGAACAGCACCGCTTGCGGGTAGCCGGACGGGACAGGGGTATCGGTGGAATCGGACATGCGGCGCTCCTTGGATGGCAATGCGGCCACTATAAAGAGCCGGACGCCCGCTGTGATTTAGCGGGCGTTTACCCATCGTTAAGCCGGCCCTTAATGCCGGACTACCAGCGGTAGGTGGCGGTCGCCAGCACCGTACGCAGGTCGCCGTAGCGGCAGTCGCCCTGGCTGCAATTGCTCAGATAGGTCTTGTTGGTCAGGTTGCGCACATTCAGCGCCAGATTCCAGCGCTGAATCTGATAGCCGACCATCGCGTCGATCAGCGTGTAGCCCGGCAGTTTTTTCGATGCGGATTCTGCGTAGCCCTGGTTGGGTCCGGTGTAGCGCGCGCCGACGCCCACCTTGATGCCCGACCCGAAGCGGTAATCGGTCCACAGCGCAAACTGGTTGCGCGACACTGCCTGCATCTGCTTGCCCACTTCGCTGGGCGTGCTGCTGGCCGTCACATCGGCTTTGGGGGTATAGGTGTAGGCCGCCACCACATTCATCTGCGGCACGGGGCGGAACCCGGCTTCGAACTCCAGGCCGCGCACCTGCACTTCGCCCGTCTGCTTGGGCAGGAAATCCTCGGTATAGGTAATGTAGTTGCGGCGCCGCAGGTCGAACGCCGCGACGCTGTAGCGGCTGGTGCCGCCCGGCGGCTCGTAGCGCACGCCCACTTCGTACTGGCGCCCCGTCTCCGGCTTCATCGGACTGTTGGTGACGGGATCGATGGTGGCCGTCGGCGAGAACGACTCCGCATAGCTGAAGTACGGCGCAATACCGCTCGGATGCAGATACACCAGCCCGCCGCGGCCGCTGAAATTGTGTTCGTCGACCTTGGTCCGCGACCCGTCGATATTGCTGCTGACATCGGCGGAGGCCCGGTCATAACGACCGCCCAGGGTGGCGACCCAGTTGCCCCACTTGATCTGGTCCTGCAGATAGAAGCCCGTCTGCGCCAGACGGGTGGTGCCGTCGAACCAAGGGTCGGCGGGGTTCACGGGGCTGCCGTGCACCGGCGAATAGCCGTCGATCGGTCCCACCGTGCCGTCGTTGTAGGTGGCCTGATAGTTGCGCGAATGCTGGTAGTCCAGCCCGGCCAGGAACGTGTGCTGCCAATCGCCCAGCCTCAACTTGGCTTGCGCCTGGTTGTCGATCGTGAAGAGCCGAGCGTTCTCGTTGCTGCCGAACGGATAACGGTCCAACAGGCGGAAATTGGAGGGATCGCTGGGATTGTCGGCGTCGACCGTCGCAAAGCCGCGCACATAGACCTGCCGATAGTCCACGCTGGTATAGCCGTAGCGCGCGTTCTGCCGCACCGTCCAAGTGTCGTTGAAACGGTGCTCCAGCATATACCCGACCATCCACTGTTCCTGGTTGAAGCGGTCAAAGCCCGGTTCGCCCACGTAGGTCTTCGGCGAGAACTTGCCGTTCGGGTTGGGCTGCAACGTGCCCGCTTCCGGGAAACTGCCATACGAACTGCCATCGCGTACGCGCAGATAGTGCGACAGCAGCGTCAACGTCGTGTCGCTGGACGGCTTGATGGTCAGCGCAGGCGCGATGTAGAAGCGGTCGTTCGGCAAGCCGCTGGCGGGCAGTTCGGCGTCGCGCGCCAGGCCGGTGATGCGGTAGAGCACTTTGCCCGCCTCGTCGACCGGCCCGGAAAAATCCGCCGCTACCTGGCGTCGCGCGTTGTTGCCGACCTGCACTTCCATCTCGTGCAACGGTTCCTCGGTGGGCCGCTTGCTGACCACGTTGATCATGCCACCAGCCCCGTTCTGCCCATACAGCACCGACGTCGGCCCGCGCAGCACCTCGATGCGCTCGGCCCCGTAGACCTCGGTCTGCCAGACGGCCCAGCTGTTGTTGTTGCGCAGCTGCAAACCGTCCAGGTAGTAGCCGGGCGTCTGCGCGTCAAAGCCCCGGATGATCGTCCAGTCGAACCGGGAATCCGATCCCCACGGCGACGTGTTGATGCCCGGCGTATAGGACAGGCTTTCCTTAAGGCGGGACGCGCCGATCTCCTTGATGAAATCCGCGGACACCACCGAGATCGATTGCGGGGTCTCGAGGATAGTGCTGTCGGTCTTGGTGCCGGTGGCGCTGCGCTTGGCAAGATAGCCGTCGACCGGCCCCGCGGCCGATTCCGCACTGCCCGTCACCGTCACCGCGGGCAACGTGGTCGCGCCACGCGCGTCGGCCTCGGGCACCGGCGCAGGCCGCAGGGAATAGGCGCCGCTGGCCCCGCGCACGATGCGCAGGCCCTGCCCACGCAACAGCTCCGCAAAGCCCTCCTGCACTCCGTAGCTGCCCGCCAGCCCCGCCGACGTCTTGCCCTGGATCAACGCCCCATCCACGGACAACTCCACGCCCGCCTCGCTGGCGTAGCGATTCAGCGTGCGGTCCAGCGGTCCGGCGGGGATGTCGTAGCGGCGGGGAGATTCGGGGGTGGATAGCGGGTTCGCGGCTTGCGCCTGCGCGGCGGACACGGGCAGCAGCGAAGTCCCGGCCAGCATCAAGGCCACGGCGACGTGGCGGTTCAGTTCAAGGGTGCGGCGGCGTGCCATCGGCAGGTTCCTGGAAGTACGGACGATGAAGGTGCTTTTGACGTCTTCCGAACGAACCTGCGGAATCCTCAATGATTGGCAAAAATAAATTGCAACCGCGCTGCTCCGCCCGTTACGCGGGCTCCTTCGCGTGCACGGTCACCCAGTACGGCGTGCGGTAGCTCACAGTCAACGGCAGCCCCAGCATCAGGTTGCGCAAGGCGCGGTCGGTGTCCTGCACCGAAAACACGCCCGTCACCCGCCAATCGGCCACGGCGGCATCGCAACGCAGGAAACCGGCGCGGTAGCGGCCCAGTTCCTCCAGGAAATCCGCCACCCGCATGTTTTCCGCCACCAGCACGCCGCGCGACCACGCCGCGGCGCTCTCGCGCACGGCCACCGGCGGCTCCGCCCGCTGCACGGAAAAAACCGTCCGCTGGCCGCTATTGACGCGGACTACACCGCTATCCGCCCCAACCGCGTCAGCGGGATACACATCGACCGCGCCATTGAAAACCGCCACATGGGACAGGTCCGCCTCTTGGCGCACCGTGAAGCGCGTGCCCAGCGCCTGCACCATGCCCTGGCGGCTCTGCACGCGGAACGGACGATGCGCAGGCGCTGTATCCGGCGCGGTGGTCACCAGGATCTCGCCCCGCCTGAGGATGACGCGGCGTTCGCCCGCATCGAATCGCACGTCGATCGCCGTGCGGGTGTTCAGCACCACGCGGGTGCCGTCGGGCAAGGACACTTCGCGGACCTCGCCGGTGCCGCTGCGATGATCCGCCAGCACGGCCTGCCAATCGCCGGACTCGCGCAGAGCCAGCGCCGTCCCGCCCGCCGCCACGGCCAGGCCCAAGGCCTGCAAGGCCCGGCGTCGCCCGCGCGACGGCGCTTCCAGCAAGGCTCGGCTGGCGCCGGGGGCCGCCGCCTTGCCCAGTTTGGCGTCCATGAGCTGCAGACGGGACCACGCACGTTCATGGTCGGGATGCGCCGCCCGCCACTGGGCACAGGCCGCCAGGTCCGCGTCCGACGCGGTGTCCGACCACAGCCGCGCCATCCACTCCGACGCACGTCGGACAATCGCGGGATCGATCGGGCCCGCGACTCCTGGCGTCGCGTCAGCCCGCGTCATCGTAGAGCGCTTGATAGCAAGCCAGCAGCGCGGCGGCCACATACTTCTCCACCGACGACACCGACACGTTCAAGCGTTCGGCGATATCGCGGTAGCTCAAGCCGTCCAGCTTGCACAGCAGCAATGCCATGCGCACTTTGGCCGGCAACTTGTGCAGGATGGTGTCGATCTCGACCAGCGCCTCCAGCACCAGTGCCCGCGCCTCTTCCGAGGGCGCCTGCGCCTCGGGAAGGCAAGCGACGGCGTCCAGATAGGCGGCTTCGATATTGCGGCGGCGGTACAGGTCGATCAGCAGGCCGTTGGCGATTTGGGTCAGGTATCGGCGCGACTGTTCCGGTTGCGGCGTCGTACCCGCCGCGATGATCCGCACGTAGGTGTCATGCGCCAGGTCGGCGGCGTCGAAGGCGTTGCCCAGCTTCTTGCGCAACCAACCGCGCAGCCAGCCGTGATGGTCGCCATAGAGCGTTTCGATAGCTTGGGCGGGAGCCCCGGGCGCGGACATGATGGGCAAACCTGGTTGTGGGAGACGAAAGGATCGGGGCCTTGCTGCGCCCAGAAATAAATGCGAATTATTCTTAATAATAATTTATTCGCGATTCGTTCCGCAAGACGCAAGGCGCCCCACTGCCAAAGCGCTTCCCTCCACGCAGGCCACCAGGGCGCTGCCGTCCCCGGCGCCGACCGCGTGCCCGCCCGTGAAATCGGAAAACGCGGGCAACACGGTAATGCCTTCCCGAAGCCAGAAAGCCGGCCAACTGCGGGGGACGCCCGGCACGCGAGTCTTGGGGTGCACATGGCCCGCGATGACGTGCAGGCCATGGGGGTCGGCGTGCGGCAGATGCCGGAACAGGAAAGGCCCGTCGGCCAAAGATTCGCCCAGTTGCCGCAGGTTCAGCGCCGCGCCGTCCAAGGCGCGGTCATGGTTGCCCGTCAGGGCCGCCACGTCCAGGTCCGCATGCAGCTTGCGCCATTGCGCCCAGGCATCCCGCCACCCCGCCTGGGCCATCGGGCCATGCAGCACATCGCCCACGATCCATAGGCTGCGCGCGGCAGTAGAGTCGATCAACCGGGTCAGGCGCAGCAGGTCATCCTGCGTCGCGCCCCGCGGGACGGCGATGCCGGCCTGGCGAAAGACATGGCTCTTGCCCAGATGCAGATCCGCGATGATCAAGCGCGACCGTGCCGGCCAGTACAGGGCGCGCGCGCCCAGCAACACCACCGGTTCATTCGCCAGCTTGATGGGCAGGGCGTCGTCACCCGATCCGGGCATAGCGCTTCTCCAATTGCGCGGCGGCGCGCTTGACGCGGGCCTGCCAGGTTTCCGTGCTGAGCTGGCCGCGCAAGCTTTCCGTCCATAGCGGAAAGGACAACGGCGTCAACGCGCGGGGCGCGCGCAGCTCCAGCGACCGCGCCGCGCAGTCCTGCAACGCAGCCTGCAACCGCGGCGCCTCCAACTGGAATTCCAGGACTTCCCTTTCGGCTTGCGCCAACAACAGATGGTCCGGGTCGTAGCGGCGCAACACGTCGTACAGCAGGCCGCTGGAAGCTTGCACCTGGCGCAGGGAACGTGCCGCGCGGCCCGGCAGCGAAGGCGTCAACAGTCCCGCCACCCGGGCGATCTCGCGGAACTGGCGGCGCGCCAGCTCTCCCAGGTTGACGCCATCGCGCAAGTCGCCCGCCATCTGCTCGGGGCTAAGCAGTTCACGCAGCAGCGCGTCGTCAAGGTCCGCGGGTTCCGCCAGCGTCAGCATCAAGCCGTAGTCGTTGACCGTGTATGAAAACGTGTTGGCCTGCCGCCGCCCCCACCGCAGCGCGATCATGGCGGCCATGCCCTCATGGACGGCGCGCCCGGCGAACGGGAACAGGAACAGGTGCATGCCGCGGCGCGTGCCGATGCGCTCGGCCAGCAGACGTCCCCGGTCCGGCAGCGCGCTGGCCTCGAGCTGGATCCGCAACAGCGGCTCCATGGCGCGCATCTCCGGGTGCTTGCCAGGATGCGCGAACAGGCTTTCGACCTCGCGCGCCAACTGGGTGGACAACGGCATGCGCCCGCCCTGCCAGGTCGCCACCGGTCCGTTGCCGCCCTTGGCGCGGCGCACGTAGGCCGTCATGCCTTCCAGCCGCACCAGTTCCAGCGTCCGGCCGGCAAACTGGAAGTGGTCACCGGGGCGCAGGCGCGCCAGGAAGCCCTCTTCCACCGAGCCCAGCCCGCCGCCCCGCAAGTACTTCACCGAAACGGCGCCATCAGCGGTGATGGTACCGATCGACAGCCGATGCCGCAGCGCGATGCGGCGATCATGGACGCGATAGCAGCCGTCGTCATCCTGCTGCACCCGGCGGAACTCGGGATAGTTCGACAAGGCGCGTCCACCTTGAACGATGAAATCCAGCACGGCCTGCCACGTGGCGGCATCCAGCCCGGCGTAGGCATGCGTGCCGCGAACCTCCTCATAAAGCGCAGCGGCGTCGAAGCCCCCGCCCAGCGCAAGGGTGACGGCGTGCTGCGCCAAGACGTCCAGGCTGCCGCGCGGTGGCGGCCGCGACTCGATGGCGCCGCGCGCGATGGCCTGACGCGCTGCGGCGTATTCGATCAGTTCCAGCGCCTGCGCCGGGACGCAGATCACGTGGCCGGACTCACCCGGCCGATGCTTGGCGCGGCCGGCGCGCTGCAACAGCCGCGCGACGCCTTTGGGGCTGCCGATCTGCAATACCTGATCCACCGCGGGAAAATCCACGCCCAGATCCAGGCTGGACGTCGCGACCACACAGCGCAAGCTGCCATCCCGCAAGCCTTGCTCAGCCTGCGTCCGAAGCTTGGGGTCCAACGAACCGTGATGCAGCGCCAGCGTGGACGGCGCTTCGGGCCAGATGGATTCCAGAGCGCGATGCCATAGCTCGGCCTGCGCGCGGGTATTGGTGAACAGCAGGCTGGCGCGGACGTCAAACAAGCGCTTGAACACGCGCGGCAACTGGGACAGCCCCAGATGCCCGGCCCACGGCAAGGCACGGCTGCGCTCAGGCAGCAGCGTCGAGATCACGACCTTGCGCGGCGCCGCTCCCGCCACCAGCGGGCTATCCGGCGCATGAGGCAGCAACACGGCACGCGCCTCATCCAGGTTGCCCAACGTGGCCGACAGGCCCCACGTGCGCAACGCCGGTGACAAGCGGCGCAAACGCGCCAGGCATAGCTGCAGCAACACGCCGCGCTTGTTCCCCAGCAATTCGTGCCATTCGTCGACCACCACGCAGCGCAGCGCGCGAAAGCGCGACGACGCATCCGCGTAGGACAGCAACAACGCCAGCGATTCGGGCGTGATCACCAGCACGTCCGCCTTGCCCTGGCGCGCCAGACGCTTGTCGCGCGCACTGGCGTCGCCGGTGCGTAGCGCAACCGTCCAGTCCACCTCCAGCGCTTGCGCCGCCTGGGACAACGCCCGCGTGGTATCGGCCGCCAGCGCGCGCAGCGGTGTGACCCACAGCACCCGGGGCCCCGCGCCTGCCGCGCCGTGCGCAGTGGCCGGATCGGCCAGGGCCTCTAGCAGCGGCCCGCCGAACGCGGCCAGCGTCTTGCCACTGCCGGTCGGTGTGTGCAGCAGCCCCGATTGGCCATCCAGATAACGGCGCCAGGTCTCACGCTGAAACGGCGCCGGCTTCCAGCCCTGCGCCTGGAACCAGGCCGACAGCGGCGCATCCCAACCCCGCCGCGCTGCCGTCATCGTGCCAGCGCCTTCAAGGTGTCCAACTGGTCGGCCTCGGCTGCCGGCTTGTCGTGCCGCCAGCGCAAGATGCGCGGAAAGCGTACCGCCACACCGGACTTATGGCGCTTGGACAGATTGACGCCCTCGAATCCCAGTTCAAAGACCTGGACAGGTTCCACCGAGCGCACAGGACCAAAGCGTTCGCGCGTGTGAGCGCGCAACCAGCGGTCCAGCGCCAGGATCTCTTTATCGTCCAGGCCTGAATACGCCTTGGCAATGGGCACCAGCGTGTCGCCCTGCCACAAGCCGAACGTGTAGTCGGTGTAAAGCGTGCTGCGGCGACCATGACCAGACTGCGCATACAGCAGCACGGCGTCGATCGTCAGCGGGTCGATCTTCCATTTCCACCAGTCGCCGCGCCGCCGACCGCTCTGGTAGACCGCAGTGCTGCGCTTGAGCATGAAGCCTTCCACGCCGCGTTCGCGGGCCTCTTCGCGCAATGAGGCGGCGGCGTCCCAACTGTCCGGCGCCACCAAAGGCGACAGCCCCAGGCGCGCATCCGGGTGACGACGCAGCAGCGCCTCCAGCTGCCGGCGGCGCTCGGCCTGCGGCAGTTCGCGCAAGTCGGCGCCATCAAGCTCCAGCAGGTCGTAGGCCAACATTCGAACAGGCGCGTCGGCCAGCCACTTGGGACCCGGTTTAAGTCGTTGGATGCGCGTCTGCAAGGCAGAGAACGGCATGGGCTGGATCGCGTCTTCCTGCCAGGCGAGCAGTTCGCCATCCAGCACGCAGTCCACGTCCAGCGCCGCGGCGGCCGCCTCGACTTCCGGAAAGCGGCCGTCCAGGCGTTCTTCGCCCCGCGACCACAACGCCACCTCGCCATGGCGGCGGATCAGCTGGGCGCGGATGCCGTCCCATTTCCATTCCAGCAGCCAGTCCTGGATGGGGCCCAGCGCAGACGGCGAACCCTCCAGCGGCGACGCCAAAAAGAACGGGTACGGCTGTTGGCGGTCGCCGGGCAGGTCTTCGGCGCTGAGCAAGTCGCGCAAAAAGGCGGGGCTGGGTTCCCAGGTGCCCAACATCCGCTGGGCGATGCGCGCGATCGGCACGCCCGACATCTCGGCCAGCGCCTGCTGCACCATGCGTTGGGACACACCCACGCGCAGCGCGCCCGTCAGCAGCTTGTTGAAGACCAGACGTTCCTCGAACGGCAGGCCGAGCCAGGCGGATACGATGACGTCGCGCCGCTCGACCTCGTCGCGGTTGGCGACCGGCAGCAACACCTCTTCGATCCAATCCGCCAAGCCGCGCTCCGGCGCCGGATGAGCGGGATCGGGCATCAGCAACGCCAGCGTTTCGGCCAGGTCCCCGACCTGGTCATAGCTCGCGTCGACGAGCCAGGGCGCCGTACCTGAGGCTGCCGCGGTCCACGCGCGCAATTCGGCCACGCCCGCAATCTTGCGGCGTGCGCTGGTGATCTTTCCGCCCGCTAGCAGGTACAGCGCCCAAGCAGCATCGCGCGGCGGCGCATCCCGGAAATACGCGGCCAGCGCCGCCCGCTTGTCCAACGTGGCGGTACTGCGGTCCAGCTCCTGATACAGCGCTGCGAATCGCTTCATGCCCGGGTACGCCTCCGATGTCTAGTCGTCTTCGCCATACTGCGTGGCCAGCGTTTCAGCCGCCACGCCCGCTTCGTTCAGCGTGCGCACCAGCGCGTCCGTGTCGCCATGCGTGGCGATGACGCGGCGCGCGCCGGTGTCATGGATGGTGCGCAGCAGATCCGGCCAGTCCGCATGGTCGGACACCACAAAACCACGGTCCATATTGCGGCGGCGGCGGTTGCCGCGCAGCCGCATCCAGCCCGACGCGAAGCCTTGCTGCGCGCGGCGAAAACGCCGCAACCACGCGCTGCCCGCGGCCGACGGCGGGGCAATGACCAACTCCCCCGCAAAGCCGGCCGCCGCCTGCGACTTGCCGTCGGCATCGATCACCAGCCGCGTGTCGGCCATGTCGATGCCCGCCTGCCGATACACGTCCACGCCGGCCGCGATGGCGCCATGCACGTAGACAGGCCGGTCGATGAAGGGCTTGAGCTCGGCCAGGACGCGCTGCGCCTTGCCCAGCGCGTAGCAATACAGAATGGCGGCCTCGCCGCGCGCGGCGCACAGATCTCGCCATTGCACGATGTCGCGGGCGACGTCCGCCGCGCTGGGCCAGCGATAGATCGGCAGCCCGAACGTGGCTTCGGTGATGAAGGTGTCGCAGGGCACGACTTCAAATGGGCTGCAGGTAGGGTCCGGCTGACGCTTGTAGTCCCCCGACACGACCCAGGTCTGGCCGTCCGCCTCGATGCGTACTTGTGCGGAACCCAGGACGTGCCCGGCCGGATGCAGCGATACACGGGCATTGCCCAGCGTGAACGGCTGGCCGTAGGCGTGCACGCGATAGTCCTGCTCGCCCAATCGCCATTGCAGGATCGGCAGGCCTTCGGCACTGGTGTGATAGCAGCCCATTCCCACCCTGGCGTGATCGCCATGTCCATGGGTCAGCACAGCGGTGGCCACCGGCCGCCACGGGTCGATGTAGAACTGGCCGGCCGGACAGTACAGGCCTTCAGGACGCAATTGCACAACGTCGCGCATGACTCTCCCCGGGCACAAATCTTGCTGTCTCAACGAACAGGCAACGCGGCGAACGCCGCCGCGGCTTCGATACGCTTCACGATACTCTAAAGGGAAATATGCGAACCAATCACATTCTGACGCTTGTTGTGCTGGTGGTCGTCTTGTCGGTGGCGCTGTCCGTCGTGCCGTGGTAGTCCGGTCGAAGATGTGCGGCGGGTGATCAGGACCCGGCGCTTTGACTGCGCACTGAAGCCGTCACCCGGAAGCCCTCATCCGTCAGGTCTGCGATGAAAGGCGCCACGTGCTTGGCCACGGCGTCGTCAAACTCCAGACGCACGCCGACGCGTGTATCGCCGGGGGCTTGAGTCAGCTGTGCCGCGCCACGGAGGTCCGGCAGAAACAAGCGGGAGCCCCATGCCGCATCGATCCGATGCGCGGGCGGCCACCGCCGGCAGATTCGCGCTGCGATGTCGGAAAGCTGAAAAGCGCCCGACGAAAACAACTCGACAATGCTGCGGTCGATGTGCGAATCAAAGTAGCGCCAGGCACCTTCAAGCACTGGCAGGCCCCAATCCAGCGGGTCGACCAGGCCTTGCGGCATCCAGAGGACGTGGAGGCCGTGCCGAGGCAACACGAAGAGTTGGCGGCGAACGATGCTGTAGAAGATCTTGTCGCCGTCTACCGTAGCGGCAAACGGCACGCCCTGCGCCGCATCCTGCATCGAGAGCGAACTGCCTTCGCCCCAGAAATCGTCGAAGTATTCCCGGACAAAAGCGCGTTCGGATTCGCAGTCGGCCTGAATCTGCGACGGCATCAGCACCATCAAGCGACCGCAATAGGTGCCTTGGCCAAGCGTGGTGACGAATTGGCGATACCCGGAGGGCAGCTCCGCCCCCAGCCAGGCCTCCAGCGCGTCGACCTCGTCCGAGCGAGCGAGCACTTGTTTCGGGGTGATCAGGTAAACGTCGTCAAAGGTCGTTGGCATGCCGGGCGTGAGTCGGAGTGGAGGTGTCCACTTTACCCGCAGATATGGGGCGGCCAATCTCACGCGCTTGCCCACACGCGTCGGGCGTATGAGTCGCGTCTGGCGCTTGAATCGTTAGGACATGCTCAAACGGCGCGCCAATGAAAAAACGCCTTAGTCGCTGGGCGGCTAAGGCGTTTTTGAATTCTGGTGGGCTGTGAGTGGCTCGAACACTCGACCTACGGATTAAGAGTCCGCTGCTCTACCAACTGAGCTAACAGCCCTGCAATCCACTCAGTTCCGATTCGTTTTCAGCTGCTCTTTACCGTTGCCGGTGCGTTGCTGCTGTCTGCGTTCCGTTATGTGTGTAGTGCGAAGAAGCAAGATTATATGTAGGTTTTTTGGTTTGTGCAAGTCGTGTGCGAAAAAACTTTTCTGACGTGCGATATCAAGCGGCGTAGCCGCCGTCCACCGCCAGGCTCGCGCCCGTGATGTAGCGGCCCTCAGGGCCCGCCAGGAAGGCCACCATCCCGGCGATGTCGCGCGTTTCGCCATAGTGCGGCAAGGACAGCACGGCCACCAGTTCGCCCGCGCGTTCGCCGTCCGCCGGATTCATGTCGGTGTTGATCGGGCCGGGGTGCACCACGTTGACCGTGATGCCGCGCGTGCCCAGGTCGCGCGCCAGGCCCTGCGTCAGGCCGGTCAGCGCGGACTTGCTGGCGGAGTACAGGGCCACGCCGGCGCGGCCGGCGCGCGTGGCCAGGCAGCTGCCAATATTGATGATGCGCCCGCCGTCGGGCATCGATGCCTGTGCCGTACGGATCGCGACGAAAGGCGCACGCACGTTGATATCCATCGTGCGCTCGTAGTCGTCCAGGCTGGTGTCGCCGATCAGGCCGGCGACAAAAATCCCAGCGTTGTTGACCAGCACGTCCACCGGACCCAGCTCCGTGATGGCCGCTTCCACCGCCTGCCGCACAGCCAGCGCGTCTTCGGAATCGGCCTGGATGGCGCGCGCCCGGCGCCCGTCCACGGCCAGTTCCTTGGCGAGCGCCTGCGCGGCGTCCGCAGACGACGCGCTGACATAGGTGAACGCCACGTTGGCGCCGTCGGCCGCCAGGCGCCGCACGATGGCCGCGCCGATGCCACGGCTGCCGCCCGTCACGAAAGCCACTTTTCCAGTCAGGTTGCCCATCGTTCTTCCTTAATTTGTAGTGATCAGTACAAATATCATCGCCGGGCCATGTCACGCTCGTCAATCATTTTTTTATCGATCAACACAAAATATCGGTCGCGAGTAAAATCGCCCCATGGCAGAACGTGGGCGCCCCCGGAACTTCGACCGGGCCCAGGCCTTGCAAAAGGCCATGGAAGTCTTCTGGTCGAAGGGATATGAAGGAGCATCGCTAACCGATCTGACGGAAGCGATGGGCATTAACTCGCCCAGCCTTTATGGGGCATTCGGCTCAAAAGAAGGACTATTTCGTGAAGCGGTCGAGCTCTACCGTGAAACGGAAGGCGGATCGTCCCGGCGCGCGCTGCAAGACGCGCCCACCGCCCGCGGCGGCATCCAGTCCATGTTGCTTGCCGCCGCCGAACGCTTCACCGCGCCCGGCCTGCCGCCTGGCTGCATGATCGTGCTGGGCGCGCCGTCGGGCAGCGTCAACCACGCCAGCGTCGGCGGCTTCCTGTGCGACAACCGCCGCGAGATGCAAGGCCGCATCCTGGCCCGACTGAACGCGGGCGTCGGGCAAGGCGAGCTGCCTGCCGGCGCCGACACGAAGAGCCTCGCGGCCTTCTACACGACCGTACTGCACGGCATGTCCATCCAGGCGCGCGACGGCGCCACCCGCAAGACTTTGCAAGCGGTGGCGCGTCAGGCCATGTGCGCCTGGGACGCGCTGACTGGGGCCATGCCCCCTTCCGGCGTGCCGCCGGGCCCCGCCCGATCCTGACGGAGTCGGCCATGTTCCGCATCGACCTTCGGCGCCTGATCCTGTGGATCAGCCTGCTGTCGGTCGTTCTGGTGCTGGCCGGCGGCCTGCACGCCAGTTATCTGGTGCAGCGCGACCTGTTGCTGCACAACGCGCTGGAGGTTAACCGCGTCTATGCCTCGAAGCTGGCCTCGACCACCGATACCTTCCTGAACGACGTAAGGCGGTATCTGGCCTACAGCGCTGACGTGCTGGCCGACATGGAAACGCGGCCCGCGCTGATGGCGGAAGAAACGCGGCGCCAGCAGGAACAGCTGGGGCACTTCAATTCCAGCGTGGTGGTGTCGCCACAGGGCAAGGTGATTGCCGTGTCCTCCGCCTATCCGGAATTGCTGGGCCAGCAGTTGACGAGCGACGCCTCCAAGACCGCCATCCGAACCAAGCAACCGATCATCAGCGAGCCCTATCAGACCAGCACCGGCCGTTGGCTGATTCTGTATTCGTACCCCATCTTCTCCCACGACTATCGCTATCTTGGCTATATCGCGGGCACCTTGTACCTACATGAAGACAATGTGCTGGACCGCCTGCTGGGCCAGCATTTCTACCGCGACGATTCCTTCCTGTATGTGGTGGACCGCAATGGCACGCTGATCTTTCACCCCGACCGCAGCCGGCTGGGGCACAAGGCGCCCGACGACGAAGCCTTCGCCGCGGCCCGGCGCGGCGAGACGGGAGAACGGCGCTTCACGGACAGCCTGGGCCGCGAGATGCTGGCGGGCTATGCGCCGGTGCCCAGCACCGGGTGGAGCATCATTGCGCAGCGTCCGGTGGACAGCACCTTGCAACCCTTGAGCGACCTGCTCATGGCCACCGCCCGCAATGCCCTGCCGTTGCTGTTGCTGTCGGTGATCTTGATCTGGCTGCTGTCGCGCTGGATCGCGCGCCCGCTGGGTGAACTGGCGGGCATCGCGCGGCACATGCAGGATCCGGATTCGGCGGCCCGCATCCGCAATGTGCGGTCCTGGTATTTCGAGGCGGCGCAGCTCAAGCGCGCGCTGCTGATGGGGTTGGCGTCGATCCACCACAAGATCCGCGACCTGCGCCGCGAAACCACGACCGACACGCTGACGGGCCTGCTGAATCGACGCGGCCTGGACGAGGCGCTGGCGATGCTGCAAGCCGACGAATCTCCGGTAGCGCTGATGGTCCTGGACGTGGACCACTTCAAGGCCATCAACGACCGCTATGGCCACACGGCCGGCGACCGCGCCCTCCAAGCCCTGGCCACGCTGATGAGCGAAGGCTCGCGCAGCGGTGACACGCTGGCGCGCTCCGGCGGAGAAGAATTCGTCATCCTGATGCCCGGCGCATCGCTGGCGGCAGCCGTCTCGGCAGCCGAACGCCTGCGCCAGCGGTTGGCGGCGCAGCCCGCGCCGGGCGCCATCAGTTCGCCCATCACCGCATCGGTGGGCGTGGCGCGCTACCCCGATCACGGCGCCACGCTGGACGCCGTCTTGCAACGCGCGGACCAGGCGCTGTACTACGCCAAGAACCATGGCCGCAACACCGTGTGCGTCGCCGACGACGACACGCGTGACGGCTCGCGCCGCGTATCGCCGGGCTGACCTTCGGGGCTAATCTGCCGGGTTGACCCTGCAGACGCCTGCGCCCGGCGTGCGGCTATTTCCCCTTCGGCGCGGCGGGCGCAGGCGCCTTGGGCGGTTTGCGCATCTGTTCCAGTAGCGGGCCGCAGGCGTTTTCATCGGTGGTGCTGGGCGCGATCAGCGCCAGCAAACCGGCCGCCGGCGTCAACAGCACGCCCAATGCCACCATGCCTGCGCCGCGCGCGGCCAGCGGCAACACATGCACGCCCACGTCTGGCGAGCCAAAGGTGCCGCGCACGTACAGCGGCGAGCGCAACGAGAAGATGCGGAAGCCCTTGCTGTCCGGCGTGATGTCCATGTCCATCGTTTCGTTCTTGAAATCGGCGGTGCCGGTGATGCTGATCAGCGCGTTCTCGGTATCGAACACGAACACGCGCGGCGTCATCACGCCGTTCTTCATGGCAAGGTCGGCGGCGCCGCAATTGATCTTCACCTCGTCGTCGCCGAACAGCTTGGACATGACGTAGTTGCCCACATTCAAGCCGGCGATCTCCATCAGGCTGCGGCTGATGACGCCGTCGTTGACCAGCATCTTCACGTCGCCCGTCGCCGAGCCCAGCAACGCCGCGACCGAATTGCCGGTGCCGCTGATCGCCAGGTCGCCGTTCAATTCGCCCAGCGTCTTCTGCATGGCTTCCGTCGCGGGGAACAATTGCTTCAAGCGCAGACGGCGCGCCTGCAGATCGACGCGCCCGGTCAGCGCTTCGTTGGCGCCGTCCAGCTTGATGGTGCCGTTGATGTTGCCGCCGGCAATGCCAAAACGGAACGGGTCCAGCGTCAGCTTGCCGTCTTGCAGCACCACGTGCACCGTCAGGTCCGACAGCGGCAGCTTGCTGTCATGCACGATGCGCCCCGCGTCCAGCGAGACGTCGGCATCCATGTCGCGCCAGCGGTCGGTGCGGAAAGCCTGCGTCGGCAGCACCTTGCCGCCCTTGGGCTTGGCGGGCGCATCCTTGGCGCGGTCGGCGGGCGCCGCCGCCGTGCCGCCCGCGGGCACGCCGATCAGCGGCCCCAGGTCGACCATGCGCAGTTGCTTCGACGAGAGCTTGCCGGTGAGTTTGGGCCGTGGCGCCCCCAAGGCGAAGGTGATGTCGCCATGCAGGTCGCTGTTGCCCACCTTGCCGTTGAAATCCTTGTAGTCGAACACGGCGCCGCCGGGGTTGTTCAGCTTGGCGACCAGATGCCCGTCGGTGGAGTAAGGCGGCGTATCGGGCAAGGTCACGCCCGTCAGCGGATACAGCTGCGCCATCGAGGCGCCGGACAGTTTCAGCCGCAGGTCGAGCGCGCCCAGGTTGGCCGGATCGGTCAAGGTCCCCGTCACCGACGCCTTGGTACCCCCGATCGCCACGTCCGCCTGCACCGGAAAGGGCTGCTTGGCATCCTGCAAGGCCAGCATCCCGCCCACCTTGCCTTCGCCCTTGGTGGCCAGCCCCTTGAACTTGCCGTCCACCTTCCAGCCGAACACGTAGTCGCGGGGTGCGGGCGCCGCACCGTCCGCGGGCACGAAGGCGGAGCCGGCCACATCCGCGAAGGGCACGGGTTTGCCCAGCGGGTCCACCAGCACAGTCAGGTCGGCCTTGAGTATCTCGTCGACCAGCCCCACCCGGCCCTTGTCGAATCCGATTTCGTTGATGTCCAGCACCCACGGAGAGGGCTCGCCGGTCTCGGGCAAGGTAAAGACCCAGTTGGCGCGGCCATCGGCCAGCCGCTCCAGGTCGGCGGCGGGCTCGGTCAGCTGGATCCGGCGAATGACCACCCGCTGGCGCAAGAGGGGCAGCGGCGCCAGGCTGAACTCGCCGCGCTTGAGCGTGGCGAAGTAAGGCGCTTTCGCCCACGGCGCGTTGCCCACCGAGATATCGTTGGCGATGACGTGCGGCCACGGCACCCAGGCCCGCCAGCCGCCTTCGTCGGGCTCGCGCTCCCATTTGACGCTCAGGTCGCCATTGATGGCGAACGGTCGACCGATGGCGGCGCTGGCGCGCTCGTTGATCATGGGTTTGGCCCGGTTCCAGTCGAAAGTCGCGATGACCACTCCCAACACGAGCACGACGAGGGCCAGACCCCCTACAATCCCGATCGCTATTTTTCTTGTGCGCGTCATGGTTATTATCCTTGGCGTTGTGGCCGGCCTCCGACCGCCGGCCCTCTGTTACCGGTAAGGGTATCGCGGCGCACCGCAAGGGTTAAGCCAACCGGCCCCATAATGTGTGCGGATCTTTCCGCCCGCGAAACGTCCGGCCGGCCTTCGCCTTACGGCGACACATCGCCGCCTGCGGGTTTGCGCAGCACGCCGTGTTCCCGGCCTGGCGCCAGGCAGTTACAAAACGAAATGGCTGTGACCCCGGGAAAGTGACCGGAAGGCAGTACCTCACTGAATTTTCGACGCGCGCCCTGCTCCAATGCGCGGACGATTGATTCCGCCCCCTCGGGTCGGATAGCAGAACAACCTGGAGGCCCGATGCGGCATTCAACCTTGATTTTCGTGGTGGCGGCGTTTGCGCTGCTGACGCTCAGCCGCCTGGCGCTGGCCGCATGGCAATGGCAGCGCGTGCGTAACGCTGGCGGCCTGTTTCCGCTGCTGCTGGGCGGCCTGCGCATCGACGCGCACCAGATCGCCGTGTTGGCCGCGTTGCCCGCGGTGCTGTCGCCCCTGCTGGGGCACTTCCCCATCGCCGCGACCATCGCCGGCTACTGGTATCTGGTCGCGTTCATCCTGCTGGCCTTCCTGGAAGTCGCCTCGCCCCCTTTCATCCTGGAATACGACTCCCGGCCCAACCGGCTGTTCGTGGAATACCTGAAGCATCCGCGCGAAGTCTCCGGCATGCTTTGGCGCGGCTACAAGCTGGCGCTGCTGGGCGGCTTGGGCGGGCTGGCGGTGATTGGCTGGGGCGCATTCGGACTGTTCGGCCATGCCCAGCCCGATGCGCAATTGACCTGGTGGCAGATGCCGCTTGCCAGCGTGGCCATCCTGGCCATCGTCATCCTGGCCATACGCGGCACGCTGGGCCACCGCCCCATTAACCCGTCCTCGGTCGCCTACTGCTCCGATGGCATGCTCAACACGCTAGCCCTGAACTCGCTTTACAACGTGTTCTACGCCATCTACAGCATGAAGAACGAGAAGTCGGCATCGGACGTATACGGCGGCATGGACGACGCCAAGATGCACGATCTGGTGCTGGCGCAGGCCCAACTGCCCAACCCGCCCTCCAACCCCGACTACCCCAGCCTGCATCGCCAGCCCGCCACGCGCAAGACGCCGCGTCCGCTCAACCTGGTGATCATCCTGGAAGAAAGCCTGGGCGCGCAGTACAGCGCGGGCTTGGGCGGCGCCGACCTCACGCCGGAGCTGGACGCGCTGGCGCGGGAATCGTGGGCCTTCACGCGCGCCTACGCCACCGGCACCCGCTCGGTGCGCGGGTTGGAAGCGGTAGTCACGGGTTTTCTGCCCACCCCCGCGCAAGCCGTGCTGAAACTGCCCCGCTCGCAACGCGGCTTCTTCTCGCTAGCTGATCTGCTGGGCCGCCACGGCTACCATTCGCGCTTCATCTATGGCGGCGAATCGCACTTCGACAACATGAAGGGCTTTTTCCTGGGCAACGGTTTCAAGCAGATCGTCGACCGTGCCGACTTCGTGGACCCGGCCTTCGTGGGCACCTGGGGCGCGTCGGACGAAGACATGTTCAACCAGCTGGATCGCTTGCTGCGGGAAGACGCCGACCAGCCCACCTTCACGCTGGCCTTCAGCGTATCGAACCATTCACCGTGGGAATACCCCGCCGGCCGCATCCAGACTGAAGGCAACCCGGCCACCGTCGAAAACACCGTGCGCTACGCCGACTGGGCCCTGGGCCGCTTCTTCGAACGCGCCAAGGCGTCGCCTTATTGGGAAAACACCGTCTTCCTGGTGGCGGCCGACCACGATTCCCGTGTGTTCGGCGCCAGCCTGGTGCCCGTGCGCCACTTCCACATCCCGGCCGTGATCCTGGGCGCTGGTATCGAAGCGCGCCGCGACGACCGCCTGATCAGCCAGATCGACCTGCCGCCCACCCTGTTGTCGCTCATCGGCGTGGACACCGAGCACCCGATGATCGGCCACGACCTGACGCGCAGCACACCGGGGCGCGCCATCATGCAGTACGACAGCACCTACGGTTATCTGAAGGAAAACGATCTGCTGGTACTGGCGCCCAACAAGACGCCCGTGCAGTACCGCTATACCGCGCCGGAAGACTACGCGCCGGTGGCGCTGGACCCGGCGCTGGCGACAGAGGCGCTGGCGCACGCGCTGTGGCCCAGTTGGGCCTACCGCGAAGGCCGCTACAGCCTGCCGGGCCACGTGCCCGAGCAAGCCGCCGCGCCCGCCGCTACGCCGGCCGCCGGTCCGCCGGCCGCCGGACCGCCGGCCGCCTGAATTCCCTGCGCGCTTTTTCGCTGGGCGCGTGGCAATGGCACCCGGGGCTGTGATCGTTCACCATGCCCACCGACTGCATGAACGCGTAGACGGTGGTGGGCCCCACGAACTTCCAGCCCAGCTTCTTCAGCGCCTTGGACAAGGCCACGGATTGCTCGGAGGTTGACGCGCCCAAGGTGGACGGCGCGCCGGCCGGCGCTTCGAAGCGCCAGAAGAACGCCGCAAGCGAGCCCTCCTTTTCGATCATTTCCAACGCGCGTGCCGCGTTGTTGATCACCGCTTCGATCTTGCCGCGATGCCGCACGATGCCGGCGTCGGCCAGCAAGGCGGCGACCTGCTTTTCACCGAAGCGCGCCATCTTGGCCGGATCGAAATCCGCGAAGCCGCGCCGGAACGCCTGGCGCTTGTTCAGGATGGTGCGCCAACTGAGGCCCGACTGGAAACCTTCCAGGCAAAGCTGTTCGAACAAGGCGCGGTCATCGCCTTGCGGACGGCCCCATTCGTTGTCGTGATAGGCCATGTATTCGGCGGACGTATCCACCCAGCCGCAGCGGGCCAGGCCGTCAGGATATTCGGTTTTAGCGTTCAAGGCATCGCTCCAGGCGGCAATCAGGCCACCGATGCTACCGCAGCAACGTCCCCGAAAAAAGTCGTAGCGGCCGCAGTCCGAATCCCGCTACTATTTGCGCCCCAGATCCCGCGCCAGCCGTGTCCGCGCGCACCTCCATGTCCCTGCTAGAGACCGCTGTCCTGACGTTCGTTTCACCCGCCGTGCTGGCCGGTGACAAACCGGACGCCAACCCCTGCCTCGATTGCGGAGCCTGTTGCTCCCACTTCAGGGTGTCGTTCTATTGCGGCGAACTGGCGGGCGAAAACGGCGGCCACGTCCCCGTGGAACTGGTCACCCAGATGAGCCCGCTGCGCGCCTGTATGAAGGGCACTGAGATGGGCGGCGGCCGCTGCATCTCGTTGCGCGGCGAACTCGGCCAGCCGGGCATCCACTGCGCCATCTACGAAAACCGCCCCACCCCGTGCCGCGAATTCGACATCTGGATGCCGGACGGCTCGCCCAATCCCGATTGCCAGCGTCTGCGCATGGGGCTGGGCTTGCCGCCGGTGCCGCCGCGACCGGATGCGGAAAACGACCCGCAAGGTCCGCTGCTGCCGGACCAGCCCGCCGCGGCCTGAGCCGGCACACCCGCATCGGCGGCCGCCGGCCGCTTGCGCACCCGCACCAGATCGGGGTCCCTGCCCAGGAAGGCCAGCACGTCGCGCATGACGCGGTCACGCTCGTGGTCGACGCAGATCATGTGATAGCTGTCTTGCAACATCACCACCGTGGCGCCAGGGATGCGGGAACCCAGGAAGCGGGCGGACCGCGGACTGGTCAGCTCGTCTTCTTCCGCATGCATGATCAGGGTCGGGCAATCCAGATGCTCAAGCCCTTTCTGGACCATGCCGCGCAGGCGGTCGACCTGCCGTACGCAGGCCAACGGCACCCACTGGTAATGAAAGCCGTCGCCGCGCGCGAAGCCCGCCTTGATGAACGCGCGCACCAGCTCGCTTTTCACGCCGTAGGGGTCTTCTTCCTGCACCCGGATACGGCGCGGCACGCCCGGCACGTGGTACAGCAGATACCGCAGGCCGCGATACCAGGGCGTGCTCCAGCCATCCAGGAACACGGGTGCCGACAGCACCACCAGCGCGCCACGCGTGTGCGATTCCCGCTTGCACAATTCCACGGCCAGCAGCGCCCCCAGGCACATGCCAATCACGTGCACCACCTCGTATTGCCCACAAAGCTCGCGATAGCGCTGGGTCACCACGGCCATCCAGTCCTCTACCCGCACATCCAGCAGGTCTTCGGGCTGTCCGGCGTGGCCGGGCAGGGTCACGCCGTGCGTTTCCACGCCCGCGCGCGCCAGCACCTTGTGCAGCGCGCCCATATCGAACTCCGTACCGCCCAACCCATGGATAAGCAGCGCACCGGTGCGATGCGGCCTCGAAAGGTCATTCATTTCTCACCCCAAAAACATCATGGGTGGACGAACGCAGCCGCCCACCCCTGACGCCATACTAGGGACAGGGCGCGAATGAAGATCCGCAAAAATGTCGGAGAAACGTGAAGATGCGTAAAGGCGGAAGGCCGCGGCCCCGCGCGGTCAGCGGTCCGCCAGGTAGCGCGTCGGCGTCATGCCGAAGGCGCTGCGAAAGCTGCCGATAAACGCGCTGGTGCTTTCGTAGCCGACCGACAGCGCGGCTTCGGTCACCGAGCCGCCGCGGCTCAGCATTTCCAGCGCGCGCAGCAACCGGGCCTGCTGGCGCCATTGCCCTAGCGTCACGCCGGTTTCCTGCCGGAAGCGGCGCATCAGCGTGCGTGAAGACATGTTCAGCCGCTGCGCCCATTCATCGATGCCGGCGGTATCGTCCGGCGTATCCAGCAAGGTATTGGCCAGGTCCTGCAGGCGTGCGTCAACCGGCATGGGCAGCAATTGGGGCGCGTGTTCGCGGTGCTTGAGCTCTTGCAGCAGCACCTCGAACAGCTGCGCCTGATAGGCGCCCGACACCCCGCCGTCCTGGTTGCTGGTGAAGCGGTCGATCAGGGCCTCGATCAGCTTGGACGACGGCCAGGAACGGCAGTGCGCCGGCAGGCGGTCGCACACGTCGCGCCGCACATACAGGAACGAACCGCGCGCATCGCCGAACCAGCGCGCGCCGTGCGGCGTGCCCGGCGGGATCCAGCCCAGGCTGCCCGGCATCACCGTCCAGACCTCGGTCCCGGCCTGCACGACCACCAGCCCCTCGTGCACCAGCACCAGCATGCCCTCGGCATGGACATGCGAGGGCACGGCAATGCCTTTGGACTCGCGTCGCCCCTGCACGCTGAACGGAGTCAGCAGCACGTCGGGAAGCGGGTCGGCGATAGCCACATGAAGCATGGTTGGCAGGTTTGAGCTACAGGTTGACGGGTTCCCGTTAGCGGGTTCAGTTGAAAATGTACATCATTCTCATCAGTCGGGCATCAGCCCCCCGAACGGAGAAACCACATGGACACCACGCGGCTGCGCGACGCCGGCATCAAAGCCACCTTCCCCCGGCTGAAGATCCTGGACATCTTTTATCAGCAGGCCAATCAGCACATGAGCGCGGCAGACGTCTACCGCAGCCTCATCTCGGACCACAGCAGCATCGGCCTGGCGACGGTTTATCGCGTCATTACGCAACTTGAGGACGCCGGCCTACTCAAACGTACTCAGCTCGACGCGCACACCACCGTGTTCGAGCTCAACGACAAGGGGCACCACGACCACATGGTCTGCACGCATTGCGGGCAGATCCTGGAATCCAGCGATCCCGCCATGGCGCAATTGGTCAGGAAGATCGCCAAGCGCAGCGGCTTCGCGCTGGATTCCTACAGTCTGGTGCTCTATGGCGGCTGCGGCTGCAAGCCCGGCGCGCCTGCCCACCCCAACGGAGAATTCGAATGAACCGCGATCAGTTTTTCTTCCACGACCTGTCCCAATTCCCCATCGTCACCGCCAAGCACGGCGGTGCACCCAAGGGCTATTCGACCAGCTGGATTCGCGAAATGGAATTGCTGGTGGACAACCCGCAGACGTTCGTCATGGTCGTGCCCGACATGCGCCAGGAAGCCGGCCACGAAGATCGCAAGGCCATGATCGAATGGCAGACCACCAACATGCCGCGGCTCAGGGCGCGTTGCCGGGCTTTCATCGCGGTCGAACGCGACACGGATGCGCTGGACAAGGTCCGCAAGCAGGGCGAGAAAATGGCCCGCGCGTTCGGCATGCCGTTCCTGGCGGTGGCAACGCCTGGTGAAGCGATTCAATGCGCACGCGAGCTGCTGGGCCATAGCGGCCCGGGTGGTTTCGTCGTGGACTAAGCCGCCCCCGCCTTCTACTCCTGCACGCGCCTTCGGGCGCGTTTTGCATTTCCGAGGCTTGCCCGCAACGGCATCAAGCCAAGGCCGGCCGCGATTGCCGAAATTAGAATGCAATATTGATAAATTTGCGATTGTGGCAAAAGGTGGAGCTGGAATAAATTCCACCCCTGGCACATCGGCCCGTCCCGCCACGTCGGGGCTGGCGTCCTGGCGCGCCGGACTCTCCGGATGACGCTTGTCGGCCTATCCATGGCGCAACCCGCCATCGCTTCCCTGGTCCGTACCTGTTGGCCTGCGCGTTCACAAGACGCCGTGGCGGGCGGCTATCCCACTGCCACCTCGCGCGCTATTTTTGCGGCTGCCAACCGCCTGGACTCGACATTGAGATTTACGGCATTCACATCAATGAAGCGATTCCAATTCGATAGCACCGCGCTTCGTTATTTCCTGACCGTCGTCGACACCGGGTCCGTCAATGGCGCGGCGGCACGCCTGAATGTGGTCAGTTCCGCCGTCAGCCGACAGATCGCCGGCCTGGAACAACGCTTGCAAAACCAGCTGTTCGAACGCCATCCCAAGGGCATGCGCGTGACGGAAGTGGGCCGCATCCTGGCGGATCATGCACGCCGAGTGGAAGCGGACGCGGCACGCACCTACGCCGAAATCGGCGGGCAGAACGGCCGCTTTACCCAGACGGTGAAGGTCGCCGGCGCCCACGGCTTCGCGGCCCAGGCACTGCCGCGCAAATTCGCCGCCTTCCAGGCCGAGCACCCTTCCGTGCGCTTTAACCTGACCATCCTGGATGCCGGCCTGGTCACGGAACGCGTGCGCTCCGCACAGGCGGACATCGGCTTCACCTATAGCCATGCGGCAGAAAAGGACATTGCCGTGATCGTTGCGCGCCCGGCCGAGATCGTCGCCGTGATGCGGCCCGGCCACCCGCTGGCTAGCGACGGCGTCCTGCCGTCAACGTCGCCGCTCGTCCTGACCCAACTGTCGGCATATCCCCTGGCCCTGCCCGAAGGCGGCAGCGCCTTGCGCCGGGTGCTGGACATGGCCTCCAGCCTGTACAACACCACCCTGTCGCCCGCGTTCACGTCCAACCACCCCGAGGCGGTCTACAACTATCTGCTGACCGGAAACGCCGTGACCTTGTGCGCGCGCCTGTCGGCGGCCGAGCACCTGGATTCGGGCCGGCTGGTCTGCCGCCCGATGAACGACGCGCTGCTCAACGGCGGGCAGATCCAGGTCCAGACGCATGTCTCCCGGCCCTTGCCGGACGCCGCCCAACGGTTCCTGCGCTTCATCCGCAGCGACGCTTCTCCCCTGTTCTGACCGCGCGCGCCTGCCGCCGGCCCAGGCCGCCCTGTCTGCACACGGCCGCCGTGGCGTTGCCGAAACCAGAATGTCCCAGTGAAAAATGATCAATTGTTAAAAATGTAATTCAAACTTACATTTGCCACGGGTTTACCACTAGATCTTGGCTGCCGGCCCGCCGGCCGCCTTATGCAGGAGCCGTGCGCATGCTTAAGAACCTGAAAATCCGAACCGGACTGCTCGCCGTCCTGGTCCTTTTCGTGCTGGCCCTGGCCGGCGCCACCAGCATGGGCTGGGTGTTCGCCCGCGCGGCCGACGACGCCGTCGACGACCTGAACCGCGTCGCCACCGAACAGACCCGCCCGCTCTACGAAACCCAGGTGCTACTGCTGCGCACCCGCATCACGCTGGTGGCCGCCTACCTGGATGTGGAAGCCGGCCGTGGCGCGCAAGCGCAAGCCAGCGTGGACCAGGCCGGCAAGTTTCTGGCCGACGCCCGCCAACGCTACGCCACGTTCCAGCGCGTGCCCAAAGTCACGGAGGCGGCGCGTAAATTGACCGCTGACCTGGACGGCATTTTCAACGCCTATGTGCGCAGCATCGATGCGCTGGGCGAGGCCCTGCAAAAGCAATCCGCGGAAAACTACGTTACCGCCGTCGCCGAAGCCCGCGCGGCCGACACCCGCTTCGAAGAACGGGTCGTCGCCTTCCTGGCGCACACTGAACGGCGCGCCGCCCAGATCAACGAAGCGTCCGACCAGCGCTACAACCTGGCGGAATTGGCCACGATCATCATGCTGGTCCTGGCGGTCGTCCTGGCAGCCGGATGCTGGCGCTTCATCAGCCGTCAGGTGCTCTTGCCACTGAAAGACGCCGCGCTGCACTTCGACCGCATCGCCTCGGGCGACCTGACCCAACGCGTGGCCGTCGGCGCGCATAACGAGATCGGCGTGCTGTTCGCGGCGCTCAAGCGCATGCAGGACAGCCTGACCCGCACCGTCGCCGAAGTGCGCCGCAGCGTGAACGAGATCAACACCGGCGCTGCCGAGATCTCGTCGGGCAACACCAACTTGTCCTCGCGCACCGAAGAACAGGCCGCCTCCCTGGAAGAAACTGCGGCCAGCATGGAAGAGCTGGCCACGGCCGTGAAGCAGAACACCGAACACGCCCACCAGGCCAACGGGCTCGCGGCCGAAAGCCGCGGCGTGGCGCTGCGCGGCGGCCAGGCCGTCGACCAGGTCGTCCAGACCATGACGCGCATCTCGGACAGCTCGCGCCGCATCGCCGAGATCGTTTCGGTGATCGACGGCATTGCCTTCCAGACCAACATCCTGGCACTGAACGCCGCGGTGGAGGCCGCCCGTGCGGGCGAACAGGGCAAGGGCTTCGCCGTCGTGGCAGGCGAGGTGCGTTCGCTGGCGCAACGCAGCGCGCAAGCCGCCCGCGAAGTGAAAGATCTGATCGAGCAATCCACCCACAACGTGGACAGCGGCGCCGCGCAGGTGCGCGAGGCCGGCGAGACCATGCAGGAAATCGTGACCTCGGTGCAGCGCGTGACCCAGATCATGGCCGAGATCACCGAGGCGTCCACCGAACAGTCCATCGGCATCGACCAGATCAACCGTGCCGTCACGCAGATGGACGACGTGACGCAGCAAAATGCCGCGTTGGTCGAGCAGGCCGCCGCGGCCGCGGCCTCGCTGGAGGATCAGGCCAAGCGCCTGGCCGCCACCGCAGCCTTCTTCAAGGTACCCGCCGAAACCATCATCGACATGACGGCAGAACCCGCCCCGGTGGCCCTGCGGCCCGCCTATGCGGCGTAAGCGTCGCCGGCTGGCTCATCCGTTCGGCCGACTCGCTTTGTCCTAGGGATTTGCGCCGGCTTAAGAGTTGGCCCGCCAGGCCGTTGTCTAGGGGCAAGGCGCCGTTTATTGCGGCGCCGCCCGCCCACCCGACGATGAGCCGCCCTACGTATGAACTGCGCACTCGCCTGTACGTTTTGCCAATCCACGCTGGCCCAAGGCGTGCCGCTGCTGGACAAGAACGGCGCCGCCATCTGCAAGCCCTGCGTGGACCAGTTCGCCGAGTTGTTCGCGGAAAGGGCCTGGCTCATGGCCGCCACATTACAGGAGCAACTAGACGTGCTTTTGGAAGAAAGCCGGCGGGCGCTGGCGCAGAGCGAATCCCTCGCAGAGCGCGCCCGCGGTTGCGGGCTGAGCCTGCATGACCTGTCGGGCGCGGCCACCCGGACCTTGTCTTAGGTGAGGAAAGCGCGGGGGAGCCTCCCCCACGCTCGACGCCCGGCAGGCCTCAGGCCTTGACGGCGAACGGAGCCACGAAGCGGCGCAGGCGCAGCGCGTTGCTCAGGACAAAGACGCTGGACAGCGCCATGGCGCCGGCTGCGAACACGGGTGACAGCAGGCTGCCGTTGACGGGGTACAGCAGGCCGGCCGCGACGGGAATCAAGGCCACGTTGTAAGCGAACGCCCAGAACAGGTTCTGTTTGATGTTGCGGATGGTGGCCTTGGACAAGGCGATGGCGTTGGGCACTCCCCCCAGGTCGCCAGACATCAGCACCACGTCCGCCGCCTCGATAGCAATGTCCGTGCCGGTGCCGATCGCCAGGCCCACATCGGCTTCGGCCAGCGCCGGCGCATCATTGATGCCGTCGCCCACGTAGGCAAGGGGACCGTACTGCTGCTTCAGGCGCTGCACGGCAGCGACCTTGCCGTCAGGCAGCACTTCCGCGATCACCTCGTCGATGCCAAGCTGGCGGGCAATCGCCTCGCCCGTGCGCCGGTTGTCGCCGGTGATCATGGCGACCTTCAGGCCCAGGTCGTGCAGCGCCCGGATCGCGGCGGCCGTTGTTTCCTTGATCGGGTCGGCCACGGCGATCATGGCAGCCAGCCGTCCATTGACCGCGGCATACAGGGGCGTCTTGCCCTCGTCGCCAAGGCGCGCTGCGTCCTGGCCGAACATGGCGACATCCAGGCCCAGGTCCCGCATGTAGCGGTCGGCACCGATCTCGACCAGGTCACCGTCCACGCGAGCGCTGACGCCGAAACCGGTGATCGACTGGAATTGCTCGATGGCACCCAGGGAAATGCCTTGCGCCCGGGCGGCGTCGACAATCGCCTGCGCGATGGGGTGCTCAGATTTCGCCTCCACCGTCGCCACCTTGCCCAATACGGCAGACCGCTCAAAGCCGGAGGCGACGATAAGGTCCGTGAGTTCGGGGCGGCCCTTGGTCAGCGTGCCGGTCTTGTCCACCGCCACCACCTTGGCGTCCTTGAGGGACTGCAAGGCTTCGCCCTTGCGGAACAGCACGCCCATCTGCGCCGCGCGCCCGGTGCCCACCATGATGGAGGTCGGCGTGGCCAGGCCCATGGCGCAGGGGCAGGCAATGATCAGCACGGCCACCGCATTGACCAGCGCGAACGTCAGCGCAGGCTCGGGCCCGAAGGTGAGCCAGATGATGAAGGTCGCCACCGCCGCCGCCATGACGGCCGGCACGAACCACATCGTGATGCGGTCCACCATGGCCTGGATCGGCAGCTTGGAGCCCTGCGCCTGCTCGACCATGCGGATGATCTGCGCCAGCACGGTGTCGTTGCCGACCTTGGTGGCGCGGAACGTCAGCGCGCCATTCTGATTGACCGTGCCGCCGACGACTTCCGCGCCCGGGCTTTTCTCTACGGGAACGGGTTCGCCGCTGATCATGGATTCGTCGATGAAGCTGCTGCCTTCCACCACCTCGCCGTCCACGGGAACGCGTTCGCCGGGGCGGACTTCGATCAGGTCGCCCGCGACGACGTCTTCGATGGCAAGCTCAATCGTGGCGCCGTCGCGGACGACGCGCGCCGTCTTGGCCTGCAGGCCCAGCAAACGCTTGATGGCCTCGGAGGTGTTGCCCTTGGCTCGGGCCTCGAGATAGCGCCCAAGCAGGATCAGCGCCACGATCACCGCGGCGGCTTCGAAATAGACATTGACCGTGCCGGCAGGCAGGAGCCCGGCCGCGAAGGTCGCGACCACCGAATAGGCATACGCGGCGGACGTGCCCACCGCCACCAGCGAATTCATGTCAGGCGCGCCGCGCAGCAGCGCCGGGATGCCTTTCTGGAAGAAGCGCAGGCCGGGCCCGAACAGGACGATGCTTGCCAGCACAAACTGGATGTACCAGCTGTTCTGCGTGCCGATGCTTTCGGCGATGACGTGGTGGAACGCCGGAACCAGATGCGCGCCCATTTCCATGATGAACACGGGCAACGCGAAGACCGCGGCGATCGTCAGCGCGCGCTTGAGCGATTTCAGCTCGGCGGCCTGGCGTTCGGCGACCGCATCCGTATCGGTGGATTCGCCGGAAAGGACTTTTGCCTCGTACCCCGCCTTGGCCACCGCCTGTATCAGCGCGGTCGGCGACGTGCCGCCGGTGGCGGTCACCTGCGCACGCTCGGTGGCCAGGTTGACGGTTGCGGCGCTGACGCCCGGCACGGCCTTCAGAGCCTTTTCGACCCGGCCGACGCACGAGGCGCACGTCATTCCTGACACCGACAGCTCGATGGTGTTCTCGGCGACGGCATAACCGGCCTTCTGAACAGCCTGGACAGCCGCTACGACGTTCGGCATCCCGTCAAACGTGATATCGGCGCGTTCGGTGGCCAGGTTGACGCTGGCCTTGTGGACGCCCGGCACGGCTTTCAAGGCTTTCTCGACGCGGCCAACGCACGAGGCGCACGTCATGCCTTCGATCGGAAGACTGATCGCGGTGCTGTCTGCTGTGGCGCTCATCACTGCTCCTTTAACTGGGATTTCCCTTCAGATGCAGACCAAGATAAAGGTTCCAATGATGTGAAGGTCAAGCCCTTAACGCGCAGGCAGCTGCTCCCGATTTCGCTGCAGCTTCGCTTCGTACAGACGAAAAAAAAGCACCGCGATCGCTCGCTGGTGCTTGATTCTCTTTCTACCTTCGTAAAAAGGCAGGGGTGGTGGGCTGAGCGAGACTCGAACTCGCGACCAACGGATTAAAAGTCCGCTGCTCTACCGACTGAGCTATCAGCCCGACCGAAGCCAGAAATTATGGCGGATTTTTTTGGTCTTGTCAAAAAGTTTGGCGGCAAGCTGCCATGACCACTCGCTTGCCGCCCATGAAAAACGGCCGCGCTGGGCGGCCGTTCTTCCGGGCAGATGACGCTGGACTTACCAGGCGGCCACCACGGCGCCCTTGTACTTGGTCTCGATGAACTGCTTCACGGCCGGGCTGTGATAGACGCTGATCAGCTTGGCGAACTCGGGACGGTCCTTGTCCTTCTCACGCACGACCAGCACGTTGGCGTACGGCGAATCCGGCGACTCCTGGGCGATTGCGTCCTTGGTCGGGTTCAGGCCGGCTTCCAGCGCGAAGTTGGTGTTGATGGCCGAGGCGTCGGTGTCGTCCAGCGAACGCGGCAGTTGGGCGGCGTCCAGCTCGATGAAGCGCAGCTTCTTCTTGTTCTCGACGACGTCGATCGGGGTCGCCTTCAGGCCGGCTTCCGGACGCAGCTTGATCAAGCCATTGGCTTGCAGCAGCAGCAGGGCACGGCCGCCATTGGTCGGATCGTTCGGCAGCGCGATGCGGGCGCCGTCTTTCAGATCGGCCAGCGACTTGATCTTCTTGCTGTAGATGCCGATCGGGAAAATCACGGTCTTGGCGATGCTGACCAGCTTGTAGCCGCGGTCGGCGTTGGCGTTGTCCAGATAGGGCTGGTGCTGATAGCTGTTGAGGTCCAGGTCGCCCGAGGCCAGCGCCACGTTGGGCTGCACGTAGTCGGTGAATTCGATGATCTGGATATTCAGGCCCTGCTTGGCGGCTTCGGCCTTGACCACATCAAAGATCTGGGCGTGCGGGCCGGCGGTGACGCCAACCTTCAGCGGCTTGTCCTGGGCCAGCGCGGGCTGGGCAAAAACGGCGGCGCCCAGGGCGAACGCGGCCAGCGACTTCAAAACCTTGATGCTCATGTTGCGATATCCCGAATAACGGATGTAGAGAGAAGAATGAATAGGCGCTATTGCGATCAGCGATGCGACATGCGGCGCACGAAGCGGTCGCCAAGGCTTTGGATCGCCTGGACCAATACGATCAGCACGATCACGACCGCGGCCATGACGTCCGATTGGAAACGTTGATACCCGTAGCGGATGGCCAGGTCGCCCAGGCCGCCGCCGCCGATGGCGCCGGCCATCGCCGAATAGCCGATCAGGCTGACGACCGTGACGATGGTGGCGGCGATCAGGCCGGGCAAGGCCTCGGGCAGCAGCACCTTCAGGATGATCTGCATCGGCGATGCGCCCATGGCGCGCGCGGCGGTGATCAGCCCCGGATCCACTTCGCGCATGGCGTTCTCGGCGATGCGGGCCATGAACGGGATGGCGGCCACCGACAGCGGCACGATGGCGGCCGTGGTGCCGATGGAGGTCTGTGCCACCAGGCGGGTGAACGGGATGATCGCAACCATCAGGATCACGAACGGCACCGAGCGCGTGGCGTTGATGATGGCGCCCAGCACGTGGTTGACGGGCTGGTTCTCCAGCATGTTGCCGCGCGCGGTCACGGCCAGCGTCACGCCCAGCGGAATGCCGATAACCACCGCGATGGCGCTGGCCACACCCACCATCAGCAGGGTGTCAAGCAGCGACGTAATAAGCAGATCGATCAGTTGCGGACTCATGAGCTATTTCTTCAACGGTGATGTCACGGGCGGTCAACGCGGCAATCGCGTCCTTGACCGCGGCGGGCGCGCCCTGAGCCAGCACGAACATCGTGCCCACGGCCACGCCCTGGATGTCTTCGACGCGGGCCTGCACCAGGCCGACGTCCAGCGAGTACTGCTTGGACAGGTCCGACAGGAACGATCCCGACGCGTCCGTGCCGGTCAACGACAGGCGCAGCAGGCGTACGGCCTGACCCGGCTTGGCGGCGGCCAGCGCGGCGATGCGTTCTTTCGCGGCGGCCAGCGTGGCGTCGGTCAGGTCGGACGCGGTAGCGGCCGACACCATGCCGCGCGTGACGTCGTGACGCGGCTGCGCGAACACTTCACGCGTGCTGCCCACTTCCACCACTTCGCCTTGCGACAGGACGGCAACGCGGTCGCAGACCTCGCGCACGACTTCCATCTGGTGCGTGATCATGACGACGGTCACGCCGGTCTTGCGGTTGATGTCGCGCAGCAGCGCCAGGATGTTGTGCGTGGTTTCCGGATCCAGCGCGGACGTGGCTTCATCGCTGAGCAGCACGTCCGGGTTGTTGGCCAGCGCGCGCGCAATGCCCACGCGCTGCTTCTGGCCGCCGCTGATCTGGCTGGGATAGCGGTCGCGCAGATGCTCCAGGCCCACCAGCGCCAGCAGGCGTTCGACGCGGGCCGGGATCTCGGCCTTGGCAACGCCGGCGATTTCCAGCGGCAAGGCGACGTTGCCGTAGACGGTACGGCGCGACAGCAGGTTGAAGCCCTGGAACACCATGCCGATGCGGCGCCGCTGCTCACGCAGTTGCGCTTCATTCAGGCCGGTCAGTTGCTGCCCACCGATGGCGATCGTGCCTTGGTTGGGACGTTCCAGCAAATTGATGCACTGGACCAGCGTGCTTTTACCGGCCCCGCTGGGGCCGATGATGCCGAAGACCTCACCCTGCGCAATATGCAGGTTGATGCCTCGCAGCGCCTGGAATTCTCCATGCGGCGTGGCATAGGTCTTGGATAGGTTCTCGATGTGGATCATGGCAAGCGATTTTGTATCTTTTCTCTTCTAAAGAGAACGACCGTTTTTTCCATTTTCTATAACTATAAGTAATATAGAACGCCGTGGCCGCCCGAGGGCGGGCCCACAGGGCCTATCTCGAATCCTGCAATCGGTGCCGGACAGAAGGCGTAAAGGGCAGTCAGGAAGGAAAGCCTTCCTGACTGCCCTTTTGTCGCGGTGGCCGGCGAACCGGCCACGCTACTGTCAACGAGCGCGGGAAATGCGGACTTCCGCGCCCCGGCGCTTGACCTCAAGGCCTTCGGACGGCGAAATGCGCAGCCCTTCCAGCCCTTTGATGTAGCTGGAGCCTTGCATCTGCATCACGCGGATCTTGTTGCGCATGACGACCGGGTTATGCACCGGCATGCCGAACATCCAGACTTCGTCCAGAATGCGGGCCGAGTTGAACTCGCCCGTATGCTGCGCGGCCGGTCCCAGACAGAGCATGTGCCCTTCGCGGCCGAAAACCGGGAACTGGCCCAGTTCGCAGTCGATCGTCCAGGTGGTGCCGCCTTCGTAGCGATGCCCCGTGTTCAGGTCCCACCAGGCCTCGCCCTTGGGCAGGTACACGCGTACCTGCTTGCCGGGTTCGGTCACCGGCGCCACCAGCAGGGCCGGGCCCAACAGGTATTGCAGGTCCCATTCATGGGCATGCGGATCGTTCGGGAACGACAGGGCCATGGAACGCTGCACCGGCAGACCAGTGCGCGCCGAATCCTCGATGGCGCCCAGCACATAGGGCACCAGGCGGTAGCGCCATTGCATCCACGTCTTGGCCTGGGCCAGCGTTTCTTCGCCGAAGTCCCAAGGCATCAGGCCTTCAACGCCCTGGAACGAGAAGTTCGCCGAGAAAACGCCCACCGTCAGCCAGCGCAGGTACAGCTCGGACGTCATGCCCGAGCGGTCGCGCGAGCCCGAACCGATGCCATGCACTTGCACCGGCACGCCGCTGGCGCCGATCGACAAGGCGGTACGCAGGGTATGGCGCAAGCCATCCCAGGTGTTTTCCACCTGCGGCCCCACTTGCCACGGCAAGCGCTGGGCGGCGGGGAACAGGTCGGAGCTGGGCACCACGCCTTCCGGCGGCACCTTCAGGCCGGCAACAGCGTCGAACAGCGCGCGGCGCACCAGCAGCGGATACATGCTGCGCAGAGCCGGGCCGGTTTCGCCGTTGCGGGCGGTCACGCCGTCGGGGATGGCGATCTGGGCGTCGCACGCGGGCGCGTCCAGGCCGTCTTCGACCAATTGGCGATGACGCTCGACCCACTGGTTGTAGATGTCGCGATAGGTCAGGTCCAGCAAGCCATAAGGCTGGCCGGAGGTGGCGGCGTTGCCGTCGAACACCTGGGCCGAACCGTCATCCTTGGCCAGCAGCCAGCCGCGGTCTTCCAGTTCTTCGAACAGCGGGCTGGTCTTCAGCACGCCGGGGAAACCGGAGGCCGACACGTGCACGTTGTGCTTGTGGAAGAGCGCCAGCATCTGCTTGGCGTCCGGGAAGCGCTGGGCGTCCCATTCGAAAACGGCCTTGTCCGCCTGGAAGCCCCAAGCGGCAGGCTGCGCCAGGGTCACGGCATCCACCGGGATCTGGTTTTCACGCATGCGGGCAACCAGGGCCACCGTCTGCGTCGGCATTTCGCCCGCCGCCTGTTGCAGCCACGCGCCCATCGCCCACAGCACGGGCTGGCCGGCTCGGCCGGTCAGCGCGGTGTACTGGTTCAGGATTTCCGCGGGTTCGCCGGCGAACAGGAACACGTCCAGCACGGCATCGTCCACGGTCAGCACGTAGGCCGATTCCGCGGGCGCGACGCCCACCGCGTGCTCGACGCGGCGCATGGTGTTCACGTAGACGCCCCAGCCGCGCGGGCTCCATGCCAATGGCAAGGCACGGTGCTCAGGGTCATCGGAAACGACCGATTCCTCGCGGCGGTTCAAGTCGCCCGGGGTTTCGCCCAGGCCGAAGACGCGATCATCCGCCTGCAGGGTGAACCCCGCAGACCAGACCGCGTCATCGTCCTGGTCCAGCGCGTTATGCCCAAATGCGGGCGTATGCGCGGAAACCTCGGACTCGAACACCCGTTCCTCGTTGCGGTAGAGCGCCACACGCACGGGGTTGGATTGGATCTCCAGGGCGACGTCGCCCTGGGTAATGCGCCAGCCATCCCCGCCTTCGCGAGGGGCAATGGCGGCTTCGCCCACGGCCTCTTGGCGCGCGAGCAGCATCTCCGCCACGGCGCGCGCACGCGCGCTGGGCTTATCTTCATTCAGGTGGTTCGCCTCGCCGCAGCGCAGGCGAAAAACACCAGGCGCATGCGCCTCGACTACCAGGTGCAACCCATCGCCCGCATCGAAATCGAAACGACTGGGGCGGGACGTCAGCAGCTCGACATTATCGAGCTGGGTAGTATGGGCAAAGTCGAACTTGGGCGGCACAGAGCATCCCCCGGCTTAAGCCAAAAACCATCAAAAGACGCTATTTTGACGGATTTGAGCTTTGAAATAAACTCGGTCCCTCTTTTGGAAGGCGATCTCATCCAAAAAAGGGGCATAAAGCCCTCGGCCAGCGCCTATCGGTCTACACGCCCGTGCGCTGCCGAAACGCCAATTTCGAGCCCAATGCGGCCTATTTGGCGCCAAATCCTGGCAATTACTGCAATTCTACGCCACCTGACCGCGAGGCCCGTCACCGGCCTGACTTTTTTTCACCGTGGAGAAATAAGTTGGGCCAGATCGGTTTCCAGCGGCGACGGCTCGCCCGCCAGGCGAGCAGCGATCAAGTCGCCCATCAATGCCGACCAGGACAGCCCCCGCGAGGCATAGCCCACCGCCAACCACAAGCCCCGAGCATGCGGCAATTCCCCCACTGCCGGCAAGCGTCCCGGCAACACGGCGCGCCAGCCGGCCCAACCGGGCAGGCTGCCCGGAACCAGGGCGTCGAACTCGGGGAAGTGACCGCTTAGTAGCCCTGCCGCCTTGGCCAGCGTGACCCGCTGGCCGTCTGCGCTGATCCGCGCCTCGGCCGCATCATGGACGTACGTGCTACCCACCACGCAGCCTGCGCCCACATCCGGCAGCAAATACCCTTCCCCGCCGACGATGCAACGGGGGCCGCCCGACAGCGCCTCGGCAGGCACCAGCGTTACCTCGCCCGTCAATGCATGCATCTGCGCCACGCGCGGCAGGGGATCCAGCAGGCCGCTGTCGGCCAGTACGCCGCGCACGCCAGCCGCATTGGCCAGGATGACCGTTTGGGCCTGCACCAATTCGGCGCCTTGCCCATCCAGCACGCGCCAGCCCTGCCCGCTAGGCTCCACACGCGCCGCCTGACCGGGAAGCAGCGTCACGCCCGGGGTGGCCAGCAGCGCGTCGATCAGCCGGTTTGGCTGCACCAACATGCCCTGGGCAAAGAGCACCCCGCCGCGGGCCAGCGGCAGGCCGGCCAGGGCGCTGGCCTCGTCGCGATCCACTTGACGCACCCAATCCGACGGAAACGCCAGGGTTTCCAGGGTGCCGGCCAGCGCAGCCGACTTGCCCGCATCGCGCTCGACCTGCACGGTGCCGCACACGCGCGGCGCCGCATCGCCGGCCAACCCTTGCCAACGGGCCAGGGCGCGCTGGCTGCCCGCGCGCGACAGCCGCGCCCGCGCATTGTCGTCACGCGCCACCACCGGCGTCAGCGCCGCAGCCAGATGGCCCGCATGCGCGGGCGCCCCCAGCGCCCGGCCCGCATCCAGCACCGTGACGCGCCAACCGCGGCCTGCCAGCGCTTGCGCGATTCCCGCGCCCGCCAGCCCCGCACCCACCACCACGGCATGGCCGGCGTCCACGCCGGGGGCCGCCGCCGCGCGGCCTTGCTCGCGGACCTCGCCCACCGTCATGTGCCATTTGCCGCCGTAGCCCGGCTCGCGCCGCACATCGAAACCGGCTTCCTGCAAGGCTTGCCGCAGCGCGCCGGTGCAGGCCCAGGTCGCCACCGTCGCCCCCGGCGCCGCAAGATCGGCCAACGTGCGCAACAGGGGCTCGGACCAGATATCCGGATTGCGGTCAGGGGCAAACCCGTCCAGGAAAAAGGCATCGACCCGTGCGCCCAAGCGTGGCGCCAGCACCTGCGCCCGCCCAAAACAAAGCGTCAGCGTCACGGCGCCGTTCTCGAATTCCAGGCGATGCAGCCCCGGCAGCAGCACGGGCCACTGCGCGGCCAGACGCTGCGCCAGCACCGCAAACGGCTCCGGTGTGTAGCGCGCTAACAAGGCGGACAGGTCTTCTTGCGTGAACGGATGGGCTTCCATCGAGATCACGTGCAGCGTGGCGGACCGTTGCGGGTCATCGCGCCACGCCTTCCACAGCGCCAGGAAATTCAGCCCCAGGCCGAAACCCGTCTCGCAGACGGTGAACCCCCTGCGGCCCTGCCAGCGGCCGGGCAGCCCGTTGCCGCGCAGAAACACGTGCTCCGCCTGCCCGAGCGCACCGGAAGGCGAATGATAGACATCGCCATACACGGGGCTATACAGCTTGCCGTCAGCGTCGATATCGACCACTGCGGGCGTCAAGGGAACATAAGGCGCAGACATGGGATCCCGGGAAACAATCAAGGTTGAGACAAAGGCGAATTATCGAGCGTCTGGCGCGCCGGCGTTGGATGGACACCACGCCGGCGCCCGTGTTTCAGGCCTTTGCCTCAGATTTGACGCATACATGGGCTTACACTGGTTTACATGGATACCTATGATCAGCCCCGTTCGCAGGCTTCGCCCATAGACCTGTGCGCCGCGATCGACGCGGCCGTCACTGCGGCTCATGGCGGCGCGGCCATCCTGCAATCCTACGCGCATCACCGCGCCGATCTCGTGATCGACCGCAAGGCGCGCAATGATCTCGTCTCCCAGGCGGACCGCGAGGCAGAGGCCGTCATCATCCAGGAGCTTCAGACCCGCACGCCCAAGTTCGGCATCGTGGCCGAAGAGACCGGCGGCAAGCCCAAGGGCATCGCCACGTGGTACATCGATCCGCTCGACGGCACCACCAATTTCCTGCATGACATCCCGCACTACGCCGTGTCGATCGCGCTGATCGCCCACGCGGGCACCGCGATATCGGCGACCGACACCCTGGCGGAAGACACGCCCGTGATCGGCGTGGTGTACGACCCCAACCGCGAAGAGCTGTTCACCGCGGTGTACGGCATCGGCGCCTGGCTCAACGGCCGCCGCATCAAGTGTTCACGCACGCAGACGATCGAAGACTCCGTGCTGGCCACGGGCTTCCCGTTCCGTGACTTCTCATTCGCCGGGCAATACATGCCCATGCTGGACGACGCCATCAAGCGTGCGCGCGGCGTGCGCCGCATGGGCGCAGCGGCGCTGGACCTGGCATGGACGGCTTGCGGCCGTTACGACGGTTATTGGGAAATGGGCCTCGCACCCTGGGACGTGGCCGCCGGCACGCTGATCCTGCGCGAAGCGGGCGGCACGTGCACGGACATGCACAAGCTGGACCCCTGGCCGATCGGCGGACGCGTCGTGGCGGGCAACCCCGCCATCGAACGCGCCCTGCATGACATGATCGCGCCCCACCTCGCCAAGCCCGGCTGAAACCGGGCTTCAGGCCGTCGCTTTGCCCGCGGGTGCGGCAGCCGGCGCATCGGGCCGCAGCTCGCGGCGCAGGATCTTGCCCACATTGCTCTTGGGCAGTTCATCGCGGAATTCCACGAAGCGCGGGCGCTTGTAGCCTGTCAGCTTTTCGCGGCACCAGTCCTGCACCTGGGCCTCGGTCAACGACGGATCGCTCTTAACCACGAACACCTTCACCGCTTCGCCCGAGTGCTCGTCCGGCACGCCGATCGCCGCGCATTCCAGCACGCCCGGCAGTTGCGCCACCACGGCCTCGACCTCGTTCGGATAGACCTTGAAGCCGGACACCGCGATCATGTCCTTCTTGCGGTCCACGATGCGCGTGTAGCCCTGCTCGTCCATGATGCCGATATCACCCGTGCGGAAGAATCCGTCGGCCGTCATGGACTGCCGCGTTTCCTCGGGCTTCTGCCAATATCCCAGCATGACTTGCGGCCCGCGAATGCCCACTTCCCCGCGTTCGCCCAGCGGCACTTCGTGGCCGGCGTCGTCGAGGATGGCCACGTCGGTGGAAGGCAGCGGCAAGCCGATGGAACCCGAATAGGCCGTGGCGTTGGTCGGGTTCACCGTCGCCACCGGCGAGGTCTCGGACAAGCCATAACCTTCGATCAGCGGCCTGCCGGTGATCTTCAGCCAGCGTTCGGCCACCGATTGCTGCACGGCCATGCCGCCGCCCAGCGTCAAGCGCAACGCCGAGAAATCCAGCTTCGCGAAATCCGGATTGTGCGCCAACGCGTTGAACAGCGTATTGACGCCGGGGAACAGATTCACCGGGACCTTGCGCCACGCATTGATCAGCGACGGCTGATCGCGCGGATTGATGATGAGCACGTTGCGCATGCCCGCGTGCAGGCCATACAGGCCGCACACCGTCATGGCGAACACGTGATAGAGGGGCAGCGCGCTGATGATGGTCAGCTGGCTGTTCGCCAGGTCATGCACGACGGGCTGCGCCACGGCTTCCGTCTGCAGCACGTTGGCCGTCAGGTTGCGATGCGACAGCATGGCGCCCTTGGGCACGCCGGTGGTGCCACCGGTGTATTGCAGCACCGCCACGTCATCCATCGTCAACACGGGCGGCGTGAACGGCAGGCCCGCGCCATCGTCCAGCACCTTGGGCAGCATGCGCGCGCCGTCGATCCGCCAGGCCGGCACGATCTTCTTGATATGGCGCGCGGCGAAGTTGACGATCGGCGCCTTCAGGCCGCCCAGCAGGTCGCCCGGCCCGGTCACGACCACATGCTTGAGCTGCCCGCGGTTCTTCACGGCCTGCAGCGTGTGCGCAAAGTTTTCCAGGATCAGGATGACGGACGCGCCGCTGTCCTGCAGCTGGCGCTCAAGTTCGTCGGCCGTGTAGAGCGGGTTGACGTTCACCACGACGAGCCCGGCGCGCAGCGTGCCCAGCATGCCGACCAGATACGCCGGCACGTTCGGCATCATCAGCGCAACGCGGGCGCCCTTGGGCAGCCCCAGGCTTTGCAGCCATCCCGAGAACGCGCGCGCATGCCGGTCCAGTTGCGCATAGGTGATGTCGCTGCCCATCGCCGTGCAGGCGATGCGCGAAGCGTATTGCTTGCAGGCCCGGTCCAGCAGGTCGGCCAGTGAGGAATAACCCTCAGTGGAGATCTCCGCCGGAACCCCCTGCGGGTAATGGGCAAGCCACGGACGCGTCATGGTAGTTGTCTCCATTAAATAGATTTTTGATTGATGATAACCTTGTTGCGTTCTCTTATTCCGCCTGACTTCCCCCATGAAACTGCTCGAACCTATCGTCGCCTGGCATCACGATATCTCCAAGATCCGCCGCGACATCCACGCGCATCCTGAATTGGCCTTCGAAGAATTCCGCACCGCCGACGTGGTGGCCGCCAAGCTCGAAGAATGGGGCATCGAAGTCGACCGCGGCCTGGGTGGCACGGGCGTCGTCGGCATCATCCGCGGCAACCAGCCCGGCGACCGCGCCGTGGGCCTGCGCGCCGACATGGATGCGCTGCCCATGCAAGAGGTCAACACCTTTGCGCACGCCAGCAAGAACGAAGGCAAGATGCACGCGTGCGGCCATGACGGCCATACCGCCATGCTGCTGGCCGCGGCGCAATACCTGTCGCAGCACCGCGATTACGCGGGCATCGTGTACGTGATCTTCCAGCCCGCCGAAGAAGGCGGCGGCGGCGCCAAGCGCATGATCGACGACGGCTTGTTCAAGCGTTTCCCGATGGAAGCGGTGTTCGGCATGCACAACTGGCCCGGCATGAAGCCCGGCCAGTTCGGCCTGACGCCCGGCCCGATCATGGCCTCCAGCAACGAATTCTCGATCGTGGTCAAGGGCAAGGGCACGCACGCCGGCATGCCCAACCTGGGCATCGATCCCGTCATGGCCGCGGTGCAACTGGCGCAGTCGCTGCAGACCATCATCACGCGCAACCGCAACCCGTTGGACGCGGCGGTGCTCAGCATCACGCAGATCCATGCCGGCAGCGCCGACAACGTCGTGCCGAACCACGCCGAATTGCGCGGCACGGTGCGCACCTTCACGCTGGACGTGCTGGACCTGATCGAACGCCGTATGGAAGAGATCACGCGCCACACCTGCGCGGCCATGGACTGCGAGGTGGAATTCACGTTCCAGCGCAACTACCCGCCCACGATCAACCACGCCGAAGAAGCCGCGTTCTGTGCCGACGTGCTGCGCGACATCGTCGGCGAGGCCAACGTCAACGACCACGTGCAACCCACGATGGGTGCGGAAGACTTCGCCTTCATGCTGCAGGAACTGCCGGGTTGCTACGTCTGGATCGGCAACGGCACGGGCGACCACCGCGACAGCGGCCACGGCCTGGGCCCCTGCATGCTGCACAACGGCAGCTATGACTTCAACGATGAACTGCTGCCCCTGGGCGGCACGTACTGGGTTCAGCTGGCCCTGAAGCGCCTGGCCAAGGCCTGACCCTACCCGCCGTCCGCCGCCCCGACCGCCAGGCACATCGCCAAAAAGCGGCCGGTGGCGCGGGCGGCGGCGTCCGCATGCGGCACCAGGATGCTGAGCGTGCGGGTCAGCGGCTTGGGCAACAGGCGCAATGCCGCCAATGCCCCGTCCTCATGCCGCATCGACATGACGGACACGAACCCCACCCCCAGCCCCGCGCGCACCGCCTGCTTCACGCCTTCGACGCCGGCCAGTTCCAACCCCACCGACGGCGCCAGCCCCGCATCCGCGAACGCGCGCTCGACCAGCCGCCGTACGCCCGAGCCGGGCTCACGCATCACAAGCGGCGACGCGGCCAGATCGCGCAACGTCACCGCGCCCTTGCCCGCCAGCGCGTGATCAGCCCGCACGATCGCCACGACTTCGTCCTGCCGCCAGGCATGCACCGCAGTATCCGCCGGCAAGCCAGTGGGCACATCGCCTTCAATGAAAGCCAGGTCCAGCGCGGGCAAGCGTTCGACGATTTCCCGCGTGTTGCCGTCGGACAGGTGCAGGCTGACCGCGGGAAAAGCATGGCGGAAATCCGCCACCAGACGCGGCAATAGATAGCTGGCGGGGGTGGTGCTGGCGCCCAGGCGCAGCGCGCCGGTTTCCAGCCCGCGCCACGTTTCGCGCACGGCCTGCGCCTGGCGATACACCTGGCGCAGCTGCCGGGCCTGCTCGGCCAGGCGTTCGCCGGCTTCCGTCAGCGCGATGCCGTGGCCGCTGCGGCGGTACAGCGGTTCGCCGAACCATTCCTGCAGCATGCGCAGCTGGCCGGAGACGGCGGGTTGGGACAAATGCAGCACCTGGGCGGCGCGGCTGATGTTGCCGGTATCGGCTACACAAGCGAAGGTCAGCAATTGATCCGGAGTCATGGCGGCCTAACTATCAGAATTTCTGATATTACATATTCAAAATAAAGATTTTTCAAATAGTAGAGCGAGATCTAATATTTCGTGAAGTTATTTAGATATGCCCAAAGGGCCAGTCATGAGCACCTCTTCCAGCACCACCGCCCCCCTTCCGGCCGCAGCCGGCGCGACCGCAGCCGCCCCGGCCGCCGCACCCACCACCACGCCGTGGCGGGACAAGCTAAACGGGGTGCTGTTCGTTGGCTTGATGGCGGGTGCGGTGATGCAGCTGGCCGACCTGCCCGCCATCCGCCAACTGGGCTTTTCCCCGCTGGTCGTAGGCATCGTCTGCGGCATGCTGTACGGCAACTTCCTGCGCGGCACGATGCCGGCCGATTGGGGCGTGGGCGTGAACTTCACCGCGCGCCGCCTCTTGCGCATCGCCGTGGCTTTCTATGGCTTGAACATCAGCATCCAGCAAATCGCGGCGGTGGGCCTGCCGGGGCTGGCCGTCTCGGTCGCCGTCGTGCTGGGCACCTTGCTGATCGGCACCGTCGTGGGCCAGCGCATGCTGGGCCTGGACCGCGACACAGCCATGTTGACGGCCGCCGGCAGCGCAATCTGCGGCGCTGCCGCCGTGCTGGCCTTCGAACCCACGCTGCGGGCCGCCCCGCACAAGAGCGCCGTCGCGGTCGCCACCGTGGTGCTGTTCGGCACCCTGTCCATGTTCCTATACCCCATCCTGTACCACGCTGGCTGGCTTGATTTCGACACCCAGGCGCTTGGCATCTACATCGGCGGCACCATCCATGAAGTGGCGCAGGTCGTCGGCGCCGCCAGCAATATCGACCCCGCCACCACCGAAGTCGCCACCATCGTCAAGATGACCCGCGTGGCGCTCCTGGTGCCAGTGCTGCTGGTCCTGGGCATGTACCTGCGCAGCGCCGCCAGCCAGGCCGGCGGCCAGGCCAAGGGCGCCAAGCTGCCGATTCCCTGGTTCGCGGTCGGCTTCCTGGTGCTGGCCATCATCAACTCGCTAAACATCATCCCCCCCGATGCCATCGCCGCCGTCCGCCGCCTGGACGTCTTCGCCCTGACCATGGCCATGACGGCGCTCGGCATCGAAACCCGCTTCGCCCAGATCAAGAAAGCCGGCCCCCGCGTGATGGCGCTGGGCCTGATCCTGTACGCCTGGCTGTTGGTTGGCGGCTACGGTATCGTGAAGTTGGCGACCTGATCGACGGGCCGCTGCGGCAAAGCGCCGCGGCGGCCCTTGCCGCACACGCCGCGGTCTCGTTTTTCCTGCATAATCGGCTGGTTCCCTTGCTTTGGAGTCGGCCGCATGACCTCCAGCACCAAAACCCCGTTTACGACTCTGCCTGCCAATCGCGACCCGGTATTGCGCGTCATGCCGATGCCCGCTGACGCGAATATCCACGGGGACGTCTTCGGCGGCTGGATCATGGCTCAGGTCGACATCGCCGGGTCGATCCCCGCCGCGCGCCGCGCCGCCGGCCGCGTGGCCACCGTCGCGGTCAATGCCTTCCAGTTCAAAGAGCCCGTGTTCGTGGGCGACCTCCTCAGCTTCTACGCATCCATCGCCAAGACCGGCACGACGTCGGTCACGGTGTCGGTCGAGGTCTATGCCGAACGCCAGCGCCTGGACGCCGAAGTCGTCAAGGTCACCGAGGCCACGCTCACCTACGTCGCCACCGACGAAGCGCGGCGCAGCCGCCCCCTCCCCACTCTTTGAGCCGTAACGCATGACGCAGTCCGCCGCCGCGCAGAAACCGCCCGCGACGCCCCGCCGCCTCGACCCGGAAGACGCCCAGACCGCCCTGGCCGAAGTGCAGGAACGCCTGCGCCGCCAGCAATTGGTTGCCGACCTGGTGCATCGCCAGGAAGAAGGCGACGCCAAGGCCACGCTGGTCGAAGACCTGGTGCACCGCCAGCACGAGGCTGAACTCAAGACGCTGCTGGACGGCCTGCACCCGGCAGACATCGCCTTCATCCTGGAATCGCTGCCCAAGGACGAACGCCAGGCCATCTGGAAGCTGGTCAGCCCCGAGCATGACGCGGACGTGCTGCTGGAAGTCGAAGACTGGGTGCGGGAATCGCTGATCGAAGCGATGGACCGCCAGGACCTGGTCGCCGCCACCGGCAACATGGACGCCGACGAGCTGGCCGACCTGGCGCCCGACCTGCCGCCCGACGTGGTGGCCGAAGTGCAGAAGGGCCTGACCGAAGAAGAACGCGCGCAGTTGCTGGAAGCCATGGGCTATCCGGAAGACAGCGTGGGCGCGATCATGGACTTCGAAATGGTCCGGGTGCGCGAGGACGTCACGCTGGAAGTGGTGCTGCGCTACCTGCGCCGCCTGCACGAGCTGCCCGACCACACCGACCAGATCTTCGTGGTGGACCGCCAGGACAAGCTGCAGGGCATCCTGCCCTTGTCGCGCCTGTTGGTCAGCGAGCCCGAAACCGAAGTGCGCGCTGTCATGAATTCGGATTTCCTGGCGCTGAACCCGCTGGATTCCGACGCCGACGCCGCCGGCGCATTCGAACGCTACGACCTCGTGTCCGCCCCCGTGATGGACGACCAGGGCCGCCTGATCGGCCGCGTCACCATCGCCGACGTCGTGGACGTGATGCGCGAAGACTCGCAGGAACAGGCGCTGTCGCGCGCCGGTCTGCAAGAAGAAGACATCTTCGCGCCCGTCAGCACCGCCTTGCGCAACCGCGCGCCCTGGCTGCTGCTCAACCTCTGTACCGCGGCCACTGCCTCATTCGTGGCCTCCCAGTTCGAAGGCACCGTCAGCCAGATCGTCATCCTGGCGTTCCTGATGTCCATCGTGGCCGGCATCGGCGGCAATTCGGGCAACCAGACCATGACGCTCATCATCCGGGCGCTGGCCATGGGCCGGATCACCGGGCGCAACCTGTGGCAACTGGTCAAGCGCGAGCTGTTCGTGACCCTGCTGGTCGGGCTGTGCGGCAGCCTGGTGGCCGCTCTCTTCGCCTGGGTGATCTCGCATTCGCTTTCGATCGCCGTGGTCATGATGGCCGCGATGGTCTGCAACATGCTGGTCGGCGCCTCGGTCGGCGTGCTGGTGCCGATGGTGCGTGCCCGCTTTGGCAAGGACCCCGCGATGGGGTCGTCGGTGCTGCTCACCTTCGCCACCGACTCGCTGGGCTTCTTTATCTTCCTGGGCCTGGCCACCTTCTTCCTGCTGTAGCCTCACTGCAACAGTCAGGCGCTGCCTGGTTTGCCTGCCCCGCTTGTGTGCCCGGGCAGACCGGCACGTCGCCTCGTGACAGCGAAGTGACAGGGAAAACACCGCAGCTCCATGTAAAGTCATGGAACTGTCATCTTTTCCCTTAGTACCCGCAATGACCGCCAAACTCCGGGCAGCCCTCTTTTTCGTGCTGCTCTCGACTTTCGCCGCCACGGCGCAAGCCTGTGAAAACCTGCCCTCCTGGGCGCAGTCGGCCTGCAACCGCCTGGACCAGATCTGGACCGAGGGCGGCAACGACCTCTATGTAAGCGGCTACGCGTGGCACAACCGCGCGATGTACAGCCGCGAAAAGATCAACAGCTTCAACGAACTGGCCTGGGGCGGCGGCTACGGCCGCAGCATCTACGATGAAGACGGGGATTGGCAGGGCCTGTACGCCATGGCGTTCCTGGATTCGCACAGCAAGGTCGAACCCATCGCGGGCTACGGCTTCCTGAAGATCGGGCAGGTCAGCGAGAACTTCCGCCTGGGCGCAGGCTACACCGTCTTCCTGACCGCGCGCCACGACATTATGAGCTACGTGCCGTTCCCGGGGATCCTGCCGCTGGTGGGCGCCGGCTACAAGGACGCCATGCTGTATGCGACCTACATTCCCGGCGCATCTGGCGCGGGCAACGTGTTGTTCGTCTTCGGCCGCTGGCACTTCTGACGCGCGCGGCCGCTGCCTAGAAGGCCTGGCCCAATTTCCGGACCAGGTCCCCCAACCGCCAATCATCGATGCCGTGGGCGCGCAGCGCGCGCTCGGTTTCCACCACGTAGTCCAGGCAAGGGCCGGATTGCCCCACGGCATTGCGCACGGAGGCCAGCAGGCGGTCATCGCTGAGATCGGCCGCATACTCGTCGCAGGCGCGGTTCAGCAGGAAGACCAGGCCCGGCACGGGAGCGGCGTCGGTATGGCAGGTCAGCCAGCGCGGGGTATAGGCGCCGGTCACCATCTCGCGGCGCCACAGGGCCTGGAACACCGTGGGCACATCGCTGGCCGCGATCTGGTAGGCCACGCCGCGGCAGCATCCGCCGCGATTCAGCCCGAACACCAGGCCGGGGTTGTCCGGCGACCCGCGGTGGTCGTGTGACCACAGGCACAGCGACCGGTGATAACCGCGCACAGTCGCCAGGCGGCGTTCGCGCCACGCGAAACCGGGATGCCAGATCAGGGATCCATAGGCGAACACCCACAGATCGTCCACGCCGTTCCATCCGGCCAGCAGATCGTCCACCGACAGCGCTTGCCGCGTTTTTGCCAGACCGGCACAGCCGGCGGGTACTGCCAACGACATAGGGTCCTCTGATATCCCGATTCATTCCCTAGCAGGAATGAGCGATATCCTACGCCGACGGCCGCGCAAAAGAATTGCGAGATGGGGCCTTCGCAACACGCCGAAAGAAATTTGCATCCGCCACGACCCGCGTGCGCGGAAAAAAATTGCGCGCCCGCCGCTAGACCGCGTCCAGGGGCAATTCCGTGGTGCTTTTGATGATTTCCATCGAGAAGCTGGCGCTGACGTCCAGCAGGTCGACCGCGCCGATCAGCCGGCGGTAGAAGCGGTCATAGGCGGCCATGTCCTCGACCACGACTTTCAGCAGGTAATCGATGTCGCCCGCCATGCGGTGGAACTCCACCACATTAGGCAGCGCCATGACGGCGTTGATCAGGCTCTGGGTCCATTTCTCGTTGTGCTGGCTGGTCTTGATCGACACGAAGACCGTCAGGTTCAGGCCCAGGGCGCGGGGGTCCAGCAGGATGGCGTTGCGGGCGATAACGCCGTCATCCTTCAGCTTCTGGATACGGCGCCAGCACGGCGTGACCGACAGGTTCACCTGCTCGGCGATTTCGGCGACCGAACAGGTGGCGTCCTTCTGCAGCAACGCCAGTATCTTGATGTCGGTCTGGTCCATGGTTTCCTCAGCGCGGTGGGTGCCAATCTTGCCTGTTACGGCTGCCCGCGTCCAGCCACGCGCAGCACGCTGCCGCCAACCCGCCTAGTAGGTGCCCGGGTAGCCGCCGCCGTCGATCAGGATGCTTTGCGCCGTCATATAGCCGGAATGCGCGGAACACAGATAGGCGCACAGCGCCCCGACCTCTTCCGGCTGCCCGTAACGGCCGGCCGGATTCGCCCGCCCGCGCTCTTCCCAGAGCTGGTCGAACGTCTTGCCGGACTGCTCCAGCATGCCCTGGATATGCCTGACCTGCGCGTCGGTGGCGAAGGCGCCCGGCAGCAGGTTGTTGATGGTGACGTTGTGCCGCACGGTCTGGCGCGCCAGGCCGCCCACAAAGCCGATCAGGCCCGACCGGGCACCGTTGGACAAGCCCAGTTCGGCATGCGGGGCCTTCACGCTGCGCGACACGATGTTCACGATGCGGCCGAAGCGCCGCTCGATCATGCCGTCGACCACGCGCCGGATCATGTCGATCGGACCCAACATCATGGCGTCCAGCGATGCGATCCAGTCCTCGCGCGTCCAGTCCCGGAAGTCACCGGGCAAGGGGCCGTCGGCGTTGTTGATGAGGATGTCGGGGTGCGGGCAGGCGGCGATCGCCGCGTCCCGGCCGTGCGGCTGGGTCAGGTCGGCCGACACCCAGCCCACGCCGTTGCCGGTTTCGCGGGAGATCTCGGCGGCGGCCTGCTCCAGCGTCTGCGGATTGCGGGCCGCGATGGTCACCGCCACCCCTTCGCGCGCCAATTGCAGCGCGCAAGCCCGGCCCATGCCGCGGCTGCCGCCAAAGACCAATGCCGTTTTGCCGCTGATGCCCAGATCCATGCTGTCGCTCCCGTTGCGTGTCGCGCCACCGACCTGGGCCGCTGCGCCGAAGCGCACCAGTATAGGAGCGCCCGCCGCGCTTCGGAATGGAATTTTTTGCGGCGCTGCCGCTCAACCCCTCTTACTGCGCGGCAGAAGCGCCCCCAGCCGGGATCACCCCATCCACTGGCTGACGGGTGCCGCCGCGTCCTGCAAGGGCTGCGCGACCACATCGATCAACGCCGGGCCGTCATGCTCCATGGCGGCTTTGATCGCGGCATCCAGCTTGGACGGATCCTCCACGCGCCAGGCCTTCACGCCGTAGGCTTCGGCGATGCGGGCATGGTCGGTGCGGTTGAAGTCCACGCTGTAGTAGCGCTGGTCGTAGCCCGCCTTCTGGCTGGCCTTGATCCAGCCGTAGACCGAATTCGAAAACACGATCATCAGCAGCGGCGCCTTGTGCCGCACGATGGTTTCCAGTTCACCCACCGTGAAGCCGAAGCTGCCGTCGCCCATCACCGACACGCACTTCGATTGCGGGCGGCCGACCCACGCGCCGAGCGCCGCCGACATCGAAAAGCCCAATGCGCCGTGCGCGCGGTTGGTAATGAAATGCCGGCCGGGGCGCGACACGTCGTAGTAGGCCGAGAAGTACGGGCAAGGCGTGCCGGGGTCCGCGCACACGACCGCGTCGTCCGGCAGCAGGCGGTTCAGCGACTGCACGACGCGCTCGGGGCGAATCGGTGCATCCAGGCTGTTGGCCAACGGTTCCAGCTGCGCCAGGCGGGCGGCCTTGGCACGGCCGGCCAGCACCGCGCCGTCCACGGCGTCGGAATTCCGGTGCGCCAGGCGGGCCTGCACCTCGGTGCCCAGCGCTTCCAGCGCCAGCTTGGCGTCGCCCACCAGGCCGACTTCGGTCAGGTAGTTGGCGCCGATCACCATGGGATCGATATCGATGTGCAGGATGGGCACGTCGCGGTTCGGGAAGCGCCAGTGCTCGGTCGACGTCGACCCGGCGCGGCAGCCCACGAACAGCACCACGTCGGCCGCGGCCACCACATCACGCGTGGCCATCACGCCGCCATTGGAGCCCACCACGCCGGCGTTCAACGGATGCGTGTCGGCCAGGCTGCCCTGCCCGCTGACCGTCACGCAAACCGCGGCCTTCAGTGTTTCGGCCAGCGTCTGCAAGGCACCGCTGGCGCCGGCGATGACCACGCCGCCGCCGCAGATGATCACTGGGGCGCGGGCGCCGACCAGGCGCTGCGCGGCGCGTGCCACGTCCGCGGGGTCCGGCGCGAAGCGCATCGACGGGAACTGGCCGTGCTCGGGCTGCGCCCAGACATCGGACGCGTCCACTTGCTGCTTCATCACGTCATATGGAAAGCACAGGTGCGCCGCGCCGGGCTTGCCGGTAGTCATGGCGCGGAATGCCGCGCGCACCATGCCGGGAATCTGGTCGGCCCGATCGATCGTGCGGTTCCATTTCGTCAGCGGACGGTACAGCGCTTCCTGGTCCAGTTCGGTCAGCGGATATTTGCCGCGCGAGCCCACCGCCACGTCGGAGGTGATGCCCAGAACGGGAATCGACGACTCGTTGGCTTCGACAAGACCCGGCAGCAGATAGGTCGCGCCGCCGCCGCTGGGGCCTTCGCAAACGCCGACCTTGCCGGTCACGCGGGCATAGGCGTCGGCCATGTAGCCAGCGCTGCGCTCATCGCGCGTCAGGATGTGCTGCATGCCGTGGTCCAGACGGTACAGCGCATCGTAGAACGGCAAGCTGGTGTCGCCGCACAGGCCAAAAATATGTTTGACGCCGTTGTGCTGCAGCATCCGCACCATGGCTTCGGCGCCGGTCAGGTTTTCCATGTCATCTCCACGTGTTTCGTGGACGGAACCGGGCGGCACACCGCCCGGCGGTCCGCCACTCAGTTATCCAGATTAATGTTGCTGCTCTTGATGAACGCGCTCCAGCGGTCGTATTCCGACTTTACGTAGGTATCCAGCGCAGGGCCGTCGGATGCCACGATCTCGAAGCCCGCTTCCGTGACCTTCTTCTTGATTTCCGGGTCGGCCAGCACCGCCTTGAAGTCCGCGGTCAGCTTCTTCACCGTGGCCTCGGGCGTGCCCTTCGGCGCGAACATGCCGCTCCACGAATAGGCGACGAAACCCGGGAACCCGGACTCGGCCACCGTCGGTACATTCGGCAGTTCCGGCAGGCGCTTTTCGCCCGCCACGGCCAGCGGCTTGATCTTGCCGGCCTGGATCTGGCCGCGCAGCGCCGCGAAGCTCAGCCACGTCATGTTGGCCTGCCCGCCCACCACCGCCTGGATGGCCGGCCCACCGCCGCCATACGGTACGTGCAGCAGCTCCACTTTCGACAGCCGCTTGAGTTCTTCGGGTGCCAGGTGGTTCAGCGAACCGACGCCTGTCGACGCATAGTTGAATTTGTTCGGGGACTCTTTGGCGGCGGCCGCCAGGAAGGCTTTCAGGTTATCCCCCGGCACGCCTGGGTTCGCGCCGATCACCAGCGGAAAGCGCACGGTCTGCGAAATCGCCACGAAATCCTTGAACGTGTCGTACGGCAGCTTGGACTTCACGGCAGGATTGATGCCGTGGTTGTCGAAGCTGACCAGCAGCGTATTGCCATCCGGTTCGGCGCGGGCCACAAAGGCCGTCGCGATCTGGCTGGCCGCGCCCGGGCGATTTTCCACCACTACCGCGCGCCCGCCCAATTGCTGCGACAGGCGCGGCTGCAGGATGCGCGCCAGGATGTCCGTGCTGCCGCCCGGCGGATACGGCACCACCAGGATCAGTGGCCGTTCTTCGGCTGCGGCCGGCGCGGCGATCATGGCGCCCCCGGCCGCGGCTGTCGCGCATAGCGCCGCGAGTACCCGCTTCATCGTGTGAGTCATTTTTTTTCCCCTGCTGTCATGGTGTTGGCCGGCGCTGCCGTGGCGGGTTCGGCCTGGTCCCGCATGTAAATCGTTGAAAAGCCCGTGCGTATCACGTCCGTGATCTGATCCAGCCGGCGTCCGATATGCGTGTTCATCAAGCCCGGCAAGGCGTCCATGTCGCGTTGCTCCAGCGCCTGCACGATGCGCAGGTGCTCGCCCTGGGTATGGCTGCGCCGGCCCTGCTGCATGTCGATCCAGCGCACGAAATGGATGCGGGCATTGACGCTTTCCAGCGCGCGCACGAATTCTTCGTTGCGCGACAGGCGGGCCAGTTGCAGGTGGAAGGCTTCATCCAGCTCCAGCAGGCGCGTCGCGTCGCTGTCTTCCGGCACGTCCCGGGAACGCTCGACGAATTGCCGCAACCCGGCCAGTTCTTCGTCGCTGGCGCGCTCGCAGGCGGCGCGCACGATGCCGGCCTCCAGTACCGCGCGGTATTCGTACAGGCTGTGGATCTGCTTGGCGTCCAGCAAGCGGGCGATGAAGCCCCGGTTGACCGAGCGAGTCAGAAAGCCCTCGACCATCAACTGGTTCAGCACCTCGCGCAGCGGCGTGCGACTGACATTCAGGCGCCGCGCCAGCTCGACTTCGTTGATGCGTTCGCCCGGCTTGAAATCAAAGCGCACCGCCATCGCCTTGACGGCGCCATAGAGCTCGGCCTGGCCAGCGGAGGTGCGGGCGGCGGGTCGGATGGCGGAAGGGGTTTGCGGCATACCGGGTCGAAAACGGGAAGATTTCCAGGGGAATGAAGTGCATACTAAAGTGCATACACTTTGACCGACAACCCGGGTTTGCCCGGACGCGGGCAGGCGAACGCCCGCCGCCAACGCTGCGAACGTCAAGCAGAACCGGAAATGAAAACGGGCCCGAGGGGCCCGTACGAACGCTGGCGAAACGAAGGAATTACAGGCCGGTATCCAGCGTGTAGTGCGCACCGTCGCGGTTTTCCAGCGTCAGCGTAGTCAGCGTGGGGGTGGCGGCCGCGGCATCCTGCTGCACATGGATGCGCAGATTGGCCAACGGCACATCCCAGCCGCCGGTAGCGGCTTCGGCGTTGACGTCCGCCACCAGCGCCAGCCGTTCGGCCACCGCCCGCGCATCCGCGGCACGGGCGTCGATACGCAGCAGGCTGCGCGCGCCGTTGGGGTGCGCCATCAATTCAGGCGACCAGACGCACTCGGGCGTCAGATGGCGGCAGAAATACATGCGGATGCCGGGCAAGGGCTGCTCGGCAAAGCGCACGGTGTGGAAACGCGCCTGCACTTCCTGGCCGTCCAGCATCGCGGGACGGGTCAGCTCCTGCACGGGATTCACGGCAAAACCCGCCGCCTTCAGCCGCTCGTAGGTGGCCTCGGCGTCATAGGTGCGGAACACCAGCGCTTCCAGCCCGAACGGCGAATCGGCGATTTCACGGCGCACGGGCGGCGCCCCCGCCGGCCAGCCCAGCAGTTCGACATACGTGCTTTCCAGCACGATCAGCCGATTGCACGACCCCAGGTTATGTACCGCCTTGTCGCTCAGGTGAAAGCCCTGACGCTCGAAGTGCGGCGCCAGCGCATCCAGCCGGTCGCGCACCATGACGACGGCATGGTCGAATTCGGTACGGCCGACGGAATGCAGCATGGCGTGTTATCCCTGGATCAGACGAGCTTGCCGTGGCACTGCTTGTACTTCTTGCCGCTGCCGCACGGGCACGGGTCGTTGCGGCCGACCTTCGGCAACGCGTTGCGTACCGGCTGTGCGCCATCGTCCGATTCCGACTGGGCCAGGGCTTCGTCGTAGTCCGAGTGATGGTATTGCACGTTCTGCACATGCGGCTGGGCGGCTTCGGCTTCGGCCTGTTCGACCTGTTCCGACGACTGCACGCGCACCGTCATCAGCACGCGGACGACGTCGTCGCGGATGCGGTCCAGCATGCCCGAGAACAGTTCGAAGGCTTCGCGCTTGTATTCCTGCTTGGGATTCTTCTGCGCATAACCGCGCAGATGGATGCCCTGACGCAGGTAATCCAGCGCCGACAGGTGTTCGCGCCAGTGCGTGTCGATCGCTTGCAGCATGATCGAACGCTCGAACTGCGACCACGATTCCGTCCCCACCTGATCGACCTTGGCCTGGTAGGCGTCGCGGGCAGCCGCCAGCACGCGCTCGCGCAGGTCTTCGTCGGTCAGGCTGGTTTCTTTCTCCAGCATCTCGGTCAGCGGCAGATGCAGCTGCCAGTCGGCTTCCAGCGCCTTCTGCAGCGCCGGCACGTCCCACTGCTCTTCCACCGATTCCGGCGGCACGTACGTGTTGAACAGATCGGTCACGGCGGCGTCACGCAGGTTCTGCACGGTGGCGCCCACGCTGGCGGCTTCCAGCACGTCATTGCGCTGCGAATACAGCACCTTGCGCTGGTCGTTGGCCACGTCGTCGTATTCCAGCAATTGCTTGCGGATGTCGAAGTTGCGGCCTTCCACCTTGCGCTGCGCGGTTTCGATCGAACGCGTCACCATGCCCGCCTCGATGGGCTCGCCTTCCGGCAGCTTCAGGCGTTCCATGATGGCGCGCACGCGGTCGCCCGCGAAAATGCGCATCAGCGAATCTTCCAGCGACAGGTAGAAACGGGACGAGCCCGGATCGCCCTGGCGGCCGGCACGGCCACGCAGCTGGTTGTCGATACGGCGCGATTCGTGGCGCTCGGTACCGATGATGCGCAGGCCGCCGGCGGCCTTGACCTGCTCGTTCAGCGGCTTCCACTCGGCACGCACCTTTTCGATGCGCGCGGCCTTTTCGGCTTCCGACAGCGATTCGTCGGCGCGGATCAGGTCGACCTGCTTGTCGACGCTGCCGCCCAGCACGATGTCGGTGCCGCGGCCCGCCATGTTGGTGGCGATGGTGATGTGGCCCGGCTTGCCGGCTTCGGCAACGATCTCGGCTTCGCGGGCGTGCTGCTTGGCGTTCAGCACTTCGTGCGGCAGCTTGGCCTTCTTCAGGAGGCCCGACAGCAGCTCGGAGTTTTCGATGCTGGTGGTGCCCACCAGCACGGGCTGGCCGCGCTCGTGGCAATCACGGATGTCTTCAAGGATCGCGTTGTACTTTTCCGGATCGGTCTTGAAGACCTGATCGTTCTGGTCCTTGCGGATCATGGGCTTGTTGGTCGGGATGATGACCGTTTCAAGCCCGTAGATTTCCTGGAATTCGTACGCTTCCGTATCGGCCGTACCGGTCATGCCGGACAGCTTTTCGTACATGCGGAAGTAGTTCTGGAACGTGATGGACGCCAGCGTCTGGTTCTCGTGCTGGATCTTCACGCCTTCCTTGGCCTCGACGGCCTGGTGCAGACCATCGGACCAGCGGCGGCCCACCATCAGGCGGCCCGTGAATTCGTCGACGATCACCACCTCGCCGTCCTGCACGACGTACTGCTGGTCGCGGAAGAACAGGTTGTTGGCGCGCAGAGCCACCATCAGGTGGTGCATCAGCGCGATATGGCGGGGGTCGTACAGCGACTCGCCTTCCGGCAGGATGCCCAGGCGGGCCAGGATGGCTTCGGCGTTTTCGTGCCCGGCTTCGGACAGGTAGACCTGCTGGCTCTTTTCGTCGACCCAGTAGTCGCCTTCGGGTTCCGGCTCCTGCGGCTTGGGCTCGCTGGCCATGCGCTTGAGCAGCGGCGGCACCGCATTCATGCGGATGTAGAGCTCGGTATGGTCTTCAGCCTGGCCCGAGATGATCAGCGGCGTGCGGGCTTCGTCGATCAGGATCGAGTCCACTTCGTCGACGATGGCGTAGAACAGCACGCGTTGGCGGCGGTCCTCAACACGGTATTCCATGTTGTCGCGCAGGTAGTCGAAGCCGAATTCGTTATTGGTGCCGTACGTGATGTCGGCGGCGTAGGCGGCCTTCTTCTCGTCGTTGGGCTGCTGCGGCACCACCACACCCGTGGTCATGCCCAGGAAGTGGTACAGGCGCCCCATCCATTCAGCGTCGCGGCGGGCCAGGTAATCGTTCACCGTCACCACGTGCACGCCCTTGCCGGCGACCGCGTTCAGGTAGACGGGCAACGTGGCCATCAGCGTCTTGCCTTCCCCCGTGCGCATTTCGGCGATCTTGCCGCTGTGCAGCGCGATGCCGCCCAACAGCTGGGAGTCGAAGTGGCGCATGCCGAACACCCGCTTGCCGGCTTCGCGCACAACGGCGAACGCTTCGGGCAGCAGGTCGTCCAGCGTGGTGCCCTGGGCGTATCGGGATCGGAATTCGTCAGTCTTGGCCGCCAGCTCCGCATCGGAAAGCGCGGAAATCTTGGGCTCCTGCCCATTGATCTGGGTTACCAGCTTGCGATACTGCTTAAGCAGCCGGTCGTTGCGGCTACCTATGAGTTTTTTGAGCAGAGAAACCATGCGTATGTCGGCCGCACGTGCCACGCCGCGCCTGCAAAGGGCCAGGGCAGCGTCACCCGTGACTTTGATGTTATTGGTTGAGCGGGGGTCCGCTGGGAAACGAACCAGTTTAACGCACCTGGAGCGTAATAGCCTGGATCTATGACCAGGGTGCTGTCATTGTCCTGTTGGACCGGTCAGCGCGCCGCAGGTTCAGTCGCCGTCGCCTGCGCCACGGCAGGCGGGGCATGCTGCTGCGATCCCAGGAACAATCTGGGGTCCAGGGGCTGTCCGGCAAGGCGGACTTCAAAGTGCAGATGGGGGCCGGTCGATCGGCCCGAGCTGCCTACGCGCGCCACTTGCTGGCCGCGGTCAACCAATTGCCCCTGCTTGACCATCAAGGACGAAGCATGGGCGTAACGCGTGATCAGGCCATCACCGTGATCGATCTCGACCATATTGCCGAAACCCGGTTGAAACTTGGCTTCCAGCACCACCCCGCCCGAGGCCGCCAGGATAGGCGTGCCCGACGGCGCGGCGAAATCCAGCCCTTCGTGCATGGCCGTGCGGCCTGTCACCGGGTTGCGGCGCCAGCCGTACGAAGAACTCAGATAGGGGTAATCGGTGATCGGCATGGCGGTCGGCATGCGCGCCTGGTCCGCCGAGCGCTTGGTCAACGCCGCATCCAGCAGTTTCAGGTTGTCCGACTGCTGCGCCAGCCGCGCCTGGATTTCATCCAGTTGGCGGCCCAGCGCTTCGGCCGAGGCCGCGCTGGGCGGCGGATGATCGGTGAACAGGTCGTCCATGACCTGGGTGGCTTCCGGCTGGGTCAGCGCTTCGGGCTGCGCCACGGCCAACTGCTTGGCCAGTTCCGGATCGGTGTAGGCCACGCCTGCCACCTTGGCCACGCGCTGGCCCAATCCGTCGATGCTGACCAGCTTGGCCTGCAGCGCGCCCACCTTGGCGGCCAGCAAGTTCATGTTTCCACGCAGGAAATCGGTGTCGCGCCCCGGCTGCCCGCCCAATGGCCAGCCCACGGTCTGGACGGTGGGCAGTATCGGAGTAAGGTATCGTTGTAGTGCGGCGCCGAAGATGGCTGCCGTGACGAGCGCGGCCCCGAGAAACAACGCCAACCGCGCGCCTCCCAGGGTGAAATGCCCGTCCCGCCCGTCGCGGGCGTGCATAATCACGATTTTCAAGGTTGCTTCCTAATTCTTTAAAGCCGGGATGAATAGACCTGCTTCAACCCGTCAACGTTCCGGTTCCAGCCGGCGGAAAGAAAATACCGCACTGGGATGGCTGGGTCATGACATGCGGGGCGCCGGGGTACTGGCGACTGCCCGCAAGCACTTGCAAATTCAGTATGCGGTGGCGGCGGTTCTGCCCACCCCGCTGGGTGCTGTCTGCCAGGTGGGCAAACTGGAAAACCAGTGCCTGCACCTGGTGGTGCCTAGTGCTGCCCATGCCGCCAAGATGCGTCAATTGGCGCCGCGCATCGCGCGTACCTTGGCAGACCAAGGCTGGAACCTTAACGAAATTGCCGTCAAGGTACAAGCGGGGTTACCGAAGCCCGGTGCCCGCCAGCCGCGCCCTCCCAAAGAGGCGCAACCGCTTGGGGACAAGGCCCTGGGCGCGTTCGAGTCGCTGCACGACAGCCTGCGGCCCGGCCCGTTGGCTGACGCGGTCGCCAAGCTTTTAAGGCATCACAAGCGTAGCTGAATCAATCCGGCCCTGTCCGGCGCCAGAGGCGCCCGGAAACGAAGCGAAACCAAGTTTTCGAGCGGCTAGCCCGATGGTTTGCGACCGGATGGCGACTTTTGCTCCGGAGGATGGCAACCCGCGCCATCCTTAAGCAGGAACCTGAAGGGATCCGGGGACAGGCCCCGGCATTCAGGTCCAGATGGGAAGCCTGGCGTCAGGCCAGCTTCCACTCGTGGCGAAACGCCTGCGGCGCCTCTGCCTGCGATTCATAGGTGACCAGTTCCCAGGCATCTTGCTGGGCCAGCAACGCACGAGCCAACTGGTTGTTCAGGCCGTGGCCCGATTTGCACGCCACATAGCGCGCCACCAGGGGCTTGCCCAACAGATACAGGTCGCCGATGGCGTCCAGGATCTTGTGCTTCACGAATTCGTCGTCGTAACGCAGTCCGTCGCTGTTCAGCACGCGGTATTCGTCCATGACGATGGCGTTGTCCAGGCTGCCGCCGCGCGCCAGGCCCATCGAGCGCAGGGCTTCCACTTCGTTCACAAAACCGAAGGTGCGCGCACGGGCGATCTCGCGCACATACGAGTGCGTCGCAAAATCGATCTCGGCGAAATTGGCCGTGGAGTCGATGGCGGGGTGGCGGAAGTCGATCGAGAAGGCCAGCGCGTAGCCTTCATGGGGCTCCAGCCGGGCCCACTTCTCGTTGCGGCCTTCGCCTTCGCGCACTTCCACCGTCTTTTTGACGCGGATGAACTGCTTGGGCGCGTTCTGCTCGACGATGCCCGCCGAGCGCAACAGATAAACAAACGTTGCCGCACTGCCGTCCATGATGGGGACTTCTTCGGCAGTGAGGTCGATATGCAGGTTGTCGATTCCCAGGCCGGCCAGCGCCGACATGAGGTGTTCCACCGTGGAGACGCGGACATTGCCCTGTTGCAGGACGGACGCCATGCGCGTATCGCCCACGCCAGTGGCTTGCGCGGGCAGGTCAACGACCTGCGGCAGGTCCACGCGGTGAAAGACAATGCCAGTATTGGGTTGCGCCGGACGCAGGGTGAGTTCTACCCGCCGCCCGGAGTGGACGCCGACGCCTGTCGTGCGGACTAGATTCTGAATGCTGCGTTGTCGGAACATGAGACTTGGGGTGTTAGAGCCAGAAAGCCGGCACGAAGAGGACAGATTGCCGGCGTAACTGACGTATTGTAACGCTGTCCGACCCTTGACGCCATCAGCGCGCGGGATCGACCGATACCTCCGTCCCTTATTAGAACCGTGCAAGGGAAACACGGACCGCTCCGCCTCCGGCTTGCCCGCGGGGACAGGCAAGCCGGAGATGAGGGAGTGCGTTTAGAGCCTGTGGCCGGCTCTTTGGTTCAATCCGCCTGCTTGCGCAGGAACGCCGGGATGTCGAAGTGATCCATGCCCGAGCTTTCCAGCGCGCGGACCTGGGCAGACGCCTGGCTGCGCGGATTGCGCATGACCGACGGCATGTCCAGATTGCGGTAATCGCCACCTTGGCCGGCCGGCATCGTGCCCATGGGCATGTTGTCGGTACCGGTGCGGAGCACTTCAGCGGTGTTCTGAACCAGTTGCGGACGCGCTTGCGCACGGCCCAGGCCGGTTGCAACCACGGTCACGCGCAGGTTTTCACCCATCGTTTCGTCGTAGGCGGTGCCGAAGATCACGGTCGCGTCGTCCGAAGCGTAGCTGCGGATCGTTTCCATGATTTCGCGCGTTTCGCGCATCTTCAGCGAGCGGCTGGCGGTGATGTTGACCAGCACGCCGCGAGCGCCGTTCAGGTCCACACCTTCCAGCAGCGGGCAAGCGATGGCGTGCTCGGCGGCGACGCGAGCGCGGTCAGCGCCCGATGCCGATGCCGTGCCCATCATGGCCTGGCCTTGCTCACCCATGATCGTCTTGACGTCTTCAAAGTCGACGTTGACGTTGCCTTCGACGTTGATGATTTCGGCGATGCCCGCGCACGCGTTGTGCAGGATATCGTCGGCCGAACGGAAGCAGTCTTCCTGCGTCGCGTCCTCGTCCATCAGTTCATAGAGGTTCTCGTTGAGCACCACGATGAGCGAATGCACGTGCTTGGCCAATTCCGAGATACCGTCCTCGGCCATCTTCAGGCGCTTGTTGCCTTCAAAGGTGAAGGGCTTGGTGACCACGCCTACGGTCAGAATGCCCAGTTCCTTCGCCACCTCGGCCACGACCGGACCTGCGCCGGTGCCGGTGCCACCGCCCATGCCGGCGGTGATGAAGACCATGTGCGCGCCATTCAGCGCGGCACGGATCTCCTCGCGCGCGGTTTCAGCCGACGCACGTCCCTGCTCGGGCTTGGCGCCCGCACCCAGGCCGGTACGGCCCAGACGAATCTGCACCGGGGCATTGGTTGCCGCCAGCGCTTGCGCATCGGTGTTTGCGCAGATGAAATCCACGCCATGCACGCCGTTGCGAATCATGTGCGCGACGGCATTGCCGCCCGCACCACCCACACCAACGACCTTGATTACGGTCCCTTTGGTGTTGTTCTCAAGCATCTCAAAGTTCATCATGATGACTCCCTCACAAGTCCGATTTTGCAAATCACAAAAATTCCCCAACAGCCTATCTTTTGTGAATCGCCTCAAAGCCGATGCCGACTACATAGGTCCGCCACGGGTTTGAGACGCCTCCTCTTTCTGGCGCCCCCCGCAATACCGCCGCGAGTCACGCCAAGGAGCAGGCCCCAACCTGCACCCTTTAATTCATAAACCATTCCTTCATGCGCGCCAGCAGGCTCTTGAAATTGCCTGTCTGGGCCGCGACCTTGCGGCCACGTACGCGCTGCATACGCGCTTCCTGCAACAAGCCCATCACCGTCGAGAAGCGCGGATTGCGCATCACGTCGGCCAGGCTGCCTTCGTATTCGGGAACCGCCACGCGCACCGGCTTGAGGAACACGTCCTCGGCCAGTTCGATCATGCCGGGCAACTGCGCTGACCCGCCCGTCAGGACCACGCCCGAGGCCAGCAGATCTTCGTAGCCGGAATCGCGCACGACCTGCTGCACCAGCGTGAACAGTTCTTCCACGCGCGGCTCGATCACGGCGCCGAGCGCTTGGCGCTTGACCTGACGCGGGCCGCGGTCGCCCAGGCCCGGCACTTCCACGGACTCGTCCGGGCTGGCCAGCACCTGCTTGGCCACGCCGTAGCGCAGCTTGATTTCTTCGGCATCCGGCGTCGGCGTGCGCAGCATGGCCGCGATGTCGTTGGTGATCTGGTCGCCGGCGATCGGCAGCACCGCCGTGTGGCGGATCGCGCCGCCGGTGAAGATGGCGACATCGGTCGTGCCGCCGCCGATGTCGACCAGCACGACGCCGAGTTCTTTCTCGTCGGCAGTCAGCACGGCCAGGCTGGAGGCCAGCGGCTGCAGGATCAGGTCCTGCACTTCCAGGCCGCAGCGGCGTACGCACTTGACGATGTTCTGCGCGGCGCTGACCGCGCCCGTCACGATGTGCACGCGCACTTCCAGGCGCAGGCCGCTCATGCCGATGGGTTCGCGGATGTCTTCCTGGCCGTCGACGATGAATTCCTGGGTCAGCACATGCAGCACTTGCTGATCCGTCGGGATGTTCACCGCCTTGGCGGTCTCGATGACGCGGGCAACGTCGGTGGCGGTGACTTCCTTGTCCTTCACAGCGACCATGCCGCTGGAGTTGAAGCTGCGGATATGGCTGCCGGCAATGCCGGTATAGACGTCGCGAATCTTGCAATCTGCCATCAGCTCGGCTTCTTCAAGCGCGCGCTGAATCGAATTCACAGTGGTCTCGATGTTGACGACCACGCCCTTGCGCATGCCGCGCGATTCATGCTGGCCAAGGCCAAGCACTTCGAATCGCCCTTCGGGCAAAATTTCAGCCACCACAGCCACCACCTTGCTGGTGCCGATATCGAGGGCGACGATAAGGTCCTTGATGTCACGGGTCATGGCGTTAGCGTTTCTTGGGAGGTTTCGGTGTGGATTTGGATTTGGCTTCCGACGCGGGCAACGGGGCCAGCGCCAGGGCGAAACCATTGGGATAGCGCAGGTCGGCCTGCGTGATGGTGCGCCCTTCCAGGCGCCCCGACACGGCGGGCCACGCCTGCACAAAGCGTTGAATGCGAGCCGCGAACGGCAGTGCGCCGGGCAAGCCGTGCGGATCCGGCGCATCGGCGCCCGGATCGCGGCCCAGGTCCAGCATCATGCCGTTGGACAGCACCACGCGCCAGGCGTAGCGCGGGCTCAGTTCCAACTGTTTGACATGCATGTCCAGCGGCGCGAACCAGCGCGCCAGCTCGGCGTAGCGCTGCACGACCAGCGACTCGGTGCCCTCGGGCCCGGAGAACTGCGGCAGCACGGTTTCGTCGTCCACCTCGCCCGTGTTCGCCGTGAACGCTTCGCCCCAGGTGTTGATCATCTGGTTCTCGTTCCACAGCGCCAGGGGCTGCTGTTCCTCGATCTGCACGCGCAGCACGTTGGGCCAGATCCGGCGCACGGTCGCATGGCGCACCCACGGCACCGACTCGAAGAGCTCGCGCGCATCGTCCAGGTCCACCGTGAAGAAGTTGCCCTTGAAGCGGCCGGCGATCGCCGATCGCACCGCCCCCGGCGACACGTAATGCAGCTCGGTGTCCGGCATGGACTCCAGCTCGATCGCCGACAGCGTGAAGAACGGGCGTTGCACCACCCACACCACGCCCGCCAGGAGCATGGCGCAAACCGCCAGCACGGCTAGCGTGTTGGCGATCAGGTTGGTAGTGCGAGCGTCGTTCCACACGGATTATCCAGGTCAAGCGTTACGGGAGACGCCGTGCACTTTGCACGAGGCCTCGGACAGAATCGCCACGCACAGGTCGGCGTAGCTGATCCCCACGGCCTTCGCAGCCATGGGCACCAAAGAGTGGCTGGTCATGCCAGGCGAGGTATTCAGTTCAAGCAGCCAGGGACGGTTGTCGCGATCCAGCATGAAGTCGGCGCGGCCCCAGCCTTCGCAGCCCAGCGCCCGATAGGCCTTGACCGCGATGGCCGACACGTCTTCGGCCACTTCGGGCGGCAGGTTGGCCGGGCAGAAATACTGCGTGTCGTCCGAGAAATACTTGTGTTCGTAGTCGTAGTTGCCGCCCGGCGCCGCGATCTCGATCACCGGCAGCGCGCGCGCGCCCTTGCCGGAACCCAGCACCGCCACGGTCAATTCCCGGCCGGTGATGAACTGCTCGGCCAGCACTTCGCTGTCGTAGCGGGCGGCCGCGGCGTAGGCTTCCTTCATGTCCGAATAGCCCACCACCTTGGTGATGCCCACGGTCGAACCTTCATGCGGCGGTTTGATGATCAGCGGCAGGCTCAGGCGGTCGGGGACCAGGCGCAGTTCCGTGTCGGCGTCCAGCACTTCGAAGTCAGGCGTAGGCAGGCCATGCTGCAGCAACACGCGCTTGGTCATGGTCTTGTCCATGGCCAGCGCCGAGGCCATCGGGCCGCTGCCGGTGTAAGGGATGCCCAGCAGTTCCAGGGCGCCCTGGATCGTGCCGTCTTCGCCATAGCGGCCATGCAGGGCGATGAACACCCGGTCGAAGCCTTCAGCGGCCAGCTCGGCCAGGCTGCGTTCGCCCGTGTCGAACAGGTGCGCGTCCACGCCGGCGCTGGCCAGCGCCTGCTGCACGCCCTTGCCGGACATCAGCGACACTTCGCGCTCGGCGGAACGGCCGCCGTACAACACACCTACTTTGCCGAATTGCGTGCTCATGCCAGTTCTCCCACTTGGGCCGGGACTTTGCTGATCGACCCCGCGCCCATCACAATCACCACGTCGCCGTTGCGCACGAAGTCCACCACGGCCTGCGGCAGTTCAGCCACGTCTTCGACGAAGACCGGTTCGACCTTGCCGGCCACGCGCAAGGCACGCGACAGGGCGCGGCCGTCGGCCGCCACCAGGGGCGGTTCGCCTGCGGCATAGACCTCGGTCAGCAGCACGGCGTCGGCCGTGCCCAGCACCCGTACGAAATCTTCAAAGCAATCCCGCGTCCGCGTGTAGCGGTGCGGCTGGAACGCCAGCACGATGCGGCGGTCGGGCCATGCGCCGCGCGCGGCAGCCAGCGTCGCGGCCATTTCGACCGGGTGATGGCCGTAGTCGTCGATCACGGTGAACGTGCCGCCGCCATGATTGGCCGGCACGGGGAATTCGCCTGTTTGCGTGAAGCGGCGGCCCACGCCCTTGAATGCGGACAAGGCGTCGCAGATCGCCTCGTCGGACACGCCCAGCTCGGTCGCCACGGCAATCGCGGCCAGCGCGTTGCGGACGTTGTGCAGGCCCGGCAGATTCAGTTCCACCTGCAACGGCGGCAGCAGCGTTTCGCGGTGCGTGCGCTGCACGTTGAAACGCATGCGCGTGCCATCCGGCTGCACTTCATAGGCGCGCACCTGCGCGTCTTCGTTCAAACCGTAGGTCGTGATGGGACGCGACACGAACGGCATGATCTCGCGCACGTTGGCGTCGTCCGAGCACAGCACGGCGCTGCCGTAGAACGGCAGGCGCTGCGTGAATTCGATGAACGCGCTCTTCAAGCGCGCCACATCGTGCCCGTAGGTGTCCATGTGGTCGGCGTCGATGTTGGTCACGATGGCCATCACCGGCAGCAGGTTCAGGAACGACGCGTCGGACTCGTCGGCTTCCACCACGATGTAGTCGCCCTGCCCCAACCGCGCATTCGCGCCGGCCGAATTCAGGCGGCCGCCGATCACGAAGGTGGGGTCCAGGTCGCCGGCGGCCAGCACGCTGGCCACCAGGCTGGTCGTCGTCGTCTTGCCGTGCGTGCCGGCTACGGCGATGCCGCGCTTCAGGCGCATCAGTTCGGCCAGCATGATGGCGCGCGGCACCACCGGAATACGCGAGGCGCGCGCCGCGATCACTTCGGGGTTGTCGCCGGCCACGGCCGTGGACGTCACGATGGCGCCTGCCCCCGTGACATTGCTGGCCACGTGGCCGATCGCGATCTTCACGCCCAGGCTTGCCAGGCGACGCGTCACGGCCGACTCGTTCAGGTCGGAACCGCTGATCGTGTAGCCCAGGTTGAGCAGCACTTCGGCAATGCCGCTCATGCCCGAGCCGCCGATGCCTACGAAATGGATATGTTGAATTCTGTGTTTCATGATGAACGCCCCGCTGCTTGTTCACAGACGTCGGCGATATGAGCCGCCGCTTCCGGGTGCGCATGGGCGCGGGCCCGGATGGCAACGGCTTCCAGTTCTTGTCGGGAACGCTGGGCGAGCCAGTCCGCCAGCCACTCGGGCGTCAAGGCGGACTGCGGCTGCAGCCAAGCGGCCTGCGCGTCGCTCAAAAAGCGCGCGTTGGCAGTCTGATGGTCATCGATGGCATGCGGGAACGGCACGAACAGCGCCGCGACACCCGCCGCGGCCACTTCGGACACCGTCATGGCGCCGGCGCGGCAGATCAGCAGATCCGCATCACCCATGGCGCCCGCCATGTCATCGATGAATGCGCGGCAGTCGGCCTGCACGCCCGCTTGGGCGTAGGCCTGCTGCAGCGCGGGCAAATGTTGTTCGCCGGCCTGGTGAATGACCACCGGGCGGCTGTCTTGCGGCAAGCGCGCCAGCGCCTGCGGAACCGTCGTGTTCAAGGCTTGCGCGCCCAGGCTGCCGCCCACGATCAGCACGCGCAGCGGGCCGGTGCGGCCAGCATAGCGCACGGCCGGGTCTGGCAAGTCGCACAGGTCCGCGCGCACGGGATTGCCCATGGCTTCGCCCTTGGGCAGGACGCCGGGGAATCCGCTCAGCACGCGGCGCGACATCTTGGCCAGGCACTTGTTCGCGGTGCCGGCCACGGCATTTTGTTCGTGCACGACCAGCGGCGTGCCGCGCAGCGCGGCGATCACGCCGCCCGGGAAGGCTACGTAGCCGCCCATGCCCAGCACGACGTCCGGACGTACGTCCGACAAGCGCGACCAGGCTTGCGCGAAGGCGCGCAGCAGCAGGAACGGCAGCTTCAGCAGCGCCGAGGCGCCTTTGCCGCGCACGCCCTGGAACCGCAGCGGCACCAGCTCGATGCCGCGTGGCGGCACCAGCTTGCCTTCCATCTTGTCCGGGTTGCCCAGCCACAACACGCGCCAGCCACGCTCGCGCAGCACATCGGCCACGGCCAGGCCGGGCATGATGTGCCCGCCGGTCCCGCCGGCCATGATCAGGATGGTGCGGGCGGCGGTCATACCCGTCCCCCACGCATCATCACGCGGTTTTCCACATCGACCCGAATCAGCATGGCCAGGGCGCACAGATTCATCACCACACCGGAACCGCCGTAGCTCATCAGCGGCAGGGTCAGACCCTTGGTGGGCAGCAGGCCAAGGCACACGCCCATGTTGATAAAGGACTGCACGCCGAACCACATCGCCACGCCATGCGCCACCAGCCCCGCGAACGTGCGTTCCATAGCGATGGCCTGACGGCCGATATCAAAACCGCGATAGATGATGATGGCGAACAACGTAATCACCGCCATCACGCCCACAAAGCCCAGTTCTTCGCCCACCACCGCCATCAGGAAGTCGGTGTGCGCTTCAGGCAGGTAATGCAGCTTTTCAACGCTGGCGCCCAGGCCCACGCCGAACCATTCACCACGGCCCAAGGCAATCAGCGAGTGTGACAACTGATAGGCGCTGCCGTAGGCGTTGTCTTCGTTCCAGGGATCCAGATAGGCGAACAGGCGCGCCCGACGCCACGGCGACAGCCAGATCAGCATCAGGAAGGTGCCGACCAGCACGGCCAGCAGGCTGCTGAAGTACTTGCCGTTGATACCGCCCAGGAACAGGATGCCGATGGCGATCGCCACGATCACCATGAAGGCGCCCAAGTCGGGCTCCAGCAGCAGCAGCATGCCCACGCCGGCCAGCGCGAAAGCCATCGGCAGGAAGCCCCGGGCGAACGCCTGCATGTGTTCCTGCTTGCGCACGGTGTAGTCGGCAGCGTAGAGCAACGCGGCCAGCTTCATCAATTCGGACGGCTGGAAGTTCAAGGGACCCAAGGGAATCCAGCGGTGGGCACCATTGACCTCACGGCCGATGCCGGGAACCAGCACCGCGACCAGCAGGATCATCGCCACCACGAATAGCGGCACCGCCATGCGCTGCCAGACGCGGATCGGGATCGCCAGCACTACGGCGCCGGCAAGCAGCCCGGCGCTGACGAACAGGCCGTGGCGGATCACGAAGTAGTAGCGCCCGTAGGACGCGTAACGCGGGCCGTCGGCCAGCGCGATCGACGCCGAATACACCATCAGCAAGCCAAGCAGCAACAACGTCGACGCCGCGATGACCAGCGGCAGATCGAAGTTGCGCATTTTGGTACGGCCGGGCCGTACGGCATTGACGCTGGCGGTGAGATCGGCGATCAGGCTCATGCCACCTCTCCCCGGTCGCGGGCCAGGTCTTCGACCTCTTCCACGAAAACCTGCCCGCGGTGCGGGTAGTTGCGGAACATGTCCAGGCTGGCGCAGGCGGGCGACAGCAGCACGGCGTCGCCGGGCTGCGCCAGTTCCGCAGCGCCGCGCACGGCGTCATGCAGCGAATCGACGGTGATGCAGTTGACGCCGGTCGGTGCCAGCACGCGGCCGATCTCGGGCCCGTCCACGCCGATCAGCATCACGGCGCGCGCGTGGCGCGACACCACCGGAATCAACGGCGAGAAGTCCTGGCCCTTGCCCTGGCCGCCGGCGATCAGCACCACGGGTTGGCCCAGGCCTTCCAGCGCGGCGACGGTGGCGCCCACGTTGGTGCCCTTGCTGTCATTGATGTAGTCGACGCCGCCGATCTGGCGCACGAACGCCGCGCGATGCGGTTCGCCGGCGTATTCGCGCAGCGTGCGCAGCATGGCGCCCCAACCCAGATCCAGGCAGCGCGCCAGCTGCAACGCGGCCAGCGCATTCAAGGCGTTGTGGATGCCGCGGATGCGCAAGGCGTCCACGGGCATCAGGCGGCTCATGCGGCCGTTGGCGCGCACCGGTTCGGGCGCGTCCTTCTTCCTACGCACGGGCGGCGCGGGCTCATCGAAATCGACGGGTTCAGCGGCGACCAGCCAGGCCACACCCTGCCCCAGTTCCAACCCCATGTCACCAACCAGTTCCGGCATGTCGCGGCCGAAGCTGCGCACGTTCAGGGCATTCACGGTCTGCACCATGCGCACGGTCAGCGGGTCGTCGCGGTTGACGATGGCGACACGCGCCATCTTCAAGAGGCGCGCCTTGGCCTCGGCATACGCCTCCATGCCGCCATGCCAGTCCAGGTGGTCCTGCGTGACGTTCAACACCACGGCCGCATCCGCCATCAGCGAGCGCGTCGTTTCCAGCTGGAAGCTGGACAACTCCAACACCCAGACCTGCGGCAGCGCGTCGTTGTCCAGCGCGTCGATCAGCGCCGTCAACGCGGCGGGGCTGATATTGCCGGCCGCCACGACCGACAGGCCGCTGGCGTCGATCAGGTCGCGCGTCAGCGCGGTCACGGTGGTCTTGCCGTTGGTGCCCGTCACCGCCAGCAGGCGGGGACGGTACTCGCGCGTCTCGGCCAGGTCGGCCAGCGCGCGTGCAAACAATTCGATTTCGCCGACCACTTCGATGCCGCGGGCCTCGGCCTCGCGCAGCAGGTCGGCGGCAGGCGGCAGGGTCGGCGCCAGGCCGGGGCTCAGCACAACCTGGTTCACGCCATCCAGCAGCGCCGTATCGAAGGACACGTCGCAACCCAGGCGGTATTCCACATCGCTTTGCGCCAGCGCATCGCGCAGCGCCGCCAATCCGCCCGGCTCGGCGCGCGTGTCGGCCACGCGCAAGCGGGCGCCCAGGCGGGCGCACCAGCGAGCGGCGGCGACACCCGTCTCGCCCAATCCGAGGATCAGGACGAGCTGCGCGTCAGCGCGGGAGGTTTCCATCGTATTCATCGCAACTTCAGCGTAGAGAGGCCAATCAGCACCAGCATCATGCTGATGATCCAGAAACGCACGACCACCTGGGTTTCTTTCCAGCCACCCACTTCAAAGTGATGATGCAACGGCGCCATGCGGAATATGCGTCTACCTGTGCCATAACGTCGCTTCGTGTACTTGAACCAGGTCACCTGGATCATCACCGACAGCGTTTCCACCACGAACACGCCGCCCATGATGAACAGCACGATTTCCTGGCGCACGATCACCGCGATGGTGCCCAGCGCGCCGCCGAGCGCCAGCGCGCCGACGTCGCCCATGAACACCTGGGCCGGATACGCGTTGAACCATAAAAAGGCCAGTCCCGCGCCCCCGATCGCCGCGCAAAGCACCATCAATTCCGAGGCGCCGGGAATATACGGGAACAGCAGGTACTTGGAATAGTCCACGCGGCCGACCACGTAGGCGAAGATGCCCAGCGCGCTGCCCACCATCACGGTGGGCATGATGGCCAGGCCGTCGAGGCCGTCGGTCAGGTTCACGGCGTTGCTGGTGCCCACGATCACGGCCCAGGTCAGCGCCACGAAGCCCAGCACGCCCAGCGGATAGCTCACCGATTTGAAGAACGGCACGATCAAGTCGGCGCGCGTCGGCAACGCCATCGTGAAGCCGCTGCCGACCCAGGCCTTGAAGAGCGGCCACAGTTCGGTGTTGGCCGGCGCCGACACGGCGAACGCCAGGTACACGGCGGCGATCATGCCGATGGTGGCCTGCCAGAAGAATTTCTGACGCGCGGGCATGCCTTCCGGATCGCGATAGACGACCTTGCGGTAATCGTCGCGCCAGCCGATCCAGCCGAAGCCGAACGTCACCAGCAGCACCACCCACACGAAGCGGTTGGTCCAGTCCGCCCACAGCAAGGTGCTGATGGCGATGGAAATCAGGATCAGCACGCCGCCCATCGTGGGGGTGCCCGTCTTGACCAGATGCGATTCCGGGCCGTACGAACGCACGGCCTGGCCGATCTTCATCTCGGTCAACTTGCGGATCACACGCGGACCGGCGACGAGACCGATCAGCAACGCCGTCGCGCACGCCAGCACGGCGCGCAAAGTGATGTACTCAAACACGCCCAGCGCGCGCACATCATCGGAAAGCAGACGGGCGATCTCAAGCAGCATGGTGCTCTCCCTGCCCCTTGGCCGCCTGTCCGTCATTCAAAGAAAAAGCCGTCACAACCCGCTCCATGCGCATAAAACGCGATCCCTTTACCAATACGCAGGACGCGCGCAAACCGCGCAAGGCGGCAACCACTTCGTCTACCGATGCGCAGGCGTGCGCGCCAGCTCCGAACGCGGCCGCGGCCGCCCGGCTGGCTTCGCCTAGCGTGATCAACGCGTCAAGCCCTTGCTCGCGCGCGTAAATGCCCGCCTCGGCATGCAAGGCGGGACCGTTGTCCCCGATTTCACCCATGTCGCCCAACACCAGGACACGCTTGCCGGCCATGCGGCCCAGCACGTCGATGGCCACACGAACCGAATCGGGGTTGGCATTGTAGGTGTCATCGATGAGCAACGTTCCGTCACTCATTTGCTTGTGCTGCATGCGGCCCGCGACGGGGACAAAGCCCGCCAGGGCGCGCACCGCGCTGTCCAGTGGCACGCCCGCCGCGATGGCGCTGGCGATCGCGGCCAACGCATTGCGCAGGTTGTGTAAACCGGGCACCGGCAGCACCAGATCCGCCGATCCGACAGGCGTCACCACGCGGCAGCGCGTGGCGCTCACGTCCGCAAGAATGTGTTCCGCGTAGACGTCCAGGCCAGGCTGCAAACCAAAGCGCAGGACGCGGCGCGGCTCGGCCAGCGCGTCCCAGATCGCGCAATACGGTTCGTCGCCCGGATACACGGCAATGCCGTCGTCCGGCAGCGCCGCGATCGCGGCGCCGTTCTCGTGCGCCACCGCTTCGACGGTGTGCATGAATTCCTGATGCTCGCGCTGGGCGTTGGTCACCAGCGTGACGGTCGGCGCGGCCATGGCGGCCAGTTGCGCGATCTCGCCCGGGTGATTCATCCCCAATTCGAAAACCGCCGCGCGATGCTCGGGGCGCAGACGCAGCAGGGTCAGCGGCACGCCGATATCGTTGTTCAGATTGCCGGCGGTGGCCAGCCGGCCTGCTTCGCCGCGCCACTCGGCCAGCATGGCCGAGATCATTTCCTTGGTGGTCGTCTTGCCGTTGCTGCCGGTCACTGCCACAACGGGCAATGAGAACTGCGAACGCCACGCCGCGCCGATGCGCATCAGCGCGACGCGGGTGTCGCCCAGCACCAGCTGCGGCAGCTTGGCGTCGCTGACGGGATGCGCGACCACAGCCGCGCAAGCGCCACGGCCTTCGGCCTGGTCCAGATAGTTGTGCGCGTCGAAGTTTTCACCGACCAGCGCCACGAACAGTTCGCCCGTATCGATGCGGCGGGTGTCGGTGGACACGCCCTTGACCTGCGGCAGCAGCATCGCCAGACGCGCCCATTCACGGTCGTCGAAAGGCAGTTTTTCGCCCCCGACATCCTGATAGGTCTCGTGCCCCTTGCCGGCCAGCAACACCACGTCTTCGGGCAACGCGGCCCAGATGGTCTGCATGATGGCGCGTGCGCGGTCGACCTGCACGTCGGCATGCGCCGCTTCCGGGATGCCGGCCAGAATCTGTTGAACGATCGCTTCGGGCGATTCCGTACGCGGATTGTCGCTGGACACCACCACGTGATCGGCCAGTTCCGCAGCAATTCGGCCCATTTCGGGGCGCTTGCCCGGATCGCGTTCGCCGCCGCAGCCAAACAGGCAGATCAGGCGGCCCGAGCGGGCAACGGCCACGGCGCGCAATGCGGTCAAGGCGCGCGACAAGGCATCCGGCGTGTGCGCGTAATCCACAACCACCAACGGGCTGCGGCCGGCATGGGCCTGCGTCGTGACCGGCACCGATTCCACGGTCTGCAAGCGGCCGTCCACAGGGTCGGTCGCAGCCAACTCACGCGCGATCTGCGCAAAAGGCAGGCCCAGCTTGTACAGCACGCCAGCCACCAGCAGCAGGTTCGACACGTTGTGCGCCCCCAGCAGACGCGTCACGATCTGGGCTTCGCCATGCGGCGACACCAGCGTGAAGATCTGGCCTTGGGACGTGGCTTGAAGATCTCGCGCACGCATCGCGGCCGGGATCTCGGGCGAATCGCTCAGGCTGTAGCCCATTGCGCCCGTGCCCGCAGGCAGGCTGGCGATCAGGCGGCGTCCGGCGGCGTCATCGGCATTGACGATGGCGGCGGTCAGGCCCGGCCAGCGGAACAGGCGGGCCTTGGCGGCCTCGTAGTGTTCCATCGTGCCGTGGTAATCCAGATGGTCGCGCGTCAGGTTCGTGAAGGCGGCCAGCGCGATGCGCACGCCGTCCAGACGGCCTTGCTCGATGCCGATCGACGACGCTTCCATGGCCACGGCTTTGGCGCCGGCGTCGCGCATGGCGGCCAGCGTGCGGTGCACGGTCAGGACGTCGGGCGTCGTCAGGTCGCCGCCCAGCGTGCGGCCGTCGGGCAGCACGGCGCCCAGGGTGCCGATGGTGCCGCAAGGCTTGTCATTGCGGCTCAGCGCATGCGCAATCCATTGCACCGACGAGGTCTTGCCGTTGGTGCCGGTCACCGCCACCACCGCCAACGCGGCGGACGGGCGGCCGTACCAGGTGTCGGCCAGCTCGCCCAGCAAGGCGCGCAGACCGGTCACCGGCAACATGGGCGTGTCGGCCGCCGCGGCCAGGACGGACTCGCTGGCGGGCGCTTCGAACAACACGGCGCTGGCGCCCAGCGCCAACGCCTTATCTATATAGAGACGTCCGTCGCTGGACAGGCCCGGGCAGGCGACGAACACGTCACCCGGCTCGATATCGCGGGAGTCCAACTTCAGGTGCGCCGTCAACGAGACGCGCGCATGCAACCACGCCACGGTTTCGGCAACCGTGGCGACAGGGGAGGAGAGGAAGCCTTTGGCGCTCATCTGCCTGGCTCCTTGAGACCAGCAACAATCGTGGATTCAAAAGGCGCGTCCGGCCGCACCCCCATCAGCCTCAGGCTCCCCCCCACGATATGGGAGAACACGGGCGCGGCGATCGCGCCGCCGTAGTAGCCGCCGACCGTCGGCTCGTCGATGGACACGGCCACCACGATCTTCGGATCGGACACCGGAGCGAAGCCCACGTAGGAGCTCCGATAACGCTGCATGCTGTATTTGCCGTCGACGATCTTGCGCGCGGTACCGCTCTTGCCAGCCACACGGTAGCCCTGCACCTGAGCGGCCTTCGTGCCCTCGGGGCCGGCGGCGGCCTCAAGCATCGCGCGTACCATGGCGGTCGTCTTCGGCGTGTAGATCTTGACGCTGGTGGGGTCGCTGTCGCGCTTGACCAGGGTCAGCGACACCATGTCGCCATTGCGGGCGAAGACGGTGTAGGCGCGCGCCACTTGCAGCAGCGAGACCGACAGGCCGTAGCCGTAGGCCATCGTCGCCTTTTCGATCAGGCGCCAGCGGTCCCACGGGCGCAGGCGGCCCGGCGCAGCGCCGGGAAATCCCACCTGAGGCGCCTGACCCAGGCCCAATTCGGTGAAGCGGTCCCACATTTCGCGGGATTCCAGCTTCTCGGAGATCATCGTCATGCCGATGTTGCTGGACTTGCGCAGCACGCCGGCCACGTCCAGCGTGCCGTTGCGGCTCACGTCGCTGATCGTGCTGCCCTGATACTGGAAACGGCCATTGCCGGTTTCGAACAGCGTCGACGTCGTGATGCGGCCCAGGTCCAGCGCCAGCGCGGCGGTGAACGGCTTCATGATCGAGCCCGGCTCGAAGGTATCGGTAATGGCCTGGTTGCGCAGCTTGGACCCGTGGAAGCTCTCGCGCTTGTTCGGGTCGAAGGTCGGCACGTTGGCCAGCGCCAGGATTTCGCCCGTCTGTACGTCCACAACCACGGCGGTGGCGCCCTTGGCTTGGTGCTTGTCCATGGCGTCCTTCAATTCCTTGAACACCAGGTACTGCAAACGGGTATCGATCGACAGGCGCAAGTCGCGGCCATCGACCGGCAAGGTCACGGCCTGCACGTCTTCAATGACGCGGCCCAGCCGGTCCTTGATGACGCGGCGGCTGCCGGGACGGCCCGACAGCTGCTGGTTGAACGTCAGTTCGACGCCTTCCTGGCCCTGATCTTCGACGCTGTTGAAACCCACCACGTGGGCCATCACGTCGCCGTCGGGGTAGTAGCGGCGCGTCTCGGGCTGCTGGTGCACGCCCGGCATGCCCAACTGTTTGATCTTGTCGGCCACGTCCATCGAGACCTGGCGCTTCAGGTAGACGAAGTTCTTGTCTTCGTCGACCAGGCGGTGGCGCAGGTCGGCCACCGGCGTTTCCAGCAGCTTGGCCAGCGCATCCATCTGCGCGGGCGTGCCCTGCTTGGCGTCTTCGGGAATGGCCCAGATGGCGCGCGCCGGCACACTGGAGGCCAGCACCGCGCCATTGCGGTCCGTGATCTTGCCGCGCGTGGCCGCCAGGGTCAGCGTGCGTTCATAGCGGCGTTCGCCCTGCTGTTGCAGGAACTCCGTCGACAACCCTTGCAGGAACAGTGCGCGGCCAGCCAGCACCGTGAACCCGCCAAACAGCAGGATCAGCACCAGACGCGCGCGCCAGGTGGGCAATTGCCCCCGCAGGACCGGGTTGTCGAAGAAGGGAACGCGTTTCATTTGGCGCCCCCAGCCGTGGAGACGGGCGCTTGATTCAGATACAGCGTGCGGTCCGGAACGATGGGAATCATCTTCAGGCCGTCGCGTGCAATCACATCGACCCGCGCGTTGCGGGCCAGTTCGGCGCGGTCAAGCTGCAGGCGGCGCCAGTTGGTTTCCAGGTCGCGTTCCTGGGCCTGATCACGTCCCAGCTCGACAAAGAGCTGGCGCGACTGATACCGGCTGGTGACCAGGGAAATGGCCGACAGCATCAGTAAAGCCGCAATGATCAGGTTGACACGACCCATTAGCGCCGCCCCCCCTTGCCGCCGCGGCGAGGCGGCGGAGCCAGGTCGCTGCCGGGCAGCGAGCCGATCTTCACGAACGCAAAGCCGCCCTCGGCGGGCAGCGGCGTTTCGGTGCGTTCGGCAACGCGCAGGACAGCGGAGCGGGCGCGGGCATTGGCCGAGACCTCATCGTCTTCAGCCAGGACACGGCCCAGGGAACGCAGGATGGGTTGCGGCATTTCGCTTTCGCGCAGCGGCAGGCGTGCATGCGCGGCGGCCGGACGCGCCGCCGCCGCGATGCACTGCTTGACCATGCGGTCTTCAAGCGAATGAAAGCTGATCACCGCCAACCTCCCCCCCGGGGCAAGCAGGTCTAGAGCTGCCGCGAGGGTGCGCGCGAGCTCTTCGAGTTCCCGATTGATGTAAATCCGTAAAGCTTGAAAGGTGCGTGTGGCCGGATGCTGCCCCTTTTCGCGCGTGCGGACGGCGCTGGCGACGCACTCGGCAAGCTCGAGCGTGGTGCGCAGCGGCCTTGTTGCGCGGCGAGCAGCAATCGCCTTTGCAACCTGAAAAGCAAACCGTTCTTCGCCATAATCCGCTATGACCTCCCGCATCTCATCCACACTGGCTTGCGCCAGCCAATCCGCCACCGTGGGACCACGAGTGGTGTCCATCCGCATATCGAGCGGGCCGTCTCGCATGAACGAGAAACCGCGCTCGGCGTCATCGATCTGAGGCGACGACACGCCCAGATCCAGCATCACGCCATCGACCTTGCCGATGCCGCGCTGCTCCAATTCTTCAGCCATGGTGGCAAAGCCGCCATGAATAACCGTGACCCGAGGGTCCGCCGCCGCCAACGCATTGGCTACCGCGATCGCCTCGGGGTCCTTGTCGAACACCACCAGCCGGGCATCCTTGCCCAAGCGGCCCAGCAGCTCGCGACTGTGCCCGCCGCGGCCAAAAGTGCCGTCGACAAACACGCCGCGTTCCGCCCGCGTAGCCGTATCCGGCTCGGTCTGCGTGTGCGACCGTGTCGCGCCCTTGCCGCCGAAGTCGGGCAGCAATAGTGCGTCCACCGTCGGCTCCAGCAGAACGGGCCGATGTTCGAATTCCATAGATTTTTCAGAACGAAAACTGATTCAACACATCCGGCATACCCTTGGCCAGATCCTCTGCCTCTCGGCTGGCCAGGGTAGCGGCGTCCCACAGCTCGAAGTGCGCGCCCAGACCGAGCAGCATCACATCGCGCGTCATACCGGAAGCGTTGCGCAGTTCAGGCGCGATCAGGACCCGGCCGGAGCCATCCAGTTCCACATCCTGAGCGTTGCCCAGCAACAGCCGCTGCAATGCACGAGCCGTCATGGGAAAAGCGGCGATCTGTTCGCGCTTCTTTTCCCACTCCGGCCGCGGATACACCAGCAAGCAGCCGTCGGGGTGGCGGGTCAGGGTCAGCCGGCCATCGGCCTGCGACATCAGCGCGTCACGATGCCGGGTCGGAATCGAGATCCGTCCCTTGGCATCCAGCGTGAGCGCGCTGCTTCCCTGAAACACCACTTTTACCCCACTTAATTGCACAATTTCCTACTATTTCCCACTCTACGGTATGGCACAGGGGCGGTCAAGCGCGTGGTTGCAATTTTTTCAATCACAACAAGGACTTAGACCAATATGTAAAACTGCAAAAAGAAAAACCCCCTAATAAATCAGGAGGTTGCGGCACACTCTACAAGTCCTTCTTCAGAAGTAGCGCCTAAGGATGACTTTGCATTGTTTTACGAAGGGCCGTTTCGCCCGAACTGACGAGGCTTCCCGCCGGGCCTCCCGCCATGCGCGGCCAAAAAAATTGCGCGTCGGACTTCAGGCGCGACCACGCGCGGCCAGGCTTGGGGCCTGGCCAACTCGCGTGTGGGAAATTAGATGCAGGACGGGTCTATAGGCCGGATTCTGTACACCAGGTTTCCCTGGCGGACGATCATTCCTCTGCGCGGATCATTGCTGAGCCGCTCTAGCCACCTACCCGCATGCTTGGACGGAGCCGCCCTTCGCGACCCGAGGGTCGCACGCATGCCTATTTGATGTTGCTCCGGGTAGAGGTTGCCGCGTTTCACCCTGCGATGCCGCCCTTCGTTGCCGAATGGCGCGATACGGAGATGGCCGTACCTGTGCGTGCAAGCACGCCCGCTTCGCAGTCTCGTCTCTGTGGCCCTATTCCTCAACCGCGCCCGAAGACGCAGCCGGACGGCCGTTAGCCGTTACCCTGCCCTATGGAGTCCGGACCTTCCTCGATGGATTCGCATCCACCGCGATCGCCCGACCCGCCCTGCGGTCCGTATTCTATTACAGGTCACGGCTCCGTCCCCGAAGCAGGTCCCAAGGCGCGGGCCCGCCCGCCCCAAACGAGCTTGCGGGGTTCCTGCGACAATACGCGCTGATCCGCTTAGACGCCGCAAAAACGACTCCATACATGGCCCTCGCTACTCTCATCACTCTTACCGACATCCAGCTGGCCTACGGCCACCATCCGCTGCTGGACCACGCCGACTTCGCCATTCAGGCCGGCGAGCGCATCGGCCTCATCGGCCGCAACGGCGCCGGCAAGTCGTCGCTGCTGAGGTTGCTCGACGGCAGGACGCTGCCTGACGACGGCGATATCGCCCGCAACTCGGGCCTGCGCGTCGCCACGGTCGAACAGGAACCCGAGCTGGACGAGAACGCCACAGTGTTCGATGTCGTCTGCAATGTGGAAGGCGACCACGAAGACTGGCAGCGCCCCTCGCGCGTGCGCGCCATGCTGGAAAAGCTGGGTCTGCCCGCCGATGCGCAGATCGCGGGCTTGTCCGGAGGCACCCGCAAGCGGGTCGCGCTGGCGCGCGCCCTGGTCGAAGAGCCCGATCTGCTGCTGCTGGACGAACCCACCAACCATCTGGACTTCGACGGCATCGCCTGGCTGGAAGAGATGCTGCGCAGCTGGCGCGGCGCCGCGGTCATCATCACCCATGATCGCCGCTTCCTGGACGCCGTCACCACCCGCATCGTCGAACTCGACCGCGGGCGCCTGCTCAGCTTCCCCGGCAATTTCTCCCAATGGCAAGAGCGCAAAGCCCAGTGGCTGGAATCCGAGCGCCTGGAACAAGCCCGTTTCGACAAACTGCTGGCGCAAGAGGAAGTCTGGATCCGCAAGGGCGTCGAAGCCCGCCGCACGCGCAATGAAGGCCGGGTCCGTCGCTTGGAAAGCCTGCGCGTCCAGCGCGCCGAACGCCGCGAGCGTATCGGCGACGTATCGCTGGCGCTGGCGGAAGGCCAGCGTTCGGGCAAGCTCGTGGCCGAACTCGAACACGTCGGCAAGACTTTCGGCGACAAGGTCGTGGTGGATGACTACTCCACGACGATCCTGCGCGGCGACCGCATCGGCATCATCGGCCCCAACGGCGCCGGCAAGACCACCCTGCTCAAGCTGATCCTGGGCGAAATGCAGCCGGACACCGGTTCCACGCGCATGGGCACGAACGTGGCGGTGGCGTACTTCGACCAGATGCGCGCACAACTGGATGAAAATGCTTCGCTCGTCGACATCATCAGCCCGGGCAGCGAATGGGTCGAAATCGGCGGCACGCGCAAGCACGTCATGACGTACCTGGGCGACTTCCTGTTCTCGCCCGCCCGCGCCGGCTCTCCCGTGCGCAGCCTGTCCGGCGGCGAGCGGGCCCGCCTGCTGCTGGCGCGCCTGTTCGCGCGCCCCGCCAACGTGCTGGTGCTGGACGAACCCACCAACGACCTGGACATCGAAACGCTGGAACTGCTGGAAGAGCTGCTTCAGGAATACGCCGGCACCGTGCTGCTCGTCAGCCATGACCGCGCCTTCCTGAACAACGTCGTCACCCAGACCATTGCCTACGAAGGCGACGGCCGCTGGCGCGACTACGTCGGCGGCTACGACGAATGGGTCGCCCAGCGCCCCGCGCCATCCGCCCCGGCAGCCGATGTGGACAGCGCCGCCAAGCCCGTCGACGAAAGCGCCGCGCGCGCCAAGGTCGCCAAGCCCAAACCGGCCAAGGCCACCAAGATGAACGCGTGGGACTTGCGCGAGCTTGAAGGCCTGCCGGACGCCATCGCCGCGCTGGAAGCGCAACAGGCCGAACTCGCCGGCAAGCTGGCCGACGGCAGCCTGTACCGCGATGCGCCCGCCGAGGTCGATCGCATCAACGGCGAACTCGCCAAACTGGAAAGCGAACTCGAAGAACGATTCGCCCGCTGGGAACTGCTGGAAGCACGCCGCGACGGCACGCTCTGACGTCCCTATCTATATATATAGATAGCCGTCATCCAAACGGCAAACAAAACGGGGGAGTGGCGCACAGCCGCTCCCCCGTTTCTCATTCGTCGCCGCGCGCCCTATCAGGGCCCGCGCCCGCTGCTCAGACCTTCGCGCGCCAGGCCAACGCTTCACCTGCCGCCAGCGGCACCAAGGTCGTATTGCCGAACTCCAGCTCGTCGGGAACCTGATACGTCTCGCGCACCAGCGTCAGGGTGCCGGTATTGCGCGGCAGGCCGTAGAAGTCGGGGCCGTGGAAGCTGGCAAAAGCCTCCAGCTTGTCCAGCTTGCCCGCGGCCTCAAAGGCCGTAGCGTACAGCTCCATCGCGTGCAGCGCGGTGTAGCAGCCGGCACAGCCGCACGCGTGTTCCTTCAAGCCTCGCGCGTGCGGCGCGCTGTCCGTGCCCAGGAAGAAACGCGGGCTGCCGCTGGTGGCAGCCTCGACCAGGGCCAGACGATGCGTCTCGCGCTTCAAGATCGGCAAGCAGTACAGATGCGGCCGCACGCCGCCCTGGAAGATCGCGTTGCGGTTGTACAGCATGTGTTGCGGCGTGATCGTCGCGGCGATCGGCCCTTCGGCGTCCCGCACATACTCGGCGCCTTCCTTCGTCGTGATGTGCTCGAACACCACCTTCAGGGCCGGAAACGCGCGGCGCAGCGGCTTCATCACGCGCTCGACGAAAATCGCCTCGCGGTCGAACACGTCAATCGCCGGGTCGGTCACTTCGCCGTGCACCAGCAGCGGCATGCCGCATTTTTCCAGCGCTTCCAGCGCCTTCGCACACTTGCCCAGCAAATCGGTCACGCCCGCATCCGAGTTGGTCGTGGCGCCCGCCGGGTACAACTTCACGGCATAGACCTGGCCCGACTCGTGCGCGCGGAAGATCTCTTCCGCCGACGTGTTGTCGGTCAGATATAGCGTCATCAGCGGCGTGAACGCTTCCGGATTTCCGCCAGCCTTGCCCAGCGCCTCCAGGATGCGGCCGCGATAGGCCAGCGCCTGTTCGGTGGTGGTCACCGGCGGCTTCAGGTTCGGCATGATGATGGCGCGCGCGAACTGGCGGGCGGTATCAGCCACCACGGCTTCCAGCGCCGCGCCATCGCGCAGGTGCAGGTGCCAGTCGTCGGGGCGGGTGATGGTGAGCTGATTCGTGTTTGGAGTAGACATGGAAGGCTTCTTAATCTGCCAGCGGCATGCCCCGTTCAGCCAGCGCGCAGAACATCGCGCTGCCCAGGGGAATGACGGCATCGTTGAAATCAAAATGCGAGTTATGCAGCACGCAGCCCGACTCGGCGCCGCCTTGGCCCAGCCGGAAGTACGCGCCGGGCTTGCTCTGCAACATGAAGGAAAAATCCTCGGAACCCATCGACGGCACCAGATCGCGCACCACGTTTTCCTTGCCGATCATCTCGGTCGCGATGTCGGCCACCAGGTTGGCGTGCTGCGGCGTGTTCAGTGTTGCCGGATAGATGCGCTCGTAAATCAGTTCGGCCGTGCCGCCGAATGCGCTGGCGATCGCGGTGACCAGTTCGCGCATGCGCGTCTCGACCATTTCCTGGACCGATTTGCGGAACGTGCGCACCGTGCCCACCAGCTTGGCTTCGCGCGGGATCACGCTCATGGCGCCCGGATGCCCCGCCTGCATGGACCCGATCGACACGACCGCGGAATCCAGCGGGTTCACGTTGCGCGACACGATGGTCTGCAATGCCGTAATGATCTGCCCCGCGATCGTCACTGGATCAATCGTCTGGTAAGGGTGCGCGCCATGGCCGCCGCGGCCCGTGATCTGGATCTCGAAGCGGTCCGCCGCCGCCATCATCGGCCCGGGGTTGATGCCGATCGTGCCAGGCCGCAGGCCCGGCCAATTATGCAGCGCGTAGATCGCGTCACACGGAAACGTGTCGAACAAGCCGTCCTCAAGCATGGCGCGCGCACCGCCCCGGCCCTCTTCGGCCGGCTGGAAAATCAGCACGGCCGTGCCGTCGAAATTGCGCGTTTGCGCCAGGTACTTCGCCGCCCCGATCAACACCGCGGTGTGGCCGTCATGACCGCAACCGTGCATCAGGCCCGGCTTGGTGGACTTGTGGCCGAAGTCGTTATCCTCGGTCATGGGCAAGGCGTCCATGTCGGCGCGCAGCCCGATCATGCGCCCGCTGTCGCAGCGCTTGCCGCGAATCACGCCCACCACGCCGGTCTTGCCGATGCCGCGATGCACCTCGATGCCCAGCGCCTCAAGCGCGCCGGCCACAATCCCGGAGGTCCGGACTTCCTCGAAGCCCAATTCAGGATGCGCATGCAAATCGCGCCGCAGCGCCGTCAATTCGTCATGAAATAGGCGAATTGATTCCAAAGGAGATCGTGCGTACATAGGAGGTTACAGAATGACGTGGTAGGGGGGACAGTCTGCGCATTTTAGTTGCTACAGAGGATAAATGCCTTTGTCTTTACGAGAGAGACACGTTATGCTCCGGCCGCAGGACAATTTTTCCAACAGCCAGAGAAGGAGCGCCGCATTATGGCCACAACCTCCAAACCCGCGACCGCGCGCAAGCCGAACGCTGCATTCATGAAGCCCCTGACCCCCAGCGCCGAATTGGCCGCTGTCATCGGCTCGGAAGCCGTGCCGCGTACCGAGGTCACCAAGAAGATCTGGGAATACATCAAGAAGCACAACCTGCAAGATGCCAGCAACAAGCGCAACATCAACGCCGATGCCAAGCTGCGTCCGATCTTTGGCAAAGATCAGGTCACAATGTTCGAACTGACCAAACTGGTCAACGCACATCTGAAGTAAGCAGGCAAAGGGCGTACCCCGTACGTCCCTGCCTCTTGGATTGTCGCGACGCCCTGGCTCACGCCGGGCTAGCACACCCTCCTCTCGCGCAAGCTCCATTTCCCGCGCGACACTCTGCTCCACATTCTGTGGACACGCCACACTCCCTCACTGGTTCCTGTCGATCCCATTTCGCTGATCGCTAGGCTTGGCGCGCCTCTTCGAGCAACCAGCTTCGAAATGCAGCCACCTCCGGACGTTGCGCGGACGAGCGCGCATACACGATCCAATAGCTGTAATCGTTCGGTAAAGCGTGCTCAAACAGTCGCACCAGACGCCCCTTTCGCAAGTCATCCGCTGCCAGCACCAGGCGCCCCAACGCGACGCCTTGTCCCTCGATCGCAGCCTGCAATACCAACGCCGCATCGTTGAAGACAAGACCTTGCGAAAGGTCCAATGCCACGCCGGTATGCTGGCACCACTGCTGCCACGCCGCGCGCGGCTGATCATGCAATAGCGCCACGCGCTTCAAATCCTCCGGCCGCTTAAGCGCAGGCGGCCCGGCAGCCAACGCAGGGCTGCAGACCGGGCTCAAGAACTCGCGTGCAATCAGGTCCGCCTTGAGGCCAGGCCAACGCCCCAATCCCGAACGGATGCCGATGTCGAACGCGTCATCGCCGCTCCACAGCTGCACCGAGCTCGTCACCCTCAATTCCACGTCGGGATGCCTGGCACGAAAAGCCGGCAAGCGCGGCAACAACCATCTCGACGCAAAGGAAGGCAGCACCGAGATCCGCAAAGGCCCCTCTTGCTTGTCGCGCACGCGCTCGGTTGCCGCCGCCATCTGATCAAACACTTGCGACAGTTCGGCCAGATAGGCCGTGCCTTTTTGCGTGAGGCTCAACGCATGGCCTCGGCGCGTGAACATGGGATGACCCAGCCAGTGCTCCAACTGCCGCACCTGATGGCTGATCGCCGCCTGCGTGACGCAGAGCTCAGCTGCGGCCAGCGTAAAGCTCATATGCCGCGCAGCGGCCTCAAAGGCGCGCAACGCGCCCAACGGTGGCAGACGGCGCATGTTCTCGATTAGTTCGGTTTATCGAAGAGATGAGAATAGATCGTTTGGCCCCGCCCCGGAAGCGCTATCTACTACGACCTCGCCCGCTCACGGAAACCCCGGGGGATTGGCGGCAACCACATTCAAAGGAAGCGGTAATGATTGGATGGGAAAGTTGGATCGTTTTCCTGGGGTACGCCATTCCCATGATCATCAGTCCCGGGCCGGGCAACACCCTCTTGGCCACCGCCGGCGGCCGCTACGGGATCAAGGGCTCGGTGCCATTCTGGATCGGCTTCGAAGCCGGCAACCTGGCGCTCTGCGCGCTCTACGGGTTTGGCTTGGGCGGCACGCTGCACGAGTACCCGCAACTCCACACCGTCCTGAAATGGGCGGGCGCCGCCTATCTGCTTTATCTCGCCTGGGGCTTCTTCCGCGCATCCGTGGCGCCCGACCCTACGACGCGGCCGCAGAAAGCAATGGGCTTTTGGGACGGTTTCATCTGCGTCGCGTTGAACCCCAAAATCCACTCAATGATCGTGGTCATGTTCGCGCAATTCCTAACCCCTGGCGCCAGCCTCACCACCCAGGTGACGCAGTTAAGCGCCGCCTTCGTTGTCCTGGGCCTGTTCTGCCACTTCCCCTGGATCTATGGCGGCCAGATCATCCTTGGACGGTTCAATACGCCCCGTGCCGTACGCATCCAGGCCGCGGTCTTCGGCGCCTCGATGCTTGCTGTCGCGGCCTATGTGGTCCTGTCTTAGGTATCTGTCCTTGGCACCGCATCAAACGCCCATGAAAAAGGCCGGCGATCTCGCCGGCCTTTCTTGTTGCTGTTGCCCGAATTGCTTTCAGGTCACGCGTAGGTGGTGGGCGCCGCCCCTTCCAGCAACGCCAGCCAGCCCTTGATCAGGCGATACAGCACCCACACGACGGTTGCGATCAGGCCGATCCAGCCAATGAAGATGTAGACGGCGATACCGCTGATGGCCAACCACAACATTGCCCACCAGAACGTGCGCAGCATCCAGTCGAAGTGGGCAGCGTAAACCGTGCCGGCCGCATCCGAGCGCTTCAGATACATCAGCACAACGGCGGCTAATGTCGCGATGCCCAGAATTCCACTCGTTAGAAAGCCCAAGGCAAACAAGCCGTAAGCCACGTGGGTCAACGTGCGCAGGTCCAACTTCGTACCGGGCACGGGGGTCTGGGTATCACTCACGATAACGCTCCAACGAATTGACTCGGTCAATCTTACCGCACAAAGCCCCCCCGCCCACGGGCGTTGTTATTTGTGCACATTCAGCATTGGCGCGGCTTGCAGCCTGATTGACGACCTGCAAAGCGCTTCGATTTGGACGAGCTTTCGCCAGCCATTCAGGCTGCCCTCGCCCAAAGACAAAGCCCCGCCGGGAACCGGCGGGGCTTTGAGGGATAAGAGCTTGACGATGACCTACTTTCACAGACGTCCGTCCACTATCATCGGCGCGAAGGCGTTTCACTGTCCTGTTCGGGATGGGAAGGAGTGGTACCACCTTGCTATGGTCGTCAAGCGTAACTGCTTGAGCGGCTGCCTGAAACTTCAACCGCTCGAATCTTGGCGTACTTCTTGGGTCTTGCTGAGTCTTGTTGGGTCTTGCCCAGGTACTGCAGTGGATCCCGCTCTACGCATGTGGCAACCAACAATGCCGCTTTCAATACGCAGGGGTTCTCACTCTACAAAGACAAAACCCCACAGGATTACCTGTGGGGTTTTGCGGAATAAAAGCCTGACGATGACCTACTTTCACAGACGTCCGTCCACTATCATCGGCGCGAAGGCGTTTCACTGTCCTGTTCGGGATGGGAAGGAGTGGTACCACCTTGCTATGGTCGTCAGGCGTAACTGGTTGAGCGGCTGCGGTTTAGGCAACTGCTCCAATCTTGGAAGAAACACAACGTGTGGCGATCAGAGACTAGCTCGATGATCACGCACAGGGGGATGTAATTGGTGTTGGCTGGCTGCTGACGGTGCAGCCAGATTTTGTATTGAACGACACTTGGAACGCTATATCACCAGGTCATAACCATCAGTGTTATAGGATCAAGCCTCACGAGCAATTAGTATCGGTTAGCTTAACGCATTACTGCGCTTCCACA